>NZ_JBKFAQ010000025.1:0-14829 GCF_053345735.1 Bacillus sp. D48C
CCGTTCCCATACCGAACACGGAAGTTAAGCTCTCTAGCGCCGATGGTAGTTGGGACCTTGTCCCTGTGAGAGTAGGACGTCGCCAAGCAACTAAAAACACAAGTCTTTTGACTTGTGTTTTTTTATTTCCCATGAAATAGGTTAGGTTCTGTTAGTAAAAATGATGAAATATAGTAAGGGATTTTTTGAGCAGAAATATTAAGAAATTGATAAATAAATGGATAATCTTCAGAGCCATAGCTTCCAAGTAAGTCATACCACCAATCTGTTTCATACCTAGAAATCATGCTTAAATTATAGAGCAATAAATAATGAACAAGGAGTTCAGGTAATACTGGCTTAGGATTTCTAGGATCAGTCGTAAGTGGTAAATAATAAGTATTAGTAAGATGTTCATAGTATAAAGGAGTACTGTACATAGGATTCCATGATTGAATGGGCGCCGTAAAAAATAAATTCGATTCATTAGTTTTCTCAGGTACGTGTCGCATTGATAAATGCTTACAAGATGTTTCAATGTAGCGAGAAAATCTCTCTTTAGTCATATGTAATCGATCTAGTAGGTTGACTGAAAAGGAGAGCTCATTTTTAATCGTTGAATCGATTTTATATAAAGTTGATCCTTTTTGACTATAGCGAAACAAATTTTGTAATTCTGGAATATTTCCCATTAGTTCTAGCATGTTAAATTTTTCTGCTTCTAAGTGTTTCATGTGAAACAGTTGTTCTGCAACATGAGTAAACAATCCGTTTTTTTGTATCTTCACCTCATCTTCTAAAAATTGATACCCTTGTTTTTTTCGTTTGCGAGTTGTAACGCCATGAGCTAAAACAGTAGTGGATTCAGGATAGTTAGGATCAATGGTTAGTAGACATGCTTTAAAAAGTTGACTAATTCCATAAAATAACAACATTGGTTGAATAGAAAATGGAGCTTTCTTATATAATTCATAATAATTTTTCCCGTGTTCTAGGTAATAAATAAAGGGATAACAATTTTCAAAACTTTTTTTTTCGGCATCCTGAATAGAGGATTTTTCATAACAACGGGCAAGATAACGTTGTACATTTTGAGATGAAAAAAAGAAACTTAACTGCTGCCAAGTATAAGATGTTTGATGCATATATTACGCTCCTTTTATTGTCTAAAAATTCTAACATATATATACGTCCTTGACAGTATTTTAACCAATTGATAAGCTACTAATAATAATTTCTGGTATCATAGGGGGAACAATTATGTGGGAATCTAAATTTGTTAAAGAAGGTTTGACTTTTGATGATGTATTACTTGTACCAGCTAGGTCAGATATATTACCAAGAGAAGTAAGTGTTAAAACAGTTTTATCTGAAAGCTTACAGCTAAACATCCCGTTAATTAGTGCAGGAATGGATACAGTAACAGAAGCTGACATGGCTATTGCAATGGCTCGCCAAGGTGGTTTAGGAATTATTCATAAGAATATGTCTATTGAGCAACAAGCAGAGCAAGTTGATAAAGTAAAGCGCTCTGAAAGCGGCGTTATTTCAGATCCTTTCTTCTTAACTCCAGAACATCAAGTATATGATGCAGAACATCTTATGGGAAAATATCGTATCTCAGGTGTACCGGTTGTAAATAATTTAGATGAGCGAAAATTAGTTGGTATTATTACAAACCGTGATATGCGTTTCATCCAAGACTACTCAATCAAAATTTCTGACGTAATGACAAAAGAACAGTTAATTACAGCTCCAGTTGGTACTACACTGGAAGAAGCTGAAAAGATCCTACAAAAGTATAAAATTGAAAAACTCCCTCTTGTTGATAATAACGGTGTATTACAAGGGCTTATTACAATAAAAGATATTGAAAAAGTAATTGAATTTCCAAACTCTGCTAAGGATAAGCAAGGACGCTTATTAGTTGGAGCAGCAGTTGGTGTAACAGCTGATGCTATGCTTCGTATAGATGCATTAGTAAAAGCTAGTGTAGATGCAATTGTACTTGATACAGCCCATGGGCATTCTAAAGGTGTTATTGATAAGGTAAAAGAAGTTCGTGCTAAATATCCATCATTAAATATCATCGCTGGAAATGTTGCTACAGCTGAAGCAACGAAAGCATTAATTGAAGCTGGTGCAAACGTAGTTAAAGTTGGTATTGGACCAGGTTCTATTTGTACAACACGCGTTGTAGCTGGTGTTGGTGTACCACAATTAACAGCAGTTTATGATTGTGCAACCGAAGCTCGTAAACACGGTATTCCAGTTATCGCTGATGGCGGTGTTAAGTACTCTGGTGATATGGTGAAAGCTTTAGCAGCAGGAGCACATGTTGTTATGCTAGGTAGTATGTTTGCTGGTGTTGCCGAAAGTCCTGGAGAAACTGAAATTTACCAAGGTCGTCAATTTAAAGTGTATCGTGGTATGGGTTCTGTCGGTGCGATGGAAAAAGGAAGTAAAGATCGTTACTTCCAAGAAGGAAATAAAAAACTTGTCCCAGAAGGTATCGAAGGACGAGTGCCATATAAAGGACCTTTAGCAGATACAGTTCACCAATTAGTTGGTGGCTTACGTGCGGGTATGGGATATTGCGGGGCACAGGATTTAGAATTCTTACGCGAGAATGCACAATTCATTCGTATGTCAGGTGCTGGCTTACGTGAAAGCCATCCTCATCACGTACAAATTACAAAAGAGGCTCCAAACTACTCATTATAATGTCTTATATACAAATAGACAGAGATTTGATATCTCTGTCTATTTTTTTTTGATTATGTTAGAATAACGGTTATGTGAGTACATAGATATTGGGGGTAACAAAAGTGAAAGGTATGTTTTGCAAAAGATTCATTGCTTTGGTAACAGTGATTACACTAGCTTGTAGCATTTTTATGCCATATAGCAATGCATCAGCTGAAACAGGAGCCGCTTTAAACATTGAAGCAGGTGCGGCAATTTTAGTAGAAGCGAATTCTGGGAAAATTGTATATCAAAAGAATGCAGATGAATTATTATCCATTGCTAGTATGACAAAGATGATGAGTGAATATTTAGTTCATGAAGCAGTGGATAAAGGAAAACTTAAGTGGGACCAGAAAATTAAGGTTTCTGAATATGCATATAAGGTTTCACAAGATGCTTCATTATCAAATGTTGCGTTAGAAAATGGTGGCTCTTATACAGTAAAAGAGTTATATGAGGCAATGGCAATCTTTTCTGCAAATGGTGCAACAATTGCATTAGCAGAAGCAATTGCAGGTAAAGAAGTAGATTTCGTAAAAATGATGAATGATAAATCGAAAGAACTAGGATTGAAAAATTATAAATTTGTCAATTCTACAGGTTTAACGAATAAAGATTTAAAGGGAATGCATCCTGAAGGAACAACAGCGGATGAAGAAAATAAAATGTCTGCAAAGGATGTTGCAACTTTAGCACAACATTTAATTAAAGATTATCCAAAAGTGTTAGATACAGCAAAAATTCCTAAAAAAGAATTCCGTCCAGAAAAAGAGAAGTTTGCAATGTCAAACTGGAACTGGATGTTAAAGGGCTTAGTTAAAGAATATGATGGCGTAGATGGTCTGAAAACAGGCTCAACTCCAGAAGCAGGAGATTGCTTCACTGGTACGGTTGAAAGAAACGGTATGCGTTTTATTTCTGTAGTTATTAAAACAAGTTCTCATACAGCACGTTTTGATGAAACAAAGAAGCTATATGATTATGGATTTGCTAACTTTGAAGTGAAACAAATGTATAAAAAAGGTTCTTCAGTAAAAGGACAAGAAACAGTAAGAGTAGAAAATGCGAAAGATAAAGATGTAGCAGTTCAAACGAAACAAGCTATTTCACTTCCAGTGCCAAAAGGAAGTAAAGATGTTTATAAAACAGAATTAAAAGAATCAAGTAAGGGACAAGAAGCACCTATTAAAAAGGGAGCTGCGCTTGGTCAAATGGTAATTACGCCAAAAGATACAAACGACCCTGGATTTTTAACTGGTAAGTCGTTGCAAGTGGATCTTGTAACAACATCTGAAGTAGAAGAAGCAAACTGGTTTACTCGTGCTATGCGCGGAATTGGTTCATTCTTTAGTGGTATGTGGAATAGTGCTGTTGATACAGTAAAAGGTTGGTTTTAAAAGCTCCTCATGGTAGGGGCTTTTTTTTTATTCCTATTTTTCATACCGACTTTATGAAAAAGTAGTAGACAAGCATCTGATAGTTAGTGGTAGAATGTAAGAGTATTCTTAATTTTCGCCTTTAACGGGGGAAAGCAATTCACCTAGGGGGGTTTTTGTACATGACAAATGTAACAGGGACAGAGCGTGTAAAACGTGGAATGGCAGAAATGCAAAAAGGCGGCGTTATTATGGACGTAATTAACGCTGAACAAGCAAAAATTGCAGAAGAGGCAGGCGCAGTTGCCGTTATGGCATTAGAGCGTGTACCAGCAGACATTCGTGCAGCAGGTGGCGTTTCTCGTATGGCAGACCCAACAATCGTTGAAGAAGTTATGGGTGCAGTGTCAATTCCGGTTATGGCAAAATGCCGTATCGGTCACCTTGTAGAAGCACGTGTATTAGAATCATTAGGGGTAGACTATATCGATGAGAGTGAAGTATTAACTCCTGCTGATGAAGTATACCATTTAAATAAACGTGATTACACAGTTCCATTTGTATGTGGTTGCCGTGATATCGGAGAAGCTGCACGTCGTATTGCAGAAGGTGCATCTATGCTTCGTACAAAAGGTGAACCAGGAACAGGAAACATTGTAGAGGCAGTGCGTCATATGCGCCAAGTCAATGCAGAAATCCGTCAAGTTGCGAGTCTACGTGAAGATGAGTTAATGACATATGCAAAAAATACTGGTGCTCCTTACGAAGTATTACTTGAAATTAAACGTCTTGGTCGCTTACCAGTTGTAAACTTTGCGGCAGGTGGTGTAGCAACACCAGCAGATGCTGCATTAATGATGCAACTTGGTGCTGATGGGGTATTTGTTGGATCTGGTATCTTCAAATCAGAAAACCCAGAGAGATTTGCACGTGCAATCGTTGAAGCAACGACTCATTATGAAGATTACGAACTAATTGCAAGCCTTTCTAAAGGGTTAGGTAATGCAATGAAAGGTATCGAAATTTCAACGTTATTACCAGAACAACGCATGCAAGAGCGTGGATGGTAATTAAAGGAGAACTTTAAAATGGTGAAAATCGGTGTACTAGGTCTTCAAGGTGCAGTTCGTGAACATGTAAAATCAGTTGAAGCAAGTGGTGCCGAAGCTGTTGTTGTAAAGCGTATAGAGCAACTTGAAGAGATTGATGGTCTTATTTTACCAGGCGGTGAAAGTACAACAATGCGCCGTCTTATTGATAAGTATGCTTTCATGGAACCACTTCGCACATTTGCAAAGTCTGGTAAACCAATGTTTGGTACATGTGCAGGGATGATTCTTCTTGCGAAAACACTTATTGGCTATGAAGAAGCACATATTGGTGCTATGGATATTACAGTTGAGCGCAATGCGTTCGGACGCCAAAAGGATAGTTTTGAAGCTGCGCTTTCAATTGAAGGCGTGGGTGAAGACTTCGTTGGTGTATTTATCCGTGCGCCGTATGTTGTAGAAGTAGCTGATAATGTTGAAGTGCTTTCTAAGCATGGTGACCGAATGGTAGCGGTAAGACAAGATCAGTTTTTAGCTGCTTCATTCCATCCGGAATTAACAGATGATCATCGTGTCACAGCATACTTTGTTGAAATGGTAAAAGAAGCGAAAATGAAAAAAGTTGTATAAGTAACTTGCAACTTGTATAAGATTATAGTAAATTGATGGTAACAATTTTATAAAATAAGCGTGTTGATAGGAAATAGTAACAAATGTTGTTTCTTATAGAGAGTCGATGGTTGGTGGAAATCGATAGAAACAGTTTGTGAATCCATCCTGGAATGGAATGTGGAACATCTTTTGGATTAGTAAGCATTCCCGGTGAAGAGCCGTTATTTCTACTTGAGAGGAAAGCGGTAATGCTTTCAACTAGGGTGGCAACGCGGGTTAACTCCCGTCCCTTTATATAGGGACGGGAGTTTTTTGTGTTTTATAAAATAAAAGGAGGAGTATATAATGCTTGATATTAAATTTTTACGTACAAACTTTGAAGAAGTAAAAGCGAAATTACAGCATAGAGGTGAAGATCTAACTGATTTCGGACGTTTTGAAGAACTTGATACGAGAAGAAGAGAACTACTTGTTCAGACAGAAGAATTAAAAAGTAAACGTAATGAAGTGTCTCAACAAATCTCTGTATTAAAGCGCGAAAAGAAAGATGCAGAAGCTCTAATTTTAGAAATGCGTGAGGTTGGAGAAAGAGTAAAGGATTTTGATAACGAACTTCGCACAGTTGAAGAAGACTTAGAAAGATTAATGTTATCTATTCCAAATATCCCTCATGAGTCTGCTCCAGTCGGTGAAACAGAGGATGATAATGTAGTAGCGCGTACTTGGGGAGAAGTGAAAGAATTTACTTTTGAACCAAAACCACATTGGGATCTTGCTACTGATTTAGGAATTTTAGATTTTGAACGCGCTGGGAAAGTAACAGGAAGCCGCTTCGTATTTTACAAAGGTGCTGGTGCAAGATTAGAGCGTGCTTTAATTAGCTTTATGCTTGATCTTCATACTGATGAGCATGGATATGAAGAAGTATTACCTCCATATATGGTAAACCGTGCAAGTATGACAGGAACAGGACAACTTCCAAAGTTTGAAGAAGATGCATTCCGTATTGAAAGTGAAGATTATTTCTTAATTCCAACAGCTGAAGTACCTGTAACGAATATGCATCGTGATGAGATTTTAAATAAAGAGCAATTGCCTATAAGATATGCTGCATTTAGCTCTTGCTTCCGCTCTGAAGCAGGTTCAGCTGGTCGCGATACACGCGGTTTAATTCGCCAGCATCAGTTCAATAAAGTAGAGCTTGTGAAGTTCGTAAAACCAGAAGATTCTTATGAAGAGTTAGAAAAATTAACAAATGATGCAGAACGCGTGTTACAATTATTAGAGTTGCCATATCGCGTTATGAGCATGTGCACAGGCGATTTAGGATTTACAGCAGCGAAGAAATACGATATTGAAGTATGGATTCCAAGCTATGGCACATATCGTGAAATTTCTTCTTGTAGTAATTTTGAAGCTTTCCAAGCGAGACGTGCAAATATCCGTTTCCGCCGTGAGCCAAATGGAAAACCAGAACATGTCCATACATTAAATGGATCTGGTCTTGCAATTGGACGTACGGTTGCAGCTATTTTAGAAAACTACCAACAAGAAGATGGTACAATTATAATTCCAGAAGTTCTTCGCCCTTATATGGGAGGAAAAACAGTTATTAAGTAAATTTAAACATTCATCGGTATGAGTGATTGGTAATTATGAGCGTTGTCAGTACTGTAATGTAGGAAGGGGAAAGTAAAATTTTCCTTTCCTCATAATTTATTTTAGTAGGGTTGACTAACTGTTTTTCTTTTGATATTATATTTGATGTCAATATGGAGGTATACCCAAGTCTGGCTGAAGGGATCGGTCTTGAAAACCGACAGGCGGCGAGAGTCGCGCGGGGGTTCGAATCCCTCTACCTCCTCCAGATATAATTGACAACAGCGCATATAAGTGGAGATTGGAGAACTCGTTACCAACACGTAACGAGTTTTTATTTTAAAACCAATCATAAAGTATGGTGTAAGGTAATTTTGTCCTTATTACACACTCATATTCCGATGATTATCTTCATAGATATGAAAGGAGTCAACATGGATCTTATTATACAAACGTTTCCTTTAGATGGAAAAACTTTATATTATGTACAATGTCCTGTCTGTAAGAACAATAGAATTTTAAACAGTGGTGCAAATGTGTCACGCATTATAAGCGATGATACATTCCGTAAACTTTGTGGTTGCACTTGTGATGTAAAGCAAGCTGAGACAAAAGTAGAGGCACCAAAAAAAGTTGAAAAACCAGCTGTAAAGAAAGAGGCAGCTCCAAAACGTACAGGTAAAGTATTAACGGCAGTAATTAACGGGAAAGAAATGACTGTTAAAGAGATTGCTGAAGCATACGATATTAGTACAAGTACTGTTCGTCAGCGTATTAACGCAGGAAAACCTGAGAGTGAAATTATTGCTCCAACAAAGAAGAAGTAATTTAATAGGAAAACCCGTGCATATGCACGGGTTTTTTATTTTACAAGTTTACGTGTTTGTTTTAAAAAATGGCCAATTTTTTTAATGATTGGTTCGATTGAATCACCATCTTTTAAAATATCGTACTCATTAATATTTAAGCGTAATACAGGACATGAATTAAAGTTGTTAATCCAGTTTTCATAACGTCCATGCATTTCTTTCCAGTACTCAATTGGTGTTTGCTGTTCCATTGGGCGCCCACGTTCTTGAATGCGATCGACAATATCATCGAAAGAACCTTCTAAGTAAATTAATAAGTCTGGATGAGGGAAGTAAGGAGTCATGACCATAGCGTCAAATAAACCTTTGTATGTTTCATAATCAGTTTCCGTCATTGTACCTTTTTCATGATGCATCTTTGCGAAAATTCCAGTGTCTTCGTAAATGGAACGATCTTGAACAAAACCGCCACCATATTCAAAAATTCTTTTTTGTTCCTTAAATCGTTCTGCTAAAAAGTACACTTGTAGGTGGAAGCTCCAGCGAGTGAAGTCCGCATAGAATTTGTCCAAATATGGATTGGAATCTACTTTTTCAAATGATGTGCGATAACCTAAAGCATTAGCTAATGCAGTTGTCATAGTTGATTTACCCACACCTACCGTTCCGGCGATAGTGATTACTGCATCATTGGGTATATCATATTTTTGCCTTAAATTCATTATTATTTCGACTCCTTTAAGAGAGTATTTTGAAGGGCAGATAGGATGACGTTTAAATCATCAGGATTTTTTACAAAATCCATATCGTCTCCATTAAATTTCAATACTGGTATCTCCGGATGATCTTTTCTAAAAGTATCCATTGCTGTTTCATAATCTTTTGTGAGCTGTAGTAAGTAATTTGGATCCATGTTTTTTTCAAATTCTCTTCCGCGCAAGGCGATTCGTTTTTGCAATGTTTCTAGGCTAGCTGTTAAATAAACAATGACATTTGGCACAGGCATATCTTGTGTAAGGATACGATAAATTTGCATGTACTTGTCATATTGAGAGTCTTTTAATGTGCGGGATGCAAAAATTAAATTTTTAAAGATATGGTAATCTGCTACTACTGGTTTCCTTTGATTCAAATACTTTATGTTAATATCTTCTAATTGTTTGTATCTATTACAAAGAAAGAACATCTCTGTTTGAAAACTCCATTCGTCGATGTCTTCATAAAACTTTCCTAAAAAGGGATTTTCATCAACAATCTCTTTTAGTAAGTGGAGTTGCATGTGAGTTGAAATTTCCTTCGCAAGTGAAGTTTTTCCAACACCAATTGGTCCTTCAACCGTGATAAATGGTACTCCGGTCACGCTGTTTCCTCCTTTCAATCAGTGATTTACCGTGACTACTAAAAACACAAAACAGAATTATTGTAGCACAAGAGGGAAGCGAGTGGGTTAATTTGATATAAAAAGTTAGAAAATAGATATATGTATTAATTAAATTTTATTTTGGATGACGATGTTATATTTGCTTTCAATGTAGTTTCCATTATTTTTAAAGCATGTATATTATCTTGGTCGTTGTTAGAGGCGATACAATCCTGTGGTACATACAATTTATAATTTCTCATATGAGCATCATTAGCTGTAAATAGGATGCATATATTCCCGGCAACTCCTGTTAATATTAGATTTTCTATTTTTAAATAACCTAGTAATGAATTTAAAGGTGTTTCATAAAAAGCGGAATAATGTGGTTTAATAAAAATGTAATCATCAGAACTTGGAGCAATCTTATGAATTATATTTTCACTATATTTATTTGTACAATGAGTAATAAGTTGGTCGATATCAGATCTCCAAAGTTGATAATGGTCATTAACGTAAATTATAGGATAGCCGAAGGATTTCATTTTTTTCTTTAATTGTAAAATAGGGTTTGTTATAGTTTCGCATTTTTGAGCTAGAATGGGTCCGTGGGAAAATTGAAAATCATTAATCATATCGATAATGAGCAAGGCGGTATTTTTCATATGTAATCCCTCTCTTTTTCTTTTAGGGTGGATTGAATTTGTAAAAGTTATCCCCTGTGCAGTAAATGGAAATAAGTGTACTTTATTTGTAATGAAAGGACTATGTTATGGAACAAGATCGAGATATTTATTTTATGCAATTAGCGATAGAAGAAGCTAAAAAGGCGGAGGAAATGCAGGAAGTACCAATTGGAGCAGTTATAGTGTTAGATGGTGAGGTAATTAGTGTTGCTCATAATTTAAGGGAAACTGAGCAAAGATCAATAGCTCATGCTGAGTTGCTAGCGATAGATGAGGCGTGTAAAAAATTAGGGACATGGCGTTTAGAAGATGCAACATTGTATGTAACATTAGAACCTTGTCCAATGTGTGCGGGTGGAATTGTTTTATCGCGAGTGAAGCGAGTTGTATATGGTGCAAGTGATCCGAAGGGCGGATGTGCAGGGACATTGATGAATCTTTTAACGGATGAACGATTCAATCATCAATGTGAAGTAGTAACTGGTGTACTTGAGGAAGAATGCGGTACGTTGTTAACAAACTTTTTTAGAGAGCTTCGTAAAAAAAGAAAAGCGATAAAAAAATTGGAGAAAAGCAATGGGAACTAACGTATTTGCATTTTATAAAGAAACAAGTTATACTGATAATGCCTTTAATGAAGGCAACCGAATATTGGTTTTAACTTTGCCGTGCTAAGCGGGGAGGTAGCGGTGCCCTATACTCGCAATCCGCTCTAGCGAGGCCGAATCCCCTCTCGAGGTTATGTTGCTGTAAGGTCTGCCTTAAGTAAGTGGTGTTGACGTTTGGGTCCTGCGCAACGGGACCCCGTGAACCTTGTCAGGTCCGGAAGGAAGCAGCAATAAGCGGGTCTTCTCGTGTGCCGCAGGAGTGCCTGAACCGAGCTAACTGCTTGAGTAACGCTTATGGTACGTAATCGACGGAGGGTGCACGGCAGTTATATATGTATACAAAACTCACCTTAATACAAAGGTGAGTTTTTTGTATAGAAAATAACTTTTGGAATCTATAAACAGAATGGGTTATAATAAATGAGATAATAACCTTTGAGGGAGGCCGTATTTTCGTGTCATACCAAGCGTTATACCGAACATGGAGACCGCAAAAGTTCGAAGATGTAGTCGGTCAAAAGCACGTGACAAAAACGTTGCAAAATGCCCTTCTTCAAGAGAAAGTTTCACATGCTTATTTATTTTCTGGTCCGAGGGGAACAGGAAAAACGACAATTGCAAAAGTATTTGCAAAAGCAATTAACTGTGAACATGCTCCGGTAGCTGAACCTTGTAATGAATGTCCTTCTTGTTTAGGAATTACACAAGGATCCATTTCAGATGTATTAGAAATTGATGCGGCTTCAAATAACGGTGTAGATGAAATTCGAGATATTAGAGATAAAGTAAAATATGCTCCAAGTGCTGTAGAATATAAAGTATACATTATTGATGAAGTTCACATGCTTTCTATGGGTGCATTCAATGCGCTTTTAAAAACCTTAGAAGAGCCGCCAGGACATGTTATCTTTATTTTGGCGACAACAGAACCTCATAAGATCCCGCCTACAATTATTTCGCGTTGTCAGCGTTTTGAATTCCGAAAAATATCAGTGAATGATATTGTTGAGAGATTATCAACAGTCGTGACGAATGAAGGTACGCAAGTGGAAGATGAAGCATTACAAATTGTTGCACGTGCTGCTGAAGGTGGTATGCGTGACGCGCTTAGTCTTATTGATCAGGCTATATCTTATAGTGATGAGATTGTTACGACAGAAGATGTATTGGCGGTAACAGGATCTGTTTCTCAGCAATACTTAGGCAATTTAGTAGAATGCATACGTGAAAATGATGTATCAAGAGCATTACAGATCATAGATGAAATGATGAGTAAAGGGAAGGATCCAGTTCGTTTTATGGAGGATTTCATTTACTATTATCGTGATATGCTTTTATATCAAACTTCACCGCAACTAGAACATATGTTGGAACGAGTAATTGTAGATGATCAATTCCGTAAGTTGAGTGAAGAAATGCAACCGGAAGTGATCTATGAGATTATTCATACCCTTAGTAAGGGACAACAGGAAATGAAGTGGACAAATCATCCGCGTATTTTCTTAGAAGTTGTTATGGTGCAGTTGTGTCAACAGTTTATGATGCAAGCAAACGGTACGGATCGTTTGCAAGCAATTATGAACAGGATGCAGCAATTGGAGAAAGAGTTAGAGCAAGTCAAAAAGAACGGTGTGCCAGCTGGTGTACAACAGGAAGTAAGAGAGACACGTGCAACACCAAAACCCGTACGAACAGGAAGTATGAAGATTCCTATCGGGCGTGTAAATGAAGTATTAAAACAAGCGAAGCGTCAAGATTTAGAACAATTAAAAGCTGTATGGGGTGAGTTGTTAGGAAGACTCAAATCATATAACAAAGTAGCGTTTGCTGTTTTACTAGAAAATAGTGAACCAGTGGCAGCTTCAGATGACACTTACGTTTTAGCATTTCAATATGAGATTCACTGTAAAATGGCGAGCGAAAATCGAGAAGCTATGGATACAGTAGAACAAGCTTTATTTGAATTGCTAAGTAAAAGGTTAAATATGATTGCCATTCCAAAAAGTGAATGGGGTAAAATCCGTGAAGACTTTTTACAACGTGAAGGTGGAGAGTCTGAAGAAAGCCCGGAGAAAAAGGAAGACCCTCTTATAGAAGAGGCAGTGAAATTAGTAGGACAAGAACTCATTGAAATAAAAGAGTAATAATAATTAGGAGGAATTAATTATGATGCGTGGCGGAATGGGAAATATGAATAACATGATGAAACAAATGCAAAAGATGCAAAAAGACATGGCGAAAGCACAAGAAGAGCTTGGTGAAAAAACAGTTGAAGGTACAGCTGGCGGCGGAATGATTACAGTTATTGCAAATGGTCACAAGCAAATTCTTGAAGTGAAGATTAAAGAAGAAGTTGTAGATCCAGAAGATATCGAAATGTTACAAGACTTAGTGTTAGCTGCAACAAATGATGCACTTAAAAAGGCCGATGAGCTATCAAACTCTACAATGGGTAAATTTACAAAAGGCTTAAACTTACCAGGTGGAATGTTCTAGGGGGATATTGATACATGCATTATCCAGAGCCAATATCAAAACTAATCGATAGTTTTATGAAGTTGCCAGGTATCGGACCGAAAACAGCGGTTCGATTGGCATTTTTCGTATTAGATATGAAAGAAGATGATGTGTTAGGTTTTGCGAAAGCACTTGTAAATGCGAAGCGAGATTTAGCGTATTGTTCTGTATGTGGACATATTACTGATCGTGATCCTTGTTATATTTGTAATGATTCGCATCGAGATCAATCAGTTGTTTGTGTCGTGCAAGAACCGAAAGATGTAATCGCGATGGAAAAAATGAAAGAGTATCAAGGTGTATATCATGTGTTACGTGGTGCGATTTCTCCTATGGAGGGAATTGGACCGGAAGACATTAATATCCCGCAACTCTTAAAGCGACTACATGATGAAACGGTACAAGAAGTAATATTAGCAACAAACCCTAATATTGAAGGGGAAGCTACAGCGATGTATATCTCCCGCCTCTTAAAACCTACAGGCATTAAAGTAACTCGTATTGCACATGGTCTGCCAGTTGGTGGAGATTTAGAATATGCAGATGAAGTGACACTATCGAAAGCGTTAGAAGGTCGCAGAGAAGTATAAGAGGAGAAACAAAAATGTTCTTTCAAAAAAAGGGTAAATTGCGTAAAGAGTATGATGATAAGTTAATTGTACTTTTGGAAAAAGTGAAGAATGAGTGGTTACGTCAGAAGAGAATGGTTGAACAAAGTGTAGAACCATCTCAAGATGTCATTTGTTCTTTGAAGATAGCAGAGGCGAAATATTTCTTCTTGTTGAAAGAAGCAAAGCGTCGTCCTGTAAAAATGGAACAATGGTAAAGGGTTCTGCTTTCTAAGCAGGCCTTTTTATTTTATTTGTTAAAATGCTGAGGTGTTGTTTCATTTTGTTTATATGAAAGAGATGTCGCTTATGATAACTGTTCTTTTTTATTGTCTTGTCCCATACAAATAGATGTATAGGTCATTCATAAGGAGGAAAAGATGAATTCTACAATTATTATTGTTGGCATTCTTACTTTAGTGTTTATTTTTCTTGTTTTTGGTGTTGCCTCTAAGCCATTGCGTTTTATAGGTAAGGTGATTTTTCATGTTACTTTAGGCATAGCGTTGCTTTTTATCGTAAATGTTGTAGGGACATATTTTGATTTTCATATCCCGATTAACATGGGTACAGCAGCAATAACGAGTTTATTAGGCCTACCGGGTGTGGCAGCATTAGTGATTATTAAGCTTTATATTATGCCAAGATAAAATTATTTTGGCGTTTTTTTAAAAGTGTTGACTATTAAATGATTAGTATGGTAAATTAATAAGCGTCGTCAGGAACGAAAGAAAAAAGTTGTTGACAGATTTAACGAGAAATGTTAAATTATAAAAGTCGCTGAAACGCGATATTGAACTTTGAAAACTAAACGAAACAAACAACGTGAAACGTCAATTTTTATTTTTAGATGCTAGACAAACTAACTTTATTGGAGA
>NZ_JBKFAQ010000026.1:0-1160 GCF_053345735.1 Bacillus sp. D48C
TCTTGCTTTCATCGCATCCTCCGTACTGACACGTGCCATTACGGAATCCCCCCTTTACTCTATAAAATGAAATAAAAAAGAGGACTATTCCGTTTCCTAGTCCTCTTTTACATACATTCAATTTTTATTTTCCGAATAAGAATTTTAATCGCTTCTCCTGTACGCTGTATGATAAACGAACGTCAAATTTTTTCCCGTTTTTGTTCGAGATAAACCCTTTGATCTGATCCGTTACATTCTTTTCTAATAACTTTTTCACATGGTTACTACTTAGGTTTTTACCAGAGAATGTACCAAAGATGATGAAGTCACAGCCTTTTTTGTATTTCTCACATAAGTAATTACTTTTCCCTACAAGGACTCTACTCTTACACAATGGACATTTACCAATGGTACGATCTTCAGTCGTTGGAAAACGAAATTTCAAACTTCCGTCCACTTCCATATAGATAGCTGCTGTAAATTCTCCCTTTTCTCCTTGAAAGCCGTTGATAAAATCTGTTGTTTTATACTGAAGTAGCTTCTTCATTTGATTACCAGGGATTGCTTTCCCTTTCATTTTGGCTGGTAACATAAAATCACATCCATTTTTATGCTCTGTGCATCCATAAAATGTTTTACGATGAAGCATATCCCCTTTTTTACATTTTGGACACTTACCAAATGACAGCTCCTCTTGTGTTGGGAACTGAAATTTAACTTTCCCTTCATGTAACACGAGATAAGCGGAAAACTCCTTCTCATTGGACTTAAATCCTTTTAAAAGATCTGTTTTCTTATCTTCAAACAGCTTTTTCGCTTGCGCTTCCGGAATCGCTTTTTCTTTAATTTTTTTCGGTAAGGAGATTTCACATTCCGGATAATTACTGCACCCGTAAAAGTTGCCTTTATGAAGGATTTTCCCTTTTCTACAAGGGCATTTGCACACCTCAATCTGCTGATTCCAGGTATTAATAATGCTATCCGACACCTTATCATCCATTGCGCCTAATTGTTCCACCGTATCTTTTACAAACGTATTTGTTTTTTCTACGAATTCTTCATAATTCATTTCATCCTTTTCGATCATGTAAATCATCCCTTCCATTTCAGCCGTATAAGCTGGATTTTTAATTGTATCTACCGGAAAAGCATCTATAAAAGCACGACCAATAGGTGTC
>NZ_JBKFAQ010000026.1:1305-7584 GCF_053345735.1 Bacillus sp. D48C
CACTGTCCCAATCCGTTTCCCTTTCATGAGTTCCTTCAAATGTTCATCATCTAATTTACGTCCTGCCGTTTCCATAAAGGTTAAAATGGAACTTTCCGTATGAAAGGCTGGTTTCTTTGTTCGAGACTCAATCAAGTCATACTGAACGATTCTGAAAGAATCTCCTTCTTGTAAAATAGGTATCTGGAATGCTTCAACTGACCCCTCTTCTAAATCCTCTTGAAACACACTTAGAAACCCTTTCTCTTGTAGGATTTTTTCTTTTGTACTGTATGTGTTGCCCTCTTGATCTATAAAATGTACTTCTCTTACCAGGTAGATTGCTGGTTTCATAAAATTCCCGATAAATCGTTTTACAATTAAGTCATATAACTGTTTTTCTAATGGTTCTCGGTTGGTCCCGACATATAATTTTGTTGTTGGGATGATGGCAAAGTGACTACTGACTAATTCATCATTAAAAGTAGAATGTTTTTTCGTAATAGAAGATGGAGATACTTGTTGTACAAGATTTGCATAGGCGCTTTTTTCTAATGCTGCCATTACTTCTTTCACTCGTTCCACTTGTTCTGTAGGTAAGTGCCTAGATGAAGAACGAGGATATGTGATAAAGCCTTCTTCATACAAACTCTGAATATGTTTTTTTGCTGTCTCCGCATTTATCTTCAGTTTTGCGTGAGCATCTTTGTAGATATCCGTTAAGTTATATAATAATTTTGGTTTCTTTTTTCTATTGCTTTCTTTAAATTCCGTTACAATTACATTCGTTTCTTTCAAGCTATCTCCAAGCTTTTGTAGTGGCGATGGATCTATCAGTTGATCTTCTGTTTTCATTACTGGTGATAAACCGTTTTCCGTTAGTAGCTTTAAATTGTAATAGGTTTGTTCTTTATAATTTTGAATAGCGATTTCCCTTTGACGGATTTCATTCAAGATACACATTTGAACACGACCAGAAGCCAATAAAAATTGGTTTCTTGCTAGTTTGGATGTACAGCCCCTTGTAACATTAATCCCTAGAATATAATCCAGGTATTGCCTTGCTTTAGCCGATTGTGCAAGCCCGTCATAATCTTTTAATGGTTCTAATCGGTTCAATGCTCCCTCTAATTCTGCGGCCTCATAAGATGATTTATATACACGAGACTGCTTCTTATTTACCCCCGCGTACTCGTACACCTCTCTATAGATTAATTCTCCTTCTCGATCCGCGTCACAGATGTTAACCACGTGTTCAACGTCATGACGCTGCAATAGTTTAACAAGTGTTTGTAGTTGCTCAGCATACTCTTGTTTTACTTTATAAACTGGCTGATAAATTAAGGGTAAATGCTCCAATTTAAATACTTTATACTTGGAATCCATCTCTTCCGGATGTTTTAACTCTAATAAATGCCCCCGGCACCAACTAATAATGTAATTTTCATTTTCATAGTAGCCATAATACGGCATACTTCCCGAATACTTTTGAGAGTTTCTAAATCTAGGTGATTTTAATAATTCAACAGCTACCTTCTGTTTTTCAGCAATAAATAATGTTTTCCCCATAAGTACTACCTCCTATTAATCTGCAATTTCAGTTTCACGCTTCCATTTCTTATTTCTCCGCTTTTTCATCATTCTGTGACCAAACAATAGAAACATGTTCAAAAAGACAGCTACAAGGAACATACAGCCCACAAACAACCATACATTCATGGCATTCTCTCCTTTCCGTTCTATAAATAAGAAAGAGGGCTTTTTCTTTTGCCCTCTTTCATTTTTAGATATAAAAAAATCACCCTCCGTTATCTCAATTGAGTAACAAAAAATGATTTAATCTGGTATTCCGTCTATACAATTTTTCATCGTTCCATTTCCATTGTTTCTTTTTTTCTACCCGATTTCTTTGTAGACTTCGACTGATCTACATTCCCAGGATCTATTTCCTTATCTTTTTCTTTATCATTCGTTTGTTTTCCATTCAATGGCTGAAAATTTTTATCAAAATCCTTTTCCTTTGAAGTTGTAGACTGATTCACCGTTATTCCTTCTTTTCCAAGCTTCTCATCCACCTGGTTTTCTAATTTTACTACGTGTTCCTGGCTTACCAGCTCATTATCAATCGAAACATATTTCGTTGTATAATACCGTTCTTCAGCTTTTACACGAGTGACAATGCTATCAATATTATCTGGTGTCTCTTCATATTGTGAACGTCTGTATGCTTCAAATTTTCGGCTTAAATCTTTATCTAATGTAGTTGATTCTTTTTCTTTTGAAGGTTGAATTTGTTGATCTAAAGAGACAATAGATGCATATCCTTCCTTTTTCATTTCTTTATACAATTCCACTTCTTTTTCATTAAATGAGTAATCTTTTTGTGCCTCCGCTTTTTCAACTAAGAGTCCATATCGTTCATCTTTTACCAATTCATCTAGACTCATATTTGCATCCTTTTCATAAACAACAAATGACAAATTTCCTCTCCCGTCAAAGATAGAACTTTGAACCTTTTCATATAAATCTGGTTTCAAAATGTTATCTAAATAGACATTTTCTCGTTTCCCGTTCTTTTCCATGAGGGAAACATATAAATCGTCCCGATTTGTTTTATCTTGATTCCATACAGACAAATGATTTATATCTTTCGTAACGGCATCCATCATGTGGATTCTTGCCAGTTCTTCATCTTGCATACCATTTGCTAATACTTCAATTGTAACTAAGTGGTTGGGTGTCTCTTTCGATTTTTCTAATGGATTTTCTTGTGCTTTTTCCATTGGTATTTCTTTGTTATTTCTATGGTTTACTACCTCATCTCGTAACGCTTGTTTTACTTCATCCGATAAATGCCTTTTCTCGTTTAATACCTGTTCATACGGTGTCTTATAGTCCCCATCCCCCATATTCATACGATCCATACTCACAAGCTCCATTCTTCCAAAATCCCTATCGACTTCTTTTGGAATGGCAATATGATAACGAGCTTGATCGTAAGGGATGCTTTCACCTCTTTCTCTAGCTTCTTCCCTTGCTTTTTCAATACTTGAAATAACTTCAGCCATTTTTTCATTGGCTTCTCCAAATGGGATCAGTTGATTATTCTTAAAAGTTTCATTGTCGCTCCATTGGACTAGCATAGTTGGACGATTAATTTCATTCTGATTAAGTGCTGCATACTTTTCTTGATTCGCCTCGTTAAATGCATCAATAAATTCTTTATCACTCAATTTTTCTGCACCATCTACAGGTTCAAACGCACGATTCCTATCTGCTTGTTCCCTTAACTCTGAAATAGAAATAAGTTCTTGTGTCGTATTACTTAAGCTCATATATTCCACTAGTAAAATATTTTTTTCATTCTGTTTTTCATTTACAAGGCTATGTTGATCGTTTTTTTCTAGTCCAATTGGTGCAAGTATTTTTTCTTCTACATGTTCATATTCAATCGTTGTATAATACCCATCTCCTTTATCTAGACCTTTAAAACTTGCCTCTTCTGCTACTGTATATCCATGATCCTCGACATGAAAAACTTCTTCATTTTGCTGTAGTGGCTTGCCTGTTTCGTTGCAATAAATCACTTCTGATTCGGCTTTTGGATATAGCCCTTTATATTCAATATCATTATTCATTACTTCTTTATGCGCTGTTGAAATTCGGTGATTAATTACATTCAAAGCTAGGCTCACTGAATTTTGAAACCAAAAATCCTTATGTTTTTCTTTCACATACTCATTAACACAATCGACTTTTAAACTCTTTTCTCGATCTAATGAAACCCTAGCAAGTGGTATATCATTGAAACTATCTCCTAACAAATCAGCTTCATAATATGGCTCTAATGTATCTGTAATTTTTTTAAGTGAATCTTGTTCTCTGTTTGTACCAAATTCATAAACGATCTGTTCCATTTCCCTTAAATTCAAACGAATATTAGGGTTTATTTCTTCTAATACACGATTATCTTCTGAAAGCTGAATCTCATAGTTTTCCCAATGTTTTTCAAAATTTAATCCCAGCCTTTCATTGATAAGTTGCTGTGCATTTTGTTGAATGCCCGTTAAAATTTCGAAATTGTCTCTTACATTTCCATCTTTATTTTCAGACCCTTGTTTTTCCATATGATCTACTCCTTTTTCGTTTGTTCTTTCTTTTTCCAACATGCTTTCAATTGTTTCAATAAATTCAATTGAAGTTTCATGTACTTCTTTCAATAATTTCGTTTTATCTTTCATTTCTTTTCCTTGTGTCCAGTTTGCTAAATACCCTAAAGAATATTCGCTCGTATCAATCCCAAAGTAAGAAGAAACGGCATAAGCTGTCATTTCTGCTTGAAACTCTTTTTCTGGTGCTGTGTAATTCATATGTGTCTCTGCTGTATGAAGTTTGGCATGCGCCAATTCGTGAAGAAGTGTTTTTACATTTTGTAATTCACTGTTTCTAGGATTCAAAGCAACCTCTTTTGTTAAGGTGTAACTAACCCCCTTTGCGACCCCAAGTTCTTGCTTCGGCACAATAATTTTCACACCGTTTTTTTCCGCAATGGCTTCCATTCCCTTGTACAAACTCTTGTAATCTGTTACGCTCCCGTCTAGCCAACGATCCGGAAAAATACGAGGAAGATCTTCCGCTTTTGCGTTTGTTTGGGACACATCAAACACATGACCGACAGCAAAATATAAGCGACCTGGTTTCACTTGTACGCTTTTAGATTCAATTTGTTTTTTCTCTTGCTCACTCGCCTTTGTAACGGATTTCCATGTCCCATCTTTGTCTTTAAATTTTGCTACCGTTCGGTTTGGAACAAGAATTTTAATTCCTTTCTCACCCTTCTTAACCGGAAATCCTTTTTCTTTCCAAAAAGAAAAGGAACCAACTGCACTGGCTCCCTGGAATTGACTCTGTATTAATGAAATATTAGATGGTGAATAATGATAAAATTTTGCCATAAACGTTAGATACTCTTTCAAATCTCCCGGTGTACGAAAGTAACCTTCAACGCTTTTTTCCATCTTT
Source organism: Bacillus sp. D48C (assembly GCF_053345735.1). Taxonomy (NCBI): domain Bacteria; kingdom Bacillati; phylum Bacillota; class Bacilli; order Caryophanales; family Bacillaceae; genus Bacillus; species Bacillus sp. D48C. The sequence goes on from NZ_JBKFAQ010000026.1 coordinate 6,307, forward strand.
TTTGTTAAAGCTTGCACAGCTTCTTTCTTTTCTTCTGGTGATTTCGTTTGATACTTTTTCTTATAACTTTTACTCATGATCTTCTCCTACTCTTTCACTTGCTTTTTGTAATTCCTCCATTTCCTCTTCATTCCATCTCTCAGTTGTATCGAAGAAAAGCTCATGAGTTTTTACATTGATCGGAACTAACATATTCTCTTGATTCATGACATGAACTGCAAGTTCTTCCTCTTGTTCTCGTGTAATTTTGATTGTTAGTCCTTCATCTTTTACAAGTAAAACAAGTTCACCTTCTCCAATCTCTTTAATGACTCCTAATGCGATATCTTCATGAAATAATAACATCCTTATAACCTCCTGTTTTTTTATAAAAAGAAACAATGTAGCTTACGTTACATTGTTCTTTGATGCCTCATGATCTATACGTTTTTGTCTTGCATGACTAATCCGTTCCGCTACAACTTCTTTAGCTATCTTCACACTTCCCATCTCTTGTTTATCAGTCGTAATAAGGCTATCTACGCCCTCTAAAAAGAAATAACCATTTAATAATTCAATTAAAATTTGCGTATTTCTATCCGCACTATTTGCACCAAGACGAATTTTTGTTAGTTCACTTTTCAACACATCGTGTAGATTCTTTGATACAATTTCGGAAATATAATTCAATGACCATTCTGAACTTTTTGATGCTTGATGCTCCATACAAATTTTTGATATAGCATCTCCTGGATGTGTAATATTGTTTTCATCCATGTAGTCTTGAATGTATTGATGGACATTTTCATTTAATGATAACTTCATTCGTATTTTTTTATTCTCCATGATCTAACCCCTTTCATTTTCATATGCATTTTCCCTTTGCATACGCTCATAATACTTTTGATTTTTCCAACTTTCATATTCACTTTTAAAAGCGCCTTCCACTTTTCTCATAGAATACTGAATAGATACATTCTGCTGAAATTTTCGAAATGACTTTGATTTTTTCATGTGATGGATTCTTTTTTGTTCTTTATCATATGCCTTCATTTCTTGTAAAAAGGCGTTACCCATTCTTTTATATAGGTCATTAATTTTATTCGTTTTATAATTTTCATATTGCTTCTTATCATACTTTCCTTCCCCATAAGCTTCTTTAAAAACTTGCACCTCTTTATCTAACTTTTTGAGAAACTGATCGTAATCTTTTTTATGATGATGTTGAATATACCGACTGCTTAATTCATCAATTTGCGGCTTTAATGGTTGAATCGTATTGTAGCTATATTGCCACTG
>NZ_JBKFAQ010000027.1:0-5663 GCF_053345735.1 Bacillus sp. D48C
TAGCGCCGATGGTAGTTGGGACCTTGTCCCTGTGAGAGTAGGACGTCGCCAAGCAACTTTAAGACAAGTCAGAATGACTTGTCTTTTTTGTGTTTTATAAAAATAAGAATGGGTGGTAAATCTCAGTTTTTTATAATTTCACTTTATTGTTCACATCAACAAGTTCAAAACGCTCACAGACGAGTAACATATCTTCAGAGAAATTAAGACCAAGCTCATTTAGTTCCTTTGTAAAAAAACGAACATGGGTGTCTCTCCAGTAATTATAAGTACGATCTCCTTCGCCTTCAGCGATAGCGAATTCTTCGCTTACTTCATTCATTGGTGTTACAGTTACTTCTATTATCTTAATAATAGCTACAGGTTCATCATTACTATTAAGTATAATACTATAATCATTAGTGGTCGGTAGCGGTTCATTTTCTAATTCATAAAAAATGTGACCGGAGCATGTAGCAGTTTTAATACCGTCAATTACTAGTTGTGCAAGATAATTAGGGGAATCTCCAAATTGCCAAGCTATAACAGATTCTGGTTTTTTGTTGTTTCCCCAATAAGTATTCCAATATGTCTGTGCTAATTGATTCATTTTATCGTCACCTCACTCTAATTAAATTTAGTCGCTTTATAATTCCTAGGAAATTTATTTATTTACTTATTCTGTCTTTGTGCTCATTTGAAATTTGTATCAGTGTGTTGCAAATTAAAAAGATACTATGTGGAATGAATATGGTTTGTAAATATGTTCTGTATATATATAGAATCTTTAATTTCCCAATTGCATTTTATGATAAAGGATATAGTTACTTAAAGAACGTTCAGACTATTAATGGTAGCTTATTATCACTATGCCATATTGAAGTGAGTAGTACTAGAGTTGAAATAGATAAAAAACCGATATTCTAAAATTGAATATCAGTTTAATGATATGTGACTTATATGAATCTATAGTAATACGAAAAGCGTAAATAAGATAGCCAACAAAATACGATAGTATGCAAAAGGTTTTAAACCTATCTTCTCTAAAAGCTTTAGAAAAGTTACTACCGCTAGCATCGCTACGGTAAAAGAGGTAATGAATCCTACCGCAAACATAGGGATGTCATCGACACTTAAATACTCCCAACTTTTTAGTAAGTCTAAGCCTGTAGCTCCAACCATTACAGGAAGAGCTATTAGAAAAGAGAACTCGGATGCGGTTTTATAATTTACTTTTGCTAATAGACCTCCAGAGATAGTAGAGCCAGCTCTAGAGAAGCCAGGGTATACTGCTAAGCACTGAAATAATCCAATTGTTAAAGCTTGACGGTATGTTAAATCGTCCAGTGAATAGGCGGTTGCCTCTTTCTTTTTTACTTCTGCAAAGATCATAACAATTGCCCCTGCTACAAGTCCAATCACAACAGTGTATGGCTGAAATAAGTATGTTTTAATAATATCATGTAGTAGCAAACCAGCCACTACTGCCGGAAATACGCCAAGAAATACATGAAACGCGTTGAATTTTTTCTCTTTCCGTAGAAGAGGCTTAATATTACATAGAGAAACGAGACGTTTATGATATAAAATTGCAATAGCTAAAATTGCGCCTAGCTGAATAACAATTTCAAACGTTTTTGCTCTTTCTCCTTCAAAGTCTAATAAATGCCCGACTAATATAAGGTGGCCAGTAGAAGATATAGGTAAAAATTCAGCTAATCCTTCTACAATACCGAGTATGAAGGCAATAATGATATCGCTCATAGTTTCACTCCTATAAATTAATGAATGTCTACTTTTTTAAAATAGAATAGTGTTGCAATAAATCCGGAAATTGTTGTTACTGCAATGATGATATAAGAATACTCTGGTGGATATGTCGGTTGTAATTCATTATTTGCGATATCTAGAGTAGCGGTCCACGGAAATAAATCTTTATGCTTGGAGTTTACGAGCATAAGATTGGTCATTGTAATAATGACTGTTAATATAATGGGCGGTACATAGCTCTTCATGACAAGAGTTAGTAGTACAATAGGTGAAGACAATAGAAAGAGAAGTCCACCACATATTAAAAATTCTAGGAAAGAACTTAAAAGTAAAGCAATGTTAAAACCAGGGAAATTCCCCAATAGCCCTAATATTAAAGTAAGTGTCCAAGCGACTAAAGTTAGCATCATGATCCAAAGAAAGAGAATGATGAATTTACTTATAATAAAGCTAATGCGCGACACGGGGATAGTTAGTAAATTTTTTAGTGTATCTTCTGCATATTCGCGGGTAAGCAAATATGCAACCACTACTCCATATAAGGGGAATCCTATAACTAAAGTAGTATATAAGTTAACATCAGTGAATAATTGATGGAACCAAATAGTCGGAGTTGGCTGTTTTGTTTTTATATGTATATAAGAGGCTACTACAACTAAGAAAGGTGCGACACCAGCACCAATAATGCTAATTAAAAACATATTAGAGCGTTTTAATTTTAAGAGTTCTGTATAGAGTAGATTAACCAATTGTTCCACCTCCAACTAGCTTGGTGAAATAATCTTCTAGTCTATCTTCACTTATCATCATTTTTAATACTTCAATACCATTGAGAACTAACGTTCTATTTATGTATCCTTGTTGTCCAAAATGAGAGTAAATACGAATATTCCCTTCATCGTGTACTTCATAATCAAAAATTTGAAGATGATTTTCTAATAACATCACAGCTTTATTGTCATTATTCACTTGAAACTCTATGTACTTACGATTTGCTTTACGTAGCGTATCAAGAGAAACTTCTTCTAGTAACTTTCCTTCATGAATAATTCCGATACGATCGACTAACTGTTCTACCTCGGCTAATATGTGACTAGAAATGAGTATGGTTATATTTCTTTCTTGAGCTAAAGAATGAATAAGTTTTCGCATTTCTTTAATACCAATAGGGTCTAGTCCGTTAGTTGGTTCATCTAATATGAGTAGCTCGGGATAATGGAGAAGAGCGCGTGCAATTCCTAAGCGTTGCTTCATTCCTAAAGAATACTTTCCTACTAACTTTTTTGTCTCATGCTGCAAGCCTACTATTTCTAATGCTTCTTCGATAGCATTCTTTTTGTGAACCCCAATTATCTTTGCATTAATTAATAGGTTTTCTTTTGCAGTTAAGTTTTCATAAAATCCTGGAACTTCAACTATAGAACCAATTCTGCTTAAAATATCTTTTTGATTTTGGAATAAGTTCTCTCCAAATATTTCAATCGTTCCACTTGTAGGCTTTATAAGACTAAGCAGCATACGAATGGTTGTTGTTTTACCAGCACCGTTGCGGCCTATGAAGCCATAAATCTCCCCTTGTTGAACATTAATATTTAAATTATCTACTGATTTTTGATTGCCATATACTTTAGTAAGGTTAGTCGTTTTTATAATTGTATTTATAGGAGACACCTGCTTTCTATAAGTTCTTACTTACATCATAAAAAGGAAGGCTTAACTGCATATTAATCATTTCTTAACTATTTCTTAAAAGTATTGTGTTTTGGAATAGAAAAGCCAAAAATAGTTCGTTTCCATGGAGTGCTTTCAACCCATATATGCCCACCATTTCTCTCAACGAGCGCTTTAGAAATAGAGAGCCCGAGACCACTACCACCAAACGAGGAGTTTCTTGATTGTTCGCTTCGGTACATTCGCTCAAACACATTTTGTAAATCATGCTTTGGAATACCAGGGCCTTTGTCCCAAATATGAAGTTCATATTCTCTATCGGTTTCTAGTAGTTCGACTCCTACTATTTTTCCATCCTTTCCGTAATAAATGGCATTTTTCATTAAATTACTCATAATCCGCATAAGGCTCAGATGGTCTGCGATAATAGGGCAAGTAGATTCTGGTATGAGAACTTGCAGTTCGATGTTATGTTTTGAGAGCTCAGGTAAAAATTCAATCAAAACTTCTCTAGTAACTTCAGAAAAGTCGAGTTCTTCTTCTTTTAGTGGAAATTCATTAGCGTCTAGCTTCGCCATATTGAATATTTCATCAACTAGGTGCTTTAAGTTATTTGATTTCATATAAAGTATTTTAAGGTATTCTTGTTTTTCTATTTCAGAAACAGCAACCCCATCTTTTAAAGCATCTATATATCCGATGATGGAGGTGAGTGGTGTTCGTATATCGTGGGAGATACTAGACAAAAGTTGTTTTCTGGATTCCTCGGATCTTTTGGCTTCAATCTGAACTTGCTCTAATTTAGCTATTAGCTCGTTTATTGAAAAAACGATATTATGTAATGAGTGGTCATTGCTTGTGAATAATCTCGTTTGTAAGTTTCCTTTTAGTACACGACTTAATTTAGTATCCATTGCCTTGCGATGTTGAATGAATTGTATTCTTGAAAAGAAGAGATAAATTGTAATTAAGATAAGGATTATAAATAAAGACATTTTTAATCTTGGTTCCATTTGTATGTTTAAAATCCCACAAATGATAAGTTGTAATGTAATAAGGGAGAGGGTTTTATCAGTCTTCAAGCTTTTCACCTACAAACTTATAACCAATTCCCCATATAGTCTGAATGAATTTTGGATTGGAAGGGTCGATTTCTATTTTCTTTCTAAGTTTTCGAATATGTACCATAACGGTATTGTCATCTTCTATATAATTATCGTCCCACACATTTTGGAAGAGCTGTGTTTTTGTAAATACTTGTCCTGGGTTTGAAGTAAAGAATTTTAATAGTTCCAGTTCTTTTCCGGTTAAGTTAATTTCTTCTTTATTTGTATGAACTGTGTATGTATTTAGATTGAAAGTTAGTCCTTTAAAAGATAAAGTTGTTTTTTCTTGAGCAGTATTGCTACTTCCAAGAACTAAAAAACGCCGCATAAGAGCTTTTACTCGTGCAATTACTTCGTGAATGCTGAAAGGTTTTGTAATGTAATCATCAGCACCAATGCTTAAGCCTAAAATTTTATCAATTTCGTGATCTTTAGCGGTGAGCATTAATATAGGTACGTTAGTTTTATATCTAAGCTTTTTACATACCTCGATTCCATCTATTTTGGGCATCATAAGATCTAATATAACGAGGTTATAGTTATTTTGATTAAATAAATGCAAGGCTTCTTCGCCGTTGATTGCAGTGTCTACCATATATAATTCTCGTTCTAAATATATTTTTAATAAATTTCGGATTTCTTTATCGTCGTCTGCTAAAAGGATACGTATATCTTTCATATTTTCACCTGCTTCTAATAGAGTTTTATTGATAGTACAACAACTCTCTAATTATATACTAGTATTTGTTAAAATAAGGTTGCTAGTTTTGTTGGAGGGAAACGTCCGCACGAGTTAAGTCTAGAGCTCAAATTAACTCGAATATGTTTGGAAGAATAAATTAAAGAGAAGCAGAAAGCGTGCTCCGATAATGAAATCCTATAGAGACGTGTCTAGTTAAAAGAGCATAAAAATATTAACTTGAATATCTTTATAAAAAGATGTTGACGATTATACAAATGAAGTGTAATATAGAACAAGTCGCCGATGACAATAACGTCGCAAGCGACAAACAAAATGAAAAACTTAGTTGACATTGAAAGATGAAGATGTTAACATAAGGAAGTCGCAAATGAGCGACCAAGTAGTTCTTTGAAAACTGAACGAAACAAACAACGTGAAACGTCAATTTTTATTTT
>NZ_JBKFAQ010000028.1:0-1665 GCF_053345735.1 Bacillus sp. D48C
ACCTTTCGCTCCTTTTCCAATCATATTCCCGAGACTCTTCATTGGTTTTGAATTTGCGAGACTGCCAATTCCTTTACCAAGTGCGAAACCACCTACTAACATGCCCCAACTGCTTTTTAACCCAATATCTAAACCAAATAACCTTTCTACGACTGACGGTCCATCTAGTACTGCCATACTAAATGCCGCTAATGCAATCAGATATGGTACACCATTTAATTTGTCATGGAGAAAAGCTGTTCCTATTAGGTATAGCTTCAAAGATAGGAATATCATAATCGTTGCTATAAATATATTGAGGATATTAGATAATACAGCTTTTAACTTTTGACCATTCGCAACATCGGCTGGTGCTAATATATTTGCTAACAAGTAGTTAAAAGACAATTCATAAAATAATCTAGCTAATTTAATACTTACCAATAACAAAGTTAATCCCGTTATCAGTAAAGTAAAGAATATATTCCAAAAGTTCCAGTGCCAGCGATAATACTTTTCTGGAAAGAAATCAAACCATCCATCTTTTAATTCGGCTAAAGATGCGACTCCCATCCCATCCATTACTCTTTTATTTTTCAATAATTTTTGTCCATCATCTGATAATTTTTTATCTTTAGCGAACTCAAAATCCGAATCAATTTTTTCTGTAATATCAATCTGTCTAATGTTTTTTTCTGGAATATGATTTTTCGGATTCATGTCCTCTTTCTTTTTCCATCCATTTTGATCTATCACTGCAACATCCGTTATATTCTTCTTAATAATTTCATCACTTAAAGAACCCTTTTGTTCAGATTTCACAACCGCTATGGCATCATCGGTGAACTTATCGACCTTTGTCATACCAGTACTTAATAAACAAAGTACACTCAATGTTATGAAAATATTGATGATAATTTGAGAACGATTCATTTGTTTGTTCATAATAAACATGTAGCCAATATATAAAAACGAAATGGCTAAAAGAACGACAAACAATGGATATAACATATCAACAAAATTTTGTATTTCCGGTGAATTAAAGAATCCTTTAATCCCCAGAATTGCATCTGTCACACCTTCTAAAGCATCTACAACTAAAGATAAGCCTACAATTAGGAACCATCCTAGCCAACGTAATACATAATTCACGATGTCTCCTACTTGAAGATAATCCGAGAACGATTCTAAAACCTTTAAAATCTCTTCATCTTTCACCATTTACCCTCCTCTCATGCTTGCTATTGTCCCAATACTTCTTTTGCTGTCCAACTCACCCTTTCATTTAGTCTGTCGATACGAATAATCAATTTTCCTTTTTGTTCCCGATCTACTGAAAGGAAAAGAACCGCATCTTCTAGACCAAGAATGACCTCATTTTCTTCTGTTACAAATGGCGAGTAACTATCTAAAATCAATTGCATTTTATCCGTGATTGTCGGTACACACATTCCCTCTTCCTCCTTTATGTTTGGAATCAAAAAAGCACCCAATTATTTGAGTGCTTTCTAACTTGTTACTTGTTCTTTTTCTTCTAAATCACGCAAGATTCGATTAATCTTGTTTTCGACTGCTTGATAGACACTTTTATCGATGTGGTCATTGTGAGCTAACATTTGAAATTCACTGTAAAACTCGCCCATTTCTTGATTTTCAACTTCATCTATTGATTTACCTAATTGCGCT
>NZ_JBKFAQ010000028.1:1675-2103 GCF_053345735.1 Bacillus sp. D48C
AACACTTTTGTCGATGTGGTCATTGTGAGCTAACATTTGAAATTCACTGTAAAACTCGCCCATTTCTTGATTTTCAACTTCATCTATTGATTTACCTAATTGCGCTAAAAAGAACTTATCAACCAGTTTCAAAACTGCTAAATCAGATTCAAAAAATTCATTAACCGTTTTTTCCTTCCAATTTTCAATGGAGAGAGAATCAAACGGGCTATCTTCCTGCTGAAATGCCTCTTCCGGAATCTCTTCATCAATACCCATCATTGTTGGCTCTTCTACTGGCTGTGATGTCTCTACTGGTGGCAAATCTTCCTGTTCTGGTTCTGATGTTTTTTTCTCAATTTGTTCTGCTTTTCTCTCTCCTAGAAAATCAACAATAAGTGATTTTGGATTTACATCATCATGTAGAGAATCAATATCTATATCTAAAA
>NZ_JBKFAQ010000028.1:2113-5130 GCF_053345735.1 Bacillus sp. D48C
ACTAAATCAGATTCAAAAAATTCATTAACCGTTTTTTCTTTCCAATTTTCAATGGAAAGGGAATCAAACGGGCTGTCTTCCTGCTGAAATGCCTCTTCCGGAATCTCTTCATCAATACCCATCATTGTTGGCTCTTCTACTGGCTGCGATGTCTCTACTGGTGGCAAATCTTCCTGTTCTGGTTCTGATGTTTTTGTCTCAATTTGTTCTGCTTTTCTCTCTCCTAGAAAATCAACAATAAGTGATTTTGGATTTACATCATCATGTAGAGAATCAATATCTATATCTAAAATAGATTTATCTGTATCGAACTCTACTCCTAAGTACTCCCATCTGTATTTTAAGGCTGTTTCCCCCGTATTATAAATCGGGCGAGGTCTGATCCGTTTTCTGTTATTATCCTGACGTTTTATGACACGAATAACGGCACTTTCTCCTTCTTTAAAATTCATAAGTTCATTTGCTGTTAACAGTGGTCGTTGATCTAGACTTTCCGTTTTATTTTTATCAGTAGAAAGACCTTTTCCGCTTCGGGAAGATAGATTAATCGTCTGATTCCCTAGTTTTTTAGAAACTTTTTCGGCGGTTTCTTGATCGTTAGTTAGAATGTAAATTGTATTCCCACAGTTTCCATCAATCGTATCTGCATCCTCACCATACTTATTCTTCAATTGTGCATATGCCTGGATTACAAGGTTAAAGCGAACATTTCTACCAAGACAAACCGTGATAATATTTGCCATTCCTTCAATACTCGGCATATTTCCAAACTCATCTAAGCAAAAAACTACTTCACGGTGACATTTCCCTCCACGAGCGAGGGATGCACCCTTTGCCAATATAAAATAAAGCTGCCTTACAAAAATAGAAGCAATCACATGATTTGAAGAATCAAAGTCTGGTGTAATCATAAAAATAGCGACTGGTTTATCGAAATAGTCCACTGTTATTACTTGTATATCTTCATTTTCTTCTACTACTTTAAATTCTGTATCACCTGTCTTTTCATCTATTTTCATAATAGAAATAGATGTTTTCTTTTTCTTATTTCCTTTTTCATTAAATTGAATGGTATCCCCAACTTTTATTACTTTCTTAAAATCTAATGCAAAATGTCCCGTAATATCTGATTTGATAGACTCCTTTGAGCCATCCGGAAATACAATTTCTATTCGTTTTCTAGGTGCCACTTTTCCTTTTATTGTTTTTCCAAAACCTACACGTTTTAAATCCACACTATTTTTTGCGGTCATTTTAGCGATTTCATCAAATGTAAAAATAGATAAACCGTTCATTGTTTGTGTAAAAATACCACCTCTAGCTTGCCCTTTTGAGAAATTAGAAGTTGCATATTGCATTTTCGCAACACTGTCTGATGGTAAATTCTCAAAGTATAAATCTAAAGCATTTTTCGGCGGTTCATCTGGATCTATAATTATTTCTTTCGAACCAAGTTCCGATAGCATGTTAGCTACTGCATACATCGTTATTTTTTCTTCTGTTCCTTCTGCAATACATTTATCTGTTATGGCTAAAATCATGGCGTTACATAAGCTCATAGCACAATCTTGCCAAAAAGGATCTTTAACACCTGGTTTATAATACAAAGTGTGTGAGAGTGTCTTACATAATGCCTGTGCCGTTGAATAATCTCCATCTTTATAGGCATCTTTGACAAGCTGCAATAAGTTATAGCTCATAGAATCAAGTGGAGTTAACAGGTTCAAAACTTCAATGTGATAGCCTCGTTCTTCCAGCGTTTCTTTCGATGCGCTGAACAATTCCCCCTTTGGATCATTAAAAATTAGGGAGGGTTTATGTTCCGCTCTAGAATAGACATCAATTGTAGGAAATACATAGGTTTCCCCTTTACCAGAGCGTGTTGTACCAATAATTAAGTTGTTTACCGGACTATCATCAATAAATACCTTGTCACCTAGTCGGGAGATAACAACACCACCGCCACCTTTAAATGTTTCCTCTCGATCTGGTACAGCTCGGTACTGCTTTTTCAGCTCTTCAACTGTTGTAAAACGACTAGACCCTTTCTCATGATTATTTAAGTTTTTAAAGGAAGATTTCAATTTGTACACTGTTCTCGCTATAGTTCCAATCACTACAAGGAAAACAAGCAAGTAGTAAATTGGATGCTCTGCAATTGGCATCCGAAAAAGAAATCCTATCTCCATATGAAACGGTTTGGGATGTAATAAATCACTAAAAGTTGTTTCTATCAGCTCTAAAGATAAGTTGAGTAAAAAATTAGCGATCAATAACATTCCAACAAACAAAAAAGCACTCAATGGAATGAGTACTTCTTTTTCAGCTAATTTATATTTGATTGATATCTTTTCACTATACATATCAAAGTATCACCTCTGTTCAATCTAGCCACACGTATTACTTCTTTAAGCCGAAGCCCGAATCATAATTATATTTCTCATATTCTATTATCTTATCGAAGTCATTCGTTACATCTAAAGATATGACATATCCAAATTTCTTAGTAATTTGTTCATCTGTTGGCATTTGTTGAAAACTTGCTATTACTTTTATATCGGAATGCTTCATTTGTTGAAGAAAGTATATAAAATCTTCCTGACTTAAATAATTGGTTTCATCTACAATTACATATTCAAATTGTTTAGCTTTATTTATTACATCTTCTGTAATTTTAAAATTCCCATACCCTTCACTCGATTCACATTCCAAGTGTTGTAGAGTCACATGACCCGTTTTTTTCTCAAATTCTTCGTCTTCGTATTCTCTCGTTGGATCTAACACTAAAACTTTTGATAAACTTAAAGCCATTTTCTTCAGTTCCCTCGTTTTCCCTGTTCCCACTCGACCTACCACCATTAAACTTTTATCTAGACTTGAAATTTGTACTAAATTTGCACTATTAACAAACATCTATATGACCCCTTTCAAATTAAAAAGGTACTCTTTTTATGAGTACCTTTTTGGCAATATCAGTTGATTTTTTTGTAGACAAATAATAAAGTTCTTTAAAAAAT
>NZ_JBKFAQ010000029.1:0-301 GCF_053345735.1 Bacillus sp. D48C
TACAAGTGCACGTGCAGCTGCAGAGCGTTGCTTTTGTCCACCCGATACCTCTGATGGATATTTTCGAAGGATTTCCGAAATTCCTAGCATTGCTGCTACTTTTTCTACTTTGGGCCCAATCTTTTTTGAAGCAACCCCCTGAAGTGAAAGTGGTAAAGCAATATTTTCATAAATTGATAAGTTTTCTAGTAAGTTGAAATCTTGGAAGATGAATCCTAATTTTTGAGACCGAAAATCTGAAAGCTCTCCTTGTTTCATCTTTGTGATATCGATACCATCAATTTCAACAACGCCTCCCGTT
>NZ_JBKFAQ010000029.1:441-3376 GCF_053345735.1 Bacillus sp. D48C
GATCCCAACAAACTCTCCCTCTTGAATCGAGAACGATACATCTCTTAAAGCATGTGACTGATTTCCACCTTTTTCACCGTATATTTTTTGAATGCTTTTTACATTTACAACTGAATTGTTCATAATATTCTCCTTAGCTCGGTACAGTTATTAGTTATTTTTTAGTTTCTCTTTTATTTTTCAGGAACTTCAATCTCTTGTACAGCCTCAAATCGATAAACATACCTCCCTTTTATATGGACCTTTAAATAAAAATTTATATATTCATCTTTACCAGCAGCTCCTACTTTAGTGGTGTTTTTATTACCGGATTCATCTACGCCATTTAACATGTAAAAATATCTCTTACCATCGTGTACAAGATTAGGTTTTGCTACTTCTTTTGGAAAAGCATACACATCTTTTTCTTTGACTAACGGATTAAATCGGTTTATTGTGTCTCCTCCCACATAAGTTAATAATCCGCTAACCACAACAACTAATCCCGTTATTGCAATCCATGCTTTTTTCATCTTATTTTTTCCGTTCGATTATAGGTGAACTTATTCATTCCTTTAGATTTCAATAAGAACGGACATCTCTCTAACACATGTTTAAATATAAATAGAATTTCTTAATAAAATGTGAGAAAGCTTCTTAATTTTTTCTTAAGAAAAATATTTACAATATAGGTATATATTTAATTTGTATCTAGAAATGAATTTCGTATGTTATCTCCCCTATAACACAGACTGATTAGGGGGCTCTGATTTATTTTCAATATGTTTTTATAATAGTGCATCCTTTTAAAACCAATATATTTTATGAAACATGTATTATTATTGGCTAAGTAGTTTAGATAATGGCTATTTATCAATGTTGTTTCATGAGAGTTTAGAGATTCATGTCTTTCTACAACCGTTTTTTACTGCTCGTTAATACAAAATAAAGTTTTTTCGAAATATCAAAAGACCCAAAACCTTAAATTTTGGGTCTTTTTCTTCATTTTGTATTATCTTTCTTTAGGGAGAACAATTCCTTTATACAGTTGGACCGTAATAAAGTAGTAAATTGTATAAATTGCTAAAAAAATGACAATTGGTAACCAAATACGGAAATACGGTTCAATTACAAGAAATCCAATAATTTTCATACCAATTAATACATGAATTATTCCTACAATTGCAGGGAATAAGAATACTAAAAATAACTCTTTATAAATAGACCTCATTAATAACTCATGACGAACACCAATTTTACGAAGCATGTCATAACGTATAATATCTTTTGAGGAACCCGATAGAATCTTAAACATTAAGCAGCTTGCCATCATTGCAAGGAAAGCAATACCTAAAAAGAAGCACATAAATACTGTTCCACTGGCGCTGGCGTAAATTGTATTATATATTTGATATTTACTGAAGAGATCTTTAGCTGCAACATTTTTATATTTAACTAGCTGTAACTCATCAATTTTTTTCCATTTATCTAAATACTTTATATAGTTATCCGTTTTTCCAATTACAATTGTATTTTCTTTTTCTTGAATAGTATCGTACATTTTTTGATCTACTATTTTTTTTACTTTATCAATGTAATTTAAATATGTCGGTTGAAGAGAGATTAAAGCTCTATTCCATTCAGTTGGGATAGTATATGCATTCTCCTCAACTTTTACTGAAGTTGCTCCTAAAGGAAGATTTTCAGACACTCTTTTTACTTTCCCTTTATCCTCTACTTGCACAAGCGGACGGTTATTCTCTAAATCTTCTTTCAAGTAGTAAACATATTTATCATCTACTTTATAGTGATACTGATACTTTTCGTTAAATGAAATACCGTTTAAAATATTTTTTTCTTCTATGGTAGGATTATGAATGACTGTATCATATACTTCAAGATTATCCGTCGATTTTATTACGTTATTTTTGAAAGCCATTCCACCTGAAATTGCCCCCGCACCAAGTGCTACTAACATTGCTACAGTTGCGAGTACCTTTGATAAACTATTAACACGAAAGTTTAGTTGTGCAAAGGTAAAAGCATTAAGACCTCTCTCGCTATATTTTTTATTACTCTTTAATTTTTTAATAATAAGCGGTAGGAAAGCAGTAAATAACATATACGTTCCTGCCGTAGTTGTGAGCATCGCAATCAAAGGCCCCTGCTTTTCTAATTTGTTCATATAAATCATGGAAGCATAGCCACTTCCTAATAAAATAATAGCTAAGAATGAAACGATTTGAGTCCACTTTCCTTTAATCATTGTATTTTCTGCTGAAGCGTCTGCATGTACAAGTTGTAGAACAGAGATGCGTGATAATTTCAGACTATTGATAATGGCAGATAATACAAATAGTACAAAAAAGAACTGACAAGTAATCAACATCGATGGCACAAAAAAAGATTGATAACCATTCGCATTAAAATCCAGTTGCTTCATAAGAAGTTTACCAACCCCTTGCGCAAGTCCTATTCCTATAGTAATTCCAACTACTGTAGATACACCACCTATAATAATTGTTTCTAGGAACATAAGAAATGTAACTTTTTGTTTTTTTGCTCCTAACACCATAAACATCCCAAATTCTTTTTGACGTAGAGACATCAAAAAAGAATTTGCATATAGGATATAAAAGAATGTTATGATCCCAAGTAGATATGATCCCACTTGAAAAATCGTACCAGTTGAGCGAAAACTACTATTGGTTTCAACAAATGCTTTATTTAATGCTAGTGTTTGAAACATATAAAAAACTGAAATTGACATAACAAGACCGACAAGTAAGACAATATAATCTTTCAGTTTACCCTTTATTCCTGAAATGGAAAGCTTAAATAACATAGTAAATCTCCTTTTTTACGCCTTTTGTGTGCCTAAGTCTGCAAGCACATCTAAAATTTCTTTATAAAACGTTTCACGTGTACTAACGCGTTGAATTTCTTTATATAGCTC
>NZ_JBKFAQ010000003.1:0-49407 GCF_053345735.1 Bacillus sp. D48C
TCTCCAATAAAGTTAGTTTGTCTAGCATCTAAAAATAAAAATTGACGTTTCACGTTGTTTGTTTCGTTTAGTTTTCAAAGTTCAATATCGCGTTTCGGCGACTTTTATAATATATCATAGTATATTATTTTCGTCAACAAGTTTTTCAAGATAATTTGTATCTCTCATTTGCTGACTCTGCCTATTATATAGATTTTGCTATCACTATGCAAGTATTATTATAAAAAAATAAGAGGGGGGGAAAATCCACCCTCTTATTCTTCAGAAGAAACCTCTTCATTAGATTCTTCTTCTTCATCTTTCTGTGCTTTTGCTACTGTCGCTACCTCTTGCTCATCCTCTAAACGAATTAGACGAACACCTTGTGTATTACGTCCCATTTGAGAGATTTGATCAACCGGCATACGAATAATAACGCCTGCGGCTGTAATTAGCATGATGTCTTCTTCACCTGTTACAGACTTAACCGCTACTAACTTACCGTTTTTATCTGTAATGTTACAAGTTTTAAGACCTTTACCACCACGGCTTTGTAGTCGATACTCTTCAACTGGAGTACGCTTACCATACCCGTTTTTCGTTACAATTAAGACATTCGTATCTTCTTCAACAATTTCCATACCTACTACTTGGTCCTCTTCGCCTAATGTAATAGCTTTTACACCAGCTGCATTACGGCCCATAGAACGTACATCTTGTTCATTGAAGCGAATTAACATACCGTTGCTTGTCCCTACGATAATATCTTTATCGCCAGATGTTAAACGTACAGAAATCACTTCATCTTCTTCACGAAGCGAAATTGCAATTAAACCGTTCGTACGTATATTTGCAAATGATGAAAGTGGCGTTCTCTTAGAAATACCTTGTTTCGTTGTAAAGAATAAGAACTGGTCGTCACCAAATTCACGAATTGGAATAATGGCATTGATCCACTCACCCTTATCTACCCCTAATAGGTTAATAATTGGTAGCCCTTTTGCAGTACGACTATACTCTGGGATTTCATATCCTTTCGTACGGTATACTTTACCCTTGTTTGTAAAGAATAAAATATGATCATGAGTAGACGTTGTTAATAAGTGTTCAACAAAGTCATCATCATTCGTACCCATTCCTTGTACACCACGTCCCCCACGGTTCTGTGTTTTGTACGTAGAAGCTGGTAACCTCTTAATATAACCGTTATGAGTTAACGTAATTGCAATATTTTGCTCAGGAATTAAATCTTCATCTTCAATAAATTCCATACCGCCAATTGTAATTTCTGTTCGTCTCTTATCATTGAAACGCTCTTTTACTTCTGTTAATTCTTCACGAATAATCTCAAGAACTTTCTCTTCATCTGCTAAAATCGCTTTTAATTCAGCAATTAAATTCATTAAATCTTGATATTCTTGCTCGATTTTTTCACGTTCTAATCCAGTTAATCGTTGCAGACGCATATCTAAAATCGCTTGCGCTTGTTTCTCACTTAAACCGAAACGTTCCATTAAGCCTTGCTTTGCAATATCAGCCGTTTTTGAACTACGAATTAACGTAATAACTTCATCAAGATGATCTAAAGCAATTCGTAATCCTTCTAAAATATGAGCACGTGCCTCTGCTTTTTCTAATTCATACGCAGTACGTCTACGGATTACTACCTTCTGGTGCTCCAAATAATGATATAAGTTTTGTTTTAAATTTAGTACTTGAGGCTCTCCATTTACAAGAGACAACATATTAATACCGAAACTTGTCTGAAGTGCTGTATGTTTATATAGATTGTTTAATAGTACGTTTGCATTGGCGTCACGACGTACTTCCATGACAATACGCATACCATTTCGGTCTGATTCATCACGTAAATCTGTAATACCTTCAATTTTCTTATCGCGAACTAATTCTGCGATTTTTTCAATTAATCGTGCCTTATTAACTTGATAAGGTAGTTCCGTTACGATAATAGATTGTTTACCATTTGATTTCTCTTCAATTTCAACTTTGGCACGAAGCATAATAGAACCGCGCCCTGTTTCATAAGCTCTACGGATGCCACTTCGACCTAAGATTAAACCTGATGTCGGGAAGTCTGGTCCAGGAATATATTCCATTAACTCCGCTATAGTAATATCCGGGTTATGACTTAATGCCAACACACCATCAATTACTTCGCCAAGTTGATGCGGCGGAATATTTGTTGCCATACCAACTGCAATACCTGTCGTACCGTTTACTAATAAATTAGGAAAACGCGCTGGTAATACAATCGGCTCTCTTTCCGAACCATCGTAGTTATCTTGATAATCAATTGTATTTTTTGAAATATCACGTATTAATTCCATAGAAATCTTAGACATTCTTGCCTCTGTATAACGCATTGCCGCTGCTGAATCTCCATCTACAGAACCGAAGTTACCATGCCCATCTACAAGCATATAACGTTGACTGAAATCTTGCGCCATACGTACCATTGTTTCATAAACGGCTGAATCACCATGAGGGTGATACTTCCCGATTACTTCACCGACAATACGTGCTGATTTCTTATACGCTTTATCAGCTGTAATTCCTAAATCATTCATCGCATATAAAACCCTACGATGCACAGGTTTTAATCCATCACGAACATCTGGTAATGCACGAGATACGATAACACTCATTGCGTAATCTAAAAATGAGGTACGCATTTCATGACTAATATTAATTTCTCGAATTCGTGCTTGTTGTTGATTGTCTGACATCAACGAGCACCTCCTCTTACGTTTCCGTTATACATACATTGATTTATATGTAGAAGACAGGAATACTTAGATTCCTGTCATTACTCATTTAAATATCAAGGTTTTTCACGTATTTTGCATTCTCTTGGATAAAGTTACGACGTGGTTCCACTTTATCACCCATTAAAATTTCAAATGTTTCATCTGCTTCTATTGCATCTTGAAGAGAAACTTGAAGTAACGAACGTACTTCTGGATCCATTGTCGTCTCCCATAGCTGAGTTGGATTCATCTCTCCAAGACCTTTATAACGTTGAATTCCTGGTTTCGGCTGGGCTGGTAACTCAGCTAATATTTTTTCAAGTTCTTTATCATTATAAGCATATTGAATTTTTTTACCTTGTTGCACCTTAAACAACGGTGGCTGTGCGATATATATATATCCACACTCAATTATTTGACGCATATAACGATAGAAGAACGTTAATAATAGGGTACGAATATGCGCACCATCAACATCGGCATCGGTCATAATAATAACTTTATGATAGCGTGCTTTTTCGATATCGAAGTCCCCACCAATATTTGTACCAATCGCCGTAATAATTGTACGAACTTCATCATTTGATAAAATCTTATCTAAGCGTGCCTTTTCAACATTAATAATTTTACCCTTCAGCGGTAAAATTGCTTGAAAATGACGATCGCGTCCTTGTTTTGCAGATCCACCCGCAGAGTCACCCTCTACGATATAAATTTCACTAATTGCTGGATCTTTAGAAGAACAATCTGCCAATTTCCCTGGTAAACTTGAAACTTCTAAAGCACTCTTTCGGCGAGTTAGCTCACGAGCTTTTTTAGCTGCTACACGCGCACGTGCTGCCATCGTTCCTTTATCTACAATCTTACGTGCAACATTGGGATTTTCCAGTAAGAATTTTTCAAAAGCCTCAGAGAATACTGACTCCGTAATCGTCCTCGCTTCACTATTTCCAAGTTTCGTCTTCGTTTGCCCTTCAAATTGTGGATTTGGATGTTTAATTGACACAATTGCTGTTAAACCTTCACGAACATCTTCACCAGTCAAATTACTATCCGCATCTTTTAAAATGTTATTTTTACGACCATAATCGTTAATCACACGTGTTAAGGCAGTTTTAAATCCTACCTCATGTGTACCACCTTCATACGTATGAATATTATTTGTAAATGAGTAAATATGATTTGTATATCCTTCGTTATATTGAAGCGCAACTTCAACTTGAATACCATCTTTTGAACCTTCTACATATACAGGCTCTTCATGAATTGGTTGTTTTGAACGATTTAAATGTTCAACATATGATTTAATTCCACCTTCATAGTGGAACTCTTTCTTTTGCTTATGTTCACGTTTATCTTCAATTGTTAATTTAATATTACGATTTAAAAACGCCAACTCACGCATACGAGTCGCTAGCGTATCGAATTCATATTCTGTCGTCTCTTTAAAAATTTCTGGATCCGGTTTAAAGCGAGTTATTGTTCCAGTCTTATCTGTATCACCGATGACTTTTAAATCTGCAACCGGAATACCTCTTTCGTATTTTTGGTAATGGATTTTACCATCACGATGTACAAATACTTCTAATTCTGTTGATAAGGCATTTACAACAGATGCACCAACACCGTGCAAACCACCAGAAACTTTGTAACCGCCACCGCCAAATTTACCACCAGCGTGGAGGACAGTCATAATAACCTCTACTGCAGGACGTCCCATTTTTTCTTGTATACCAACTGGAATACCACGTCCATTATCCGTTACAAGAATACTATTATCTTCTTCGATACTAACGTTAATTTCATCACAATATCCTGCTAACGCTTCATCGATACTATTATCGACAATCTCCCATACAAGGTGGTGAAGTCCCTTTCCACTCGTAGATCCAATATACATACCCGGACGTTTCCGAACTGCCTCTAGTCCTTCAAGTACCTGTATCTGACTTTCATCATATGCATTTTCTTGCATTTGTTTTTGTTCCATTGACACAAAGATCACCTACTTTTCCATTTAAACAGGGGTTTATGCCCTATCTATTTCACAATCTACCGTGCCGTTCGTTACATGAATTGTTTTCGCATCTTTTAATGTTTCGTGTTCAATTCCGTCGACACTCGTCGTTGTAACAAATGTTTGCACCTTTCCTTGAATTGTATTTAACAGATGTGATTGACGATAATCGTCTAATTCTGATAAAACATCATCCAGCAAAAGGATTGGATATTCTTTAACCTCTGAATAAATTAATTCAATTTCAGCTAATTTTAGGGATAGTGCGGTCGTTCGTTGTTGCCCTTGCGAACCAAAGACTTGAACATTTTTACTATTAACGAAGAATTGTAAATCATCACGATGAGGACCAATTAAAGTCGTACCACGGAAAATTTCACGTTGTTTCACAGATTGAAAACTTTCATAGTATACTTCTTTTATTTTCGACAAATCCATTGATTCTGATACATCTACACTTGGTTTATAGACAATTTCTAACTCTTCTAATCCACGGCTTATACCGCGATGAATTGGAGCTGCCCATTCCTGTAGCAAATGCAAAAATTCAAAACGTTTTTGCAGTATTTTCGCACCATGCTCAATTAGTTGAAGTGTAAATACATCCAACATCGTTTCCTCATTCTTACTATTCCCTTGCATTTTTTTCAACAAGTGATTTCGTTGCGTGAGCACCTTTTGATATTGACTTAATTCATACAAATATATAGGAGCTATTTGTCCTAATTCCATATCTAAAAAGCGTCTTCTTACTTGAGGGCTTCCTTTTACAAGATTTAAATCTTCTGGGGCAAACATGACAACGTTCATCACGCCAATATATTGACTTAACTTTTGTTGTTCAAGTTGATTTAATTTTGCCTTTTTACCTTTTTTCGAAATATTTAATTCCAAAGACAAAGAACTGTTTCTTTTTTGTAATTTCCCTTTTATTTGACCAAACTCTTCATCCCAGCGGATAAGTTCGCGATCATTAGAGGTTCTATGAGATTTCGCCATCGCTAAAACATAAATAGCTTCCATCAAGTTTGTTTTCCCTTGTGCATTTTCGCCGATAATTACATTTACCTTATCTTCAAAGGAAAGCTCTAATTTTTCATAATTGCGATAGTTTTTTAATTGTATTTCTGAAATAAACAAAGGGCTCCCCCTTTATGCCTGAACTTGGAAAGTTCCGCTTCCTGGAATTTCAATAACATCATTCGCATATAGTTTGCGACCTCTTCTATTTTCAAGTTCGTTGTTCACGTACACTTCATATTCTTGTAAAAACCATTTTACAGCGCCACCTGTATCAATTACATCAGCTAACTTTAAAAATTGTCCTAGTGTAATATACTCTGTTGAAATTTTAATATGTTTCATAAAATCGCTCACTTTCTGAAAGTGTTCATTCTTTCATTGTACTAAATAAACTAACATTAGGAAAGTAATACCCAAAAATCAAATAAGGGCCACTAGCATCTTTAAACTAGCAACCCTTATTCCTTACCTAGTAAGTACGAACCGGTAAAATTAATTGAATAATTGAATCATCATTTACTGTACGAATTAAGAACGGTCTCATCGCCCCAGTAAAGCTAACTTTAATCTCTGTACTATCTAGAGCTTTCAATGCATCCATCATATATTTTGCACTAAAAGATATTTTTAACTCTTCTCCATCTACTTTTTCACATTGTACTTCTTCGACAACTTTTCCAATTTCTGGTGAATTCGAGGAAATCTCTAGCATTTCTTGCTCTAAAGTTGATAATTTGACAACGTTATTGCGGCCATCTCTCGCTAATAGTGAAGCACGATCAATTGCTTGTAGGAATTCTTTTGTATTTACAAAAATATCCGTTTTACTCTCTGCTGGAATTAAACGTGTCGTATCTGGATAATTTCCTTCTAACAATCTTGAGAAGAATAATAAATGCTTTGTACGGAATAATACTTGATACTCAGTTATTACAATATCTACCATCTCTTCAGACTCATCCAGAATTTTACTTAATTCGTTTAAGCTCTTACCTGGAATAACAACATTAGCTTGAAATTCATCTGCAATATTATGTCCTTCGATTTTCGCTTTTCGAAGTGCCAGTCTATGACTATCTGTTGCAATACAAGTTAACTCGCTGTTATATACCTTCCAGTTTACACCTGTCAAGATTGGTCTTGTTTCAGAAGTAGAAACTGCAAATACAGTTTGTCTAATCATATGCTTAAGTAAATCTGTTGGTATCTTAAATACATGATGTTCTTCAATCTGTGGTAATAACGGATATTCTGCAGAATCTAAACCATTTAAGTTAAACTCTGATTTTCCAGATTTTATTTTTGTCATAAAATGATTTTCCACAGAAATTTCGACAGTATCCTTAGGTAGTTTTTTTACAATCTCACTAAAATATTTTGCTTGTAAAACAATGCTTCCTGATTGAGCTATTTCTACGATTTCTTTTCCATCTTCTTCGACTGGAATAAACGATTCAATAGAAATATCAGCATCGCTTCCTGTTAATGTAACCCCTTCTTCAGTAGCTACAACTTTAATTCCCGTAAGGATGGGGATTGTTGTACGAGAAGAAACTGCCTTCATTACATCTTGTACACCTCTTACAAGATAGTCTTTTTGTATTGTAAAACGCATAAAGAAAAACCTCCGGTAAGTATAAGATTTTATTTAATTAATAAAGATAAAAAATAGTAGTAATAGTAATAGGGCTTGTGGATATGTGGATAACCCCTTTGAAGGATGTAAAAACAGTCTATCTACATGTGGATAGACTGTGCGTAAAACAAGGTAAGTTATTCACACTATTCAGCTACTACTTTAAAATACCATTAATTTCTTCAACTTGCTTTTGTAATTGCGTATCGGTTTTTAGTAGTTTAGAAATTTTTTCATGGGCATGGATAACTGTTGTATGATCACGTCCACCAAATTCTTCACCTATTTTTGGTAAAGAGGAATCCGTAAGTTCGCGTGATAAATACATTGCAATTTGGCGAGGAAACGCAACTGATTTTGTACGTTTTTTCGCTTTAAAATCTTCTAATTTTACTTGATAAACGTCTCCGACAGCTTTTTGAATATCATAAATAGAGATAATTTTCGGCTTAGAATTTGGAATAATATCTTTAAGTGCTTCAGCTGCTAAATCAGCATTAATATCTTTATTAATTAAAGATGAATAAGCTACAACTCGGATAAGTGCACCTTCTAATTCGCGAATATTTGAATCAATTTGATTTGCGATATAAAGCATAACTTCATTTGGTATATCAAGCCCTTCAGCTTTTGCTTTTTTGCGTAAAATTGCAATTCGTGTCTCTAAATCTGGCGGCGTAATATCTGTAATAAGTCCCCATTCAAAGCGAGAACGAAGACGATCTTCTAAAGTTGGAATTTCTTTTGGTGGTCGATCACTAGAAATTACAATTTGTTTACTTTCTTCGTGTAATGCATTAAATGTATGGAAAAACTCTTCTTGAGTTTGTTCTTTTCCAGCAAGAAATTGAATATCATCTATCAATAAAACATCTACATTGCGATATTTATTACGAAAATCAACAGCTTTATTATCACGAATAGAGTTAATAAATTCATTCGTGAATTTTTCTGATGATAAATATACAACTTTTGCATTTGGATTATGTTCAATTACATAATGGCCAATCGCGTGCATTAAATGCGTCTTTCCAAGCCCAACTCCCCCGTAAATAAAGAGTGGATTATACGCTTTAGCTGGCGCCTCGGCTACAGCTAATGAAGCTGCATGGGCAAAACGGTTACCAGAGCCGATAACAAATGTATCAAATGTATATTTTGGATTTAACATGCTCTGTGGTAAATGAGCTGAATCATCTTGTGCTGGATTCCGCTTAACTGGAGGAAGATCAATGTCCTCTTCCGCTTGACTTTGGGGAATAATAAAGCGAATTGCTAATTTTGCCCCTGTTAAATCGTATAGTGTTTCTGAAATTAGTTCTGAGTAATGAGATTCTAGCCAGTCACGAGCAAATTCATTTGGAGCTGTAATCGTTAATACGTCTTTCTTCAAGTTATGAGCCGTTGTTGATTTTAACCATGTCTCATAACTAGGCTTGCTTACCTTTTTTTCTAATTCTTTTAAGGCACTATTCCATAAATCAGAGATATTTTCCAAAGGTGTCCCTCCTTTACTAAGATGGTAAAAGAATAAGGCTGCGCAACAAATGTACAACCTAATAAATATAAAATGTATATTTATACGAAACGTATTTTAAAACCTAAAAACGTCGTTTGTATATGAGATAGGGTTTTCGACAAAAAAACCAAATGTGGACAACTGTTTACCCACATGTGATTAAAACTGTCCACATGTTATACACAAATTGTGGATAAGATAAAGATGTGGAAAACTTATTCAAAGTGAAAACACAACTATAATATCAAAAAAAAGTGGCTATAGCAATGAATTTAAGAAAGTTATCCACAAAATCAATACCTTGTGGAATAAACTTGTCCACAACACGATATACTGTGTAAAAGTGGGAAAAAAGTTTGTGGATATAAAAAACGTGAAAAAACATTTATCCACAAGGAAATATAGATGCTGTGAAAAAGTATGTGAATAGGTTCAAAATGAATATTTGATGAAAATTTCTAGAACCATTGACATTTTCCTAGTTGATTAACTATAATTTATAGGACTGTCTTTAACAGATATTCCTCAGGGAGGTGTCATATAATGAAAAGAACTTACCAACCAAATAAACGTAAGCGCAGCAAAGTACATGGTTTCCGCAGCCGTATGAGCACAGCGAACGGACGTAAAGTGCTAGCAGCTCGTCGTCGTAAAGGAAGAAAAGTATTATCTGCGTAGACCACTGATCGTTCAGTGGTCTTTTTTTCTAATAATAGTGAATTTCCGCTGATGAAATACAGGAGTGTCAATTGATATGAAGAAAAAACATCGTATAAAGAAGAATGATGAATTCCAGGCGGTTTTTCAAAAAGGAAAATCAAATGCGAATCGTCAGTTTGTTGTATACCAATTAGATAAAGAAGAACAGCCAAACTTTCGCATCGGCCTTTCTGTTAGCAAGAAAATAGGAAATGCAGTAGTTCGTAATCGAATTAAGCGCATGGTCCGTCAAGCTATTACAGAGTTAAAAGATGAGATAGATTCTGGAAAAGATTTTGTTATAATAGCAAGGAAGCCTTGTGCAGAGATGACATATGAAGAAGTAAAGAAAAGCTTAATTCATGTCTTTAAACGCTCTGGTATGAAAAGAATAAAAAAGTAGCGTAAGGAAATGAATTACACTATATACATACCGATACAAGGAGGAGTAGGCTTTGAAAAAGAAATTAGGTTTACTAGCCATGGTCGTTGCATTAATGGCGATTGCCACCGGTTGTAGTGAAACGGGTCAGCCGATTACATCGAAAAGTACTGGGATTTGGAATGAATATTTCGTATATCCGCTTTCTCAGTTAATCACGTATTTTGCCGACTTATTTAACAGTAATTACGGTTTAGCAATTGTTATTACAACTCTTATCATTCGTTTTGCATTATTACCATTAATGATTAAACAAACAAAGAGTACAAAAGCAATGCAAGCGTTACAACCAGAAATGGTGAAGTTAAAAGAGAAATATAGTTCTAAAGATCAAGCAACACAGCAAAAACTACAACAAGAAATGATGCAGTTATATCAAAAGAATGGTGTAAATCCATTGGCAGGATGTTTACCGATATTTGTTCAGATGCCTATTTTATTCGCGTTTTATCATGCGATTATGAGAACAACAGCAATTAGTGAACATACATTTTTATGGTTTGATTTAGGACAGGCAGATCCGTTCTATATCTTACCGGTTGTTGCAGCAATTACGACATTTATTCAGCAAAAGCTTGCAATGGCAGGAACAGCTGGTCAAAATCCGCAAATGGCAATGATGCTTTGGCTTATGCCGATTATGATTTTAATCTTTGCAATTAACTTCCCAGCTGCATTATCACTTTACTGGGTTGTTGGTAATATCTTTGGTATTGCTCAAATGTACTTTATCAAAGGGCCAGAGATTAAGGCTAGCAAAGCTGGAGGCTCAAGCAAGTGAGTATAATTACTGCTAAAGGACAAACAGTCGAGCTGGCAGTAGAGGATGCTTTAAGGCAATTAAATACATCAAAAGATCGAGTAGATATAAATATTGTCGATGAGGGTAAAAGAGGATTCTTAGGTTTATTTGGGAATCGTCCTGCAGTAGTAGAAGTTGTATTGAAGAAAGATCCAATTCAGGAATGTGAAGAATATTTAAGAAATGTTATTCACAATATGGGTGTGGAAGTTGAAATTAGTAAAGTTGTAAAAGGACGCGAGATCGAATTTACAATTTCTGGTGATGATGTATGGGTTTTAATTGGAAAAAGAGGTAATACACTAAACTCTTTACAGTATTTAACAAAACTTGTTGCGAATCGTAACACGAAGCAGTATATAGGTATTACACTAGATGCTGAAAATTATCGTAGTAAAAGAAAAAGTACGCTAGAATCACTTTCTTATCGATTAGCGAAACAAGTATCTAATACGAAAAAAAGAGTTATTTTAGAACCGATGCCATCTTTTGAACGAAAAATTATTCATCAGGCATTATCAAATCATCAAGGTATCAAAACAACTTCTGAAGGAAATGAACCACATCGGCATGTTGTAATATCTCCTAAATGACCGGTTGCTCAAATGAGTGCCGGTTTTTTTGAGCGAAAAATAGATGTGGATAACTAAAAAACACTAAACTTATCCACTGTGAATAAGTTTAGTGTTTTTTACATGGGGATATAATAAAATGAGTTATTCTTCTTTTGTAGATAGGTTCGTTATGGTATCCTAATAATTTAGTGAAAGAAATAATCATGTTGAAATAGAGATAAATAAGCAAGTGAGGTGAAAGGACATGGAATTTGATACAATTGCTGCGATTTCCACAGCGCTTGGAGAGGGTGCAATTGCCATTGTTCGAGTAAGTGGGGATGATGCGGTTGAGAAAGTTGACCGTATTTTTAAAGGGAAGGATTTAACAGAGGTTCCTTCTCACACTATTCATTATGGTCATATCGTTGATTTAGATACAAATCAAGTTATTGAAGAAGTTATGGTGTCTATTATGCGCGCACCAAGGACTTTTACACGTGAAAATATAGTGGAAATTAACTGTCATGGCGGACTTGTTTCAGTAAATAAAGTATTGCAACTTATTCTAGCGCAAGGAGTACGATTGGCAGAACCGGGCGAATTTACAAAACGTGCTTTTTTAAATGGACGTATCGATTTATCACAAGCAGAAGCTGTTATGGATTTGATTCGAGCAAAAACAGATCGTGCGATGAATGTAGCAATTAATCAAATGGAAGGGCGATTATCTAAATTAATTGGTCGCCTACGTCAAGAAATATTAGAAACATTAGCTCATGTTGAGGTAAATATAGATTATCCAGAATACGATGATGTAGAAGAGATGACACATAATATTTTAATTGAGAAAGCGACGCATGTTCGTTCGGAAATCGAAAAAATATTAGAAACATCAAAACAAGGGAAAATTTTACGTGAAGGTATTGCTACAGCAATTATCGGTAGACCTAATGTTGGGAAATCATCGTTATTAAATAGTCTTGTTCAGGAGAAAAAAGCAATTGTAACTGATATTGCAGGAACAACTCGTGATGTTATTGAAGAGTACGTTAATGTGCGTGGTGTACCTCTTAAACTTATAGATACAGCCGGTATTCGTGAGACAGAAGATGTTGTTGAACGAATTGGTGTGGAGCGATCAAAAGAAATGATGAGCCAAGCAGATTTAGTATTAGTTGTTGTCAACTATAGCGAGGCTTTAACAAATGAGGATGAAGATCTATTCCATGCGGTACAAGGAAAAGACTTTATTGTTATTGTGAATAAGACTGATTTACCGCAAGCGATTGATATGGAACGTGTTACAGAGTTAGCTGCGGGAAATCGTGTTATTACAACATCCTTAATTGAGGAACAAGGAATAGATGAACTCGAAAAGGCAATAGCTGATTTATTCTTTGAAGGAACAATCGATTCTGCAGATATGACATATGTTTCTAATGCGAGACATATTGGATTATTAACACAAGCGGGACAAACAATCGGTGATGCAATTGAGGCAATAGAAAATGGTGTACCAATTGATATGGTGCAAATTGATTTAACAAGAACGTGGGAAATACTTGGTGAAATTACTGGTGACACAGTCCATGAAAGCCTAATTGACCAGTTGTTCTCTCAATTTTGTTTAGGAAAATAATATAGTGATGTTTTAGAAAGATAGAGATTATTAGGAGGAATAAACAATGGGATACAATGCCGGTTCATACGATGTCATAGTAATCGGTGCAGGTCATGCAGGATGTGAAGCTGGTCTTGCGGCAGCACGAATGGGCTCAAAAACATTAATGTTAACAATTAACTTAGATATGGTAGCTTTCATGCCATGTAACCCTTCTGTTGGTGGACCAGCAAAAGGGATTGTTGTTCGTGAAATTGATGCATTAGGCGGAGAAATGGGACGTAATATTGATAAAACTCATATTCAAATGCGTATGCTAAATACAGGTAAGGGGCCAGCTGTACGTGCACTTCGAGCGCAAGCTGATAAATTCTCTTACCAACATGAATTGAAGAAAACAATTGAAGAAACACCAAACTTAACGTTATTCCAAGGAATGGTAGAGCGTTTAATCGTTGAAGATGGTATGTGTAAAGGGGTAGTTACACAAGCTGGTGCAGAATATACAGCAAAAACCGTTGTAATTACGACTGGAACATTTTTACGTGGCGAGATTATCATGGGCGACTTAAAATATTCAAGCGGTCCAAATAATCAGCAACCGTCTATTACATTATCTGAGCATTTAGAGGAACTTGGGTTTGATCTTGTTAGATTTAAAACAGGGACACCTCCGCGTGTAAACAGTAATACAATTGACTACAGTAAAACAGAAATTCAACCAGGTGATGATAAGCCACGTTCGTTCTCTTTTGAAACAACGAAATTTATTATGGATCAAATTCCATGTTGGTTGACATATACAAGTACAGAAACACACCGTTTAATAGATGAAAATTTACATCGTTCAGCTATGTATTCTGGTATGATTAAAGGAACAGGCCCTAGATACTGTCCTTCTATTGAAGACAAAGTAGTAAGATTTAATGATAAACCACGTCATCAAATTTTCTTAGAGCCAGAAGGGCGTAATACACAAGAAGTATATGTGCAAGGTTTATCCACAAGCCTACCAGAAGATGTACAACGTGACATGCTTAGAACAATTCCAGGCCTAGAAAATGTTGAAATGATGCGCACAGGTTATGCAATTGAATATGATGCAATTGTGCCAACACAACTATGGCCAACACTTGAAACGAAAAAGATTAAAAATTTATATACAGCAGGACAAATTAATGGAACTTCTGGTTACGAAGAGGCGGCAGGACAAGGGCTTATGGCTGGGATTAATGCAGCATGCCGTTCTTTAGGTAAAAAAGAAGTTGTTTTAGGTCGTGAGGATGCTTATATTGGTGTCTTAATTGATGATCTTGTTACGAAAGGTACAAATGAACCATATCGTTTATTAACATCTCGTGCAGAATACCGTCTATTATTACGCCATGATAATGCTGATCTTCGTTTAACTGAAGTTGGTCGTGAAATTGGATTAATTAAAGAAGAGCGCTATGAGCGATTTACAAATAAAAAACTACAAATTGAACAGGAAAAGGAACGTTTAAGCAGCATTATTATTAAACCACGTCCTGAGGTTCAAGAATTAATTCGCAATATTGGCGGAAGTGAATTGAAAGATGGAATACGTGCAAGTGACTTATTACGTCGTCCAGAGATGACATATGAGCATATTCATCTTTTAGTACCAAGTGAAGTAGAATTAAGTGATGAAGTTACAGAACAAGTTGAAATTCAGATTAAGTACGAAGGATACATTGAAAAATCTTTACAGCAAGTAGAGCGTATGAAGAAAATGGAGAGTAAAAAAATACCTGTAGATATTGATTATGATGCGATTTCTAGCCTTGCCTCAGAAGCTAGACAGAAATTGAAAGATGTTCGTCCACTTTCAATGGGGCAGGCTTCACGTATTTCTGGCGTAAATCCAGCGGATATTTCCATTTTACTTGTTTATATAGAACAAGGAAAAATTGCGCGCGTATCGAACCAATAAATAGTAAGGAGATATTGCTAGATGAACATAGAACAATTTCAATCTATGCTAGAAGAGAAGGGGATCACCCTCTCTTCTAGACAGTTAGAGCAGTTCAAAATCTACTTTGAAACATTAGTAGAGTGGAATGAGAAAATGAACTTAACGGCTATTACAGAAAAAGAAGAAGTATACTTAAAACACTTTTTTGATTCTATTACAGCTGCTTTTTATTATGATTTTTCAAAACCGTTCTCAATTTGTGATGTTGGTGCAGGGGCTGGATTCCCAAGTATTCCTTTAAAAATCTGTTTCCCGCACTTAAAAGTAACAATTGTAGATTCATTGCAAAAACGTATTAATTTCTTAAATCACTTAGCACAAAAGTTAGAATTAAGTGATGTTGCATTTTGTCATGATCGTGCTGAAACATTTGGGAAAAAAGAAGGTGTACGTGAATCATACGATATTGTAATGGCACGTGCAGTTGCACGTCTTTCTGTATTAAGTGAGCTATGTTTACCACTTGTAAAAGTTGGAGGAACATTCATTGCAATGAAAGGTGCAGCAGCAAATGAAGAAATCGAAAATGGTAAGTATGCTTTAGAGGTGCTAGGCGGAGAGTTAAAAGAGATGTCTACGTTCCAATTACCGTTTGAAGAGAGTGAACGTAATATTTTATTAATCGAGAAAAAGCGCAAGACACCAAAGAAATATCCACGCAAACCGGGAACGCCCAATAAATTACCTATTGAAAAATAAATCTTATTAGACGTAAGATTAAATTATATAAATGAAAACGTAAATGTTTCATAGGAAACATTTTATGGAGAATAGTCAATAGGCCTAAAAGGTGGTGGAATATGTATGAAAAATACGTTTTCTCGTTTATTTGGCTTTGGAGATAAAGAGAGCGAATTCGAATTACAAGACGAAAGCCATGAAGAAATAGATAAAAAGGTATATGAAGAAATACAAGAAATTCCGATAGTAAATATTACCCCTAACCGTTATCAACCAAGAACAGTTTTTGATGATGCGCGTATTGATGAGCTAGCATTAACGATTCGTACACATGGACTTATTCAACCGATTGTTGTAAGGCAATATGAGGATGATAAGTACGAGATTATCGCTGGAGAAAGACGCTTTCGTGCGGCAACAAAGTTAGGTTGGGAAAAGGTTCCTGCAATTATAAAGAACTTAAATGATACAGAGACAGCTTCTGTAGCTTTAATTGAAAACTTGCAACGCGAGGAACTAACGGCAATCGAGGAAGCTGTGGCATATCAAAAGCTGATTGAGTTACATAATTTAACACAAGAAGCATTGGCACAACGACTTGGAAAAGGACAATCTACAATCGCAAATAAGTTGCGATTGTTAAAGTTGCCTGAAGAAATAAAAAGTGCATTATTAGAAAAAAGCATTACAGAACGTCACGCCCGCGCTCTCATTCCTTTAAAAAATGAGGAATTACAACTGAAGGTTTTACAGGAAATTGTGGAGAAACAACTGAATGTAAAGCAAACAGAAGAACGAATTGCGAAGTTACTAGAGGAAGCAAAACCGAAGCGTAAGGCAAAGCAAAAAGCAGTAAGTCGAGATACGAGGATTGCTATGAATACAATTAGACAATCTTTACAAATGGTTACTGAAAGTGGTTTGAATGTTAATTCTGAGGAAGAAGAATTTGATGAGTACTATCAAATTACAATTAAAATTCCAAAGAAAAAATAATAATGACGTGTTAGAGACCTTATCCTATTGGAGAGGTCTCTTTTACTATATTTTCTTGTTAAATGAAGAAGGAGTTTAGAAATAAATTTTGAAGTTTAATAAAGGACGTAAAAGAAAAAGTTTTATTTCATGTTACAATAAACGTAATTGTTATTAGAATAAGATAGAAAGGTTGAAAGTAGGTGACATCATGGGAAAAATCATTGCTATTGCTAATCAAAAAGGCGGTGTTGGAAAAACCACAACATCTGTTAATTTAGGGGCTGGATTGGCGCAAGTAGGTAAAAAAGTCCTTCTTGTAGATATTGATGCTCAAGGAAATGCAACGACTGGTGTGGGAATTGAAAAATCTGAATTAGATCAATGTATTTACAACGTTCTTGTGGAAGATGCAGATGTTCAAGGGGTTATACAGAAAACCGCAACGGAAAACTTAGATGTTCTACCCGCTACAATTCAATTGGCTGGTGCTGAAATTGAATTGGTACCGACTATTTCCCGGGAAGTACGTTTACAAAGAGCATTACAGCCAGTTCGTGATGAATATGATTATATTATTATCGACTGTCCCCCATCTTTAGGGTTATTAACAATTAATGCATTAACAGCAGCAGATTCTGTTATTATTCCTGTACAGTGTGAATATTACGCACTAGAAGGGTTAAGTCAGCTATTAAATACAGTTCGACTTGTACAAAAACATTTAAATAAAAATTTAGCAATTCAAGGTGTATTGTTAACGATGTTGGATGCCCGTACAAATTTAGGGATCCAAGTTATAGATGAAGTGAAAAAGTATTTTAGGGATAAAGTATATCGCTCGATTATTCCGCGTAATGTACGCTTGAGTGAGGCTCCAAGTCATGGGAAACCTATTATGCAGTATGACGCTAAATCAAGAGGAGCAGAAGTATATATAGATTTAGCAGAGGAAGTGATTGCAGGTGGCTAAGGGATTAGGAAGAGGAATTAATGTGTTTTTTCCTGATTTAGATGTGAAAGAAGAGGAAACAATTCAGGAGATTCTTGTAACTGAATTAAGGCCAAATCCATATCAACCGCGTAAACACTTTAATAAAGAGGCTATTCAGGAATTAGCAATTTCGATTAAGGAACACGGTATTCTACAACCATTAATTGCTAGGAAGAGTATTAAAGGATATGAAATCGTTGCAGGTGAAAGACGATTTCGTGCTGCAAAAGAGGCTGGTTTAGAAAAGGTACCTGCGGTTGTAAGACAATTAACTGAACAGCAAATGATGGAATTTGCTTTGTTAGAAAACTTACAACGAGAAGATTTAAATCCTATGGAAGAGGCAATGGCATACCAGATGTTAATGAATGAGCTAAATGTAACGCAAGAACAATTAGCGAAACGTCTTGGCAAAAGCAGACCTTACATTGCAAATTATACTCGGTTATTAAGCCTCCCTTCGTTCGTCCAAGATATGATTGCAAATGGTCAACTTTCAATGGCTCATGGGAGAACTTTACTTACGATAAAAGATGAAGAACAATTGAAGTCCTTATTGAAACGCATTGAAAAAGAAGGATTAAATGTTCGTCAATTAGAGAAAATCGTCCAAGAGATTAATCAACACGTTTCACGTGAAACAAAAAAAGTGAAAAAAGAGCGAAATATATTTTTCGTAGAACGTGAAACGTTCCTAAGAGAAAAGTTTGGCACAGATGTGAAAATTAAAGAGACGAAAAAAGAAAAAGGTAAAATCGAAATTGAATTTTTTAATAAAGAAGATTTGAATCGTATTTTAGAACTATTATCACAAAAAAAATAAAGAGCAAACCATCTTATTATTTATAGATGGTTTGCTTTTTTTAGTGCGGATAATTTTTGATCCGTCTCTTTTATACTTTGTGCGATTACATCGGCCATTTTCATAACTAAACTTAATCTTGTATTTTGAAGAACGAAAAACTCCATAAACCCATTTAGATTGACGATACCGTGTATATGCAGATCACCAACTGCAGGTAATTTCTTATTCATAGCAGCTCCAGGCTTACTAGGGCCCTTTCCAGTAGTGATTGACCCGATATTTTGAGACTTTCCTAAACATGCATCAACAGCAATTATAAATGCAGCAGGATATTCTTTCTGTATATTTTGAATTTTTTCTTCTAAATTTAGCGCATGTACTGGCTCATCTAGTGTACCGAATACTTGGAGGTTTTTGATGTCTATTTGTTCAAGTTTTGTACCAACTAACGGGCCGAGTGCGTCACCTGTAGAACGATCTGTTCCGATACAAACGAGAATGAGTGGTATATTAGTTTTAATAGGAATGTGGGTAAGTAAGAAATTACTGATTATCTCAGAGGCTTCTAGATCCTGGTGCATAACGTTTTGAGTTTCTTTCTCAAAAAATGGTAAGCGAAAACTTCCAATATTCATGAAGCACCCATCCTTTTAATAAATTTTCAATATATGTTATATGGTGAGAAAAATGGAAATCTATAAGTGCGTAATTTTTGCAAAATGTGAATGAAAACGGAAATAATAGTACTAGTATATATATATTCGTTCCATTTTATACCTGAATGGCGGGGGTAAAATAGGATTAAAATCATAAAATTTTTTCAGCAATTAGAGGACTTCTGATACAATAATAAGGATAACTAAAAAGAAATTTTAGCTAGAGAGGTAGAGGTACATGGATTTATTAACGAAGTGGTTTAATTCTACGAAACAGTATTTATTAGATGCTGATCGTTGGGCTCATATTGGAGTTGCGACATTAAAAATATGTATTATTTTAATAATCGGTGCAGTTGTTGTGCGAATTGCAAGAGCGGTTGTACGAAATGCGTTTCGTATGGGGAGTCGTTCTCCAATTCAAATTTCAGAACGTCGTACAGTTACAGTAGCGAAATTACTTGAAAATATTGTAGCGTACGTTGTTATGTTTATTATGCTGATTGCGATTTTAGGTGTGTTTGATATTAATGCATCAGGTTTATTAGCGGGTGCCGGGGTAATTGGTTTAGCAGTCGGATTTGGTGCTCAAAGTTTAGTGAAGGACGTTATTACAGGTTTATTTATTTTGCTAGAAGATCAGTTTTCAGTTGGCGATTATGTTAAAATCGGTCAATTTGAAGGAGTCGTTTTAGAAATTGGACTTCGTACAACGAAAGTAAAGAGTTGGACAGGTGAAATTCATACTTTACCAAACGGAAGTATTATTCAAGTTACTAACTACTCAGTTAGTAATAGTGTAGCATTTGTTGATGTATCTATTTCATATGAGGCTGATATTGCGAAAGCAGAGCAGGTTATTGAAGATTTATTAGTAGAGTTACCTTCAAAGTACGAAAAAATGGTAACAACACCTCAATTATTAGGTGTGCAAACGTTAGCTGCATCAGAAGTTATATTACGCGTTATTGCTGAAGTAGAGCCGATGCAACATGCAGTTATTGCAAGGGCACTTCGTAAAGAGATTAAAAATCGTCTTGATTTACATGGAATTGAAATTCCATATCCACGTATGGTTTTATATAATCGTGAAGAATTGGTTAGTGGAAAAGCAATTTAGTATGGAGAGGAGGAGTTTGAAGAGTGGAGCAAAAGGAATATAACTTGTACGATGTTGTGGAAATGAAGAAAGCACATCCATGTGGCGAGAATCGTTGGAAAATTATTCGTATGGGAATGGATATCCGCATTAAGTGCGAGGGATGTGACCATTCAGTAATGATTACTCGAAGAGAGTTTGATCGTAAGGTGAAAAAAATACTTGTGAAGCACGAAGAATAGAGAGAGAGTAACAGTTACAGTAGGTAACTGTTACTTTTTTTCGTTTGGCGGAAACTTGTCATTTTTTTCGTTACTATCTATAATGATGAAAGATTGAGACATAGGAGTGAAAAATATGGGATTAACGGCTGGGATTGTTGGATTACCTAACGTAGGGAAGTCCACTTTATTTAATGCAATTACACAAGCAGGAGCAGAATCTGCGAACTATCCATTCTGTACAATTGATCCAAACGTAGGGATTGTAGAAGTACCAGATGAGCGTTTAAATAAATTAACGGAATTAGTAGAACCGAAAAAGACTGTTCCGACTGTATTTGAGTTTACTGATATTGCAGGTATCGTAAAAGGTGCTAGTAAAGGTGAAGGTTTAGGAAATAAATTCTTATCTCACATTCGTCAAGTAGATGCAATTTGCCAAGTTGTTCGTTGTTTTGAAGACGAAAATATTACGCACGTTTCAGGGAAAGTAGATCCAATTGATGATATCGAAACAATCAACTTAGAGCTAATTTTAGCGGACTTAGAGTCTGTTGATAAGCGTATCGAGCGTGTTGCGAAATTAGCAAGACAAAAAGATAAAGAAGCTGTATATGAGCATGAAATTTTAGTTCGTTTAAAAGAGGCTTTTGAAGAGGGGAAACCGGCTCGTACTGTTGAATTTACAGAAGAGCAGATGAAGATTGTTAAAGGCCTTCATTTACTTACAACAAAAGAAATGTTATACGTAGCGAACGTAAGTGAAGACGATATTATCGATCCTTCGGAAAATAAATACGTACAAATGGTAAAAGAATTTGCAGAAAATGAAAATTCTCAAGTAATCGTTGTATGTGCAAAAATCGAATCAGAAATCGCTGAATTAGACGAGGAAGAGAAAAAAGTATTCCTTGAAGAACTAGGTATTGAAGAGTCTGGTTTAGATCAATTAATTCGTGCAGCATATGACCTATTAGGACTTGCTACTTACTTTACAGCTGGCGTTCAAGAAGTACGTGCTTGGACATTTAAACAAGGTATGAAGGCACCACAATGTGCTGGTGTTATTCATACAGACTTTGAGCGTGGATTTATTCGTGCAGAAACAGTTTCTTACGATGACTTAATGACAAACGGTTCTATGACAGCTGCAAAAGAAGCTGGAAAAGTACGTTTAGAAGGAAAAGAGTATATCGTAAAAGATGGAGATGTTATGCACTTCCGTTTTAACGTTTAATTTAATATTTCCTAGGAAAAATAAAGATATGAGCTTGGCGAATATATTATATGTTTGCCAAGTTTTTTATGTATTGGTGAGTTGATTCATATAACTTACTATGATATAATCTAAACTCGTGAGTAATTACTATAAATTAATTGCTCCTTGCCCATTATGGGCCGTTTAGACCAAAAGGAGGTGAAAGTGTAATGAGAAAGTACGAAATTATGTACATCATTCGTCCTGGCGTTGAAGAAGAAGCTCAAAAAGCTTTAGTTGAACGTTTTGCAGGTGTTTTAACAAACAATGGTGCAGAAAT
This sequence comes from Bacillus sp. D48C, assembly GCF_053345735.1. Lineage (NCBI taxonomy): Bacteria > Bacillati > Bacillota > Bacilli > Caryophanales > Bacillaceae > Bacillus > Bacillus sp. D48C. The sequence continues at coordinate 22,029 of NZ_JBKFAQ010000003.1, forward strand.
CATTAACACGAAAGAGTGGGGTAAGCGTCGTTTAGCTTACGAAATCAACGACTTACGTGAAGGTTTCTACATGATCTTAAACGTGAACTCTAACGCAGAAGCGATTAACGAATTCGACCGTTTAGCTAAGATCAACGAAGATATCCTTCGTCATATCGTTGTTAAAGAAGAAGAAAAATAATTGATATATAAGGGAGAGTGGTTCGATTGATGAATCGTGTTATCCTCGTTGGTCGTTTAACTAAGGACCCTGACTTACGTTACACGCCCAATGGTGTTGCAGTAGCTACTTTTACGTTAGCTGTGAATCGCGCATTTGCGAATCAACAAGGTGAGCGTGAAGCTGACTTTATTAATTGTGTAATATGGCGTAAACAAGCAGAAAACGTAGCAAATTATTTGAAAAAAGGAAGCTTAGCAGGCGTAGATGGACGTCTTCAAACTCGTAATTACGATGGACAAGACGGTAAACGTGTGTATGTAACAGAAGTTCTTGCGGAAAGCGTACAATTTTTAGAGCCGCGTAATGGCGGTGGGGAGCAACGTGGTTCATTCAATCAGCAACCATCAGGAGCTGGTTTCGGTAACCAAAGCTCTAACCCATTTGGTCAATCTAGTAATTCAGGTAACCAAGGTAATCAAGGGAACTCTGGATTTACGAAGAATGACGATCCATTTTCAAATGTAGGTCAACCGATCGACATTTCCGACGACGATTTACCGTTCTAATACAGTAAATTTGTTAGTTTTAACAAAGAATGGAGGGAAATAGACATGGCAGGACGCAAAGGTGGACGTGCGAAACGTCGTAAGGTGTGTTTCTTCACAGCTAACGGCATCACTCGCATTGACTATAAAGATGTTGATTTATTAAAACGTTTCGTTTCTGAGCGTGGTAAAATTTTACCTCGTCGTGTAACAGGGACAAGCGCAAAATACCAACGCAAACTTACAGTTGCAATTAAACGTGCTCGTCAAATGGCACTTTTACCATATGTTGGTGAATAATAGCGTATGAAATGCACAGTAGAGTCGGACTCTACTGTGCATTTTGCTATGCTTTTCTTTTTGAAAGAGAGGTTAAAATGTGAAACAAACAAAGTTTATTACAGAAGGTGCAGCGTTATTAGCTATATATGCAATTTTATTGCTTATATCTATGTATGTTCCGATTTTGGGTACTGTTGTAACTTTTGCTTTGCCGTTACCATTTATACTATTAACGATAAGACATAAACTATCTAATGTGCTCATGATTTTTGTAGCATCACTTTTTGTTACTATTATTGTGAGTCAACCTATGAATTTAGTGAAGACAATTATGTTTGGATTGATAGGGATTGTTTTAGGATATATGTATAAAACAAGAAAAAAGTCAGTAGAAATCTTAATAGCGGGGACGCTTGCATACTTAATTGGTTTTGTACTTATTTATGTTGCGAGTATAAAGTTTTTCAACATAGATATAATGAAGCAAATGCAAAGTATGTTTAGTGAAAGTATGGTGCAAAGTGAAAAGATAGTAAGTGCTACAGGTATGCCGATTAGTAAGGAACAAAAAGAGTTACTTACACAAATGAATGATATATTACAATCGTTATTTCCAAGTATACTTGTTCTAGTTTCAGTATGTTTTTCTTGGATTACAGTGATAATATCAGGTAGTGTTTTGAAAAAGTTAAAACATGACATTATACCTTGGCCTAAATTTAAAGATATACAATTACCAAAGAGTATTGTTTGGTATTACGTTATATTTATTTTGTTAGCAACTTTTATAAAAGTAGAACCAACATCATATTTACATATGGTATTTTCTAACCTAAATGTCATATTTACACTATTGCTTGTACTGCAAGGTCTGACATTTATCGCCTTTTTAGCGTATAGAAAAGGTTTTACTAAAGGGATTCCTATTATTAGTTTTATTGCATGCATGTTTATTCCGATGCTGTTTCCTCTTGTGACAATCTTAGGTATAATTGACTTAGGGATTTCATTGCGTTCTAAAATAGGGGGATAAAACAATATTCCTTATACTATTTTAATCTGTTTAACTAACTGGAAGGTGAGTTAGTTTTACTTTATAGGAGTTGTATACATGCCTGAATTTGATAAGAAACAGTGGTTTTTATATCCTGTTTATGTATTGGCATTTTTTGTGTTTGTGCTCATTTCAATTCTCTGTTATTTTCATTTAATTATGGGAATAGCTGCTTTTGTCATTTTTTGTATCGTATTTTTTATCGTTATACGATTTGAACTTAATTTTCAAAGGAATTTCGAAAAGCATACGACAGATATGATTACAAGAGTAAAGAAAGTAAGTAATGAAGCATTTAACCAAATGCCGATTGGTATTTTGTTATACAATAAGGATTATGGGATTGATTGGGCAAATCCTTATTTATCTTCATGTCTGGGACAGCATGCATTAGCTGGATGGCACCTTTACGATGTATCAGAAACATTACTTCTTTTCATTAAAGGAGAAACTTCTGATGATATAGTCTCTTTAAATAATCGAAAGTTTCGCGTTTTTGTAAGGAAAGAAGAAAAGTTAATTTATTTCTTTGATGTAACGGAACAAACAGAAATCGAAAAGATGTATGAGGATCAACGTACTGTTTTAGCTGTAATTTATTTGGATAATTATGATGAAGTTACACAAGGATTAGATGATCAATTACGTACGAATATAACAAGTCTTGTAACATCGCGACTAAATGAATGGGCACTTAAGTATGGTGCGTATTTAAAACGTGCATCTTCAGAAAGATTCTTCGTTGTGCTAAATGAAAGTATTCTGACGCAAATGGAGAAAGGGAAATTTAGTATTTTAGATCAGGTGCGTGAAGAAACATCTAAAAGGAATATACCACTTACATTAAGTGTAGGTGTCGGATCAGGTGATTTACCTTTGTCAGAGCTTGGGGCAATGGCTCAATCTGGTTTAGACCTTGCGCTTGGACGCGGGGGAGATCAAGTAGCCATTAAACAAGCGACAGGTAAAGTTAAGTTCTATGGAGGCAAGACAAATCCGGTTGAAAAGCGTACCCGTGTACGTGCTAGGGTCATTTCGCATGCGTTAAAGGATTTAGTATTAGAAAGTAGTAATGTCATTATCATGGGGCATAGGGCTCCTGATATGGACGCAATTGGTGCTGCGATTGGTATTTTAAAAGTGGCTCAATTAAACGAGCGTAAAGGATATATTGTATTAGATGAAAATGATTCTGATAAGGGAATTAAACGCTTGATGGACAAAGTGAAACAAAATGAGGAATTATGGTCTCACTTTATTACTCCAGAGCAAGCGATGGAATTTGCGAATGATGAGTCATTACTTGTTGTTGTTGATACACATAAACCTTCTATGGTGATGGAACAAAAATTGTTACATAAAATTGAAAATGTAGTAGTTATCGATCATCATCGCCGTGGAGAAGATTTTATTGAAGATCCATTGCTAGTTTATATGGAACCATATGCTTCTTCAACGGCAGAACTGGTTACAGAATTGCTTGAGTATCAACCGAAAAATTTAAAGATGACAATGTTAGAAGCAACGGCATTGTTAGCGGGGATTATTGTCGACACGAAAAGTTTCACATTCCGGACGGGGGCTCGTACGTTTGATGCTGCTTCCTATTTACGCTCACATGGTGCAGATACTGTACTTGTACAAGAACTTTTAAAGGAAGATATGGATCAGTATTTACGGGTTGCAAAAGCTATAAAAAATGCGTACATTTATAAAAATGGAATTGCGATTGCTAAAGTTGATAGTGATGATTACTACGATCAAGTGCTTATTGCGCAATCAGCTGACACGTTATTAACAATGACAGGAATTATTGCATCATTTGTTGTTGCGAAACGTGGCGAGAATCTCATTGGAATTAGCAGCAGGTCTTTAGGTGAAGTGAATGTGCAGCTAATTATGGAAAACTTAGGTGGTGGCGGGCATTTGACGAATGCAGCCACACAAATGAAAAATGTTACAGTAGATGAAGCCGAGGAGAAGCTTCGATTTGTTATTGATGACTATTTACAGGGAGGCACACAATCATGAAAGTAATTTTTCTAAAAGACGTAAAAGGTAAAGGTAAAAAAGGAGAAGTAAAAAACGTACCAGATGGCTATGCAAATAACTTCTTACTAAAACAGGGATTGGCTGCTGAAGCAACAAATAGCAGTATGAAAACTTTAGAAGCTCAAAAGCGTAAAGAAGAAAAAGATGCAGCAGCAGAAGTTGAGAATGCAAAAGAGCTGAAAGAAACATTAGAGAAATTAACTGTAGAAGTAAAAGCGAAATCTGGAGAAGGTGGCCGTTTATTCGGTTCTATTACGAGCAAACAAATCGTAGATGCGATGCAAAAATCACATAAAATTAAACTTGATAAACGTAAATTTGAAATGGATGATGCAATCCGTGCATTAGGCTACACAAATGTAACAGTGAAATTGCATCCGCAAGTAACAGCGACAGTAAAAGTTCATGTTAGTGAACAATAAAAATAAATTAAGCAAGGAGGATTGCGTATGAGTGATGTACTTGCTGATCGTACCCCTCCGCATAATATAGAAGCCGAGCAGGCGGTTTTAGGGGCCATATTAATTGATCAAGATGCGTTAACATCAGCATCAGAGTTATTGGTACCTGACTCATTCTATCGAACGAAACATCAAAAGATTTTTGAGGTAATGCTTGGGTTATCTGACAAAGGAGAACCGATCGATTTAGTAATAATGACATCAGCGATGGCTGATCAAGGATTACTAGAAGAAGTTGGTGGAGTGTCTTATCTAGCAGAGTTAGCAGAAGTTGTTCCAACAGCTGCTAACGTTGAATATTATGCACGTATCATCGCTGAAAAGGCACTTTTACGTCGTTTAATTCGAACAGCGACTCATATTGTGTCGGATGGATACGAGAGAGAAGATGACGTAGACGGCCTTTTAAATGAGGCCGAGAAAAAAATATTAGAAGTATCCCATCAAACGAATGCAAAAGCATTTCAAAATATTAAAGATGTTCTTGTAGATGCTTATGATAAAATTGAACTTTTGCATAATCAAAAAGGTGAAGTTACTGGGATACCAACTGGATTTACTGAATTAGATAAGATGACGGCAGGTTTCCAGCGAAATGATTTAATCATCGTAGCAGCACGTCCGTCAGTAGGGAAAACTGCATTTTCATTAAATATTGCACAAAACGTAGCGACGAAAACGGATGAAAATGTAGCGATTTTTAGTTTGGAGATGGGCTCCGATCAGCTTGTTATGCGTATGCTTTGTGCAGAAGGAAATATCGATGCGCAAAGACTTCGTACCGGGTCATTAACTTCTGATGATTGGGCGAAATTAACAATGGCGATGGGTAGTCTTTCAAATGCCGGTATATATATTGATGATACACCAGGAATTAAGGTAAATGAGATTCGAGCGAAATGTCGTAGACTAAAGCAAGAACAAGGTCTTGGTATGGTTTTAATTGACTACTTACAGCTTATTCAAGGAAGTGGGAAATCAGGTGAGAACCGTCAGCAGGAGGTATCTGAGATTTCTCGTACTTTAAAAGGGATTGCGCGTGAATTGCAAGTGCCTGTTATTGCCTTATCACAGTTATCTCGTGGTGTAGAATCTCGTCAGGATAAACGCCCGATGATGTCTGATATTCGTGAATCTGGTAGTATTGAGCAGGATGCTGATATTGTAGCTTTCCTATATCGTGAAGATTACTATGACCGTGAAACGGAAAATAAAAATACGATTGAAATTATCATTGCAAAACAACGTAATGGTCCGGTAGGTTCAGTAGAGCTTGCGTTTGTTAAAGAATTTAATAAATTCGTTAATTTAGAACGACGCTTTGAGGATGGGGCATAAAGGCAGTATAAAAAAGAAACACATTTCTTATAATAAGATGTGTTTCTTTTTTTATGGGATAAAGATAAGGCTTTCATAAGGTGAAAATATAATTCTTACGAACGAAAATGATTTTTAATAAAAAAATGTTCGCTTTTTGGTTGACTTCTTTTTCGGTTTTGGTACAATTATATTGTTTGAATAGATCGTTTGAAAATTGCGGAGGTGCTTTAATAATGTCTTCAGTAGTAGTTGTAGGAACACAATGGGGCGACGAAGGAAAAGGTAAAATCACTGATTTTCTTTCTGAGCATGCGGAAGTAGTTGCAAGATATCAAGGTGGAAATAACGCGGGACATACAATTGTTTTCGGCGGAGTTAAATATAAGTTACACTTAATTCCATCTGGTATTTTCTATAAAGAGAAAATTTGTGTAATCGGAAATGGCTTAGTAGTAGATCCGAAAGCATTACTTGAAGAGTTAAAATACTTACACGACCGTGGTGTAAGTACTGATAATTTACGTGTAAGTAACCGTGCACACGTTATTTTACCTTATCACTTAAAACAAGATGAGTTAGAAGAGGCTAGTAAAGGTGATAACAAAATCGGTACAACGAAAAAAGGTATCGGTCCTGCATATATGGATAAAGCTGCTCGTATTGGTATCCGTATGGCTGATCTTTTAGACCGTGAAGCATTTAAAGAGAAGCTTGAGCGCAATTTAGTAGAGAAAAATCGTTTGTTTGAAAAAATGTACGATACAGAAGGTTTCAGCGTAGAGGAAATCTTTGAAGAGTACTTCGAATATGGACAACAAATCGCACAATATGTATGCGACACATCTGTTGTATTAAATGATGCACTAGATAACAATCACCGTGTATTATTTGAAGGTGCACAAGGTGTTATGCTTGATATTGACCACGGTACGTACCCGTTCGTTACATCTTCTAACCCGATTGCGGGTGGTGTAACAGTTGGAACTGGAGTTGGCCCTGCGAAAGTTACTCGCGTTGTAGGTGTATGTAAAGCATATACAAGCCGTGTTGGTGACGGTCCATTCCCTACTGAACTTAATGATGAAATTGGTCATCAAATTCGTGAAGTTGGTCGTGAGTACGGAACAACAACTGGTCGTCCGCGCCGCGTAGGTTGGTTCGATAGCGTTGTTGTAAGACATGCGCGTCGTGTTAGTGGTTTAACGGATCTATCATTAAATTCTATCGACGTTCTAACAGATATTCCAACTCTTAAAATTTGTGTTGCTTACAAATACAATGGCGAAGTTATCGATGAAGTTCCAGCAAACTTAAACATTTTAGCGAAATGTGAGCCTGTATATGAAGAGCTTCCAGGTTGGACAGAAGATATTACTGGTGTAAAATCATTAGACGAGCTTCCTGAAAATGCAAGAAAATACGTAGAACGTGTTTCTGAGTTAACAGGAATTCAATTATCTATGTTCTCAGTTGGACCAGATCGTAACCAAACGAATATTGTTCGTAATGTATACGAAGCTTAATTGATATTTTTAGAAAAAACTCATGTCCGCATGAGTTTTTTCTTATCTTTTATAAAAAAATGAAAAAAAGTATTGCGAAGAATACAGAATACATGTTATGATACATCTTGTCGTCACGAAAATATGACGTTGGTGAGTATGAGCCATTAGCTCAGTTGGTAGAGCATCTGACTTTTAATCAGAGGGTCGAAGGTTCGAATCCTTCATGGCTCACCATTTTATTTTTCGTGGCCCGTTGGTCAAGTGGTTAAGACACCGCCCTTTCACGGCGGTAACACGGGTTCGAATCCCGTACGGGTCATGTTTTTTTATGCTTATTTTTGGTCCCGTGGTGTAGTGGTTAACATGCCTGCCTGTCACGCAGGAGATCGCCGGTTCGACCCCGGTCGGGACCGCCACTTTTGTTTATACCACCATTAGTGGTTTTATATATAGTTTTGGCTCGGTAGCTCAGTCGGTAGAGCAGAGGACTGAAAATCCTCGTGTCGGCGGTTCGATTCCGTCCCGAGCCACTCTCAGGATATTAAGTGGGCCCACTTAATATCCTTTTTATTTATGTAATTTTACAAAACTGAGTAGTTATTTTAAAATAGAACGAGGAGCCTCTAGCAGTTGAAGCTAGAGGTTTTTCTATAGATCGTATAGGATGCCGTGTAAAAGTGGATCATACATGAGTCTATGAGAATAGAGGAGAAAATACTTAAACAAAGGATGCGGTCATATAGGACATACTATGTAAACATCGATATGTTTAGGGATTATTGACCATATTTTTATAAGGAGGAAATAGACGATGATGGGAAAGAAAATTTTAGTAGTTGATGATGAAAAGCCGATTGCAGATATTTTGAAGTTTAATCTAGAAAAAGAAGGTTTTGAAATAGTAATGGCGCATGATGGTGATGAAGCAATTGAAAAAGCTAATGAAGAACAACCAGATATGGTTTTATTAGATATTATGCTACCGGGTAAAGATGGATTAGAGGTTTGCCGTGAAATACGTAAAAGTTCAGAAATGCCGATTATTATGCTTACAGCAAAGGACTCTGAGATTGATAAAGTATTAGGGCTTGAGCTTGGGGCAGATGATTATGTAACGAAGCCATTTAGTACGAGGGAATTACTTGCTCGTGTGAAGGCGAATTTACGCCGTCATCAACAAGGTGGTTCTGCAGAAAAAGAAGAAAATACAGAAATGGTTATTGGACCAATTGTTATTAATCCAAATGCATATAGTGTAACGAAGCGCGAGGAAAATATCGAGCTTACACATCGTGAATTTGAGTTGCTACATTATTTAGCGAAACATTTAGGACAAGTTATGACACGCGAACATTTATTACAAACAGTTTGGGGTTATGACTATTTTGGAGATGTGCGCACAGTAGACGTAACAGTACGTCGTTTGCGTGAAAAAATTGAAGATAATCCAAGCCATCCTACTTTAATTGTAACTAGACGTGGAGTAGGGTATTACTTGCGTGACCCAGAGCAGGAATAGTATATGAAGAAAGTTGGTTTTTTTCAATCTATTCATTTAAAATTTGTGCTTATATATATGCTATTAATATTAATAGCGATGCAAGTTATTGGGGTTTATTTCGTAAGGGAATTAGAGAAGAGCCTAGTACAAGGTTTTAGGGATTCTTTAACGCAGCAAACAAACTTATTATCATATAACTTGAAACAAGAGTTTAAAAAAAGTTATACAAAAGCAGAAACAGAGTCAACAGATGAAACCATTAAAACTTCTATTCGAAAATTTGCCTCTGATCAAAAGAAAGTTATACAAGAGGTAAGTGTATTTGATTCGCATAGAAAGTTATTGGCTATTTCAGATGAATCAAAGCAGAATAAGGTGAATAGAACATCAACTGATATAGCTGTTCAGCGAGTGTTAGTACAAAAAAAGCCAGAAGTGAAAATTGAGAAGGATGGTAGTACAGGCCATCGTGTTCAAGTTATGCTTACTCCGATTCTAGATGATAATGGCAAGGATGCGCTTGGTGTTATATACATCGTTGCATCTATGGAAGATGTATATAAACAAATGAAGGATATAAATCAAATTTTTGCTACGGGAACAGTAATTGCCTTATTAGTAACGGCCGTACTTGGGATTTTATTGGCTCAAACAATTACAAGACCAATTTCAGATATGCGGAGACAAGCAATCGAAATGGCAAAAGGAAATTATTCGAGAAAAGTAAAAGTGCATAGCCATGATGAAATTGGACAACTGGCATTATCCTTCAATAATTTATCAAAAAAATTACAACAAGCTCGTTCTTCTACAGAAAGTGAAAGGCGTAAATTATCATCCGTTTTATCACATATGACAGATGGAGTAATTGCTACTGACCGAAAAGGGGATATTATTTTACTAAATGACCCTGCGGAAAAGATGTTAAATGTTTCTCGTGAAACAGCGCTCGATCAATCTGTTTTAGAGGTATTAGGGATACAGGAAGAATTTACGCTCGATCATTTATATGAAGAGCCAGATTCTGTGTTATTAGATTTTAGTACGAGAAACGAACCATATATTTTACGTGCTAGTTTCTCTGTTATTCAAAAAGAAACAGGGAAGGCCAATGGCTTAATTGCTGTACTATATGATGTAACAGAGCAGGAGCGTATAGAAGGGGAACGCCGTGAGTTTGTGGCGAATGTCTCTCATGAATTAAGGACGCCATTAACGACGATGCGCAGTTATTTAGAGGCACTTACAGATGGAGCGTGGCAGGATCCGAATATTGCACCACAATTTTTAACGGTTACACAAGAAGAAACAGAAAGAATGATTAGACTTGTAAATGCGTTGTTACAGCTATCTAAACTTGATAGTACAGAGCACCGTTTAATGAAAGAATGGGTCGACTTTACTGATTTCTTTAATAATGTTATTGATCGCTTTGAAATGTCTAAAGAGCAAAATGTAAGTTTCAAACGATCTTTCTCTAAAAAATCTAGGTTTATTGATATGGATACTGACAAAATTACTCAAGTGCTGTATAACATTATTTCTAACGCATTAAAGTATTCACCAGAAGGTGGAACAGTAACATATCGCTTACGTGATCGCGGTGATTTATTAGAAATTAGCGTAAGTGACCAAGGAATGGGTATTCCAAAAGAAAACGTTGATAAAATCTTTGAACGTTTTTATCGCGTAGATAAAGCTCGTTCAAGACAAATGGGTGGTACGGGACTTGGATTAGCAATTGCAAAAGAAATGATTGAGGCACATGGTGGCTCTATTTGGGCGAAGAGTGAAGAAGGAAAAGGGACAACTATTTATTTCACGTTACCAATGGCAGCAGATGAAGAGGACGATTGGGAATGAGTATGGAAAACTTTAAAACAATAGTTTTAATTAACCTAGTCGTAATTAGCCTATTTCTTACTTTTAACCTATGGACGTATGTGCCAGATTCTACATCCATGCAAAACGCGAAATTTGTACAGGGCAATGAAGGAACGAATCAAACTAAAATTGCCGATGTTGTCCGTCCTACTTCTATCATCGTGCATAAAGATAAAAATCATTATGGGAGCAGAAGAGAGGCAGATATAGAATCAATCTATAAGCCTCTGGAAGTAGGGGAACTACATGAGTTTAGAGAGATATCAATCACTAAGGGTGATTTCCTGTCCTATGTGCATGGTGAAGGGAAAATTGAACTTGTTTTCCCTACCGATATCCCATTTGATGCAGTTAAATCCATGTTTAACATGAAAGAGAAAGGTACAGATAAGCCTAAACATTTTAATCGTATTCTTCTTGATCCTTCTAGAAGTAAGGATCAAGAAATTAAAATTAACTTTGTTTCTGATGGTGATAACTTTAAAATATATGAGGCAAAATTAAGTGGCGTGTATTTAAAAGATATTGTAAATGCCCAAAATCAATTTATAGTATCAGCAAAGCCTTATTTTGATTATCAAATCAATGATATGAAAAAGTTATTTTTACCAGATGGAACGACAGAGTTAAACAATATAACATATATCTCATCTAATTTAGCAGTGGATACGTTTAAGAATGCTCTGTTTAGTGATCCTCGTTATTTAAGTCCAATTACTGAGATATCGAAAGAAACATTTACAGATGGTATTAGATCTATGGAAATTGAAGACGATCGTCACATGCTAAAGTATAAAAACTCTTCTGTCTTAACTGAGAAAACGATAGATAATTTAATGCTGTTACAAAAAAGCTTTGAATTCGTAAGTGGTCACAGTGGAAGTTTGGATTCATATCGTTTGGACTATATGAATAAAGGAGAGACAGTGTTTCGCTTACATGAAGATGGATATTCCGTATTCAATACAGATGGATTAGCTGAATTGAGACAAAAATGGGGATCAGAAGAAGTAATGGAATATGAAAGACCGTTGCTGTCTTTAAATACTAAAGGCATAGAACAGAAGGTTACTCTTCCGTCAGGGCATGTTGTAATAGCATCTCTAGAAAATAATCCAGAGATAAAGAAACAAGTAATTAAGGATATTGGTATTGGATACAAGTTATCACTAGATGGACAAGTAGTTCGACTACAACCAATTTGGTATGTAAAGCTTGTTGAAGGTGAAACAGGTAAACAGAAAATCTATGAGTGGAGTGAGGGAGGACTAAATGGATTGGGATCGGATTAAAACCATATTTATTGTGACCTTTTTTGTTTTGGACCTCTTTCTCATTTTTCAATTCATTCAAAAGCAAGATAGTAATCAATTGGAGCTTATTGCAGAAACAAAGATAGATCAAGAATTAAAGGCAAACAAAATTACTATAGGGAATATCCCTAAGGAACCGAAAAAAGAGTCGTTTATTAGAGCGGAAAATAAAGCCTTTAAAGAAGATGATATACAGTCTTTGAAAAATCAAGCGGCGCATATACAAAATATGTACAAGATAGAAAGTAAGCTAAAAGAGCCTTTTTTAAATACGAAATCATTATCAAAAGATAAGTATAATGAATTTTTGAAGAACTATGTATTGGATGGACAAAAGTATGAATTTGGAGCGGTGAAAGACTCTAAAATTTATTTCTTCCAAAAATATAAAGATAAGCCTATTTTCTATAATAATCAGGCGATGATTGTTGTGGAATTAAATGAAAAAAATGAACTTGTTTCATATACGCAGACAATGCTAACTGATTTAAAAGAAATGGGCGAAGGTGAAAAAACGAAAGAGCAAGAAATTATTACGGCTCAAACAGCTTTAGAAAATTTGTATTTAAAAAATAAAATTCATGGAAATACGCATGTTAAAGAAGCACAAATTGGCTATGCCACTCTTACCGCATCTACTTCTAATAACCAAGTACTTGCTCCAACGTGGAATTTAAAAACGGAGCAGAAACAGGACTTCTTTGTGAATGCAATTGAAGGACAAGTTATGGAATTAGGGGAAAAGGAAAATCAAGTGGTTGATGAACATACTGGAGTGAGAAAGAATGGGGTTGCATTTTAGCGTACTTGCAAGTGGAAGTACAGGAAATATGCTATACGTAGGAACCGATGAAAAAAAATTACTAGTCGATGCAGGTTTAAGTGGTAAAGCGACAGAGGCTTTATTTAAACAAGCAGAACTGAATATAAATGATGTATCAGGTATTCTTGTAACACATGAGCATAGTGATCATATTAAAGGGTTAGGTGTATTGGCGCGTAAATATGATTTACCCGTTTATGCGAATGAGAAAACATGGAATGCAATGGAACATTTAATAGGAAATATCCCAACTGAGCAAAAATTCATTTTCTCAGTTGGGGATGTGAAAACATTTGGTGATATTGAAGTCGAATCATTTGGAGTTTCTCATGATGCGGCAGAACCGATGTTTTATGCTTTCCATAACAATAATAGGAAATTAGCACTTATTACAGATACGGGATACGTAAGCGACCGTATGAAGGGCGTTATTAAGGGAGCTAATGCTTTCGTATTTGAAAGTAATCATGATGTGGAAATGCTTCGTATGGGACGTTACCCATGGAGCATTAAACGACGTATTTTAAGCGACGTTGGGCATGTTTGTAATGAAGATGCTGCATTAGCAATGGCAGATGTAATTACAGATGAGACAAAGCATATTTATTTAGCCCATTTAAGCTTAGATAATAACATGAAAGAACTAGCTCGTATGTCAGTATCACAAGTACTAGAGGAAAAAGGATTTGGAGTGGGTGAATCCTTTGAAATTCACGATACAGATCCAAAAATGCCTACAAAAATTCAATACGTATAATTCTTCATTTTAGTAAACAATAAAGGTGAATATAGTTGTTTTCAGGAAGATGGGTGAACAAATATGTCCTTTATTGATGAAGAAAATTATCGTATGAAACGTGCAGGGAAAAAGAAGCATAAAGGTATAGTTCTTTCTAGTATAGCGGGAACAATTGTAGGAGCTTCTTTATTTGCGTTTGGAGCTCCTTTATTTTCAAATTCTGCTGATACGCTTCCGCAAGCTGAAGCAAGCGGAAGTAATATGGCCGAAGCTCAAGGAATTAAACAGATTAGCTTTGTAGATGCTGTTGACCGTGCATCTGAAGCTGTTGTGGGCGTTATTAACATTCAACGAGATAACTTTTCAGAGGCAGATTCAGAGGCTGGTACAGGATCAGGAGTAATTTATAAAAAGACAAATGGTCAAGCTTATATTGTAACGAATAATCATGTTGTAGCTGGAGCGAATCGTATTGAAGTAAGTTTAAGTGACGGTAAGAAGGTTCCTGGAAAAGTATTAGGAACCGATGTAGTCACAGATTTAGCTGTATTAGAAATAGATGCAAAGCATGTGAAAAAAATAATTGAAATCGGCGATTCTAATACTGTTCGCAGAGGAGAGCCAGTCATTGCGATTGGAAATCCACTCGGACTGCAATTCTCTGGAACTGTTACACAAGGTATTATTTCAGCTAATGAACGTATTGTCCCTGTAGATTTAGATCAAGATGGACACTATGATTGGCAAGTAGAAGTGTTACAAACGGATGCGGCGATTAATCCGGGGAATAGTGGCGGTGCGCTTGTAAATGCAGCAGGACAATTAATTGGTATTAATTCAATGAAAATTGCTGCAAAAGAAGTAGAAGGAATCGGACTTGCTATTCCGGTGACTAGGGCTGTTCCGATTATGAATGAACTTGAGAAGTATGGAAAAGTAAGAAGGCCGTATGTTGGGATTGAACTTAGGTCATTAAATGAAATTCCAAACTATTATTGGTCAAAAACATTACATTTACCAGGTACTGTAACAGAAGGAGTTTGTATTTTGGATGTGAAAAGTCCTTCGCCAGGCGCAGATGCTGGTTTAAGAGAACATGATGTTATTGTGGCAGTAGATGGAAAACCGATTCGCGATATTATTGGATTCCGCACGGCCTTATATGATAAGGAAATTAATGATAAAATGACTCTTACGTTTTATCGTGGTACAAAAAGAGTAACAACAACAGTGAAATTAGGCATTCAAAAGTATTAAAAACAGGAGGGCCTACCTCCTGTTTTCTATTGTAGAAAAGTGAGGTGAAGAAAATGAATTTACCTTGTTGTTTAGAACATGTTGAATTAGCGTTAGATATTATTGTGGATGAGTGTGAAGTTGCGCCGGTTATCAACAATGTGGATAACTCAGAAAAAGAGAAAAAAACATGTGAATTTTGTCAAAATGAGGCGACATATGTTGTATCGAACACAGATTCTCACACAATATGTGGGTAGTGTTTGTGGATATGTGGATAAGTTTTGTGGATAACATGTTTGTAAGGTGGATGATACGTGTGAATATCTCGATTATTTCAATTGGGAAATTAAAAGAAAAATATTTGAAACAAGGTATAGCAGAATACTTAAAACGATTATCAGCATACGCAAAAGTAGAAGTAATTGAATTGCCCGATGAAAAGGCGCCAGAAAATTTAAGTGAAGCAGAAATGTTAATTGTAAAGGAAAAAGAAGGTATACGTATACTGGATAAAATTTCTGATGACACGCATGTGATTGCATTAGCTATAGAAGGAAAGCAAAAGTCATCAGAAGAATTTGCGGTAAGTCTAGATCGCCTTGCTACATACGGAAAGAGTAAAGTCGCATTTGTAATTGGTGGATCACTCGGACTAAGTTCAGAAGTGATGAAGCGTTCAAACGAATCACTTTCTTTTTCAAAGATGACATTACCACACCAATTAATGCGATTAGTATTGCTTGAACAAGTGTATAGAGCGTTTCGGATTAATCGTGGGGAACCGTATCATAAGTAAGATATTCTATGTAAAATAAAGGTAAGACACTGATATTATCATATTTATTTTATTATGCCTATAACTGGAGGCTATGTGAATGGTAAGTGATCAGACGAGATATTCTAGGCTCGCGAATATAACAAAAATAATAAATACGAAATTAGAACTACGTGAAGTATTGCAGCGTGTGACAATGGCGATATCAGAGGAGATTGTTAGGTGCGATGCTGTTGGAATTTATTTACCACAGGAAGATGGAACATTTAGAGGGTTTGCAGGAAAACCAGAGACCATAAATGGCGTAACGCTCGATACTCAGGTAATTGATCCTGAAATAGACTTACTGGCAAAAGAAGTTATTGAAACGAAAAAAACCATCTATATTCCTGATACCTCAAAGGATCATCGACCAGATCCGAGACCAGTTGATGCGTTTAAAATTAAGTCCTTATTAGCTCTGCCTATCTCATTTAGGCAAGAGTTATTTGGTCTGGTTTTTTTATTTGATTATGGGATTCCGATGAACTTAACAGATTCAGAAATTCAAAGTGTTGAAGCTTATGTAAATATGGCCGCGGTCGCAATTCAAAACGCAAATAATTTAACACAAAAGGAAAACCTTATTGCTGAGAAGCAGCTGTTACTAAATGTTACCCGTGATTTATCAATGTGTTCTTCGATACAGGAGAGTTTTGATAAATGCTTTTTTTACTTAGAACAGATTTTAGAGAGTAAAAATATGACTGCCCATCTTCTAGATCCGCTAGATAAAACAACGATTAAAACAATGAAATTAAGTAAGGGCTGTGATTGGACAGAAGCGGATCGGACAGAGAAAAGCTATGAAGCCAAGATCCAAGAGGTTATTCAAACAAAAAATATAGATAGTAAGGATCTATTGATGATTCCATTGGTTTCAGTGGGAGAAGTATTAGGGGTAATCGTCGTTGGCAAAGAAGGAAAAGCTCACAATTACGATAATTCTCAAATTCAACTAGCAAAATCTATCGTTGATGCCACAGCCCCTACGTTTTCAAATTTGTTATATATGGATCAACTAGAAAGCATAGTGAAAGAGCGAACGGGAGAGCTAGCTGCTGCTAATGAAAAAGTTACAAGTGTGATTGAATGTATTACGGATGGATTCTTTACTTTAAATAATAAATGGGAATTTACGTACGTAAATAAGCACCAATATTTTCCGCAAAGAAAAACAGCAAAAGATGTATTAGGAAAGAATATATGGGATGTTTTCCCGAGTGACATCGACACAGTTATGTATAAGGAATTTCATCGTGCGATGTCAGAGCGAACTACAGTTCATTTCGAATTTCTTTCTACTGCAGATGAATATTGGCACGAAGTTATTGCATACCCGTATGATGATGGTATTTGCTGTATTTTTAAAAACATAACGGAAAAAAAGAAATATGAACAGGAATTGAAAAGATTATCTAACATTGATTTAATAGGGCAAATGGCAGCAGGTATCAGCCATGAAATTAGAAATCCAATGACAACGGTACTAGGATTTTTGCAGTTATTAAAAGAAGAGAATACCTATGAGAAACATAATAAGTACTTTCATTTAATGATTGAAGAACTTAACCGTGCCAATTCTATTATTACTGAATTTCTCTCAATGGGTAATACAAGGAAATTAGATTTGCAGATGTTAGATTTAAATTCAATTATCCGCGATATTATCCCTTTAATAAAGATTGATACGTATAATCAAAATAAATATATTCAAGTCGATACAAATGACATTCCGGAATTACTTTTAAATCGTAATGAGATACGGCAATTATTAATGAATCTATATCGTAATGGCTTAGAAGCGATGAATACAGGGAAAGTTCTAACCATTAGCACCTACAAGGAAGGTCAAAATTGTGTGGTGCTTGCAGTGCACGATCAAGGAAAAGGTATCAGGCCTGAAGTCTTAGAGAAACTGGGTACGCCATTTTACACGACCAAAGATAATGGAACTGGATTGGGGTTAGGTGTATGTTATGCCATTGCTGCCCGCCATAATGCAAAAATAGAAATTCAAACAGGATCGGAAGGCACTACCTTTTTTGTTAAATTCAATTATAAAGATAATAAAAAGTAAACTTATTTAGATTAGTTACGGTGAACTGTATCATAAATATTGATCCGAAATTAATCATGCCTTGTGTACCAACATGAAGTATTATTGGCTGTATATTGAATAAAAAATATAATCAAGAAAAAAGCACTTATCTTTACAAGATAGAGTGCTTTTTTATACGCATTTTATTATTTTAGATTTAACCGATATGTAATGAAGATGTACAGTAAATATGGGGGTATGCAAGTGCCTGGTGAAATCAAGTATACTCAATATAGGAAAAAAGAAGTATTAGATGTACTTAGGGGGGATTAACATATTTAAGGAAGATATGAAAAAAATATTGGCATCATTACTAAAAAATCCATTAGTAATAATCGTATACTGGATTTTTTGTTATGAGTTAGCTTTATTATGTATGTATGGGAGAATGAATAATAATATTTATATTTGGTTATTATCTATAGCATTTCTAATACTTATCATTATATTTACTACAATTAAAATTGTGAAAAATAGGGAACGCGAATCATCCAAATTATTAAATGTAAAGGGATGGAAATACATTTCTGTTCTAATACTTATCCTTATAACGTCTTTTTATGGGATAAAAATTTATAAAAGTGCAACGAATTATGGCGGTAAACTAGCATGGTTTATAGAAAGCGTAAAAAACGAAAGATCAGTTAAACTTGAGCGTGATAATATATATAAGTATGGTGTAGAGGGCATTTTTGAAGATATAAATAAGAAATATACTTTGCCAAAGAAGTTATATATGTCGGATGATTTTACTTTGGAATTTAAATCAGATGGAACAATTACATCATTTGATACTTTTCTTTATGGGAAAAATGCTGCTGGAAAAGAGGAAAGCTACTTAATATCTTATAATAAAAATAAATCAAAAGATATTTTTGTAGGATTAAATGGGTATGTTAACGCTGATTATAATGAAGATAAATTAGTAAAACCTTTAATTAAAACAGTTCAAGCCATTCCAGTTAAACAAACTGTAAGTAAGTGGAATGAAGATAAGTATGGGCTGGTCTATTATGGGAAAAGGAACTGGGGTTACAACAGAGAAGGAATTATTAATATTAATAAAGATGGGAAATTAGAGAAGCTTGAAGAAGCAAAGTCCGAAATAATTGGATATACGGTATCTATATTTATCCCTGGAAAAGAGAAAGAGGTAGTACCTGCTAGATATAATTTACTAGGTGACCCAAATTGGAGTAAGGAAAGTAGTTCTAAAAAGAAAAAGAAGAATTTAACTAATAATAATGAGCAATTTTACTTTTCAAAAGAAGTTGGTTATAAACTAGATGTCACAGATAAAGCATTAGGGAGCACCTTTTATTCACTAAGCAAGACAATTGATGGAGGGGAAACATGGGGAGTTATAAATGAAGACCCGTTCAATGAAGCGGTAGGTAGTGCATCAGGAATCATCTTTTTTAATGAAAAGCTCGGATTTTTAAGGGCAGCCAGACCCTCTGGAAATGAAGGGAGGTTATACCGTACAGATGATGGGGGTATAACTTTTAAAAAGTTGAGCTATACAAATTATGAAGTGAAACTAGAAAGTGGACAGGCAATAAATCCGTTTGATTTTCCTAATATGCCTTATGAGAAGGATGGAGTTTTTAACATGCTAGTAGGGCAAGGAGCAGATGGAGACTACAATGGTAA
Source organism: Bacillus sp. D48C (assembly GCF_053345735.1). Classification (NCBI taxonomy): domain Bacteria; kingdom Bacillati; phylum Bacillota; class Bacilli; order Caryophanales; family Bacillaceae; genus Bacillus; species Bacillus sp. D48C. The sequence continues at coordinate 41,478 of NZ_JBKFAQ010000003.1, forward strand.
TAGTAGTATACTTTATCAATCAAAAGATCAAGGTGAAACATGGGAGTATGTAAAAGAGGTTAAAGATAATTAATAGTGGGAAAGACCATTGGACAAAAATTACCGATGGTCTTTTAAACATTATTAGATGGTATGTACATTTCCTAAAATAAGTATGTTTCTATTTCTATAAAAATATGCTGTAATATGAAGAGGAAAAAGTATAAGTAGTTAGAGAAGTGAGGAATTAAAGGTGAAGAAGTTTAAGAAGTTTTACTTGGAGATTACGAGTGTGTGTAATCTTGCGTGTAGCTTTTGTCCGCCGACGGAAAGGCAGAAGCAATTCATTTCTGTAGAGGATTTTGCTAAAAGATTAGACCAAATTAAACCTCACACAGACTACATTTATTTGCACGTGAAGGGTGAGCCGTTGCTCCATCCGAAAATAGATCAGCTATTAGACTTAAGTCATGAAAAAGGGTTTAAAGTTAATATTACAACGAACGGAACGTTAATTAATAAGAGAAGGCATAGGCTGTTAAATAAGCCCGCGTTAAGACAAATGAATTTTTCACTGCATAGTTTTGATGGACACCCAGGTTCGCAAGATAAAGAGGGCTATGTAAGGAGTATACTTTCCTTCATTAGGGAAGCGACAAGTCAATCAGATTTAATTGTATCGTTAAGGTTATGGAATTTAACTCAGGATAATAAAACAAATGCTGAAATCCAGAAAAATAGAGAGTTATTATCCATAATTGAAAATGAATTTGATCTATCTTATCAGATTGAAGAGAAGCTTACACCAGGAAAAGGTATAAAAATTGCAGAACGTGTCTTTATTAATCAAGACTATGAATTCCAGTGGCCAGCATTACATGAAGAAGAGGATGATGGGAAAGGATTTTGTCATGGACTTCGTAATCAGGCAGGAATTTTAGCGAATGGGACGGTTATTCCTTGTTGTTTAGATGGTGAAGGGATTATTAACCTTGGAAATATTAATAATGATTCATTTTCTAACATTATAGAAGGTGAAAGAGCAACAAACATTGTCGATGGATTTTCAAAAAGAGTTGCGGTTGAAGAGCTTTGTAGGAAATGTGGATATCGTAAAAGGTTTGGGAAGTAAATATGAAATAAGCCCTCATAAAGCGAGGGCTTATTTTTTATTCTTGATAAGAATGCTCTAATTCATCAATTAATGAACCAACGTAAGAAACAGCTTTACGGATTGCATCTGATTTTGACATATCTACTCCGGCATGTTTCATTAGTTCAAGTGGTTTCATTGTACCACCAGCGCGAAGCACATCTAACCAGCGATCAATAGCAGGTTGTCCTTCCTCTTTAATCATTTGAGCTATTGCAGTAGCTGTAGTGAGGCCTGCGGAATATGTGTAAGAATATAGACCCATATAATAATGAGGCTGACGCATCCAAGTTAAGCCCGCACCTTCATCGATTTCTACAGAATCTCCCCAGAATGTCGAAAGGACATTTGTTTTAATTTCAGTTAAAGTTGTAGCTGTAAGGGCCTGTCCTTCTTCTGCTAGAGCATATACCCTACGTTGATATTCACCCTCAAGTAAATGAGTAACAAAGTTGTGATAATATGTGCCGAGTAGTTGTAGAATGACCCATCTGCGCATTCTCTTATCGTCAGTAGTCGCTAGTAAATGCTGAGCTAATAGTAATTCATTCATAGTTGATGGTGCTTCAACAAAGTACATAGATGGGCGTACGTTCATGATACGTTGGTTTTTATTTGCTAAATAGAAATGACCAGCATGTCCAAATTCATGTGCTAATGTGAAGCATCCACGCATCGTATTTTGCCATGTAATTAAAATATAGGGATGAGAGCCGTATGGACTTGAGCAAAATGCCCCGGTTGATTTGCCTACGTTATCTGCAAGATCTACCCATCTTTCTTTGAATCCTTTTTGGATTATTGAACTATATTCATCGCCTAATACTTTTAAAGAATCTTGAATGAGCGTGCCTGCTTCTTCATAAGTAATAGCTGGATTAAATTCGGGATCTAAAGGTGCATGTAAGTCGCAGAAAAGCATTTGATCGAGTCCTAATACTTTCTTTTTTAAATCTGCAAAACGGCGCATATGAGGTGCTAATTCTTTATAAATAATATCAAGTTGGTTGTTATACATTTCAAGTGGAACTCTTTGTGGTTCTAATAGCATATGGGTAACGGATTCATATTTACGTAAACGAGAAAGTGTTACTTGTTTTTTAACTTCAGTAGCATATGTTGTGGCAATTGTATTTTTATATTGTTTTAGTGTGGAAACAAATGATGAATATGCTTTTCGACGTATATATGTGCTTGGAGAAAATTCATATTTGCTTTCAAATAATGAGAATGAAACAGGGAGTTCGTTTCCTTGTTCGTCTTGTATAGAAGTGAAATCCATATCGGCCAATTTAGTCATGCCGTAAATTTTGTATGGAGAACTATGAACTTCGCCAAGTGCAGCAAGTGCTTCTTCTGTTTCAGGAGAGAGAGTGTGCTGCCTTTTTTTGAGTATCTCTAGTAACGACTTACGGAAAGGTTCAAGTTTTGTTTCGTCAGTTAAATATTTTTCAATTGTTCCTTCTTCAAGTGAGAGAATTTCATTATGGATAAAGGATAGTGCAGTATGTACTTTCGTCCATAAAGCAGAAATTTTGGAAGAGTTCGCTTGAATAACTGGATTTGTACGATCAGTAGATTCTTTTAAATTTGCATATGAATACAGTTTTGTTAACTTCATTAAAAGCTCTTCTTCTAAAAGTAGGCAATTTAATAAAGTTGTGGAGTTGGTATGTAAACGTCCTTTAAATGTATCAAGTTTCTGTATATCATTTTCTAATACGTTTAATGCGGTATGCCATTCGGCATCAGAATTATACAAATCGGATAAATCCCATGTTAGTTCAGCAGGCACCTCTGCGCGATTAAGGCGATTTTCCATTACATTTTTCAAGTCTATCTCCTCCTCATTAAGACTATTTAAAAACATGATACTAGAAAATTCAGTAAAATAAAAATATTTTATGTTTTTATATATTAAAAAGAAGGACAAGCACTTTTATGCTTGTCCTTCTTTTTAAATTTAAGAATTAATATACTTTATCGCCGTTGAAAATCGAGTTTTTCACGACAACATAATCTACAGTACGAATAGCATCTAATTTTGTTCCGCCAGCGTAAGAGATAGAAGATTGAAGATCTTGTTCCATTTCGATTAACGTATCTTCTAAAGAACCTTTATGCTCAACGAACATTTTCTTACCTTCAACGTTTTTCTTCTCACCCTTTTGGAATTCAGAAGCAGAACCGAAGTATTCTTTATAAAGTTTGCCATCTCTTTCGATTGTTTCCCCTGGAGACTCTTCGTGACCAGCGAATAGAGAACCGATCATGACCATAGTTGCCCCAAATCGAATAGATTTAGCTACGTCGCCGTGTGTACGAATACCACCATCAGCGATAATTGGCTTACTTGCAGCTTTTGCACACCAGCGAAGTGCAGCTAGCTGCCAACCACCAGTTCCGAAGCCTGTTTTAATTTTAGTAATACAAACTTTACCAGGTCCAATACCAACTTTTGTTGCATCAGCACCAGCATTTTCTAATTCTCTTACCGCTTCTGGAGTTCCAACGTTTCCAGCGATAACGAAGCTCTCTGGTAAATGTTTTTTTATATGTTGAATCATGTTGATCACAGCATTAGAATGACCGTGTGCGATATCAATCGTGATATATTCAGGTGTAATTTGCTCAGCAGCTAATTGTTGTACGAATTCATATTCGTCCTCTTTTACACCAACGCTGATAGAAGCGATTAATCCACGTGATTGCATATCTCTAATGAATGAGATTCGTTTCTCTGGTTGGAAACGATGCATGATATAGAAGTAATTGTTTTCAGCTAAATAAGTTGCGATTCTTTCATCAATAATCGTTTGCATATTTGCAGGCACGACAGGTAATTTAAATTTATGTTTTCCTAAAGTGACAGTTGTATCACATTCAGAGCGGCTATTTACAATACATTTTGCAGGAATTAATTGAATATCTTCATAGTCGAATACGTTTTCCATCATTTACACCCCTAAAATACGAATATTTTATTTTTATTAATCAAAAATGTTCGTCCATAGGATAATTTACATTATTTTTATTAAGAAGTCAAAGGATTTCTTAACATTTTTTGAAAAACTAGATGTTACATCTGAAAAATAACGTTAAAAACGAATTTAAAATGTATTTTTATTTATATTGTTCGTTTATGGTAAAGATTGAAAAATTGAGATAATTATATAAGGTTGTATGTATTCTTTTTATTTTTTTGGAGTGGGATGGAGGATACCATGAAAGAGTCAATGCTAACAATACGAGAAAAAGATGTTATCAATTAGTTGAACAATATATGAAATGATAAGGTTTATTTCTATATAAAAAGAGGAATCTGGTATGAACCACCTTTTTATGTAAGGTTTCAAGTATAATAAGTAGGGTAATAGTAACGTATACAAAAGATAAAAAAGAAAATAATACATAATAAAATGAGGTTAATATATGAGTAAAAAAAGTTTTTCTGATTATAAATTAAGTAAGGAAATTGTAAGGGCACTTACTGGGTTAGGATATGATCATCCAACAGAAGTACAAGGTGAGGTTATTCCAGTCGCATTACAAAAGAAGGATCTTGTTGTGAAGTCTCAGACTGGAAGTGGAAAAACAGCTTCATTTGGTATTCCACTTTGTGAAATGGTGGAGTGGGAAGAGAATAAACCACAAGCATTAGTTTTAACACCAACGAGAGAGCTTGCGGTGCAGGTAAAAGAAGATATTACAAATATAGGTCGATTCAAAAGGATTAAGGCTGCGGCAGTTTATGGGAAATCTCCATTTGCACGTCAAAAATTAGAATTAAAGCAAAAGACACACATTGTAGTTGGGACTCCTGGTCGTGTATTGGATCATATTGAGAAGGGTACCCTTTCTTTAGAGTGTTTGAAGTATTTAGTTATTGATGAAGCAGATGAGATGCTAAATATGGGCTTTATCGATCAAGTAGAGGCAATTATTGATGAATTACCTACAAAAAGAATGACAATGTTATTTTCAGCAACACTTCCAGAAGATGTTGAAAAATTGTCTCGTACATATATGAATTCACCAACTCATATTGAAATTAAAGCAGCTGGGATTACAACGGATAAAATTGAACATACTCTTTTTGAGGCGATAGAAGACGAGAAGTTTTCACTACTTAAAGATGTAACAATGATTGAGAATCCTGATAGTTGTATTATTTTCTGCCGTACACAAGAAAATGTAGATCATGTATATAGACAGCTAAAACGAGCTAATTATCCTTGTGACAAAATACATGGTGGTATGGTACAAGAAGATCGTTTTGAAGTCATGGATGATTTTAGAAAAGGAAAATTCCGTTATTTAGTAGCAACAGACGTAGCTGCGAGAGGAATTGATATTGATAATATTACACATGTTATTAATTATGATATTCCACTTGAAAAAGAAAGCTATGTACATCGTACTGGAAGAACGGGACGAGCTGGAAATAGTGGAAAAGCTATTACATTTATAACACCATATGAAAATAGATTTTTAGAAGAGATTGAGGATTATATTGGTTTTGAAATTCCAAAGGCAATTGGACCTTCAAAAGAAGAAGTTATGAAAGAGAAAGCTGCATTTGAAGAAAAGATACATGCTAAACCAATTATTAAGAAAGATAAAAATGCGGACATAAACAAAGGCATTATGAAGCTGTACTTTAATGGCGGGAAGAAAAAGAAAATTAGAGCGGTAGATTTCGTCGGTACAATTGCTAAAATTAAAGGTGTTACAGCAGAAGATATAGGCATTATTACGATACAAGATAACGTTTCTTACGTTGAAATATTAAATGGAAAAGGACCACTTGTCTTGAAAGTCATGAAGACTACAACGATTAAAGGGAAACAATTAAAAGTTCATGAGGCAATTAAGTAAATAAAAAACTATCCACTTTAATAGGTGGATAGTTTTTTATTTATGATTTTTTCAAATCATCAACTAGTTGCTCTGCTAAACGTCTATACATATTACTCATAGTCACGAAGGATGTTAATAGTAGAAATTTTTCTAGCTTTGTACCTTCTAAGGAAGAAATCTTATTTACTTCTGTAACACGTTTATTTACGTCTTGTTTAAAGTTTTCGACATTGCTTGCAGTAAGAGCAAGATAATTTTTATATAACGCATTTAATTCAAATGAATCATCGTTTAATAAGGAGTCATTTATATTTTCTAATGAACTTTTTATGTCGTTAATGGAGAGAGCTCCCTTTAATTGGTAAATCAGGCTAATTAAAATCATATGCTCTTTTGAATACTTTTTATTTTTGATAGGGATGAATAGTTTCCCTTTTGCGTAATTATTAATCATCGTTTTTGTTAATACTTTTTCATCATCAGTTCTCGTTGTATCTGCATAAGTATTCTCAAATAGTTGGACAACTTGGTCTACATATAAGTCAACATTTGGAATATCCTCAAGTTTAATATTTTTTTCTAAATGTAATGTCTCAAGTAATTCATTTATATTTTCCACGTAGAATCCCTCACTTTTATAACTTAGTGGAACTTAATGTTTAATATATCTTTAAATATGGTATTACGAAACGAATGAATTGTAAATGTTGACCTTAAAAAGAAATGTGTATATAATTACATGTAGTTATCAAAACTATATGTAATTATATGAGGGGTGTTATTATGAATACTTATGTAAGGGAACCAGTTAACGCATTTACTCACTTAGGTGGAGCGATCTTATCATTTATTGCCTTATTAGCTATGCTTGTGAAAGTTTCTATTAAGATGCCATCATTTGCTGCAATTACAGCTGTTATTTTGTTTGGTATTGGAATGATGGTCCTTTATGCGGCGTCAGCTGTGTATCATAGTGTTGTGGCCAATGAACGTGTTATTTACTTCTTTAGGAAGCTAGATCATTCTATGATTTTTATATTAATTGCAGGTACATATGCACCCTTTTGCTTAATTACATTAAATTCAGCAAGTGGTTTGCTATTATTTTGTTTAGTCTATGCAACTGCGATTTGTGGTATTGTGTTTAAAATGTTTTGGTTTAATTGTCCAAGATGGTTATCGACAGCAATTTATATTACGATGGGTTGGTTAATTGTTTTGTTCTTTGCACCGTTAGCTGAGAATTTAAGTACAGGAGGTATTGTTTTCTTAGTACTTGGGGGCATTTTTTATACAATTGGTGGATTTATTTATGGCACAAAGCCAAAATGGCTAGAGTTTAAATATATGGGACATCATGAAATTTTTCATGTTTTTGTATTATTAGGTAGTCTTGCGCATTTTCTAAGTGTATATTGTTACGTAATTTAATAAAAAAAACGCCACATAATTTTTATTATGTGGCGTTTTTTTTATTACCTGATTAGAATCGTATATGTTATAAAATTATTATGGGATAAAATGTAAGTTTCTGTGTTCGCATGTTAAACATAGGATAAGAAATATGTGATATACTTTGAGAAGTTTATAATGAATGAAATATGGAGGACTATAATTATGGCAATACTTGTAACAGGTGGAGCAGGATATATTGGTAGTCATACATGTGTAGAATTACTAAATAGCGGTTACGAAGTTATAGTAGTGGATAATCTTTCGAATAGCTCGGTAGAATCCATAAATCGAGTGAAAGAAATAACAGGAAAACAATTTAAGTTTTATAAAGAAGATGTTTTAAATCGCGAAGCGCTTGACGCAATTTTTGAAGAAAATGTAATTGAAGCAGTTATTCACTTTGCAGGATTTAAAGCTGTAGGGGAGTCAGTAGCGATTCCATTAACATATTATCATAACAACATTACAAGCACGTTAGTGCTA
>NZ_JBKFAQ010000003.1:49417-178194 GCF_053345735.1 Bacillus sp. D48C
AAAGAAGATGATCTTTAGTTCATCTGCAACTGTATATGGTATCCCGGAAACGTCACCGATTACGGAGGAGTTTCCATTAAGTGCAACAAATCCATATGGTCAAACGAAATTAATGATTGAGCAAATTATGCGTGATGTAGCATTTGCAGATGCAGAATGGGGTATCGCATTACTTCGCTATTTCAATCCATTTGGTGCACACGAAAGTGGGCGTATCGGAGAAGATCCAAATGGAATCCCAAATAACTTAATGCCATATGTAACGCAAGTAGCAGTAGGTAAGTTAAAAGAATTAAGTGTATTCGGAAATGACTATCCAACGAAAGATGGAACAGGAGTCCGTGATTACATCCATGTTGTGGACTTAGCAAATGGTCACGTAAAGGCGCTTGAGAAAGTAATGAGTACAACAGGAGTAGATGCTTATAACCTGGGCACAGGCATGGGCTATAGTGTACTAGAGATGGTTGAAGCATTTGAAAAAGTTTCGGGCAAGAAAGTTCCTTATAAAATCACAGAGCGTCGCCCAGGTGATGTGGCAGTATGTTTTGCTGATGCATCGAAAGCAAAGCGTGAATTAGGCTGGGAGGCAACACGCGGATTAGAAGAGATGTGTGCAGATTCTTGGAAATGGCAATCAAATAATAAAAATGGCTATTTAGAAGTTTAATGATGAATAAAAAAATGACCTTTGCTTAAAAGCAAGAGGTCATTTTTTATATTCATTTTTTATTAAGTTTATTACCTAACCTAGAAAAGAACGTTCCCTGTTTTATAGGAATATTTGACTGGCAACACGTGTAGGAATCGATACTTTCAATATTAGTAAAGGTATTGATTATTAAGTATGCGCTCTATTTCTCGTCTTAGAACGAAAGTGTATTTAATATAGCCTAGTAGTAAGTGAATAAAGATTGAAAAGTGCTACAAAGGTATTGTTATAAATAAGGAAAATTATCGGAAAGGATATAGATGAGGGATCAACTGCCTGTAAAACCCCAACTGATTAAAGTTTTATTTTATGATCAGCCAGCAACACAAGAGCAATTTCAGCGAGCATATGTAAATTTATTAAAAGAAATTAAAGGTTTTGATTCAAGCCTATTCCTTATACAAAATTGAGGATTTGAAACAATCAAAAACTGTTAAGGGTTACTATCGCGTTTTAGGTCCGTAATACAATTTTCTCATAAGAAAGAATGTATTACGGACCAACACCTATTACATAATAGGAGGAATTAATGAATTCGAACAAGTTGTTTGTGATATACTGTGTTTCCCTCTTGACTTGTATATGGTGGGAGACTTCGTCCGAAACAATTTGCAATAATATTGGAGTGAGCGGGATAAGAAATACGTATTTCATACAAATCAATAGTTTCATCTAAATTAGCATAAAAGACTGCGAGATGATTGCCTTGTAAAACATATGGGAATTCTACTTCTGCATTTTCACCAATTAATACAGGTAACTTTACAGGATTAGAATAATTAGACCAATCCCACACTTCTATATTTACATAGTGAGCGTAATATGCATCTAAATTTACAATGTTTATGACCGCTGAAATAGTTGCAGGTTCTCTTGTTAATACACCTGTAGAGTGAAAAACAGAATGATTTGGATAATGAAGAGGCATAAATATCAAACCTTTCTTAAAATGATAGGATTTTACAATATCTTATGCTAGAAGGTAGTAGAATGAGATAGAGGAATGTATTATTTTATTCATTTTTTATGGAAATTGAAAGCGTATTATTGAAATGTATTCCAACACTTGTATCATCGCTAGAGTCCGTTTATAATCAAGGAATCCTAGTTCATGTTTTGATAGGATTATTTATTATTGAAAGCGTTTTAAGTTCGCTCCTTTTTAAGGTAGGAGGTCTGACTTATACAGATGAAAAATTATGTATGTAGTTTTAAATGGGAAGAAAAATAATATAAGTATCACTTTATAGTGTGGGGAGGTTAAAAGTGTGAAAGGTAAAGATTTTCACACGAGTATATATGGGTTATGTAGGATTATTACTTTCAGGGGCAGCTTTATTTTTAAATAGTCTTGTTATATTAGGGAAAGCAGAGATGAAAAGTGCGGGTGTTTTTAATTTATTTGTGGGTGCACTACAAATTATTATTCCGTTTTATTTGATCATGATTTCTGACCAAAGCAATTGGACAGTGTATTCATATGCGGCTACTTTCTTATTTGGATTAACCTATTTATATGTAGGTGTTACTTTTATAAAGGGAATGGATAGTAGTGGTCTAGGATGGTTTTGTATTTGGGTAGCAATTATAGCCTTATTCTATATGGTTGTTTCATTTGTTCAATTTCATGATGTTGTTAATGCGTTAACATGGTTTATGTGGGCATTACTTTGGTACTTATTCTTTGTGCTAAATACACAAAAAAAGAATATTAATCAATATCTCGGACGAATCGCCTTCGTACAATCATGGGTAACATTGACTTTACCTTCACTATTTTATTTTATGGGAGTGTGGGGAGAGGGATTTGTATATGAACTATGGGTTTATGTATCAGTAATTTCTATTTTGTACTTTTGTTATTGTATTTTTAAATATAGAGTCCGTTAATATATTATCTGCATAAAAGCATGGAATCGTTAAACTGATTTCATGCTTTTTTTTATAGTAGCCTTTTATAATAAAAGAAGTAGTATTTTATAAATTGCAAAAATGGGGATGATGAAATTGAAGAAAGTGTTGGTGCTAGGAGGAACAAGATTTTTTGGTAAACATTTAGTAGAGTACCTTTTGCAAGCTGGACACGATGTAACAATTGCCACGAGGGGAGTTACTGAAGATTCTTTTGGTAACGCAGTAAAAAGAATAATTGTCGATAGAGAAGATGGAAAACTACTAGAAGAGCGTCTAGAAGGAAAAAGTTATGATATTGTATACGATAATTTATGCTATAGTTCAAATGCAGCGAAAATGGTATGTGAAGTTTTGAAAGGAAAAACGAAGAAGTATATTATGACATCTTCAATGGCTGTCTATGAACCTGCATTAAGCTTGTTAGAAGAGGACTTTAATCCATACGAATATGCAATTACATATGGAGATAGGAATGATTTTAATTATAGTGAAGGAAAGCGATTAGCCGAAGCGGTTTTATTTCAATATGCAACATTCCCAGTCGTTGCAGTGCGTTTTCCAGTTGTTATTGGAGAAAATGATTATACGAAAAGGTTACAATTTTACGTTGAATGTGTTGTGAACCAAAACCCTATCGTTGTGGATCATGTAGATGGAAATTTGTCATTTATACATGAAAAAGAGGCAGGAGAGTTTCTAGCTTGGTGCGGAATGGAAAATGTGAAAGGACCAATTAACGCCTGTAGTAACGGGGTAGTTTCTACGGAAGAAATTATTCATTTCATAGAAGAGAAGACGGGAATAAAAGCACTTATCCAGGAAGCTGGGGAAAATATAGCTCCTTATAATGAGGTAACTAACTGTACGTTACATAATGGAAAGGCTCGTGAATTTGGATTTTTGTTCCGAGAGCTGAAAATAGAAATAAAAAATGTTTTAAAACATTATATAAATACAATGAAGTAATCATAAATCCCCCGGTGGCAATCCGGGGGATTCTGGAGGATTTCGACAATACTGATTTTACATTACCAAATTTACCTTATACGTACGACTAATGTTTTTGCGATTGAATTGCTTGTAAATACTTCTCGTTTACTTGGTCCCAGTTTACTGTATGCCACCAGTTGGTAACAAACTCGGGGCGCCGATTTTGATACTTTAAATAATAAGCATGTTCCCATACATCAATTACGAGTAAGGGGATTTTTCCTTCTTGCAAAGGCGTATCTTGATTTGGTGTACTCATAACAGAGAGTTCCTCACCGTCAAGAACAAGCCATCCATAGCCACTTCCAAAACGACTAATAGCTGCTTTGGAAAGTTGATCTTTTAAGTTGTCAAAGGTATTGAAATAATAATCAATTACTTTTGCAACGTCTCCATTAGGCTCACCGCCACCTCGTGGGCTCATCACTTCCCAAAAAAGACTATGACAATAGTGACCACCACCGTTATTTCGTACAGCTGTAACAATTTCCTTCGGTAAAGCATCTAAATTACATAGCAATTCTTCTAAAGATTTATTATGTAATTCAGTATAATTTTCTAAAGTAGCATTTAAATTGTTTACGTATGTCGCATGGTGCTTTCCATGATGAATGGAAAGTGTATTGCTATCGATATGTGGCTCTAGTTCATCATAGTCATATGAAAGCTTTGGCAATTGAAATGAAGACATAACATTCCCTCCTTTCTATTCAAAAGTTGGTCTAGGTAAAAAAACTTTACCTGAGTCAAAAATACACTCATTTTCTATGGAAGTCAATAGTAAGTTCGTTAATTTTCTGAAAAATATTACAATAAAAGTAACACTCTCGCTTTCATTTGTGACTCCTATCCTTTTTGCTTATACTGTAAAGTATCAGGGTTTTGTTGAAATAGAAGGAGATTGTTTATGAGTGAAACGAAACAATTAATAGAGGAAGCAAGTAATTTTATTACGATTTGTTATAAAGAGCTTCATAAAGAACAATTGATAGAAGAACGTATAAAAGAAATTCAAATTGAGGTAGAGAAGACAGGGACATATGAGCATACATTTGAAGAACTTGTTCATGGTTCACGAATGGCATGGCGTAACAGTAATAGATGTATTGGAAGACTATTTTGGAGTAAGATGCACATATTAGATGCGCGCGAAGTAAATGATGAAGAGGGTGTATATAATGCATTAATTCATCATATTAAATATGCAACGAACGACGGGAAAGTTAAACCAACCATTACGATTTTTAAGCAATATCAAGGTGAGGAAAATAATATACGAATTTATAATCACCAATTGATTCGATATGCAGGATATAAAACAGAAATGGGAGTGATCGGTGACTCTCATTCCGCTACATTTACGGACTTTTGTCAGGAGCTTGGCTGGCAAGGAGAAGGTACGAATTTCGATGTATTGCCACTTGTGTTTTCTATAAACGGGAAGGCGCCTACATATAAAGAAATTCCGAGGAAAGAAGTAAAAGAAGTGCCAATTGAACACCCAGAATACCCTATTTCATCACTTGGAGCAAAATGGTATGGGGTTCCAATGATCTCGGATATGTGCTTAGAAATTGGCGGTATTTCTTATACAGCTGCTCCGTTCAATGGATGGTATATGGGAACAGAAATTGGGGCGCGCAACTTAGCGGATCATGATCGTTATAATTTACTTCCGGCTGTTGCGGAGATGATGGATTTAGATACATCGAGAAACGGTACGTTATGGAAGGATAAGGCGCTAATTGAGTTGAATATTGCCGTACTACACTCTTTTAAAAAACAAGGAGTTAGTATTGTTGATCATCATACTGCTGCACAACAATTTCAGCAATTTGAGAAGCAAGAAGCTGCTTGTGGTCGTGTTGTAACAGGTAATTGGGTGTGGCTTATTCCACCATTATCTCCAGCTACCACTCATATTTATCACAAACCGTATCCGAATGAAATTTTGAAGCCAAATTTCTTTCATAAATAATATTTAGTGCAGTTTTTTCTGCAAAATATAATTTTTTTAATTACTGTTATGTAGCAAATGGAAGCCTTTACTCTCGGTTATTTTTGGAAGAGGATTTTTGAACCAAGGAGTTCCTTATGTTATAATCAAATTTCTGTTTCGAAGACCTTATAGAAATATAAGGTCTTTTGTTTTGCTTTTTTATGTAAGAGAAAGAGATTTTTTCTTTTTAATAAGGGATTTGGCATATTTTTAGGGACAACATAAGTATGTGGGAAGTCGATAAAATGTTATGCATATATAATTATTGTGTTTTGGGTTTAAACAATAAAACATAATAAAGTTGTTTTTTTAGATTGCTGAGGAAGGAGGAATTGTAAATGAGGATGAAGAGTCGAAAAACTGATTGGCCTGTATTTATTATTAGCGGTGGTTCACTTTTATTATTTGTAATTGCAGTTTTTTTGAACAAGGATTATGTAGAGAGTGCGATTAATAACAGTTTCGCTTTTTCAATTAAATATTTTGGTGCCTTCTGGCAAGTTTTATTATTAGGTACATTTATTGTTGCGATGTGTATGGCGTTCTCCAAATATGGGAGAGTTAAACTTGGGGGATTAGAAAAACCTGAGATTAGTACGGCAAAATGGCTTGCTATTATTATGTCTACATTACTTGCCGGAGGTGGCGTTTTTTGGGCAGCAGCAGAGCCAATGTACCATTTGATGACGGTGCCACCAATACATGATGGTATATCTGCTGGAACGAAAGAAGCAGTCATGCCTGCTTTAGCACAAAGTTATATGCATTGGGGATTTTTAGCATGGACGATTTTAGGTACAATTAGTGCGGTAGTTATGATGTATGGACATTATCATAAAGGTATGCCGCTAAAACCTCGAACGCTTTTATATCCTATTTTTGGGGAAAAATTAAGAAAGAGCCTGCTTGGAACGATAATTGATGCAGCTGCAATTATTGCAGTAGCTGCAGGTACAATTGGCCCCATTGGATTTTTAGGTTTACAAGCAAGTTATGGATTACAAGAATTATTTGGAATTTCTGATGTGTTTACTACTCAATTGGCAATTATTGTTTGTGTAGTGGCCGTGTCTACCATATCGGCAGTAACAGGTATTGATAAAGGGATTCAAATTATAAGTAATTTAAATGTTAGATTAGCAATTTTGTTAATGGCATTCATATTACTATTTGGGCCAGGTGGATTTATTATTGATTCGTTTGTTTCTTCGTTTGGATTTTATGTAAGTGAGTTTATACCGATGAGCACATACCGTGGTGATACAAGTTGGTTAGGATCTTGGACAATCTTTTTCTGGGGATGGTTTATTGGATACGGACCAATGATGGCAATTTTAGTGAGTCGAATTTCAAGAGGGAGAACGATTCGAGAAATCATCGTTGCAATTGGAATTATCGCACCTATTATTACAACGTTTTGGTTTACTATATTAGGTGGATCAGGTGTGTTTTATGAGTTAATGAATCCTGGTTCTATCTCGGACGCATTAAGTGAATCTGGTATGCCGGCAGCTATGATTGCAATTACAGGGCAATTGCCACTTTCTAATATTATTGGACCAGCATTTCTTTTATTAACAATTTTATTTGTAGTGACAACAGGAGATTCAATGGCGTATTCCATTTCAATGGCAGTGACTGGAGACGGAGATCCTAGAATTAGTTTGCGAATTTTTTGGTCGCTTATTATGGGAGCAGTTGCAGCAATTCTTTTATATATGGGTGAAGGAAGTATTAATGCGCTACAATCGTTTATCGTAGTGACGGCAGTTCCGGTATCAATTTTATTATTCCCAATGCTATGGTTAGCGCCTAAAGTTGCGGGAGAATTAGCATTAAAACAAGGTATTGTAAAAGAAGAAGATAAAACTGCATTCTTATTTCAGAAGGCTAGTAAATCAAAATAAATAAAAACGTAAAAGAGGAAGCATCTTAAATAAGATGCTTCCTCTTTTACGTTTAATCTAATACTTTTCCCTTTGTTTCTGGTACACATATTAGCATTGTAATTAACCCGATTGGATAGATGATAAAAATCAAGGACAATGCTCCAAGCAGGTTGCCGCCTGTAGCGAGTAAGCCGATAATAACAGGCCCAAATCCAGCTAACCCACGTCCTGTACCGAAAATAAAGTTTTCTGCGGTAGAGCGAGCTTCAGCAGGGTAGTTTTCAGCTAAAATTGCCCCAAACCCTCCCATCATTCCATTTGCAAAGAATCCAAGCAATGCACTTCCCCATAATAATAATGTTGAATCTGTGAATAAGAAGAAGTAAATGAGACAGTATACTGTACCACCAATATAATAAATTGCAAAAGTTTTACGACGACCAATTTTATCAGCCAGAATACCAAAGATTGCAATTCCAATTAGCATACCGATGGTAGAAATGAACATCCAGCCACTCGCTTTTGCTAATGTATAGTTATATTTATTTGCTAAAATAGTTGGCATCCATGTGAAGATGCCGTAATATCCGAAGTTCTGGATAAACGACATAATAATAAGACCGATTGTTGTGATTGTTACTTTTTTATTGGCAAATAATTTTCGAAGTGGGAATTTTTTTATATGTTTTAGTTGTTCTGCTTCAGTAGTTGTTAATTTACCTGTAGCTTCTTTTTGCAATAGTTCCTTTTTGTAGCGTTGTTTTTGCTCCCATATTTTCGGTTCACTTAAACTTTTACGGACATAGACAGCTAGTAAAGCTGGAATTAATCCAAATAAGAAAACGGCTCTCCATCCAAAGTGTGGGACAATAAATGCTGGAAGGAGTGAAGCAATCAGTACACCAAATTGCCATCCAAGTGCAACAACAGATGTCGCTTTAGCGCGCATTTCTTTAGACCATGTTTCTGTTACAATGGCCATTCCGATTCCGAATTCACCACCAACTCCCACTCCAACTAAAAAGCGAAGAATTAATAATTGCCAGTAGTCTGTTGCGAAATAAATGAGTGCGGTTGCTAGTGAAAACAGTAAGATTGTGAAGGCCATTGTACGAATACGGCCAAATAAATCAGCAATAAATCCAAATAAATAAGAACCAATTAACATCCCTATTGTGGTAGCTAATGTTAAGTTTCCACCTTCAACAGGACTTAAGTGAAACTCTTTTAAAATATAGACAAGTACGAAAGATAATAGCAACATATCTAAACCTTCTGCTGCATATCCTAGCGCAGAACCAAATAATGTTTTATACCTTTTCGCTTTCGTCTCCTCTGTTGTTTGTTGTACATCAGTAGTGACGTTCATTATTACTCCTCCTTATTTTCTACAGTCGCTATGGAAGAATAACAAAAGGCCTTCTCACCTGATATGATGAGAAGGCCAAAAAAGCATACGTATCCCCAAAAAAGAACATACGTATATTGTATTCCGACTTCCTTCTCAACCTCACGGGGTTGGGTTAAAGGACTGTATTATATTACTTTATTTTTAGCACTCTTCTATTGGATTGTCAAAT
Organism: Bacillus sp. D48C; assembly: GCF_053345735.1. Taxonomy (NCBI): domain Bacteria; kingdom Bacillati; phylum Bacillota; class Bacilli; order Caryophanales; family Bacillaceae; genus Bacillus; species Bacillus sp. D48C. Next base: position 58,502 of record NZ_JBKFAQ010000003.1, read on the forward strand.
AAAGAGGAAGTTATTATGTGTGAAATATTTCAAAAAACATTTCGTTCTTCTTGACGTCGGCTTCATTATTTTCCCATAATAAAACTAACTAAATAAAAAGGAATGAATCAAAGATGCTAAATTTAGTACTCATGATGATTGAACGAGTCGGACTTATAGTTATTTTAGGATTTTTACTCTCTCATATTAAAACTTTCAGGCGCCTCCTTCATAAACAGGATGGCTATGTAGATAAGCTTAAGCTTATTTGTATTTTTTCGGTATTTACAATTGTAAGCAATTACACTGGGATTGAAATAGCGGGAAATACAATTATGAATGAAAATTGGTTACAAGGTGTTTCTTCGTCAAGTACAATTGCGAATACGCGTATTATGGGTGTTGGTATTAGCGGCTTACTTGGTGGCCCTATCGTAGGGATTGGAGTAGGGTTTATTGCTGGTATTCATCGTTATATGCTTGGTGGTACGACAGCGCTAAGTTGCGCAATCTCTTCTATTTTAGCGGGGATTATAACTGGTTATATCGGATATATTTTCAAAAAATATAACCGTACAATTACTCCTAAGTTTTCAGCAGTTTTAAGTATTTTTATCGTATCTTTAGAAATGCTTATGATTTTATTAATTATAGAGGATGGAATTAGCGTTGTGAAAACAATAGCGATACCGATGATTCTTGTAAATAGTTTTGGAAGTTTTATTTTACTTTCTATGATACAAGCTATTTTGCGTCAGGAGGAGAATGCAAAAGCACTTCAGACTCATAAAGTATTGCGTATTGCTGATAAAACGTTACCGTATTTTCGTCAAGGCTTAACAGAAGAATCGTGTAAGCATGTGGCACAAATTATTCACCGCTTTACAGGAACAGATGCGGTATCTTTAACAGATACAGAGAAAATATTAGCGCACGTTGGATTAGCATCAGATCACCATATTCCTTCACATAGTTTAATAACTGGTTTATCAAAAGAAGTTTTACATACAGGGCAAATAATGAAGGCGAAATCACGTGAGGTTATTAATTGCCAACATGAAGGCTGTCCCTTACAAGCCGCTATTGTTATTCCACTAACTTCACATGGAAATACGATAGGGACATTAAAACTGTATTTCAAAAATTCTAACCAGTTAAGTCGCGTTGAAGAAGAATTAGCAGAAGGGTTAGCAAAAATATTCTCCACGCAGTTAGAGTTAGGAGAAGCTGAGTTGCAAAGTAAATTACTTCAAGATGCGGAGATAAAAGCATTACAAGCGCAAATTAACCCGCACTTTTTATTTAATGCGATTAATACAGTATCAGCTTTATGCCGAACAGATGTAGAAAAAGCAAGGAAGTTATTATTACAGCTTAGCGTGTATTTCCGTTGTAATTTGCAAGGAGCACGTCAGTTATTGATTCCACTGGAACAAGAATTAAACCATGTACAGGCATACTTATCACTAGAACAAGCAAGGTTCCCAAATAAGTATGAGGTAAAGATGTATATTGAGGATGAGCTAAAGACAACTTTAGTACCACCATTTGTTCTTCAACTATTGGTTGAAAATGCATTGCGACATGCTTTTCCGAAGAAGCAACCAGTGTGTGAAGTGGAAGTGCATGTTTTTGAAAAAGAGGGTATGGTTCACTTTGAAGTAAAAGATAATGGACAGGGAATTGAGGAAGAACGTTTAGAACAATTAGGAAAGATGGTAGTTTCTTCAAAGAAAGGGACTGGAACAGCTTTATATAATATTAATGAACGTCTTATTGGGTTATTTGGGAAAGAAATGATGCTTCATATCGAAAGTGAATTAAATAAAGGGACGGAGATTACCTTTATTATTCCAAAAAAAGTAGGGGAGGAAGAGCCAGGTGTTAAAAGTATTAGTAGTTGACGATGAAATGTTAGCACGTGATGAACTAAAGTATTTATTAGAGAGAACGAAAGAAGTTGAGATAGTTGGTGAGGCTGATTGTGTGGAAGACGCATTAGAAGAACTAATGCAATGTAGACCAGATATTGTATTTTTAGATATTCAATTATCCGATGATAACGGATTTGAAATCGCGAATATATTAAAGAAGATGAAAAATCCACCTGCAATTGTATTTGCTACTGCCTATGATCAATATGCGTTGCAAGCATTTGAAGTAGATGCGTTAGACTACATTTTAAAACCATTTGATGAAGAGCGTATTGTGCAAACATTAAAGAAGTATAAAAAACAAAAACAAGCGCAAATAGAAACGAAGCACGAAATAAAGGGGACAGATGTAACAGCAGAGATGCATAAATTAGCATTACCAATTGAAGAATCAATCGTACTTGTGAATATTGAAGATATTATATATGTAGGGCTTGTAGATGGGAAAGTAACAGTAAAAACAATGAGGGAAACATATGTAACACATGATACACTTGTAATTTTAGAGAAGAAGTTACCACAAGCAAACTTCATGCGCGTCCATCGTAGCTTTATTGCAAATATTAATCATATTACTGAAATTCAGCCATGGTTCAATTCTACTTATAATTTAATCATGAAAGAAGGATCGAAAGTACCTGTTAGCCGTACATATGCCAAAGAACTCAAGAAGCTGCTTCGTATTTAAGAAGCAGCTTTTGTATTTCATCCTTTTATATTTGTAACTGATTCTGTATATTTGACGTTCCGTTATGTAAACGCTTACCTCGTTACTTACATCTTATACAATAAAGGTACCAAATCGAAAGAGGTGGCCAAAATGAGTACGAAAAAAGTATACAGTTTCTTATCACAAGCATTCATATTCTCAGCTATTATGTTAATTTCTAATATTATTGCAACACATTTACCAATTCCGATGCCTTCATCGGTAATCGGGTTAGTTATTTTATTTAGTCTATTATGTTTAAAAGTTATTAAATTGGAGCAAGTTGAATCACTTGGAACAGCTTTAACAGGTATTATCGGATTCCTTTTCGTCCCATCAGGTATTTCAGTTATTAATTCTCTTGGTGTAATGGGACAATATTTTGTACAAATTTTAACTGTAATTGTTGTAGCAACAGTTATTTTACTAGCTGTAACAGGATTATTTGCACAATTTATTTTAGGAAAAGATGAAAAAGAAACAGAAGATACAAAAGAATTGAAAGTAGTAAATAAAGGACGCAAGCACGGAAAGGTTGCGTAACCATTGCATTTATATATTGTTAGGAGGTAATGAATATGGCAAGCACAATGACTCCATATTTCGGAATCGTCGTTTCATTAATCGCATACGGGATCGGAACGTTATTATTCAAGCATTCAAAAGGATTCTTCTTATTTACACCATTATTTGTAGCGATGGTATTAGGGATTGTCTTTCTAAAGGTAGGTAACTTTACTTTTGAAGAATATAATACTGGCGGAAAAATGATTAGTTTCTTCTTAGAACCAGCAACAATTGCATTCGCTATCCCACTATACAAGCAAGTGGATAAGTTGAAAAAATATTGGTGGCAAATTTTATCGGCTATCGTGGTGGGATCTATTTGCTCAGTAATTGTCGTGTTCATTGTTGCAAAAGCAATCGGTTTAGATACAGCAGTAATGAATTCAATGCTACCACAAGCAGCAACAACAGCAATTGCGTTACCAATCTCAGAAAGTATTGGTGGTATTCCAGCAATTACATCGTTTGCAGTTATTTTCAACGCAGTTATCGTATACGCATTAGGGGCATTATTCTTAAAAACATTTAGAGTTAAGCATCCGATTGCAAAAGGTTTAGCACTTGGAACAGCGGGCCATGCATTAGGAGTTGCAGTAGGAATTGAAATGGGTGAGGTAGAGGCAGCGATGGCAAGTATTGCTGTAACGGTAGTTGGGGTTGTAACAGTAGTTGTCATCCCAATGTTTATGCCATTCATTGGATAGTAAAACTTACTTAAAAAATAAGAAAAGCAAGCTATTTGTAGGACAGATTTCTACTGATAGCTTGCTTTTTATGTTACAGTAGTGGTAAGACCTATTTAAAAAAATGTAAGTTTCCTTAAATCTTCATTAATACTATGTAGAATACGTTTTGAATTAGGTCATTGTATTGTAAAATAAGAAGTAATCTACTATATACCTGTTAAGATAGGCATATAATGAGTTTATAAAAATCTTAATATGAATGAATAATTTAAAAGTAGAAAAGAGAGAAATCTACTTATTAACGTTTTAGTTTATAGGACAGGAGAGAGTATTCGTCGATTATGCAAATAAAAAACCTGTTTCAAAGCAAAGGATTTCAGAGGTTACTCGTATTAGTAATACTTGCTCTCGTGTTATACGGGCTGCAAAGTATGTTGAATTTAATATTAATTACGTTTATTCTCACGTATTTAATGGATCGATTCCAAAAGTTTATTTCCCGCAAATTAGATCATTTCATGCCTATTAATCGAAAAATTATTATAGCATTTCTATATGTAATGTTAATTGGTGGAATTGCTATTACGCTATTTAAATATTTACCAGTATTAACGATACAAATTTCACAATTGATTTACCAATTCAATGTATTTTTAAGAAACCCACCAGATAGTGAACTAATTAAGTATGCAGTTAATGCTGTCAATCATATGGAGCTTTCTAAATATGTAGGACAAGGCGTAGACATTTTGTATAAATCGATTACGAATGTTGGTAAATTTGGCCTTCAAGTTTTACTTTCTTTAATTTTGAGTTTGTTTTTCTTACTAGAAAAATCTCGTATTGTTGGTTTTACTGTAAAGTTTAAAGAAAGCAGGCTTGCAATTTTCTATACTGAAATTGAGTACTTCGGAAAGAAATTTGCACGTTCATTTGGAAAGGTAATCGAAGCGCAATTTTTAATTGCTGTTGTTAACTGTGTTCTTTCAGTTATCGCATTATGGATATTAGGATTCCCACAATTATTAGGTTTAGCGTTAATGATTTTCTTGCTTGGCTTAATTCCAGTAGCGGGGGTTATCATTTCGTTATTCCCACTTTGTATGATTGCTTACAATATTGGCGGTATTATGTACGTTGTTTATATTTTAGTTATCGTAACAGTTATTCATGCGCTTGAAAGTTACGTATTAAATCCGAAGTTTATGTCGCAAAAAACAAATTTACCGATTTTCTATACTTTTATGGTATTAATTTTCTCAGAGCACTTCTTAGGTGTATGGGGACTGATTATCGGTATTCCAATTTTCATTTTCTTATTAGATGTCTTAGATGTGACAAGTGATGAAATGGAGAAGGATGTTGGAACAAAATAAAGTGAAGTAGAGAAAAAGCATCGATGTTCGATGCTTTTTCTTTTATAACATTATGTTTCTTATGCCATACTGTAAGGAGAATATAGAATAGGGGTGAAGTAATGGCTGTAAATGAAAAGGTAGAATTGGCTACATTTGCTGGAGGGTGTTTTTGGTGTATGGTTTCTCCATTTGAAGAGATGGAGGGAATTATACAGGTTGTTTCAGGTTATACAGGCGGTCATAAAGAGGACCCAACGTATAAAGAAGTGTGCTCAGAAACAACAGGACATTATGAAGCAGTACAAATTACATTTGATGCAAATAAAATGCCGTATGAGGAATTGTTAAATATATATTGGAGACAAATTGATCCGACTGATATTGGGGGACAATTCCACGACCGCGGGCAGTCTTATGAAACGGTGATTTTTTATCATAATGAAGAACAACATAAAAAAGCTGAGGCCTCAAAAGAAGAGCTTGAGCAGAGTGGACGCTTTTCAAAACCAATTGCGACAAAAATACTACGAGCAGCTACATTTTATCCAGCTGAAGAATATCACCAAGGATATCATAAGAAAAACACATTCCGCTATGAGTTATATCGTAAAGGCTCAGGACGAGATGCTTTTATTAAGGAACATTGGCCAAAGGATAATGCTCATTTAAAAGAAAAACTCAATGAGATGCAGTTTTATGTAACACAGGAAAATGGTACAGAACCACCATTTCGAAATGAGTATTGGAACCATAAAGAGGAAGGTCTTTATGTAGATATCGTTTCAGGTGAGCCGTTGTTTACTTCTCTAGATAAATTTGATAGTGGATGTGGATGGCCTAGTTTTACAAAACCAGTTATGTCAGCAAGTGTGAAAGAAAAGATGGATGTGAGTCATAATATGACACGTACAGAAGTGAGAAGTAAAGAGGGAGATTCGCATCTTGGGCATGTATTTCCAGACGGTCCAGGACCGAATGGGCTTCGTTACTGCATTAATTCCGCAGCTCTTAGATTTATTCCAAAAGAGGAATTAGAGAAAGAAGGTTATGGCGATTTCTTAATCTTGTTTGGAAATAAAAAATAACCTCGCAGTTAGCGAGGTTATTTTTTTGCTATTTTGTTTTTTTCTTTTTAAATTTGCTTAATACTTCATAAACAATTGGAACAATAAGAAGTGTTAATAACGTTGAACTTGTTAATCCACCAATTACTGTTACACCAAGTCCTTTAGAAATTAAGCCGCTACCTTCAAATCCTAATGCAAGCGGGATAAGAGCTCCGATTGTTGCAATTGCAGTCATTAAAATTGGACGCAAGCGTGTTGCACCAGCTTCTAATAAAGCTTCACGTGTTGATAAACCTTCATTTTCTTTATGAATAACGCGGTCGATAAGCACGATTGCGTTTGTTACAACGATACCGATTAACATAAGCGCCCCAATCATTGCAGATACACTTAATGTTTCACCAGAGATTAATAAGGCAACAAGGGCCCCAATAATTGTGAATGGTAGCGAGAATAAAATTGCGAATGGTGCAAGGGCACCGCCAAATGTAACGACAAGAACGAAGTATACAATGGCAATCGCAGCTAACATCGCTAGGCCAAGTTGCTTGAATGATTCTTGAATATCTTTAGTAACACCGCCCATAGAAACATCTACACCAGAAGGAAGATCCATTTTATCTACTTCTTTTTGGACTGCAGCAGATGCTTTTGAAACGTCATCAGATGTTAATTTTGCACTAACCTCTGCATAAACACGGCCATCTCGGTGTGTTACTGTATTCGATGTTTCACCTTCTTTTACAGTCATAACATCTTTTACAGCTACTTCATTACCAAGTGGTGTTGTAATTTTGCGATTTGTTAAGTCATCGATTGTTTCATAATTTTGTTTTTCAGCTTCTACATATACATTGATATCTTTACCGTCTTTTTTAATTGTTGTCAGAACAGGGCGATCATGTTGATTAGAAAGTCCCATTCCAATTTGAGCAGCCGTTAAGCCCATTTTACTCAGCTTTTCTTGATCTGCGACTAAAGTGTACTCTGCATATGTTTTTGCAATACTAGAATCTATATCTTTTAAGTCTTTATTTTTCTTCATGATATTTTGAATATCTTTTACGACAGGCTTAATGTCTTCTGAGCTATCTCCGTAAACGTATAGTTTAATTTCGTTACTACCGCCACTTGCTCCGAAGTCTTGGTTTTTCCATTCACCTTTTCCAGACATTTTTTGTAAATCTTTCACGACTTCTTCTTTTTCTTTTTCGAAGTTTTTCGTGTCGTTATCATATTGAACGAAGAACATAGCTTGATTTGTTTGACCAGGGCTCATTGGATTCTCTCCACCTAATGAGAACTGAATTGTTTTCACGTCTTTATTATCTTGGAAGTGCTTCTCAGCTTTCGTTGCAATTTTTTCAACGTCTTCTAATGTTTGACCTGGTTCAGGTTTGTATGTTGCGATAATCATTTTTTCTTCTTCAGAAGGTAAGAAACTTACACCGATAACCGGTACAAGTGCGAGACTACCAACTAATAGAAGGACAGCAATACTAGATGTAATAATTTTGTGATTTAAAGCCCATTCAAGTATACGTTTATACCCATTTGCTAATTTGCTTGGTTTCTCTTCATGATGTACCTCTTTTTCCCTCGTGCTTTCTTTCTTAAATAAGGAATGGGCAAGCATTGGTACGATTGTAACAGCCACTAGTAACGATGCTAATAAAGCGAAGACAATAGTTAAGGCGAATGGTAAGAACATTTCACCAATCATACCTTTTACAAGTCCTAGCGGTAAGAATACAGCGATTGTCACAATGGTAGAAGACATAATCGGAATAAACATTTCTTTCGTAGCTTCACGAATTAAATCTCTTCCGCGCAATTTCTCTTCTGATAACGACATACGTCGGTAAATATTTTCAATAACAACAATTGAGTCATCAACAACACGGCCTATAGCAACTGTCATTGCTCCAAGCGTCATAATGTTAAGCGTAATATCCATTTGCTTTATGACTAAAACAGCAATTAATAACGAAAGTGGTATTGAAACGACAGAGATTAACGTTGTTCGAATATTTCGTAGGAACAGCATAATAATAACAATCGCAAAGATAGCACCGAAAATTGCTTTGCTTAGCATTGTTTCAACTGACTTTTCAATAGGTGCACCTTGGTCGAATGTTGAAATGATCTCTAAATCTTTATATTTTTTCTCAAGATCTTTTACTTTATCTTTTACTGCATTTACAACATCAACTGTATTTGCATCAGAGGCCTTCACAATTTGAATTCCAATTGCTTCTTTTCCATTTGTTCGAGAAATGGATTCTGCTTTCCCAACTTCTTTAATTTCAGCAATTTCGTCTAATGTAACTGTTGGAATTCCGTTCATAGCAGCTGGATTCATTTGCGGCGTTTGTGCACCAGCGCCAGCATTTTGACTACCTTGACCGTTAGGTGATGAAGGTATAGCTGGGATTTTGAGTTCTTTTAATGCTTTAATCGTTGTAATATTGCCATCTACAACAACTGATTTTTCCGTGTCTTTAAACGTATATAGGCCAAGTGGTAAAGATACATCCGATCCTTTAATTACATTTTTTACAGTATCTTCACTTAGTCCTAGTTCTTTCATTTTATCTTTCTTGAAGACGAGCTGTACTTCATCTACTTGTTGACCTGCAATTTGAACAGATGCAACACCATCAAGTCCTTTTAAGCCCGGTACAATATTTTTCTCTACATTTTCAGTTAAGGTAGCTAAAGATTCATTCTTGCTTGCTACGCTTAACGAAATAACAGGAAAAGCATTGAAGTTTACTCGTGAAACCTTAGGGTCTTTAACACCGTCAGGGAGCTTTACATTTGTGAGAGCTTCTTTAATTTCTGTTTCTGCTTTTTCCATATTTTTATCAAAATCGTATTCTACTTGAATAGAAGATGCGTTTTGAAAAGATGATGAGCTAACAACGTTAACACCACTTAAATTTTGTAGTTGTTCTTCCATCGGCTTTGAAACTTTATCGGCTACTTCTTCTGGTGTAGCACCAGGATAGACCGTAGTTACTGTCACAATCGGTGTTGTAATATCAGGAATTGTTTCCAGCTTCATATTGAGGCCAGAGTAAATTCCCGCAATAGTAACAATAATGGTTAGTAGCCAAACTGCGAACTTATTTTTTAACGAGAAATTGATGATTTTGTTCATGTTTGCGCTCCCTTTGTATTATATTGACCAACTGGTCAGTCTAATACATAATATAACTGACCAGTTGGTCAATCGTCAATAAAAAGAGATGGTATAATAAATCCATAATAAGATGCGAGATTAAATTTAGGAGAGAAGATATGAAAGAAAAAGAGCGTTTAATTATAGAATCGGCTATGAAGTTATTTGCTACTAAGGGTGTAAATGCGACATCAGTGCAGGAAATTGTGACAGCTAGTGGTATATCTAAGGGAGCTTTTTACTTATATTTTAAATCAAAAGATGAGCTTTTATTAGCGACACTTCGATATTATTATGACAAAATTCAAAAGAAAATGCTGGATATTGAGCAAGAGTCTTTGTTACCACGTGAAAAATTTGCAAAACAATTACATTGTCAGTTTAATGATATACAAAAGCATAAAGAGTTTATTATTATGCATGCGAGAGAAAATGCGATTCCGTTTAATAAAGAAGTGGAAGAATTTATGATGCGGATGAAGTTAGAGTCTCATGCATTTTATCGAAATAGTTTATTGTCCATTTATGGTGAAAAGATTATGCCATATTTATTGGATTTAGTAATTATGGTGGAAGGCATATGCCGTGGGTATTTAGAATTAATTATTTTACAAGCAACAGAAATTGATTTATCTTACGTCTCTGCTTTTATTTTAAAAAGAGTAGATAATTTAGTAGATGGCTTGGTAGAATCTTCGGAAGAACCTATTTTACACGAAGAAAAGCTTGGAGAATTTCTTTGTAAATCAGAGCTCATTAAGGAACAGGTTAAAGAGCATTTTTTAAAAGAAATTATTGGATTTAAGCGTACTCTAGCTGATCAATTAGAGGACGATGAGCTGCTAGTAACATTAGATGTTTTAGAGGCGGAAATGCGATTGCTTAATCCAAGAATTCCGGTAATTAGAGGTATGTTAGCAAATTTAGAGGTTTATCCGGAATTAAAAGAATTTCGCTTACGCCTTATAGGATACTACAATATAAAAAATTCTTAATAAAAAACTCCTTGTCTACACAAGGAGTTTTTTATTAAAGATTACTTACTATTTTGAGACCATTTTTCTACATCCCAAACCTTTGTGATCCAATCTTCATAGAATTCCGGTTCGTGACATACAAGGAGAATTGTTCCTTTATATGCTTTCATAGCCTTCTTAAGTTCTTCTTTTGCTGTAACATCAAGATGGTTTGTCGGCTCATCAAATAGTAGCCAGTTACTTTCTTCACCCATTAGCTTACATAAACGAACTTTTGCTTGTTCTCCACCACTTAATTGACTTAATGGACGAGAAATATGTTCATTTTTTAATCCGCATTTCGCTAACATCGCACGAATTTGATGCTGGTCTAGGCCAGGGAATGTATTCCATACATCATCAATTGGTGTTATATTATCAGCTTTAACTTCTTGCTCAAAGTATGCAGGCTCTAAGAAGTCACCAAGACTTGTTTTACCGTTTAAAGGTTTAATTTTACCTAAGATTGTTTTTAGTAGCGTTGATTTACCAACACCATTACATCCAACAATAGCAATTTTTTCACCACGCTCAATTGTCATTGATAACTTTGGTAGTAGCGGATGTGTATATCCGATTTCTACATTTTCACCTTCAAAGACGAAGCGACTACTTGCACGACTTTCTTTAAATGAGAATTCAGGTTTGATTGCTGTTTCCGGACGATCAATAAGTTCCATGCGATCAAGTTGTTTTTGACGACTCTTTGCACGACCTGTCGTTGAATAACGAGCCTTGTTCTTTGCAATGAAGTCTTCTTGCTTTTTGATAAACTCGCGCTGCTTTTCATAAGCGTTTATATGTTGATTTTTATTGATTTCTGCTAGTTCTAGGAATTTTTCATATGTCGCTGTATAGCGTGTCATTTTTGTGAATTCTAGATGGAAAATAACATCAACACATTTGTTCATAAATTCCGTATCATGAGAAATCAATAAGAATGCATGTGGGTATTCTTTTAAATAAGTTGTTAACCAATGAATATGTTCAACGTCTAAATAGTTAGTAGGTTCATCAAGCAATAACACTTCTGGTTGTTCAAGTAATAGCTTTGCAAGCAATACTTTTGTACGTTGTCCACCACTTAGTGCTGAAACATCACGATCTAAACCAATAGCATCAATTCCAAGACCACGTGCAGCCTCTTCAATTTTCATATCTAGTAAATAGAAACCACCTGCTTCAAGTGCATCTTGTATTTCTGCCATTTGCTCAAGAAGTTCTTCTAGTTCTTCTGGTGTAGCAGTTCCCATTTTTTCTGTAACTTCATTTAAAGCTGTTTCCTTTTCGAATAACGGTAAAAATGCATCCGCTAGTACGTCACGAATTGTACGTCCAGGCGTTAAAACCGTATGCTGATCTAAGTAACCGTAATGTGTGCCTGGTGTCCATTCTACACGACCTTCGTCATGAATAAGCTGACCAGTAATGATATTCATAAATGTTGATTTACCAACACCGTTTGCACCAACTAATCCAACGTGCTCACCTGCTAATAATCGCATAGATACATCTTTAAATAATGTACGATCGCCAAATGTATGTCCTAATTTTTCAACTGTTAATAAGCTCATAGTATCCTCCGTCCAACTTGAAATAGTACCTTGAATCATGATACTAAATTCTTTCATATAATGCCATCATTTCAAAATGTATATTTTTTCAAAAAAAGGGTTGCATTAATTTTCTGAAAATATATAATATAATTGAACAGTGGTTAATTATATGTGTGAGGTATGAAATATGTCGCCAAGGAAAGCAGTTAAACAAGAACTAACAAGAGAAATGATTATGAATGTAGCTAGGGAGCTATTTATAGCACAAGGATATCAACATACTTCAATGCGCAAAATTGCAACAGAACTTGGATATAGCCATGGTTCGATTTATTATCATTTTAAAAACAAAGCAGAGCTATTTTACGCAATGGTGGAACAGGATTTTCAATTATTAAACAAAAAGTTAGATGAAATTTGTAATCAAAAGTTATCGAGAGAAGAGCAACTAAGAGCAGTTTTATTCGGTTTTATTGAATTTGGTCTAAGAAATCAGAGTCATTATGAAATTATGTTTTTAATTAAAGATGCCGAATTAAAAGAGTGTTTGGCAAATAGTCCTAATGTTAGTTATGAAAAATTTGCGAAGGTTATTTCTTTTTTATGTGATGGGGAATTAAATGCGATGATAATATGGTCTGTTTTTTTATCATTACATGGATTTGTAGCACATTATTGCAGAAGTGGCCAAACGTTTGAAGAACTACAAGGTTTGGCTAAGGTACATGTAGAGTTTATTTCAAAATCGCTTCTTATGTAAGTGATTTTCTTTTTAATATTAATTGAACAGTGGTTAATTAATTTAGGAGGGGATTTATAATGAAAAAGGCTTTAGTATTAGGTGCTTCTGGTTCAATGGGTTATGCAATTGTAAACGAATTATTTGGCCGAGGGATTCATGTGGTTGCTTTTGCAAGAAATAAGGAGAGATTAGGTGCATTATTTTCTGGGAATAAACATGTAGAAGTTGTAGCCGGCGATGTATTTGTAAAAGAGGATATAATGAATGCTGCTAAAGATGTTGATATTATATTTCATGTTGTAAATATTCCGTATTCAGATTGGGAGAAACAGCAAGAGAAATTATTAATAAACATATTAGAGGTATCGAAACATTACGGTATCAAACTAGGGATAGTTGATAATATTTATGCGTATGGAAGGCAAGGGGAAGGGCTTGTAAAAGAAGAGGCTAAAAAAAGACCACACACAAAGAAAGGGAAGATTCGTTTACAACTTGAAGAGATGGCAAAACAAGCTAATGTACGAATGTTTATTGCTCATTTCCCAGACTTTTATGGTCCAAATGCAGAAAGCACACTTGTTCATCATACATTAAAGGGAATACTTGCAAATAAAATGTCTAGCTTTGTTGGAGATAAAAAGATTGCCCGTGAATATATTTTTACACCAGATGGTGCAAAAGCAATGGTTGAATTAGCTTTACATGATGAGGCCTATGGACAAAATTGGAACATACCAGGTTATGGTGTTATTACAGGTGAGGAAATGATTCAACACATACGGGAATTAACGGGATATACGAAACGAGTAATAACTGTAAAAAGAGGAATGATCCAGTTTATTGGTCTGTTTGATAAGCAGATGAAAGAATTTATGGAAATGCTATATTTGACGGAAAAACCAGTTGTATTAAGCGGGGAGAAATATGAGAGGTATATCGGGGATATACCAAAAACTTCGTATTATAATGGGCTAAAAGAAATGATTATATCTATGCAAAAAAAGGGTGTGTAAATGTTAGTATATAAAAAAGTTACTTCTACCTACAGAAGTAACTTTTTTGTTATGCCTTTTGTTTAACTTCACTAACTTTCTTTTCAGCTACAATAAAATGCGGTCTACGTTTTGTTTCATAATAAATACGACCGATATATTCACCAATAACACCTAGGAATATGAGTTGAATACCGCCAATAAATAGTATAGCGGAAATGAGAGTAAAGTAACCAGGAACTTCCACACCACCAAGGATAATTTGAACGAACGTAGTGATTACATATAAAAGTCCAAAAATGGTTGTTAGTAATCCAAGATATATAGATAGGCGTAACGGTTTATTATTGAATGAAATTACACCATCAATTCCGTAATTTAATAATTTCGAGAAGGTCCATTTACTTTCTCCATCAGAACGTAATACATTTTCATATTCAATAATTAATTCGTTATAACCAATCCAAGAGAATAAGCCCTTTGAAAATCGGTTGTACTCACTTAAGGATACTAATGAATCCACTGCTCTTCGACTTAAAAGTCTAAAGTCACCAATACCATCTACTAATTCAATATCTACAAACTTATTCATCACCTTATAGTAAAGACGAGAGACGAAAGAGCGAACGGGTGAATCACCAGTTCTTGTCCTTTTTGCAATGACTTGGTCGTAGCCATCGTTATATCCTTCTAACAGTTCTTTTATTAACGTAGGAGGGTGTTGTAAGTCAGCATCCATAATAACAATGGCATCGCCTGTAGCGTATTTTAAGCCAGCTAACATTGCAGCTTCTTTTCCGAAGTTTCGACTAAACGATAGATAGTGTACCGATGAATCTGAACTAGCTAAATCACGTAAAATATTTAATGTATCATCTTTACTACCATCATTAACAAAAACAAATTCATAATCGGTAGTTAATTTATGAATTTCAAGAGAAGTCTCTGAATAAAAGGCTCGAAGCACCTTTTCTTCATTGTAGCATGGTACAACGATTGAAAGAGTCATTTTTGACACTCCTTGTTTGTAGTGGGTTAAAACAATGTTATGCGTTTTTATATGAAGCTATCCAATTGGATAGCTTCATGATTCATTGATTGCTCATTATTGCTTTTTAAAAGAAAATTTTCGTCGTGCTTTTGGATTTGTGAAAATTAGTAAAGCTACACAAATAATTAGTGAGATAATTGATATAATCATACCTAATTTGAAGTAAGGTGTAACGTAAGTCATTTCGATTACATGTGAGCCTTTTGTAATGGGAACACCGATAAAGGCAGAATTCGCTTTCGTAAATTCCTTTTCTTTTCCATCAACTTTTATAGTCCAACCTTTACTATATGGAACAGATAAATATAGGAGCCCGTCTTTATTTGAGTTGATATCCCCTTTTAAATAATTGTTCTTATAATAAATATTTTCAAGTCTATTTTCAGTTAATTTTTTTGTTTCTTTTTGTACACTTTCATAGTTTACGATATTTGCTTGTAAGTCACCTAATTCATACTCACCTGCCATATCAATAGAGATAGTTAGGTTTTCTGGACGCTCAGTGCCTAAATTGTAAACAAATCTTTCTAACGGATACGAGTATGCACCAGCATCGTCACCTTTTCCGATTGTTTTTCCATTAACAGTTGCATTGAATGTACCTGTATTTTTCAATTTTAATTCTATCAGCAGGTCACCAGGCGTATTAGGATAATTGATAGGTAAGATCATATTTCCAAAGCCATGAACAATTAGTTTGTTTCCTTCTTTTACCATATTTTCGAATTTTGCTTTTTCCATTTTAATAGATACTGCCTTTGACTTAAGGTCTTGTTTATTAAAATGGTTTAATGAAAATTCTTTTGTATTATTAACGACAACAGCATGTAATAATAATTGATCACGCTGAGCGAAGTTTAATTTAGAAAACTCTTCTTCACTTATAGCCGAATCATATACATACCCTAACGGTAAGGTATAGTTATTTTTGTAAATATTATATGGTCCTACTTGCTGTAATAGTTTATATCCATAAGGTACATTCTTTGGATCTGTATCAGCACTTAATACGCGATATTTTATACCTAGCATATTTTCAAGTAGCAGTCGACTATCAGCTTGATAAAACATTGAGGGTGTATCGTACATTTGGAATACGCCATATTTATTTTTCATAAAGTCATGGACATAATAATTAACCAAGCTTTGATATGTACTTACGCCATGATATCCTTGTAGCATTGGTGTGTTATATTCGCTATATGGATTAAGAATACGATAAAAGTCTTTATCATTTTCTTGTATGTAGCGAATTGCAGCAATTTCTTCTTTATTATCATAGCCTGGTTCGTGTAACTTTTCAGTTGAAATCTGGCTCTGTCCGTAAACGGTACTAAGTATATTATTCGCATACATATAATTCATAGAAATTGTGCTAACGAGTATGTTCAATACAACTAAAAATTGTATGAAAGGTTTAGAAATATAACGCCATAAACATACTGTAATAACAGAAAGAACGACAGTTCCGAGTAAAATGTTATCAACGTCTTGTAAAGGTTTATCAGTTACATTTATATTTGCTTTTCTATAAAATGCATAAATGAATAATCCAATAGACACTAATAAACTTATTAAATAAGGTAATTTGTAGTCTTTCTTATGAATAATCATCCAATCTAGAATGTATGCAATTGTTTGGGCAATGACAAATACAAATAAATAAAACCATCTAGATTGCATTGCTGAAAAACCATTAAATACAGAATATGTATATGGAAGCATAAACAGAATGAACATGAATAACGTAAAGAATACTTTATTTTTAACGAGTTTATCACGTATAAACATTCCAAATACGATTAAGAATAAAATTAAAGCTGGTAAAGCTAGTTGATGATTTTCAGCACTATACATGAAGAAAATATTTTCCATTAAATCTTTATAAAATTTATCTTCAAATAATAGTGGTATCTCAAACTTTTTTGATAGTCGATCGGCGCTAAATACGGCATTAACTGATGGGAGGAAGCAAACGGCGGCTAAACCGAGTGATAGTCCGTACAATAAGCCGATTCTAATATAATAAGTTAGAAAAGAGACAATCGTTTTATTTTTTTGTGTCGCAAAGTATTGGAATAATGCATAAATGAATATGAAAATACTTGTGATAAAAGCAAAATAAAAGTTTGATGCTAACATTAAAGTAGCAGCGATTAGGAAAAGTACGCGCTTCTTTTCAATAATATATTTATCAAGTCCCCATATTACTAATGGTAAAAATACAATGGCATCAGCCATGAAATCCCATAGTAAAGAGTGGCGGATGAAAGTAATACAGCCACCATATATAATAGCAGCAACAAAAGATGAGAATGCTGTTTTATTATGGTAACGTAAAGAGCCATACATGAATAACATAGCTAAAAAGTTTTTTAAAATACTCATGTATAATTTCACGTCATACACTTGCTCAAGACTTAGTTTAGGTAGTAACAGTGTAATCCAGAAAAACGGTGATGTGCTGTAATAATAACTAAACTCTCCAAATAAATCTCCACCTAACCCATAATCAAAAGACCAGAAAAGGTTGCCATCTTTAAAGGCATGTTGCAGAAGAAACGTAAAGAAGCCAAATTGGCGTAATGCATCCCCTGTACCAGAAAAGGCTTGATTAGATGTTAAAAAGAAATAATGAAAAGCAAAAGCACACAATAATAATATTGGCATAATTATTATCGTTTTCTTGGAAAAGAACTTATTATTCGGCTTTATGCTCATAAAAATTGATAATCCTCCTTTAAAAGTTGTTATCATGTAGCAACTAGTTTTTAGGTAGCATATAAAAACACACCAATTTTTAAAGGTGTGTTCTTTAGTTTTAACATGAGAAAATATATATTTTTGTTGAAGCATATATATTTTTACAGGCATTGAAATTCATAGTTTACATGTAATTTAGTATAAGGCATTTTCAGAAAGTAAGTCAATTTGACCTGGAATATATAGAATTTTTTTACTGAAGAAAAATAGTGGTATATAAAAAAACAAAAAGCTTTTCCATTTTTAAATAGGAAAAGCTTTTTGTTTTTAAGCATGTTTGCGAATGAGCTTTTGTTTTATAAACCCTAAAACGAATCCACGTATTTGAGGGTCAATTAAAACCCCGATTATACCGTATAGTATACCAGTAAGCGTTAAAGCAACTAATGGTGGTAAGTTGATTAATGCGATTCGGTATATACCGTAACTAATAATAAAGGCTAAGGAATTAAATATAATTCCTTTAACTAATAATTGCATGCCTTTACGAATAAAGAGGGTAAATCCGATTAATAGTGTAATTTCGGTAAGGATAGCTGCGGCAGCTGCCCCCATCATTCCATATTTACTACCTAGTACAATATAACCTATGATGGCAACAACTAATCCAATAGTCATTGTTGTTGCGCGTTTCCATTGCTGGCCAATTGTTGTTAAATTGTCGGCTAGTGGATAGTTAATTGATTGTAAAATAACCATAAACGCTAAAATAGCAAGAGCGTCACCAGCGGGAGCGTACTTTTCTCCTAATAAACTAACAATCCAGAAACTTGGATCAGCAATAAAGGGGATAGAAATTCCCATTCCTAAAAAAGACATAAGTTTTAATTCAAAACTTGATAATTTTCTATGTTCTTCGATGTTTTTCTCATTACCAAAAGCAAAAAGCCTTGGATAAAAGGCAGCTGCAATTACTCCCGGTATTTGATATAGTACAGCTGGTATTTTAGATGCAGCACCAAAGAATCCAACTTGATTATATGTTGAAACCTTTTCTAAGATAATAGGCCCCAATTGTGGTAAGAGCATAATGATGATTCCATTGATTGTGAAAATAAGTAGTTGATCTAAAATACCTTTATCCCAACCCTTATGGACTTTCGTATAGCGTATTGTCATTATAAAGGCGATAACACCTGTTACAAGACTAGATACCCCGTACATGGCAGCAACCATCATAAGTGACCATTGGAAAGACATCCCTAGTAATAGGGCAGCAGCAGCTGTTACACCTTGTAGTACAGAAATAATAGCTGTAAATTGCATGCGTTCTGTTACTTGGAAGTAAGCCATCCCAACACCTTGTAAGGTTGCTCCGAACATTGTTGGTAGAACAACCCAATATACCATCGCACGTAAGTAAGCATCGGGATAGAAGAACTGGGCAAAAATAGCGAAAAGTACAGAAATTACGATAGCTAATATTAAACGAATACGTAAATAACTACTTATTAGCACGCTAATATTAGCATCGCTTCTCGTTCCTTCACGCATAAACGTATGTGTCAAGCCTGCATCTGTAAAGTAACAAATAACAGCTGAAACTGCTAACGCAGTTGTAAACATACCGTAATCACTTGGAGAAACATATCTTGCAAAGAAAATGGTTGCAATAGCCAGTACAAATCGAACAGTAATATTTCCTACAAATAGGTAGGAGGCATTTTTAAGAATCTTATTTGTTTTCATGGGAAAAAACCTTTCTATTCTTTAGGACCTTTTTTGTCTGTCCTATTTGTAAATTTGATTTGTTTACGGAAAGAGAGGTGAGTACTATACTTTCAGTTTAAGAAAACAGAAATTTAATTCGTACAAACCAAAGCATTGCATATAGTTTTTTACTACGCTTTCCGTTTTTTGAATAGATTTTACGGCAATATTTCTTTATATCTTTTTTGATTAATTGAACTTGGGCATTATTTAATTGAGAGTTTTCTTTAATGTATATACAAGCATTATTGATAACCGTATAAGGGAATAAATAAGTCTCAAGAATCTCAATAAGTGACTGAGGGTCTTTCGTAATGAAGTCTTGAGATTTATTATGTACCCAGTCTTTCATACGATTGAATACTTCCAGTTCTTTAGTTGTTTTTAATTCGTAATCTTTATATTTAGAAGAAAGATTTCCTTCTGATAAGATTCTATAATATGTTAAATATTCATCGACATAGCATACATTTGTCACACTCATTAGTTTAAATAAAAACTCCAAGTCTTCTCCCCAGCTACATCCTGGTGTAAAACGGATATTATGATTCATTGCGATAGAGCGTTTGAAAATCCAAGTACTTGTTTGAGCAACAACTTGGTGTGTTAAGAATGCTTTTGCCATATCACCTTTAATAAAGTTTGTTGTATGCTCAACCTTTTCGCCTGTTTCTTCGTAGAAATTCATATAACCACAATAGCACGCGTCCATGTTGTTTTTATGCATACTCTCGATTTGTTTCTCAATTTTAGTTGGATGCCATAAGTCGTCACTATCAAGGAAAGCGACGTATTCTCCGCTAGCATTTTCAATCCCTGTATTACGAGCTACTGAAACACCTTGGTTTTTTTGGTGAACGTACTTTACTTGACCCGGATATTTTTCGGCAAGGTTTTTCACGATAGAAGGTGATTGATCTTTACTTCCATCATCTACAATTACAATTTCAATGTTTTTATATGTTTGATCTAGTATTGACTGCATCGTTTCTTCAATATATTTTTCCGTGTTATACAGAGGTATGACAACAGAAACAAGTTGCTTTTGTTCCATCATAGAATTTTTATCTCCTCAAGTTTTTTATGTCTTGCACCATATATACAAGCCCTTTGAAAGGGAGAAGATTACAAGAACATCTGTATAAGTTTAACGCATATAAACTTTGTAAATCAACTTTCTATTGTTGTACTTTGTATAAAAAGTATTTATTATAGAACGTATTGTGTTGTAAAAATATAGAAAAAATTTTTGAAGGTTATGTATCTGAAGGGAGAAGATGAGATGTTAGGGCGATTTACTCGCAAATCTAATATAGTCCTTTTAGGGATTATTATGATTGTCGGGTTTGCACTTCGTTTTGCAACTTTACAAACACATGGTGCAGATCTATCTATAGCTAGCGATGATATAGGTTATCAAAAAACGGCAAATATTTTATTGGAAACAGGGATGTTAACATACCATGAACCAGATAAACCAACGATTCATATTATGCCGGGTTTTCCAGCCTTATTAGCTGCTGTATTTTACTTTTTTGGAAATGGCAGTGAAGGTCTTTTTATAGCCAAATTAATCATTATTCTATTAGGGGTACTTAGTATTTTGCTAACTTATAAGATTGGTACTTATTTATTGAATCCTGCTGCAGGATTAATAGGTGCTTTCTTATTAGCTGTGTATCCTCCAGAGATTGTTATGGAAAATTTAACTTTAACAGAAGGGCCGTTTCTATTCCTTTCATTAGGATTAGTATATTGGAGTTTAAAATTAGCTGATACTCATAAAACGAAACATCTTCTGATTGTATTAATTTTCTATTTTTTAGCACTGTACCTCCGCGTACAAATTGCCTTATATCCAATCTTATTATTTGGGTATCTTTTAATGAAACGCTATCCATTCCGGATTATGATGAAGCAGGCGATTATAAGCATAGGAATAGGACTTATCGTACTTGGACCATGGTGGGCCCGCAATTACATTCAATTTGATAAATTTATCCCACTAACTGCAGGGGCAGGGAATCCGTTATTACTTGGAACGTATCAAGGGGAAGGTTACCCAGAAGGTAAGGATATGGGGGAACTTGAAATAGAATTACATGCAAAGTACCCTAATCTTGAAGCGCATGAATTTATGGAGTTAGAAGAAAAAATAGCCATTGATAAAATGAAAGAATGGTGGAAAACGAATAAGGGCTCTATGATAGAGAGTTATTTAGTCTTGAAACCAGAAATTCTTTGGAAAAAACCGTATTATTCTATAGAGCATAATATTGAAGTATTCAATGTTTCTGCAAAGGATATGAATGAAATATATAATTTTATTAAGACGACGTTTTTAATATGTACAGTACTTTCATTTATTTTCCTTTTAAAAAGGTGGAGAGAGACTACATTTTTATGGTCAATCCTTTTACTGCAAACAGCTTTAACATGTTTTTATGTTGCATATGAACGATATGCATTACCGTTAATACCATTCTTATTTATTATAATTGGAGTAGGGACCGTGGCAACGATTATGAAAATTAATAAATTATTAATTAGAAAAAAATAATTTGCAATAAAAAACATCTTAATTTTTTTAAAAAATTAAGATGTTTTTTTGTATATATTCATATTTAAATAGAAAACTATTCGTTATCGGTTTCAGTTTGCGTTACTTTTAATTTTTGCTTTAATAACGCATAATCTTGCGTTAATGTTACAAGTTGATGATGTAATTTAGAAATTTTTCTTGTTAAGTCAAAAATTAAGATGAAACAGAATAATAGTCCAAATAAAAATAAAACAGATGGAGGATATTCTACGTGTAATAGTTGTCCAATCCAATTTATAATTTTTTCAGTAGAACTTAAAATTGCCATTGAAACACAAACAAAAATCCATAAAATGGCATATTTAGTTTCTAAAGCTCCACGACGAATAGAATTAATAATTAATAAAAATAATAATAGAATGAAGATAAATGAAAAGGTAATTATAGGCATTTATTATCAACCTTTCACAATTTTTTGCATCAATATAGCAAGGCTTACTTTAATCATGTAATATGCAGATTTAAGAGGTGTAATAGAAGATTGTCCCCCTTGGCGCTCTTGCATATTTACGGATATTTCATGAATGCGTAATTTTTTCTTTTTTAAATGAATAAGGACTTCTGGTTCTGGATAATCTTTTGGATAATTATGTGCAAAAATCTTAATTACTTCTCGATTGATAGCACGATACCCAGAAGTTGGATCCATAAAGGTTTGTTTTGTTAGTACTTTCAGTAGAGCAGTAAAATAAAAAATACCAACTCTTCTGGAAATACTACCTTTATAAGCTGTTTTCTCTGTAAAACGTGAACCTAGCACCATATCGCATTGGTCTTCAGCAATAGGTTTTATAATTTTGTACAAGTCATCAGGATTATGTTGCCCATCAGCATCGAACTGAATTGCAATATCATATCCATTCTCATAAGCGTATTTATAACCAGTTTGTACAGCTGAGCCAATACCTAGGTTATATGGTAAGTTCACAAGGTGAACAGGAAAATCATTTACGATTTGAGCTGTTTTATCATGTGATCCATCATTAATAACGCAAATGCTTAATTCTGTAAAATGCTGTTTTAGTTTTAATAGTCTTGTTAATGTATCTGCAATTGCTTCTTCCTCGTTATACGCAGGAATAATAATTAACGTTTTTGGTATTGAAATTGGTACCTCAATAGACATTATCGCACCATCCCTTATATACTTAATTATATTATAGTTATTTTTAAACGAACCTTATCTAATATACCATTAATAGTATAGCAAAATAAAGGAAAAACTGGTGGGTTATTTTAGGAGACAAACAGTAAATAAAAGATAAGAGCTGGAATTTTTTTATAATAAAAAATACATGCAAGGATGAAATAAACCTGTGCATGTATGAAGTGAGAGTAGCGTATTATATATTCCATGGCTTACTTAAAGTTAAAACTTCAGCCATCTCTTTACTTTTTAAACGTCCCTTTTTTCGGTTTTCCGCACGTTCTAAACCGGTTGTGTGTAACCAATGTTCTTCCTGAGTTTCAGGGAGTACTTGTGGTACGGACGAAGGTTTTCCATCTTTTATTGCCACAAATGTAATGAAGCAAGTAGCAGCAATTCTACGCTCGCCTGCTAGTAAATTTTCTGCGATTACTTTTACGAAAACTTCCATTGAAGATTTCCCTGTATAACATACAAATGCTTCATAACAAACAGAATCAGCTTGGTGAATTGGAGTTAAAAAATCAACTGAATCAATAGATGCTGTTACGCAATGTTTACGACTATGTCTTGCAGCCGCAATTGAAGCAATACTATCAATTTCTGCTAATAATTTCCCTCCAAAAAGTGTTTGGTGATTATTTAAATCGTTAGGAAAAACACGTGTTGTCTTAATTGCTTTAGATTCTCGCATGAATTTCTTTTCCATATATTCAGCCCCTATAGTCTGTTTTCAATCAGAATAATATGTGTAAGCGGAGTACTCATATTAGATATTTAATGAAGTAAAGTGTATTCCAAAAGAGAATGATTTAAACTTCTGTATTTGTATTCATATAACTGAAAGAAAATTTATTTTATCTAAAATGTAGTGTAAAAGAGGATTCGCTTACATTGCAAGTAAAAAGTAATGACTATGTATTTGTCATAGAAATTCCCTATCAGCCGTGTACCCATTCATGATAGAATCGTTTTGTTATGAATGGAAATAGAGGTGCAATGGACATATGAATCATATACAAACAAATTTTTCATCTTTCTTCAATAAAATTACGATCGGTGCGATGCTCGCATTTTTTGTTTATAGTTGTTGGGCAGCATTTGAGACAAGTAAGCAATTTTTTGGAGGAAGTACAACAAGTGTAACAATCATACTGGCAATTTTCGTCATACTCATTTTGTTAGTGGCATCAATCCTACAATATCGTTTTACAGATAAACAATTTCTTATTTTTCTTATAAGTATATCTATAGTTGTGAGACTTAGTATGTTGTTATTTGTAGATGCTCCAATAATTGGTGATATGAAAGTGATGTATGAGTCTGCAAAGCAGATTGCAATTGGTAATAATATAGGGACTGTAACTCATTTGCCTTTTATTATATATGAGTCAGTAATTATTCGTATATTTGGTGATACATTATTCGCTTTACAACTATTTAATGTGTTATTTTGCGCAGGAACCGCATTTTTTATTTATCGTATTGCGGCAATGGTTTTTGGAGAAGGATGCGGGCGTATTGCTTCTATATTTTATGCTCTGTATATTCCAAATATATTCATGAGTTCCGTATTAACTCCTGAGTCACTTGCAATATTTTTATTTTATTTTGCTTGTTACATACTTTTATATAAAGGATTAGATCATCCTTATATGTGGGTGTTTTCAGCGATTTTATTTGCATTTAGTAATATGATTTTCCCAATGGGATTATTTCTTCCTATTTTTATCACGGTATATATATTATTAATTGAAGTGTTTCAATCAGCAACGAAACAAAAAGTGTTACTAAAGATGATAGGGATACTTATTCTATTTTATATTGCTCATTTTAGTGTGAATTATGGAATTAAGACAATGGGACTGTCACAATATACGATTGCGAATGAGACGTATGTTCAATCTGTCTTAATTGGAAAAACGCAACATGAGGAAAAAATATCGAAAAATCAAAGTGTAACAGAGCATATTGATCAAAAGTTAAAAGAGATTGAGGGAGAAAGATTTAAACTTTTAGAACCGATGATAAATCAGTTTTCAGAGGAGGGGATAAATTCTATTCTTTTTAAATGTGAAAAACTGATATATATAGCCGTAACATTGTTTATGAATATAGCTCTATTACACTTCCTAATTAAGAAACAACAAAATGAGGGATATATGTTGTTCTTATTTTTAATTAGTGGCTACGTATTGTTAAAGCTCTTCCAAGTAGATATGGCATATTACAATGTAATTATGCCGGCATTGTTTATTTTGCAGAGCTTTGGTGTTTATATGAGTTATGTGTATTGTCAAAAAATATTTTTCAGAAAGTAAAAAGAATCCATTCTGGATTCTTTTTTTGATGAAAGATGAAATTTAGTAGTCAGTGCAGATGAAAAGTATGCCTGACCTGAATTTTGTCTTATCGATTTAGTTCTAGTTGCAAATTATCGGCTGTTAGAGCCATTTGTGAGGAATCATCTTGAATTCCTTTCATGACTTGTGAAATAGTTTGTAGCTCATGTTCAATTTTCTTATTCTGTTCTTTTGAGTTAGACATATCTTTTACAATTTCTTGGAAGTATCGATCTGTTGCCGACATACTATCCGTTCCTTCCGATACGAGAGAGCTAATTTGTTTCACGGAAGACGAGACACGGGTAATTTGTTCATTTGTTTTTTCGACGAGCTTTGTAACGTTAAATATCGATTCTTTCGTTTGCTCTGATAATTTTCGGATTTCACCAGCAACAACAGAAAACCCCTTCCCAAATTCTCCAGCACGTGCAGACTCGATAGCAGCATTTAGTGCGAGTAAATTTGTTTGCTCCGCGATCGATTTAACGATATCTATGATTTCGTTAATTTTGTTAGAAATATCGAGAAGTTCATGAGTATCTGTAATAATCGTTTCCATATTCATTTGAATAGATCCCATTCGTTTGTTTTGCTGGTTTAATTGTTCTTTCCCTTTATTCGCTTTTTCTTCAGATGTTGTAGCTAATGATGTACCTGTTTTAGCAATCTCTACAATAGTTTCAGACTTAGCGGTTAGTTTTTGAATAGAAGAGCTTGTCTTTTCAGATACAGCAGCTAGTTCTGTTGCGATATGCGTAATTGTCATAGCAGTTAGTTCTTTTTCTTTCTCATGCTCTTTTTGCATTCTTTCATATTCAGATTCATAAGCTGCAAGAACAAGTTCTTGTTCAAGAGTGAATAATTTATTTATGACATTTATAGAATAGGAAAAATCATCGATTGTTGTTATTTTTGTTTGCAAAATCTTCATAATAGAGCGGAATAATTCTTGATAAGCAGCAGTATACCATTTTCGATGTAAGCCAATTTGTACATGTCGTTTGGCAATCCTAACACGCTGTTCAATAAAATCTTCATGCATATTGCCGCTGAATAATTCTTTAATATGTGTTTTTAAAGTTTGCTTTAGTTTTGGAATAGAGCTGTAACGTTCAATAATAGTAATTAAATTAGGTTGTTTTGTAATGTTGGCATAGAATTTTTCAGTAATCCAATCAATTTCTGCATAAATAAAAGGCTGTAGTACTTTTACAACTTGTAAATCTTCTTTTGAAATGTGTAGCATATCCATTTGAATTTTCAGTTCAGAATTAGTAGGTACATTAAAAGTTATTTGTTGGTCCTTACTTAATTCGATTATACTAGCGTTTGTTTTATTAATATTTTTTTTGAAAACCCCAAGCATCATTCTTCCCCCTGTGTATAAAACGTTTTCAATTTTAAAACTAATATAGAGTAATTATATATGCTTATATATAATTACTCTATATTAGTTCGTAGAATAGTATATAAATTAAGAGAATTCTAGATAGAATTCTCTTAATGGCCTTTATTAATTTTAGCATGTGTTTTAAAGAAAACAGGGAAATGCACATTATATATTACAGTGACGACACGAATAACGAATGTTACTAATAAACAAACATAGAAAGCTAATACGTGCGCGCCCATAGCGTGTGTGATTAGGAAGCTAATTGCTCCTAAGATAGAAGCGATTGCGTAAATCTCTTTTCGGAATACGTAAGGGATATCTTGAGCACAAATGTCACGCAAAATACCGCCTCCAATACCTGTAATGACTCCCATTGAAACAACTAAAAATGAGGCGTCAACATGATGTGACATTGCCGCATTTGCACCAATAGCTGTAAAAACGCCTAAGCCAACAGCATCAGAAAGCATAATAACGATTTGAAGTTTATTGATGCGCTCAAAAAACATACAAGTAAATAATGCTGATAATACACTTACGAAAAAGTAAATGGGTTTTACAAATGCGACAGGGGGCAGGTTACCAATCATGATATCACGAATAATACCGCCGCCGAGCGCAGTAGCTACAGCTAAACAAAGGACACCAAATAAATCTAAATCTTTTTTTAAACCAACTAATGTACCAGAAATGGCAGCGGCGATAATGCCAAGAAACGTAAATATATCGATTAATAACATGGCCTTAATCCCTTCCTCTTAAAGATGTTCCAGAGAAAAAATATACACTAAAGTATTGGAAATAACAATTACTTTTCGTTACATGTAGAAAAACGGATAAAATACATAAAGAAAGCGTTTGAAAATGTTTAGGGGAAAACGAAGCAAGGTTAATTTTTAGTTGTAGGGTAGCCGAGTGAATGTCATTTTTTAACCGTTAAATTCTATATATCAATAAAATGATTAATAAATGTTTGCTATAATGCTGATAATAAGTGAAAGAGTGTTAGATAGTTTTTATAGAGATAGGGAAGGATAGCTAAAGGATAATATTTTCTAGTTACTAGTTACGATGGATTGGCTAGTTTCGGTATAAAAATAGTTCTCAATTTAAATATGAGTTATGTTATAATTGCTAGGTGTGTTTTAACGATAATAAATTATGATTAAAAGATAATGTTAAGATTTTGTATGGAGGTCTTGGAATGTTAGCAAATCAAGCTAGGGTTAGATTTGAGCATTTTTTGCTCTTTTTTATTATTTTACAGCCTGTTTTAGATTTATTAACGTCTCTTAGCATCACTTTATTAAAGTCAAATGCTACCGTTGGAATTTTAGTAAGATTCCTTATTATGGCTGTTGGTGGTATTTACATTTTAATTCAGGCAAAAGAGAAGGAAAATAGAAAGTTTTTAATTTATCTTATATTATTAGCCGGAGTTTTAGGGGTAGGATTTATTAATAATAAACTAGTTAAGGATCCTATTGTACTTAGTGAAGAAGTTAAATTCGTTGCGAAAGCATTATATATATATATTATGCTGGGGTCATACATTTTAGCTTTAAAATCATTGAAAAAGACAGTTAATATTAGTGATAAGGTTCGAAATAGTATTGTATATTCTACATTAATCATTAATGCAATTATGGTTATTTCTATTTCAACATCTACTGACTTTGGTAGTTATGAATGGATGAAGGTTGGTTCTCGAGGTTGGTTCTATGCAGGGAATGAACTAGGTTCAATCTTAGCCATTATTTTCCCTATTGTGGTACTATATTCTATTCAAAAAACAAAGAGCTGGAAACACATTTTATATTGGATTCCATCAATTTTAATGATTTATTCGCTAATTCAGGTTGGTACGAAAGTAGGAATGGGCTCAATTGGTGCTACGTTAGCGGCAGCAATCGGGATTATTTTACTTCAATTATTATTTGATAGAAAAAATCCGAACAAAAAATCCCTTGCGCTTAATGCAGTAATTGCTATTATCCTATTGGCCGGTGTAGTTGGAACGTTTAAACAAACGCCATTAGCACAAAATATGGGTATTCACAATAATTATTTATCAGAGCAAAATGTGGCACAGCAAGGTCAAAAAGAAAAAGAAATTAAAGAGAAGCTGAAAAAAGAGCAAGAACTTAAAGAAAAAGAAGAAAAGCACCATAAGGCTGAAAAACCAGAAGAAAAGGCGAAGATAGAAGAGGAAGTTAAGAAAGAGCTTGAGAAAGAGCAAAAGAAAGAAAATCAAGAAAACCTTATTTTCAGTGGACGTCAAGTATATGAAGAAAGACATAAGCAGTTCTTTAAAGAAGCGCCAATGTCACAAAAGTTATTAGGAATGGGTTATGCAGGTAACTTTAAATACAATGAACAAAAGCAGCCAGATCCAAAATTAATTGAAATGGACTTCCATGATTGGTTTTATGATTTCGGGATTATTGGCTTTGTATTACTAATGATTCCATTTATTTATTACGGGCTAAGAATTCTACTAGCATTTGCTACGAGATTTAAGGACATATTTAATATAAAATATGGAATGATTTCAGCAAGCTTATTGTTAGCGTTAGGTATTGCTTATATTGCAGGACATATTTTAACAGCACCAGGAGTTGGGATTTACTTTGTAGTGGTGCTAGCTTATCTAATAGTAGACCTAGAAATTGAATGATAAAAATAAAAGCTAACTTTTGTTAGCTTTTATTTTTTAGTACATTAAAATAAAAATAGCTGGAAACGTAGCGAGGATTTAAAGGAGGAAAAAACATGAGAATATTGCATATGAATGCAGGAGCAGAAGATGGGGGAGGGAAAACACATATTATTTCACTTCTCGATCAGTTTCCAACTGGTGAAGTAGAATTAGCAGTATTTGAAGATGGAATTGTTGCGAAGGAAGCAAGGGAATTAGGGATAAAAGTCCATGTGTTTTCACAAAAATCGCGCTATGATTTATCCATTTTAAAGAATATAAGTGAATTTATTAATAAAGAAAAATTTGATGTAGTTCATACGCATGGTCCTAGGGCTAATTTCTATGTTTCTTTAATGAAAAAGAGAATAAAGGCAAAATGGGTAACGACTATTCATAGTGATCCATTTCAAGACTTTACTAAACAGGGCTTCAAAGGTTGGATTTTTACGAAATTAAATTTGAAAGCCTTAAAAAATATAGACTTATTTTTCGTTGTAACAAATAGATTGAAAAAAAGCCTGGCAGCATTAGGGATTTCAAATGAAAAGATGCATGTTATTTATAATGGAATTGAATACGATAAGGAAAAAGCAGAAGGCTATAATAAAAAAGAAATGTTCAATATTGCTGAAGATGTATTTACGGCAATCCAAGTAGCGCGATTACATCCTGTCAAAGGACATGAAGTTTTATTCGATGCGTTACAACAAACAAAATTGGAGAAAATTAAAGTATTATTAGTTGGCGATGGCCCATTAGAAGAAAATCTAAAGTCATTAGCTACTGAAAAAGGGATTAACGATAAAGTAGAGTTTTTAGGACATCGTCAAGATGTAAAACAATTATTTGCGTCGTCACATGTAAATTTATTAACTTCTCATAGTGAAGGGTTCCCACTAGTTTTATTAGAAGCGGCAAATCAACGCGTACCATCAATTGTGACTAGGGCTGGAGAAATTGAACCATTAATCGTAGATGAAACTTACGGATGGATTGTGCCAACAGATGATGGAAAGGCATTAGCATTAGCTTTAGAAGAAGCGTATGATAAGTGGAAAACTGGAGAATTAGCAGCAATGGGTAAACATATTTATGAGCATGCTACTATGAATTTCTCACTTCAAAAACTATATGAAGATACAAAGGAAACATATAAGCAATTAATAGCGAAAAACTTGTAATGATAGAGAGGATAGTTAACTATGGCAGTACAAACAGTTGATATTCTAGGCGTTCCTTTTTCTACAATGACAATGGATGAAACGGTCAAATATTTAAAAGAACAACTAGAAGCGGAGCGAACTCATACGTTTCAGGTAGTAACAGCAAACCCTGAAATTGTTATGTGCGCAAAAAAGGATGAAAAGTTCTATCAAACATTATTGAATACAGATTTAATTACACCTGATGGTATTGGGGTTGTAAAGGCAAGCGGCATGCTTGGTACACCTTTAAAAGAACGTGTAGCAGGTTTTGATTTAATGTGTAATTTACTTGCGAAGTTATCAGAAGATAGTAAACCAGTATCTGTTTTCTTATTAGGTGCAAAGCCGCATGTTGTACAAGCTGCAGCAGATCATTTAACAAAGACATATTCAGCTGTATCCATCGCCGGTACACAAGATGGTTATTTCAAACAAGAAGACGAAGAGAATATTATTTCTCGCATTCAAGAAGCAAAACCAGATTTATTACTTGTTGCACTCGGTTTCCCGAGACAAGAGAACTTTATCCAAAACAATAAGCATCGTTTAGAAACGAAAATGGCTGTTGGAGTGGGTGGAAGTTTAGACGTATGGGCTGGAGAGGTAAAACGTGCACCAAAATGGATTCAAGCGATTCATTTAGAGTGGTTTTATAGATTATGCAGTAATCCAACACGCTGGCGTCGTCAGTTAGTATTAGCGGAATTTTTAAAAGAAGTAATGCGTTCGAAAAAGTAGCGAAATATCGCTACTTTTTTTTTATTTATTCATTTTTAATGAAGTGAAACTTTAATCAGTGAGTCATCCCTACTGATTATTAGCCCTCACCAATCGGGATAGACGTTTTACTTTTTGGGAATGATGAAGGAGAATTTTTTACACAAAAGTATTTTACTTATACAATTCACACATGTAAAATGATGTGTAAAGACACCTGTGTGAGGAGGACTTCTAGTGGGCAAGGTAAAAGAAATTTCGAAGCGCAAACTACTTGGTATAGCTGGACTTGGATGGCTATTTGATGCAATGGATGTTGGAATGCTTTCATTTGTAATGGTAGCCTTGCAAAAGGATTGGGGATTAACGAGCCAGGAAATGGGCTGGATAGGCAGTATTAACTCAATCGGTATGGCAGTAGGAGCGCTTATTTTTGGGATACTATCAGATAGAATAGGCCGAAAATCAGTCTTTATTATTACATTATTATTATTTTCTATCGGTAGTGGTTTAACTGCATTAACAACGACACTCGCGATGTTTCTCGTTTTACGCTTTTTAATTGGTATGGGGCTTGGCGGAGAGCTTCCGGTTGCCTCTACACTAGTATCAGAGAGTGTTGAAGCGCATGAGCGTGGGAAAATTGTTGTGTTATTAGAAAGTTTTTGGGCAGGTGGATGGCTAATTGCAGCCCTTATCTCGTATTTTGTTATTCCTAAATATGGTTGGGAAATTGCGATGGTATTGAGTGCAGTTCCAGCACTATATGCTTTATATTTAAGATGGAATTTACCGGATTCCCCAAGGTTCCAAAAAGTTGAAAAAAGACCATCTGTTATTGAAAATATAAAATCAGTTTGGTCTGGGGAATATCGTAAAGCAACAATTATGCTATGGATTCTATGGTTTTGTGTTGTCTTTTCTTATTATGGAATGTTCCTTTGGTTACCGAGTGTAATGGTGCTAAAAGGATTTAGTTTAATAAAAAGTTTCCAATACGTACTTATTATGACATTAGCTCAACTTCCAGGATATTTCACCGCTGCTTGGTTTATTGAACGTCTCGGTCGTAAATTTGTGTTGGTTACGTATTTAATCGGGACAGCTTGCAGTGCCTATTTGTTTGGGGTTGCGGATTCATTAACAGTATTAATCGTGGCAGGTATGTTACTATCCTTCTTTAACTTAGGTGCTTGGGGAGCATTATACGCCTATACACCTGAACAGTATCCGACGGTTATTCGTGGTACTGGTGCAGGAATGGCAGCAGCATTTGGGCGTATTGGTGGTATTCTTGGGCCACTATTAGTGGGGTATTTAGTTGCCTCAGAAGCTTCACTATCACTAATATTTACGATTTTCTGCGGATCAATTTTAATTGGTGTATTCGCTGTAGTAATACTTGGACAGGAAACGAAGCAACGAGAATTAGTATAAAGTGAAATTTTAAACGTAGCCCTGACCGTTTATTACCCTACACTACTCCGCTCTTTCTAGGCAGTTAATGTAGGATAAAGGGGGAGAGGAAACCGAAGTGGTTTCCTTTTTTCTGTTTTTTTAGATAAATAATGGTATAGTAAGAAAAAGGGATTATTTCTTATAAAAGCGAATGTATACAGCAGGACATATGGACAAAGAATTAGGTGGTTGAAGAAATGAAAATTTTACTGATCATGGAAGAGGCAGAAGAGAGAAGAGAGTTAGCTGAAAATTTCACTGAAAATATGAGAAATGTAGAATGTTTTGAAGCAAAGACAGGAACAGAATCTTTATTTATGATGAAAAAACATATACCAGACTTTGTTTTTTTAAGTTCCAAATTACTAGATGGTACTGGTTTTGAATATGCAAGTTTATTACGAGAAATAAATTGCTATACAAAATTTATTTTTGTAGGTGAAAACATAGAGGAATCTATTACAGCTTTTCGTTTCCAAGCATTTTATTATTTATTACGACCATTTCGTGAAGAAGATTTACAATTTCTTTTATATAAAATAGGTAAAGAACAAGGTGAGAAAGCAAAGAGTTATTTGCGGAAACTACCGATAGAAAGTCAAGAGGGTATACGATATATTCTTCCAGAAGATATCGTATATGTAAGTAAAAATAAAGAAAATAAAACTGTTTCAATTTACACAACGAATAATCAGTATATTTCAACATATACACTTCAGGAATTAGAAAATAAGCTAAATGCATATGATTTTTTACGTGTGCATAAAAGCTATTTAATTAATATGTCATATGTAAAAGAACTGAAACCTTATTATAATGGCACGTATAATTTGTATTTAGATAGGTATGATGAGCAACCGATTCCAGTCAGTCGTAATTATGTAAAACGCCTTCGAAATAAAATTGAATTATAGTAGGTAATGAGAGTATTTTAACATGATAAACTGAAAATCCTTCATGATAGGGAGGATTCAAGTTAAATATTCAGAAAATTTAGTACAATCTCCACTAAGAAATAGTATTGGGGGAATTGTATGTGAAGACATTGAAATCGATCTTACTTTGGGGCGTTATTACAGCAGTAGGAGCAGGGGCTTTTGGGGTAATAGCTTTATCACAAGGTGAAACCATTAATGCTGTATGGCTCTTAGTAGCTGCTGTATGTGTATATGCAGTTGCTTATCGCTTTTATAGTAGATTTATAGCGAGAAAGGTTTTTAATTTAGATGATAATCGTCAAACACCAGCCCATACATTAAACGATGGGAAAGACTATGTTCCAACAAATAAGTGGGTATTGTTTGGACATCACTTTGCAGCGATTGCTGGGGCGGGACCTTTAGTAGGACCGATTTTAGCAGCACAAATGGGATATTTACCAGGGACCATTTGGATTATTGTTGGGGTAGTTGTTGCGGGGGCTGTCCAAGATTTTGTCATTTTATTTGCTTCGATGAGACGTAATGGTAAATCGTTAGGAGAAATGATTAAGGATGAGATTGGGCCTGTTACAGGACTAATTGCAATGATAGGTATTTTAGGAATTATGATTATTTTATTAGCAGTATTAGCGTTAGTCGTAGTAAAGGCACTGATTGGAAGTCCTTGGGGAATGTTTACGATAGCAGCAACGATTCCCATCGCTATTTTAATGGGAGTTTACATGCGCTATATTAGGCCTGGTCGTGTTGGAGAAGGGTCAGTAATTGGTATTATCCTACTTATTTTATCTCTTATTGGAGGACAGTATGTAGCAGAAAATCCAACACTTGCAAGTATGTTCACATTTAGTGGCGAAACAATTGCTATTATGCTTATTGTATATGGATTTATTGCATCTGCATTACCAGTTTGGATGTTATTAGCACCACGTGATTATTTAAGTACATTTTTAAAAGTTGGAACAATTGTTGGATTGGCGATAGGTATTTTAATTGTAGCACCTGATTTACAAATGCCAGCAGTTTCGCAATTTATTGATGGAACAGGTCCTGTTTTCTCCGGTAATTTATTCCCGTTCTTATTTATTACGATTGCCTGTGGTGCAGTCTCTGGATTCCATGCTCTTGTTTCATCAGGTACGACGCCAAAAATGATTGAACAAGAGGGACATGCACAGCCAATTGGTTACGGAGCAATGTTAATGGAGTCGTTTGTAGCTGCGATGGCAATGATTGCAGCTTGTGTATTAACACCAGGAACTTATTTTGCGATTAATAGTCCGGCAGCACTTATTGGTACGGATGTATCGCAGGCAGCTCAAGTTATTTCTTCATGGGGATTTGCTATTACACCAAATGAACTAAAAGAACTTGCTGTAAATGTTGGAGAGCAAACAATTTTATCACGTACAGGTGGCGCACCAACGTTAGCGATAGGTATGGCATATATTTTCTCACAAGTAATAGGTGGAACGGCGATGATGGCATTCTGGTATCATTTTGCTATTCTCTTTGAAGCCCTATTTATTTTAACAACGATTGACGCAGGAACGCGTGTAGGACGATTTATGATTCAAGATATTTTAGGGCATGTATATAAGCCGTTTGCGAAAACAGATTCTACATTAGCAAATGTAATAGCTACAACGTTATGTGTATTAGGATGGGGTTATTTTTTGTACCAAGGGGTAGTAGATCCGCTTGGTGGAATTAATACATTATGGCCACTTTTCGGTATTGCAAATCAAATGTTAGCAGGTATTGCATTATTACTTGGAACGACAATTTTGTTCAAAATGGGGAAAAAGGCATATGTTTGGGTGACACTTATTCCAACTGTTGGATTGCTTATTGTAACGATGACGGCGGGTTATCAAAAGCTATTTCATGAAAACCCTAAAATAGGATTTCTATCTCATGCAAAGGTGTTCCAGGGAGCATTAGATGAGGGGAAAGTGTTAGCACCAGCTAAAAATGTTGCTCAAATGAAGCAAATTATTTTCAATGATTATATTGATGCAGCGCTTTGCGGGATTTTTATGATAGTTGTAATCGCTGTATTAATTTCTGCAATTCGAATTTGGATTCAAGTATTAAGAAATAAGCCGATGCTGCTAAAAGAGGCAGCATATATTTCTAGAGATGAAAGTGAGTCGAGGAACTATTATGCTTAAACGACTACGGAAAGTATGGGGGGAAAGAAAACGCTTTATTAGTTTGCTCGTTGGGGTACCAAGTTATGAAGTATATGTGGAGCATATGAAAAAGTATCATCCTGAAGAAGAGGTTGTATGTCAAAAGCAATTTTTTGCTGAGGCACAAGAAGCAAGATTTAATGCAAAGGGTGGAAAAATATCACGCTGTTGTTAATGAAGAAGGGCGAGTTTTCGCCCTTTTTATTTTTTTGCTGTTTCACGTGGAACAGCAAAAAATAAACAAAAAACTTTGGGAATTATAGGGATTTCGTATACAATAAAGTGGGGAAGGGGATAGATGGAAAATTAGGGAGATTATTTTATGTTAAGGGACTTATTTGTAAATACAACAATTATTCTTTCCTTTATTTTTGTTGGAGGTCAGCTTTTAAGAGATAGGCCGTTAAAAGAAGAGTTTTCTCTTTGGCAGAAATGTGTAGTAGGTATTCTTACTGGAATATTAGGTATATTACTAATGTATTTCGGTGTTCATGTTGGTACCATCCTATTGGATTTGCGCTACTTAGCTGTTATTTTAGCTGTTATAATTGGAGGCCCGATAGCGAGTACTATAGCTGTTAGTATGATTTTAGTAACTAGGTTATTATTTATGGATTATTCATTAGCTTCTCAAGTAGCTTTTTATACAATTATTGCGATAGGAGTAGGTAGTATCTTTATTTCGCGTCTAAATATCTCTCTAGGAGAAAAGTGGGCATGGTTACATACATATATTTTATCTATTCTAATCCCCTCACTATATATATGGTTAATTAAAGATATTAACATAGTAGGATTATATTTAATTTCTAGTATTATTACAGGCTACATAACATTCATAAGTGCAAATTACGTTTTACAATCCAATGAGTTATTCCAAACGATGAAGCAATACGCAACGGTAGACGCATTGACAGGTCTAGGAAACGTAAGACAGTTTGATTTAGAGATGAATCGTCATATTAGTAATAAGAACATGAAAAATGATTCGCTTTGTTTACTACTTATAGATATTGACCACTTTAAGTATGTAAATGATACGTACGGGCATCCTGCAGGGGACGAAGTGTTAAAACAAGTAGGATGTATTTTACGAGAAACTTCACAATTTCCAGATTTGGCTTTTCGAAAGGGTGGAGAGGAGTTTGCGCTTTTGATACCGAATAAGGGATTAGCTTACGGAATTCGTATGGGCGAGCAAATTCGTATAGCTGTTGAAAGTCACCCATTTCAATTGTTAGATGGAACAAAAATAAAAATTACGGTTTCGGTAGGGGTTTCAGAGTATGAAGGGTCATCAGAGCAATTTATTCAAGCGGCGGATGATGCGTTATACTACTCGAAACGAAATGGTAGAAATAAGGTCAGCTCTGCATCTTAAAGATAAGATGACCAGAAGACATAAAGCTTATAAAAAACACTCACAGAGGCAATGTATGAACCTTGTGAGTGTTTTTATTTATATATTAGACAAGTTCTTTTGATACAACGAATTTACGATATGCACCATGGTGAGTTGGACCTACGTATTCGTTAATTTTGAATGAGTAACGAATAGCAGCTGTGATGAATTCTTTAGCAGTTTTTACTGCTTCTTTCACAGGTTTTCCTTTTGCAAGTTCTGCTGTAATTGCAGCAGAATATGTACAACCTGCACCGTGTGTATTGGTTGTATCGATTTTTTCTGATTCTAGAAGATCGAATGTTTCTCCATCATATAGGACGTCGATTGCAGTTTCCGTACCAAGTTTGCTTCCACCTTTAATTAGTACGTATTTGGCACCTAAAGCGTGGATTTTCTTCGCTGCTTCTTTCATGTCCTCAAGAGAATTAATTTTCACACCGCTTAATTGGTAAGCTTCAAATAAGTTTGGTGTTACAACTAATGCCTTTGGCACAAGAACGTCACGTAAGCAATCGTTCGTTTCAGGATGTAATGCTTCATCTGCACCTTTACATACCATAACAGGGTCAACTACTACATTTTTGAAATTGTGCTTTTCGATTGTTTCTGCAACCATTTCAATAATTTCTACTGATCCAAGCATACCTGTTTTTAAAGCGTCTACGCCAACACCTTCAATTGTTGTTTCTAATTGTGGTTTTAATGTAGAAGCTGGGATTGGAAATACGTTATGTGCCCAACCGTTATGTGGATCCATCGTTACGATTGTTGTAAGAGATGTCATTCCGTATACGCCAAGTTCTTGGAATGTTTTTAAATCTGCTTGTATACCAGCACCGCCACTTGTGTCAGAACCAGCGATAGTAAGTGCTTTATTTAATGTCATTATGAAAGCCCCCTCAAGTGATATAATGAAAACTATGTTTTCACCATTATATCAATGTTACGAATAAGTACAAAGTGAAAAGTAGATGATTTATTTTAAGAGCTATTTAAAATCTTGTATGCAGGAGACTGAGTATGTTTCGAGATAATCGTACAAATGAATTAGTTATATTAAAGGAAATTGCAGAAACATTAAATACATCAAATGATACATATCATGTATTGCAAGCAGTACTAGAAAA
Organism: Bacillus sp. D48C; assembly: GCF_053345735.1. Taxonomy (NCBI): domain Bacteria; kingdom Bacillati; phylum Bacillota; class Bacilli; order Caryophanales; family Bacillaceae; genus Bacillus; species Bacillus sp. D48C. The sequence continues at coordinate 97,055 of NZ_JBKFAQ010000003.1, forward strand.
ATTGCTCAGTGTAACAGGTTTAACGACAGGCTGGATTTTTCTTGCGGATGAAAATGGGAAGTATACGAAGGTGATCGATTACCAGTTACCAGAGGCACTTAAATATGAAAATAAACGCCCGATGTGTGAAGGTGAGTGTTGGTGTTTACGCGGCTTCGTAGATGGGAAATTAGAGAGAGCCGTTAATATTATTGAATGTAAAAGAATTAATAATGCAATTGAATATAATTGGGGAGATACAGAAGGAATTCTTCATCATGCTACGGTTCCTTTAAAGGCTGGAGGAGAGAAATTTGGTGTTTTAAATGTAGCTAGCCCAGGTAAAACACATTTTTCGGAAGAAGAATTAGTATTGCTCCAATCAGTTGCTTTCCAAATCGGGACGGCTTTAAAGCGAACAAAATTATATGAAAATGAAAAGCGAAGAGCACATTACTATGTGAAATTGGAGCGGTTTATTCAAGCTTTAAAAACGATTCATAAGTTTAATGTATTATCTGAAAAGGTGGTAAATCACGTAGGTGAAGTATTTCAGTGGAATCAAGTGGCGTTTTTTATTAGGGAAGAAATAGAGTTATCTTTGCGAGCTTCTTATGGGCAGGAAGAGTTACAAGAGGATGTAAAAGAAGCGGCAAAGAAGGCGTTAGAACAAGGTGAGCTAGCTCTATTAAAACGTGTAAATGGAGTTGTTATTGCTACGCCAATACATATTCAAAATCATATATTTGGTGTTTTATGTGTTAGTTTAAATAATGGAGAATTTGATGTTAATACAATAGATATAATTCAAGCATTATCGAATCACGTTTCATTAATAATAGAGAATCTAAGGTTAAACGAACAGCGCCGTGAACTCGTACGACTGGAAGAAAGAAACCGATTAGCAAGGGATTTACATGATTCTGTTTCGCAAAAATTATTTTCATTAACCTTTATGACAAAAGGGGCTGAGGCCGTTTTAAAAGGTCAAAATGAAAAGGTTGACCAATCTTTGCATGAGATGCGGGAACTAGCGCAAGGAGCTTTAAAGGAAATGAGAACATTAATTTGGCAGCTTCGTCCGGCAGGATTAGAAAAAGGTTTATTACCAGCTTTAAAGCAGTACGGTGAAAACTTGGGACTGAAAATTCGGGAACAAGTTACAGGTGTTCGTGATTTACCGCGTGTAGTAGAGGAAGCGTTATGGAGAATTGGACAAGAAGCTTTGAATAACGTAAGTAAACATGCGAATGTCAGAGAATCAACGATTTATTTCAAAGTGACAGAGAAGAATGTATCATTAGAAATAGTCGATCAAGGAAACGGCTTTGTAGAAAAGGATATAAAAGAGAAGAAATCACTCGGCATGACTACGATGCGTGAAAGAGTAGAATTAGTTGGTGGAACAATTAAAATTGTAAGTAGTAAGAAGCGAACGAGCGTAAAAGTAAATGTACCATTATGATGTGAAAATGAGGGAAGTTTGTGAAAATAAAAGTATTGTTAGTCGATGATCATACAGTCGTTTTAAAAGGATTAGCATTTTTCTTAAGTACACAGGAAGATTTAACGTTAGTTGGAGAAGCAAATAATGGGAAAGAAGCGTTAGTGAAAGTAGGGGAGACGAATCCAGATGTTGTATTAATGGATTTATATATGCCCGAAATGGATGGTGTCGAGGCGACGGCGTGCATCAAAAAAGAATATCCGAATGTGAAAGTAATTGTATTAACTAGCTTTTCTGATCAGGCGCATGTTTTACCAGCGTTAAGGGCGGGGGCAAGTGGGTATATTTTAAAAGATGTAGAACCGGATCAGCTTGTTGAAGCTATTCGAAGCGCATATAAAGGTAATATTCAATTACATCCGGATATAGCAAATACTCTTCTCTCTCAAACACTACCTGTGGAAGAAAAGGAAGAAGAACCTTCTATTCAAGTGGATGTGCTAACGGCGAGAGAAAATGAAGTGCTGCAGCTATTAGCGAAAGGGATGAGTAATAAAGAGATCGCTTCTGTTTTAGTTATTACAGAAAAAACGGTAAAAGCTCATGTAAGTAGTATTTTGAGTAAGTTGAATTTATCTGATCGCACGCAAGCGGCGTTATATGCAGTGAAAAATGGAATTGTATAAGACAAAAGTCGTAAGACCTAGTTCGCCTTTAGAAGGTGGACTTTTTTTATGGAAAAATACGTCTATGTGAGGACGAAAATGTATTGATATAAAGATAAGATATGTTTGTAAGCAACAAAACAACAATTACAAGGGATACCTTTTTTGAAAGCATATAACAACATAAGAGTGAGTACTAGGAGGAAGAAATAATGGCAACAGTTTTATTTGTTAAAGCAAACAACCGTCCAGCGGAACAAGCAGTTAGTGTAAAATTATATGAGGCATTTTTAGCGAACTATAAAGAAGCACACCCAAATGATACAGTAGTAGAACTTGATTTATATAAAGAAGAATTACCATATGTAGGTGTAGACATGATCAATGGTACATTTAAGGCAGGTAAAGGATTTGATTTAACAGAAGAAGAGGCAAAAGCAGTAGCAGTTGCTGATAAGTATTTAAATCAATTTCTAGAAGCTGATAAAATTGTTTTCGGCTTCCCATTATGGAACTTAACGATTCCAGCAGTGTTACACACATATATTGATTATTTAAACCGTGCTGGTAAAACGTTCAAATATACACCAGAAGGTCCAGTTGGTTTAATTGGAGATAAGAAGATTGCATTATTAAACGCGCGCGGCGGCGTATATTCAGAAGGTCCAGCAGCTGAGGTAGAAATGGCTGTTAAATATGTAGCAAGCATGATGGGCTTCTTCGGTGCAACAAACATGGAAACAGTAGTTATTGAAGGACATAACCAATTCCCAGATAAAGCAGAAGAAATCATTGCTGCAGGTCTTGAAGAAGCAGCTAAAGTAGCAAGTAAATTTTAATTTAAATTATAATCGTCACTCAAAGAAACAGCATTAACGTTTATGTTAATGCTGTTTCTTTATATTTTCAGCTCGTCAGCAAGCTTTTCTAATGTATTTCGATCTTGTATATAATATGTTCGGCCTTCTTTTTTTAAATAATTTTGTTGGCAAAACTGGTTTAATACATATAAAAGATGACGATAGCTGACATTTAAGTATTCTGCAGCCTCAGTATGCTTTTCTATATAACAATTATTTTGTTCTGTTAATAAAATAAAAGCAGCTAATCGATTTTCGAAAGGATAACTATAGTTTTTTGCGTAATTTTCAGTGCGAGTAATTGTCTTTTCTCCAATAAATTTGCATAAGTGCTGTAAAAACGTTGCATCTTGTAATACAAGTTGCTGACAATCTTTAAGAGGAAGTGCTAAACAAACACAATCTTCTAGTACTTCAACGGACTTGGTGATATTTTCTACTCCTATTAATCCTAATTCCCCGATAAAAGATGGTGCTTGAATAAAATTAATTAATGAAACTTTCCCGTTTTTATGATTCATATATATTTTTGCTTTCCCAGAAATTAAGTAATAGAGATAAGGGAGGGCGTTTCCTTCGCTACATATCATCTCTTTCGTTTGAAAAGAATGCAGCTCTACATATGGCAAGACATGAAATGAAAATAGGGTATGGAATTGATGGATTCGCATGTATTGATAAATTTCTTCTTCATTTTTGCTGATTTTCATATTTTCACCCCTATTTATAGTATGAGATATCTCCTATTATCTTTACAAGAAGGAATGATACGATTTATGTAAATTTGTTTTTGTAGAAAAGAGAGTGTGATGAATTTATGAAAAAATATAAAACATTACTATTTGATGTAGATGATACATTATTAGATTTCCAAAAGGCTGAAAAAGTAGCTTTACAGGTGCTTTTTGAAGAGAAGGGAATCCCTTTAACAGAGGAGATAGAGGCTCGTTATAAAAAAATAAATAAAGGTCTTTGGAATGCTTTTGAAAAAGGTGAACTATCACGTAATGAAGTTGTAAATAAACGATTCTCTATGTTGTTTAAAGAGTATGGAGAAGAAGTAGACGGTATATTATTCGAAAATAATTATCGTAGCTACTTAGAAGAAGGAAATCAACTCATGCAAGGTGCGTTTGAATTTATAAATCAAATTCAAGGGGAGTATGAGTTGTATATAGTGACAAATGGTGTTTCTAAGACGCAAGATAAACGTTTGCGTAATGCAGGGTTACATTCATTATTTAAAGATGTTTTTGTTTCGGAAGATACAGGTTTTCAAAAGCCGATGAAAGAGTATTTTGATTATGTTTTTGAACGGATTCCTAACTTTGCACCTGAAGAAGGGCTGATTATTGGGGATTCATTAAGTGCCGATATTAAAGGTGGATATGTAGCGGGAATTGATACTTGTTGGTTTAATCCAGAAAGGAAATTAAATGATAGTGGGATTATACCGACATATGAAGTGCATAATTTTGAAGAATTATACGCTCTATTAAAACAGTTTGTTTAATGAAAATAGATGATTGGGGTTTATTTTACATGAATCATTTTTTCTAAAGGTCTTTTTCGAGTTAGTATGGAATATATTTCTTTTGTTGCTTTATATGAAATTGTTAATGTTTGTTTTAGAACATTCAGAAAAAACTGTTTGACATTAGGAAATTATTGCTATAAAATCAACGGTAATTGCATAGTCTTATCAAGAAAAGGTGGAGGGACAGGCCCGATGAAACCTTGGCAACAGCCGTATAACGGAATTGTGCCAAATCCTGCAGGTAGTAATCCTGAGAGATAAGAAAGAGCCTTTAGAGCGTGTTTTCAAACTGCTCCTTTCTTGTTTTCAGGAAAGGGGCAGTTTTTTATTTTGTATAAAAGAAAGGAGAATGAGAGATGGGAGAATCATGGGGAAAAGGAACGATTTGTGTGCAAGGTGGCTATACGCCAAAGAATGGTGAACCACGTGTTTTACCACTTTATCAAAGTACAACGTATAAATACGATACTTCGGATGATTTAGCAGCCCTATTTAACTTAGAGGCAGAAGGATATATTTATACGCGTATTGGAAACCCTACTCTAGCTGCATTTGAGCAGAAGTTATCAGATTTAGAAGGCGGGGTAGGAGCTGTTGCAACGGCTTCTGGGCAAGCGGCTATTATGCTCGCAGTTTTAAATATTTGTAGTAGTGGAGACCATTTACTTTGCTCTTCAACTGTTTACGGGGGAACGTTTAATTTATTTGGGGTGAGTTTACGTAAGCTTGGCATTGATGTTACGTTCTTTAATCCCAATTTAACGGCAGATGAAATTGCGGCACTTGCTAACGATAAGACGAAGCTCATTTATGCAGAATCATTAGGAAATCCAGCGATGAACGTTTTGAATTTTAAAGAATTTTCAGATGCAGCGAAAGAGTTAGAAGTGCCTTTTATCGTGGATAATACATTAGCAACTCCTTATTTATGCCAAGCATTTGAGCACGGAGCAAATATTATCGTTCATTCTACGACGAAATATATTGATGGTCATGCAAGCTCTTTAGGCGGCATTGTCATTGACGGAGGGAACTTCGATTGGACAAATGGGAAATATCCTGAACTTGTTGAACCGGATCCAAGTTATCACGGCGTAAGTTACGTTCAAAATTTTGGTGCAGCAGCTTATATTGTGAAGGCGCGTGTTCAATTATTAAGGGACTACGGAAACTGTATGAGCCCATTCAATGCGTATATTAGCAATATCGGCTTAGAAACGCTGCATTTAAGAATGGAGCGTCATAGTGAAAATGCTCTCGTAGTTGCTAAGTGGCTTGCTAACCATGAACGTATTGAATGGGTGAATTATCCTGGATTAGATAGCAATGAAAATTACTCGTTAGCACAAACGTATTTGAAAAAAGGTGCTAGTGGTGTTTTAACATTCGGCATTAAGGGCGGATTAGAAGCGGCGAAAGAATTTATCGCAAATGTAAAACTAGCAACTCTTGTAACGCATGTAGCGGATGCACGAACTTGCGTTATACATCCTGCTAGCACAACGCATAGACAATTAAGTGCTGAAGATCAGCGTCTAGCTGGCGTTACATCAGATTTAATTCGTTTATCTGTTGGCATAGAAGATGTTTCTGATATTATTGCAGATTTAGAAGCGGCGCTAGTCGGAGGCAAAGAACATGCCGATCATAATTGATAAAGATTTACCAGCTCGCAAAGTGTTGCAGAAGGAAAATATATTTGTAATGACGAAGGAGCGAGCAGAAACACAAGATATTCGGGCATTGAAAATTGCTATCTTAAATTTAATGCCTACAAAGCAAGAAACAGAAGCGCAATTACTTCGTTTAATTGGCAACACACCGTTGCAATTAGATGTTCATTTGCTTCATATGGAATCACATTTCTCTCGCAATGTAGCGCAGGACCATTTAATGAGCTTTTATAAAACATTTCGTGATATTGAAAATGAAAAATTTGACGGGCTCATTATAACAGGAGCACCAGTTGAAACTCTTTCTTTTGAAGAGGTAGATTATTGGGAAGAGCTTAAACGTATTATGGAGTATTCAAAAACGAATGTAACATCTACGCTCCATATTTGCTGGGGGGCACAGGCTGGCTTGTATTATCATTATGGTGTTCCAAAGTATCCTCTTAAGGAAAAAATGTTCGGTGTATTTGAACATGAAGTTTGCGAGCAACATGTGAAATTGTTACAAGGGTTTGATGAATTGTTTTTTGCTCCCCATTCTCGTCATACAGAAGTACGAGAGAGTGATATTAGAGAGGTGACAGACTTAACATTATTAGCAAATTCTGAGGAAGCGGGTGTTCACCTTGTCATTGGGCAAGAAGGAAGGCAAGTTTTTGCCCTTGGGCATAGTGAATATAGTTGTGATACGTTAAAGCAAGAATACGAACGAGATCGTGACAAGGGATTAAATATTGATGTGCCAAAAAACTATTTTAAACATAATAATCCAGATGAAAAGCCCCTTGTTAGGTGGAGGAGTCATGGGAATTTATTGTTTTCTAATTGGTTGAATTATTACGTGTATCAAGAAACCCCTTATATATTGTAAAGAAAGATTGTGTAACACGTGGCAACGTTTTCCTTGTAAAGATTAACCTTTATTTTTCCGAATGTTCGAAATACATTGTTTTTCAGATTTTTTATTCATATAATTTCATCTAAACACAATTTTTGAGGGGTGGACAGTACTATGAAAGAAATTCAAGTTGGTTTATTAGGTCTTGGGACAGTTGGGAGTGGTGTAGTTCGTATCATTACAGATCATCAAGAGCGACTTATCCACCAAGTAGGTTGTCCTGTAAAAGTAACGAAAGTACTAGTACAAAATATTGAAAAAGAGAGAGAAGTAGAGGTACCTTCTACTCTATTAACACAAGATGCAAATGAAATTTTAGATAATCCAAATATTGATGTTGTCATCGAAGTAATGGGTGGCATTGATGATGCAAAATTATATATTTTACAAGCTTTAAAAAGCGGAAAGCATGTTGTAACTGCAAATAAAGACTTAATGGCATTACATGGAGCTGAATTATTAGCGACAGCAAAAGATAATAAAACTGATCTCTTCTATGAAGCGAGTGTGGCAGGGGGAATTCCAATTCTACGCAGTATTGTAGAAGGACTCTCTTCAGATCTTATTACGAAAGTCATGGGAATTGTAAATGGAACGACAAATTTTATTTTGACGAAAATGTCAGACGAAGGGAGAGCATATAACGACGTGTTAAAAGAAGCCCAACAACTTGGATTTGCAGAAGCAGATCCAACATCAGATGTAGAAGGTTTAGATGCAGCAAGAAAAATGACGATTTTAGCTACTCTCGGTTTCTCTACAAATGTAGAGCTTGGAGATGTGAACGTAAAAGGAATTACCTCTATTACAGAGGAAGATATTGAATACAGTAAGAGCTTAGGTTATACAATTAAATTAATCGGTCTTGCAAAACGAGATGGTGAAAAATTGGAGGTTACGGTTGAACCAACTTTACTTCCAAATACACACCCTCTTGCGGCAGTACAAAATGAATATAACGCTGTGTATGTGTACGGTGAAGCAGTTGGGGAAACGATGTTTTATGGACCAGGGGCAGGAAGTTTACCGACAGCGACAGCTGTTGTTTCGGATTTAGTTGCTGTAATGCAAAATATTAGATTAGGGGTAACAGGAAATAGTGCTGTAGTCCCACAGTATCAAAAAGTATTAAAAGAGCCAGACGAAATAGTCGTGAAAAAGTTTTTAAGACTGCATGTAAAAGACGAAATTGGTGTATTTGCAAAAATTACTTCATTGTTCTCTGAGCGCGGAGTTAGCTTTGAGAAAATTATTCAAATGCCGCTTGAAGAGAAAGGAAAGGCTGAAATTGTAATTGTAACGCATCGTGCGTCTCTTGCTGATTATGATTATATTCTACATACGTTGCAAGGGTATGAAGAAATAGATTGTTTGAAAGCGAACTATCGAATTGAAGGGGATGCTAAGTAGTATCTCTTACCATAAAACAGAAAGAGCCTATTAAGCAGCTTGCTTAATAGGTTCTTTTCTATTTAAAATCTGTGTACCAACTTGAATAAATGCTTGGATAATCCAGCCTGTTGTAAAGGATAAGATGATGGTTCCAAAATAGATAGGTCCATCTAATAAAAAGCTTAAAGTTAAAAATAAAAAGGCTAATGAAATCTCTGTTCTTCTAAACGTCCATTTTTTCTTCTCAGCAACGGTTAAAACGAAAGCTTCTTGAGGCGCTGCGCAAAGGTTTGTAGAGACGTAAAGACCAATTCCAGCTCCAACGAATAGATTTCCGCAAATAAGTGTTATATATTTTGGAAGAGAGCGGATAGCGTCCATAATAGTTATAATGGAACCAATCCAATCAACAAAAAGAGAAATAAGAATCATCGTTACAATTGTACCGATTGTAATTTGTTTTTTATTCCAAAAGAGTACGATAAGTGTAAAGGCAAAGTTAATCATGAAAATCCAAAAACCAATACTTATCCCAAAATTTTGATATAGTGCAATAAAGAAGGAATCATAAGGGCTAAGTCCAAAGGAAGTAATTGTCGTCATCATATTAATACCGATGGCAAGAATGAGTAAACCGCCAATGAAAAATATATATTCTAATTTGAATCGAAGCATAGTTGTATATCCTTTCTAAATGTATTTGCTAGGAAAGGATATATTGTGGAAAGCTTACCAGGTCAAGAGAGAATTTTTGTGAGAAGGGGAAAGTAAGATGACAAATATAAGAAAGATTGCTGAACTTGCTGGAGTATCTGTTTCAACTGTTTCACGTGTACTAAATAATCATCCGTACGTAAATGAACAGAAACGAAAAGAAATTTTAGCGATTATAGAAGAATTAAATTACACGCAAAACGTGAATGCAATTCATTTAGTGAAAGGAAAAACGAATGTAATTGGCGTTTTATTGCCACACGTAAATGATCAATATTATAGCGCTATTATTGAGGGGATATCAAAAGAAACGGCAAAGAATAATTATAATATGATGCTTTGCCAGACAAATTATAGCGAAGAAAGAGAACTAGAAATTTTAAATATGTTAAAAATGAAAAAGCTTGATGGGGTTATTATTTGTTCTCGGGCAAATAGTAAGGAGAAGCTTGAAGAATATACGAAATTCGGCCCGATTGTTATGTGTGAAGAAATAGATTCAAAATGCATTTCAAGTGTCCATATTGATTACTACAAAGTATTTTCACGTGGGATGAAAAGCTTAATAGATGCCGGTCATACAAGTATTGGATATTGTATTGGAAGAAGTAATAGCGTTAATAGCCAAAGACGAAAGAGGGCGTATGAAGATTCGCTTCAACAGAGTATCGTAACACCGTTAGAGATCTGGAAATTTGAGGGGTGTTTTACAGTGGAAGATGGACGCAATGTAATTAGAGAATGGGCTCATATGTCAGTAAAACCGACGGCGTTCCTTGTATCTTGTAACCATATTGCAGCGGGGATGGTTACAGAAGCAAAAAAACAAGGAATTCGTATTCCAGAGGATATTACGATTATTGGGTGTGATGATCAAGAGGTGGCAGATATATTGGGTATAACGACGATTTCGCATTCTAGTAAAAACGTTGGATTGAAAGCGTTTGAATTATTATATGAAAAGATTAATGAAGAGAAATTAGATGTGAAGCATATAGAGTTATTACCAGAGTTAGTAGATAGAGAAACGACATAATTGAGAAGGTGTGAAAATCGCTTTTCAAAATTTCGTTTGGTATAATTATGGACAATCTATGAGGGCTAAAAGGGGTTTTGATATGAGATCAAAAGTAGTAAAAGTAATTCTACTCATTACAATTGCATCTTTCTGTTTATTTGCATATGGCTTTGTTTCAGGTGTAAATGATGTATTAAATCCGAAAGCTTCAAATTTAATTAAAAAGACCGATGTAGTGGCAAAAGAGAAAAAGAAAACGGGAACGTTACAAATCGTTAGTTTAGGTGATTCATTAACGCGTGGCGTTGGTGATAAAGAAGGAATTGGCTATGTTGGGCGAATGAAAGAGGATTTACAAAAAGATTATAAGCAAAAAATTGCATTAACAAATTTAGCAGTTAGTGGTGCAAAAATGCCCGATTTATTAAAACAAATTGAAAGTAATGGCGCTCAATATTCAATTAAGCAAGCAGATGTAATCGTGTTAACGATTGGTGGGAATGATTTGTTCCCAGGCTGGGAATCGCTTGGGAAGATAGATTTAGATACGTATCGTCCTGACACAGAAACGTTTCAAAATGAAGCAAAGAAAATTATAGAAGAAATTCGTAAATTAAATACAGATAGTCCGATTTTTTGGCTTGGTTTATACAATCCTTTTGAAGATGTAGAAGATTTAAAAGGGTCTTCAAACATTGTTGTGGACTGGAATGCATCTTTAGAGAAGTTAGCGCTAAACGATAAAAATGTGTATATTACACCGACATTTGATTTATTCCAAAACCGCGGAAAAGATTTATTATACTCTGATCATTTTCATCCGAACGAAGTAGGTTATATGTATATGGCAGAACGTTTAGTTCAAAATGTTGTAAGTAAATTAAAACTAGAACAAGGAGGGGTAAAATGACGACGATACTTTCCGTACGAGACTTGAAGAAGGTAATTGGAAAGAAGACTCTTGTAGAGGACATTTCCTTTGATGTAAAGCAAGGAGAAGTGTTCGGGTTCTTAGGACCAAATGGTGCTGGAAAGACGACTACCATTCGAATGTTAGTCGGATTGATTACGGCGACAGAAGGTACGATTTCTATCGGTGGTTATTCGATTAAGGACAATTTCAGAGAGGCGATGCGTCAAATTGGGAGTATCGTTGAAAACCCAGAGTTGTATACATATTTAACAGGATGGGAAAATTTAAAGCAATTTGCTCGTATGTTAGGTGATATATCAGATGAACGTATTATTGAAATTGCTGAAATGGTTCATTTAGATGAAAGAATTCATGACAAGGTAAAAACGTACTCACTTGGTATGAAACAACGCCTTGGAATTGCGCAGGCGCTCCTTGGGAATCCAAAATTGCTCATATTAGATGAGCCAACGAATGGTTTAGATCCAGCAGGGATTAGAGAACTTAGGGAATTTATACATAAGCTTGTAAAAGAAGAAAATATGAGCGTGTTTATTTCAAGTCACTTGCTAAGTGAAGTGCAAATGATATGCGATCGCGTTGCTATTATTCATAAAGGAAAGATGATAACAGTTGCCAAGGTTGAAGAATTAATTAAAACAGCAAGTGATCGTGTAGAATGGATTGTTACACCAATTTCTAAGGCGAAAGATATGTTAGAAGCAGCCGAGGAAGTAAGAGAAGTGAGTGTAGAAGGCGAGCGATTATTATGCCGCATGGATATTGCATCTATAAGTAGTTGGAATAAACACTTGGTAGAAAATGAAATAGATGTACATAGTGTTAAGGAGCTTGTATTTACGCTAGAAGATTTATTTATTGAACTCACAAGGGGTGAGCAGCATGCGTGAATTTGCGAATCTAGTTTTAAATGAATCAGAAAAGATTTACCGTAAGAAACGTATTTTTGTTGTTATGCTTATTTTAGCAATCTTAATCCCGCTTTTTGTGTATGCGCAGTATCGCGAAATAGAAACGACACAAAAAAGACTCGGTACAACTGATTGGAAGGTTTCATTGCAACAGCAAATTGTTGATTCTCAGAACCGGTTGAATAATTCTAGATTGCCAGAAGAATGGCGTGATTGGTTAAAGGTAAGAGTTGAACAACAACAATATTATTTAGATCATGATATTAATCCGATGGCGCCAGGTGCACCGACTTTTGTCAGAGCATTTATTGAACAAGGAATTACATTGTTTATTCCGCTTCTCGTAATGATTGTCGCCATTGATATCGTTTCTGGAGAACGAAGTGATGGGACGATGAAGATGTTACTTACGCGGCCGATTCGGCGCTGGAAAATACTCCTTAGTAAATACGTGACGATGTTATTTTTCATTTCGCTCATACTGCTCCTTGTAGGTTTGTTTGCTTACATATTATCAGGGCTTGTATTTGGATACTCGGGATGGAATTTACCTGTTTTAACAGGATTCGTCATTGATAAGGAAACGTTAAATACGAACTTTGTGCACCTTATTCCGCAGTGGCAATACATCTTAATGGCGTATGGACTAGCCTGGTTTGTTGCTATCGTTGTCGGAACTATATCATTTATGGTCTCTGTTTTAATTCGTAATACACCAGCTGGTATGGGCGTTATGCTAGCTGCATTAATTGCAGGCGGTATCTTAAGCTCATTCGCAACATCTTGGGAAGGCGCGAAATATATTTTTAGCGTGAATTTATCATTAACGGATTATTTATCAGGAAAATTACCTGCATTACAAGGCTTATCAATGGGATTTTCTTTGATGAATTTAACTGTTTGGGCAGTTGTTTCTCTTATTATTTCGTTCTTAGTATTTACAAAACAGGATATGTTGAATTAATTGGACAGGAAGTGAAAGCATGGAAAATGTTTTAAGAAATGATTGGGGACCATTACTGGCACCAGAATTTGAGAAAGAGTATTATCTTACTCTATCCAGTTTTTTGACAGAAGAATACAGCACGCATGTTGTTTATCCGAAGGTGGAAGATATTTTTAACGCTCTTCAGTATACAAGTTATGAAAATACAAAGGTTGTTATTTTAGGACAAGATCCGTATCATGGACCGAATCAAGCGCATGGTTTAAGCTTTTCTGTACAACCTGGTGTTAAAACACCACCATCATTGTTAAACATGTATAAAGAGCTTCGAGATGAATATGGTTATGAAATTCCGAATAACGGTTATTTAGTAAAATGGGCGGAGCAAGGAGTATTACTACTAAATACCGTATTAACAGTTCGTCAAAGTGAAGCAAATTCTCATAAGGGAAAAGGATGGGAGCACTTCACAGATCGTGTGATTCAACTGTTGAATGAACGTGAAAAGCCAGTTATTTTCATATTGTGGGGGCGCCATGCGCAGGCGAAGAAGAAGTTAATTACGAATCCGAATCATCATATTATCGAGTCTGTACATCCAAGTCCATTATCAGCAAGACGTGGTTTCTTTGGTAGTAAGCCATACTCTAAAGTAAATACGATTTTAGCTAATATGGGCGAAAGAGAAATTGATTGGGAAATTCCAAATTTATAAATAGAAAAGGTAGTTAACAGTCGTTAACTACCTTTTTATTATTATTGCTCGTTCTTTAATTTTGCATCTAGTACAAAAGTACCAAATGGGATAACTGATGAAACGAATGCTCCAAGTGCCCATAAAATTGATTTACGGTGTACGATTGTTACTTGAATTACTGCAAAGATGAATAGAATAAATAGAACACCATGAGCCATGCCTGTAATTTTAACAGCTGTTGCAAATCCTGCGAAATATTTCAATGGCATTGCTACAAATAATAGTAATAGGAAAGAAATACCCTCAACTAGTCCAATTGCTCTTAATCGTCCGATTGGTGTAGATAACATAAAGTAGCCTCCTTTAACGTATGCTTGTATATAGTAAATTTGTATTCTTTTTCAAAATAAAATAGTCTATTTTGTTTCATTATATACAAAAAGAAAGTTTACACTACGAGAATAGTGCAAAGTTCAAAATATAGTCACAAAAGCATGAGAATTTAAATAAAAACCTATTTGAAGTATTTGACTTCAAATAGGTTTTGTGAATGAAAATATTAAACAAGTACATCCGTTTTTAAAACAAATTTCTCTACAACTTTTGCAACACCATCGTTCATATTTGTATCTGTTACGTAATTTGCAATTTCTTTAATATCATCAGGTGCATTGCCCATTGCAACGCCAAGACCAGCAAATTCAATCATTGCTTGGTCGTTATAGCTATCGCCCATTGCGATAACTTCTTCACGCTTAATGCCAAGCTTTTGAATCAGTTTGTTTAAGCTCGTTCCTTTTGTAACACCGGCTTCAGTAAATTCTAAGAAGAATGGTTTCGAACGCATCACGCTTAATTGGCCTTCTAGTTGTTTTTGTAGTTTCTTTTCAACTTCAACAAGGCGTTCAGCTTCTTTATTCATTAATACTTTTACTACAGGCTCTTTAACTGCGGCTTTAAAGTCATCTACTACAACAATTGGCATACCAGTAATATCGCCCTCAATTTCAGTATAAGGATTATTTTCTTCCGTTACGATATCATCGCCCATATAAGTATGAATCCATACATCTTCAGTTTTACTAATTTCAAATAGGTTGTGAACGATTTCAGGAGATAGTGTACTACTAAAGATTTCTTCGTTTGTTTTACAGTTAATAATTTTTGCGCCATTAAAAGATAGAATGAAACTGCCGTATTCTTCTAAGCGAAGTTCTTTGGCTACATTGCGCATACCAAACGTTGGACGTCCAGAAGCAAGTACAACCTTTACCCCTTGCTCTTGTGCAGTCATTAACGCTTCTTTCGTACGAGGTGAAATAGTATGGTCATCACGTAATAAAGTATCATCTAAATCTAAAACAATCATTTTATAAGTCATATAGAAAATTCCTTTCTTTAATTGAAATCAAAATACATGTTCATGAAGATGTTGAGGAATAATAGTAAGACATCAAACCTCTTTGAAAAGAAGTAGATAAATCATTATGAGTGTGTTGCTCATAATATCGGTTAATAATCATTGGGGATGGATAAAACCCCAATGATTCAAGTTTGATTTTATCGTAACAACTCTAAAGGTAGAGTGCAATAATGGAAGTTTTCCAATTTACGATATTTGTTTTGCTGTGGAACGAGAAAATAGTATTTCTAGCAAAATGGCCATTACAGATCCAAGAACGAGACCGTTACTTAAAAACGATGCTAGAAATGGTGGAAGTGTGGAATATGCTCCTGCTGGAACAAACATAACTCCGACTCCTGTGAAGATTGAAAGACCGGCTACTTTAAATAATCGTTCTTTATCCTGGACAGTTTCGTATTCTCGAAAGGCAAGGCCAATCATGCTTGCGAATACAGGATAAATAGCGGCATAACCAACTGCAACAGGGATTGCTGCAAAGAATGAAGTGATCTTTGGAAATATACTAACGACAATAATAAAGCTTGACCCTAATATAAACGGGAGACGTTTATAAATATTAGTCGTTGCAATAAAACCTGCTGATCCAGAAATAGCGACAGGCCCAATAGCTGAAAATAGGCCGCCTAGCAATTGGTTGATTCCTGTTATAATGCCAGCTTGTTTAAAACGATCTGGTGCTGCATTCTTTTCATACTTAGAGACAATCCTTTGCACAACACGAATACTTGCTAACATATTTGTTAGAAGTAATAGTGTAACGAAAACGACCGTAATTGCCATGTTCCATTCAATACGAGGCATTCCGAAAACAAATAGAGACGGAAAACGGATTATATCTGTCACAGGCGTTACTGGATTTGATAACCCGAAGCATGCGAATAATATCCAGCCGCATACGATACTGAAAAGAACAGAATATTGTCCAATAATAGGTAGCTTCATGATGAAAAAGGATAGTAAAATAACAATGAGTGAAAGAATAAATACGTTAGGTTGTACTTCTGTATGTTTTCCATCAAGGCCAAACATTCCCTTTAAGAAGGAGCCACTAAGCTGCGCAACAAGAAGAAATAAATATGTTCCAATGACTGTCGGTGTAAAATAGCGAACGAGTTTATCAATAAGTCCAAAAGCGCTAAGAATAATACAAATAATACCGCTTAATAGGAAAGCATATTGAAGAACTTTAAGTGTCTCATTGTTTGATCCAAATAATACGACGCCTAAACTTGCGTAAAGGGAGAAAATTCCCCACCAAAGTCCAGCAGGACCTTCTTGAATAGGAAGTTTATGCCCAAATATAGCTTGCAAGAGACCAGCAAAGCCTAGAACAAATAATGTTCTTTGTACGAATGCGATAGCTTCAGCGCCATCAAGACCATAACTAGTTGCGACACTAATTGGTACAATAAGGCTTCCAGCTAAAATAAATAGTGCCCATTGTAAGGCGGAAAGAAATGTCTTCATTATATCAACCTCTTTCATAGATTCCGTATCTAGTATATACGTATTTTATTTCCACTGGCAAAGATTGTAGATAGAGAAAAGAGTTGAAATACGGTATGAATGCACGTAAGCAATTATGGATCGCAGTTATATGTATGACTTTTGTTGTAATTCTAGGAACGATAGGATTTATGACAATTGAAGAGATTAGTTTGTTTCAAGCATTTTGGATGACGATGATTACTGTATTGACTGTTGGATACGGAGATGCTGTTCCTGTAACGCAAGCGGGGAAAGTATTTGCGCTCCTTATTATTCCTGTTGGCGTAGGTATTGTTACGTATGCAATTGGGGTAGTGGCAGCTATGATTATTGAAGGGAATTTATTTCATGCAGTGCGGAGGAAGAAGATGGATAAACAAATAGCGCAGTTGAAAAATCATATTATAGTATGTGGTTGCGGTAGAGTGGGGCTTCAAGTTGTACATGAATTGCAAGAAAAGAAAATTCCATTTGTTGTTGTCGATAAAGATGAAAGTGTATTAGAGAAGGGAAAGCTTTTGTATATACATGGAGATGCGACGGAGGATCAAGTTTTACATCATGCTGGAATTTCAAAAGCGGCTGGTTTAGTTGCTATCGTAGCAAATGATGCTGAAAATGTATTTATTACATTAACAGCAAGAGGATTAAACGATGCAATTAAAATTGTGGCGAGATCTGAAAAGCCAGAAACTGAAGAGAAATTAAGGCGTGCGGGTGCAAATAAAGTTATTAATCCATCCAGTATGGCAGGAATTCATATTGCAAAAGGTATTGCGAATCCATTAACAGTTCATTATATTGATACAGTGCTGTATGGGATAGAACAGTCATTTGTCATTGAAGAAATTTTAGTTGGAAAAGATTCAATATTAGTTGGTAAATCGTTACTAGAGAGTGATGTGAGGAATCAGTTTGATGTAACGATATTAGCGATTTTGAGAAATGGGGATATTATACATAATCCAACGGGGCAGGAAAAACTGCAAGAACATGATATGATAATAGTATTTGGTTTAGTAGAGAAGCTGAAGCAATTTGAGAAAGAACTACAAAGTACGAGGTGATAAGGAATGCAAATATCGAGCGATAAGATTTTAAATAAAATGGCGAATGAAATTGCAAAGGCAAAAAGTAGTGAAGGACAAAAATCAAAAGATCATTTATTAGTTGTGCGTGCTTTATGCGATTTACTATTAGATGAACAGGTTGAATCTTCTACGTATAGGGAGCCGCAAATTCAATCGCAAGTAATTGGATCGCAGCCTATAAAGACAGTTCAACCAGTTATGCCAGTTTCTGGAGAACCTGTGTATATTAAAGAAGAAGGTGCAAATGGTAATTCTTTATTTGATTTTTAAGGATTAAATCGTTTGGCTTATATGAAAAAATTGCTTATGATAAAAGTAAAAAAGGGGAATTAAGATGAAAATTTTCTTTTTACTAGGTTGTATTGCAGCGGGGCTATCTGTTGCGTTAGGAGCCTTTGGAGCACACGGTTTAGAAAATAAAATTTCTGCGAAAATGTTAGAAGTTTGGAAAACAGGTGTTACATATCAAATGTTTCATGCAGGTGGACTATTCGTAGTTGCTTTATTGATGGATAAGGTTCAATCATCACTTTTAACTACTGCTGGTTGGCTTATGGTAGCTGGGATTATTATGTTTTCAGGCAGTTTGTATGCATTAAGTACGACAGGTATTAAGTTCTTTGGCCCAATTACACCTCTTGGTGGCGTAGCGTTTATTGTAGCATGGATTTTAGTCGGAACTGCAGTTGTAAAAGGTTTATAAAAAAACAAAAGCTGGCATATGCCAGCTTTTTTTATGGTCTTGGAGCATAAGTTGCTTGTTGACTAGGTAAGTACGTAATTTCTTCGGGGAATTCCACATAATCTAAGTAAATCATTAATAGTAAAAAACGTTTCCCTGATTGTGGCTCACTAATTACAATATGATCGCGACCAGCTGCTTCGATAATACCTGTATACGATTGGGTACCGAGTGAGCTACCACGTTCATAAGTCATTACAACCGTAGCTTGCTTACCCTTGTTTAAACGAAGGATATTTTCAATATAGGATTGTTCTAATGGTAACATGCCTTGAGAAACGGCATATTGAGCTTGCGCCGCTTGTTGTTGCATTGCTTGCTGTTGTTGCTGTTGTTGTGGAGTCATTTGCTGCGGTTGTACATAAGTTCCAGATGGTTGATAAAATCCAGTTCCGTAATACGGGTTTTGTTGCTGTGCCATTCAAAAATCCCTCCTTATTATCAATCCTTAATAAACGCTAGGACAATCTTCGCCAGATGGCTGGAAGAAGCAGTGCTTTTTGAAGCGACCAGAGTTTTGTTGATTATACCAAGTTGACGGACAAGGGCCTTCAGGTCTAAAAAACCATAAGGCAAAATTTGCAGGCCAAAAGCGTTGTCCCTGAATCGTTCGCCTTGCTAAAGCAATATCTTGTTCCCTTGCACGTTGATAAAAATACCCTTTTTGTGTTGCCTCAAAACCACCAGGATTTTGATACACCATTTGACGTAAATTACGTATTTTTTTAAAATCTAAACAATTTCCACGGACACGATTTACCCCAACGTTCCCGACCATCAACATCCCCTGTTGTCCTTCTCCTTCGGCTTCAGCACGCATCAGTCTAGCTAATAACTTTACATCTTCTTCGTTATAAGCAATAACGCCCATTATGTGTCACCTCTCTTTTTGGAATACCTTGTGGAAAGAGGTTTATCCCGCATTAACGGGCAGTAAGACTCCCACCTTAAAATTGGGCTGGAGCAAAGAAGGTGGGTGGGAGATCAAACTGCCCGTAAAAGCCCGATTAGTTCAACTAATAATCAGTGGGGATGAACAAAACCCCCACTGATTAAAGTTTCACTTTATCTCTAGATGAAGTGTGTAACAATTACTAGTTCATACGTATGAGGAAAAGGACTCAGATATGACAACCAAACGAAGTTTTACATGGAGAGAAGAAAATAAAAAAAGCTAGCGTGAGCTAGCTTTTCATCATTATTAAAATACTTTAGACCATAAGTTTGAGAAGAAATCTCCAATAGAGCGCATTGATAATACAAACCAATTTGCTTTTTCAACTTCTTCTGTCGTTTTTGCAGTAGCTTTCATACTTTTACTACCGTCTAAGAAACCATATTTATCAGTTGATTCTAAAGTAATTGAGCCTACTTTGGTATCTTTCTTAACAGGAGCAACTAAATGTCCATCTTCAGCAAGGGATTTATCTAATTCAGTCCCAATTTTATAAGGCTCTTTGCTACCTTTTTTCGCAATTACTGTTATTTCTTTTTCGGGTGCAACAGTTACTTGGTCTTCTTTCCCTTTTACTACAGAGATTGTATTGTTTTTATTAACTTTTAATTTTTGTTTTTCAAAGTTATTAAATCCATGTTCGATTAATTCACGAGATTCTGTGAAGCGTTCATCCATTGATTTTGTTTTAATAATAACCGAGATAAGACGAACATCACCACGTTTCGCTGTAATAGTGAACCCATATCCAGCGGTATCAGAACTACCAGTTTTTAAACCGTCCGTTCCATCATAAGAGAAGGCAGCGCCTGGTAACATCCAGTTCCAGTTTTCCATACGAATTGGTTTTGGATGATTGTCTGGGAAGTTTCTAAATCTTTGTTTTGTATCCTCTAGCATTTCTGGATACTTTGTAATAATCGTTTTTGCAAGAATACCCATATCGCGAGCTGACATGGAGTTTTCTCCGGTCGGATCTGTTCCTTCAGGATGTTTTCCTTTTAAATCAGCATTATTTAACCCGGTAGAGTTTACAAATTTATATTTCTTTAACCCTAGCTTTTTTGCATGTTCATTTGCAAGATTTAAGAAGTTTTTCTCACTTCCTGCAAGAAGTTCTGCTAAAGCAATACTAGATCCATTTGCAGAGAATATAACAATAGAATGATATAATTCTCTTACAGTATATTGACGTCCTTTTTCGAACGGTACATTAGAGAATTCATTATTACGAGAGACTTCATAAGCGTAATCAGAAATATTTACTTTCGTATCCCAAGTGATTTTTCCTTCTTTAATTGCTTCTAAAACAGCGTAAACAACAATTAATTTTGACATACTAGCAATAGCTAGCAATTCATCTGGATTTTGCTCGTGAAGTATTTTTCCTGTATCTGCATCAAATAAAAGTGCAGCAGCAGCCTCAATATGTATTTTTTCTTCCGCATGGGATGTTGTTACTCCTAAGGAAGAAATTGACAATACAAGCAATAGTAAAATAGACAAGATTTTTTTCATATAGATTATCACCTTCGCATCGTTATTTAGCATATAGCTCGTATCATTTTAGCATAAATTTGGATATAGAAAGGTTACAATTTTGTAAGGTATTTGAAAGAGATTTGTCGATTTTTGTTCAAATTTGCGGAGAAAAGCAGTTTTTTGAGGAGAAATATGGAGGGTAATAAAAAAAGGAACGAATTTCGTTCCTTTTTCACGATTTATATGTGTAAAAATTTCTCTACCTTTTCGTCTGGTAAAATGTTTCCAACGAAAAATGTTCCGAATTCACCATAACGAGCACTTACTTCATCGAAGCGCATTTCATATATAAGTTTTTTAAATTGAAGAACATCGTCAGCGAATAATGTTACGCCCCACTCAAAATCGTCGAATCCAACTGACCCTGAAATAACTTGGCGTACTTTACCTGCGTATTGACGACCAATTTTACTATGACTGTACATCATTTTTTTACGCTCTTCCATAGGAAGCATGTACCAGTTGTCATCACCTTGGCGACGCTTATCCATTGGATAGAAGCAAATATGATTTGCTTTCGGCAATTCAGGATATAAGCGAGCTAAAATTTGCGGGTTTTGGTATGGATCCTCATCAGCTGGAAGATAGTTGCTTAGTTCAACAACAGATACGTAAGAATATGCAGGAACCATATATTCAGCTAAAGTTGTTTTATTCAATTCTGTCTCAATTTCATTTAACTCTTCCATTGTTGGACGTAAAATCATAAGCATAATATCAGCTTTTTGACCAACAACTGTATACATTGCGTGACTACCTTTTTTCGCAGTAGCTACTTCGTTCCATTTTTCAACGACATTTAAAAATTCAGACACTGCTTGTCCGCGTTCGTCGCTAGATAATGTTTTCCATGCAGCCCAATCAATAGAACGTAAATCATGTAAACAATACCAGCCATCTAACGTTGTTGTTGCTTCACTCATTCTATTCACCTCAGTTAATGATAGTTTTACACGTTAACTATAGCATATATAGTTTTAAAATCATCTATATAAAACCTTGGCGCATAAAATTGTCACATTTAAATTTACTTGAAAATAGGAGGAGATAAGGATTAAAGGGGATTTATTTTTAGGCTGAATTTTATGAAAATATAATCATTTTCATTTTATCTATTTTTTGGGAGCTATAAGTTTAAAATATAGAAGAAAAGCAGTATTCTTAAAGATAGAGTTTTTTTAACATATGTAGGAGGGTTTATTCGTGAGCAACTTATTTACAACAGTAAAAGAAAAAGTTCAAGGAAAAGGCATTTCTATCGTACTTCCTGAAGGAACTGATGAAAGAATTTTAGGCGCTGCAGAGCGTTTAGCAAAAGAAGAGTTAGTAAAACCAATCTTAGTTGGTAATAAGGAAGAAATTAGCGCAAAAGCTGCTAGCATGAATTTAACATTAGCAGGCGTTGATATTTATGACCCAGCTACATATGAAGAAATGGATGCAATGGTAGCATCTTTCGTTGAACGCCGTAAAGGTAAAGCAACTGAAGAAGACGCTCGCAAAATCCTTAAAGACGAAAACTACTTCGGTACAATGCTTGTATACATGGGCAAAGCACACGGTTTAGTAAGTGGTGCAGCTCACTCTACAGCTGATACAGTTCGTCCAGCACTTCAAATCATTAAAACAAAACCAGGCGTTACAAAAACTTCTGGCGTATTCATCATGGTACGTGAAGAAGAGAAATATGTATTCGCTGATTGCGCAATTAACATTGCACCAAACAGCCAAGATTTAGCTGAAATTGGTATCGAGAGTGCAAAAACTGCTGAATTATTCGGTATTGACCCACGCGTTGCTATGTTAAGCTTCTCTACAAAAGGTTCTGCGAAATCTCCAGAAACAGAAAAAGTTGTAGAAGCAACTCGCATTGCAAAAGAAATGGCTCCTGAATTAACTTTAGATGGAGAATTCCAATTCGATGCGGCATTCGTACCATCTGTAGCTGAGAAAAAAGCTCCAGGTTCTACAATTAAAGGTGATGCTAACGTATTCGTATTCCCAAGCTTAGAAGCTGGTAATATCGGTTACAAAATCGCTCAACGTTTAGGTAACTTCGAAGCGGTAGGACCAATCTTACAAGGTTTAAACATGCCTGTAAATGACCTATCTCGTGGATGTAACGAAGAAGAAGTGTACAAGTTAGCTTTAATTACAGCAGCTCAAGCACTTTAATTCTATAATGAATTGAAATAAAGACCGTCGCTATAATAGCGACGGTCTTTATTTTTCTAAGCCAAGTGCTTTATTGTTACGATCAATAATCCGTTGTAAATTCGTCTCATATAAAGGGATTTCATCTATTGTTAATTGAGATGGTGTTAACTTCGGAGCGAATTGCTGCAATGTTTTTAAAAGGTGCATCATTAAATCTTGTACTGTAATGGTTTCGCCAAGTAATTCTGAAAGTGAAGCCATTGTACTCGGTACAATTTCAGGATACGTAAAGCGTGTTTCTTCTCCTTGAATGGCTAGGTTATAGAAATCACGAACGAGTGCGGCACGCTCAGAGCCACTTCCTGTAGCACAAAGATAAATTTGGACAGCGACACCCCCGCGAATACGGCGCTGTGAAATGCCAGCGAATTTTTGATCGCGAATACTTAAGTCATAGCTACCAGGACAGTAAGAACCTACAATTTCTTTTGCCTCGATAGTAACGTCGTAATCCTTTAACATCTCCTTAATTAAATGCCACATCGTATCGTATCCAAGATCAATATCGATACCTTTTTCTGTTTCTTGGAATAAAAGTGATACGTTTAAAACACCTTCATCAAGCACGACTGCAAGCCCGCCAGAATTACGAACAATAACATTGAAGTTGTTCTTTTTTAACAAGGAAATGCCTTCTTCTAAGTGTGGTAGGCGTGAATCTTGAATGCCAAGAACAATTGTATTGTGATGAACCCAAGAACGCATTGTTGCAGCTGATTGACCATTTCCAATGCTTGTGCACAGTGTGTCATCCATTGCGAATGACTGCAATGCATGGAATGTTGGTCCCAAACTAGATTGATCTACAATACGCCACTCTGGCTGAGATAAAATGGAACGGGAATTGCTCATATAACTAACCCCTTATCTTTAAAATGACAATCTCTATTATAGCAAAAAAATGAAGAATAGAGTTTTCTCATATATAAAGGGGAAGTTTAGATGTGAAAGAATAAAAAGGATGCATTATATGCATCCTTTTTATTCTGCAATTTTTTCTAAATTACCGTTTCGATCCATTCGGAAAGATGTTTGAGAACGTTCTTCGTCATCCATGACTGCCAACTTACGAGCTCGGTTCATAATGTTCATAAGTGTTTCGTAATCTTCTTGTACAGTATGAGATTGCTTTTCTAATTTTTCTAGTTTCTTTTCTAGTTCTTCATTTCGAAGGATTTGTGCTTTAATTTCTTGTTTCAATCTCGTATTCTCGTTTTCAAGAGCTGTTACTTTTATATTTGAGGATCCAACTGTTTGTAAGAAATAAATAACATCTTGCATTGTCATAGAGCTTTTTGCAACAGGAACGGTAGATTCTTGATATGGAATAGCTTCTTTATATTGTACAATTGATTCCTCTTGTACGAATTCTTCATAATCAGTTATCGAATCTGAAGCTGGTGGTGTATAAAGTAAACGTTTTTTCGCTTGCTCACCGCTTGCAGCGCGCATTTTATCTTTACGATGTTTTTTTGCTAGTTGAAGAGCTTGTTCATAGCTATAGCGAACGACAGCATTCCAGCGGAAACCACAAGCAGCGGATGTACGATTTAACTGATCCCCTACTTCCTCAAATGCATTTAATTGCGTACTTCCTTCTCGAACATGACGAAGTACCGTTTCAGCAAGTAATAAATCATCCTCATCTGTCCAAGCATCTTGTCTTACTTTCATAGATTCAACTCCCTTTCTTTTTATGAACTTCCTATTTTTATAATGGGCAAAAAAATAAACTTTTATACAAAGCTTTTAAAAATATGGTAGATTTCGATGAAAGGTAAAAATTTTCCCATGAATGGTGAGCGCTTCTGTAGGAGAGCATATAAATATGTAGCATTATGTAGAGAATAGGCCCTGTAGGGAAACTTGCAACGAGCTTCAAAGAACGGTAAAATACCATTTAGTGTTTATTTTTAAATGTACTTGAGAAAAGTTTAAAATAGAGGAAGTGTTATATAATGGGAAACGAATTTCGCGTGTGCGATGACTGTCAGGCAACGAACGTTAAAACGTTAGTTCCGAAGTTAAAAAAAGTAGATTCATGTGCAACGATTGAAGTTGGATGTCAGTCTTACTGTGGTCCTGGTCGTAAAAAATCATTCGCATTTGTAAATAACCGTCCAGTTGCGGCTCCAACAGAAGATGAGTTAATCGTAAAAATTGAAGCAAAGTTAAATAAGTAAGAAAAAGAAGAGTGAAAAGATTACTCTTCTTTTTTATGCCCATAAGAGGAACGATTTATTCTGCGAAAGTGCTCTTGTGTGGACGAACGTTTTCTAAAGGATGGATATAACTTTTGTATTAAAGTTCTAATTTATATAAATTTGTATTTCAAAATAATGGTTGACAGTCTTTTAAAGCGATAGGTAGAATAGAAGTGTCTGATTCTGAGAATCATTATCAGGAAAAAAACAATTCACCTAATTTTTTTATTACTATTTGAGAATAAATTTCATTTTAATAAATATATGTTGTTGGTTAGGATGGTTGAGGGATGGAAGCGAGCGCAAGCAGTATAGAACAGCAAGAAGAGAATGTTAAAGAGATTAAGAGCAGACCGCTTATTGCTTCTATTATTTTAGTAGCGGGTACAGTTTTGTTAGCTTTAAGCATGGCAGTTTCTATTTCTTTTGGGGCTGCAGATATTAGTTTAAAGACTGTATGGCAAGCTGTATTTCAGTTTGATGGATCTATTACACATCATAACGTAATTCAAGAGCTTCGCATGCCTAGAGCAATAGGGGGCGTAGTTGCAGGTGCCTTTTTAGCGGTATCAGGAGCAATTATGCAAGGCATGACGCGAAATCCACTTGCTTCACCATCGTTAATGGGGATTACAGATGGTGCAGTATTTGGAATTGCAATTATGTATGCATTTTTTCCTAATTCACCTTATTTGATGTTTGTTATTGCATCTTTTATTGGAGCTGCGTTTGGTGCAAGCATTGTATATGGAATTGGGTCTTCTTCACCAGGTGGATTAACACCTGTGAAATTAGCTTTAGCAGGTGCAGCTATTAGTGCTCTATTAGGGGCAATTTCATCTGGAATTGCATTGTATTTTAATCTTGCTCAAGAGGTGAGCATGTGGAATGCAGGCGGAGTTGCTGGAGTGAAATGGCAAAGTATTAATATGTTAGTGCCAATTGGCCTTGTTTGTCTTTTTATCGCAATTATGATGTCGAGATATATTACAATTTTGAGCTTCGGTGAAGAAATTGCGATTGGACTTGGTCAAAATACGACATTAATTAAATTTATCGGAACAGTACTTGTTCTTGTTTTAACGGGTTCCGCAGTTTCCATGGCAGGATCAGTTGGATTTGTTGGTCTTGTAATCCCGCATATGACTCGTTTCCTTGTAGGCTCGGACTATAGATGGGTTATTCCATGTTCTGCGGTCTTAGGCGGGCTGTTAATTGAATGTGCAGATATGTTATCTCGCGTTATTAACCCGCCATTTGAAACGCCAATTGGAGCAATTACAGCGCTAATTGGGGTTCCATTCTTCCTCTACTTAGCACGTAATGAAGGGAGAGGAAAGATGTGAGGACGAGTGTCTTAACAAAAAAGAACATTTCTATATTAACGATTTTAGTAGGACTAATCGTTTCTATATTTCTTATTAGTTTAAATACAGGAACTTTTAAAATACCGCCAATGGACGTATTAAAGTCATTGGTTGGAATAGGGGCTGAAGATCAGTCTGTTATTTTATTTGAATTCCGCATGCCGCGTATGGTGATTGCTATACTAGTCGGATCTGCTTTAGCGATGTCAGGTGCGATTTTGCAAGGATTATCACGAAATCCACTTGCTGATCCAGGTATTATCGGTATTAACGCTGGAGCGGGATTAACAGTTGTTATATTCGTCTACTTTTTCTTTGGAAAAGTTGGGACTGGTACATTTTTATCTGTATTTATCCTTCCATTCTTCGCGTTGGTTGGTGCAATATTAGCGGCGGTTATTATTTATTTACTAGCATGGAAAGACGGCGTTTCATCAACGAGATTAATACTAGTTGGTATCGCTGTTGCAGCCGGGTTTGGTGCTGTTAGTTTAATTTTTTCTATGAAGATGACATCTAACGATTTTCGTTTTGCTACGATTTGGTTAGCAGGAAGTCTATGGGGCACAGATTGGAAGTTCGTGCTAAGTGTACTTCCATGGATGGTTATTTTCTTGCCACTTGCTATTAGTAAGGCGCACATATTAAATGTAATGAACCTAGGCGATTCTACAGCAGTTGGTCTTGGTTTAAATGTAGAAAAGGAAAGACGTAAATTATTATTTATTGCAGTTTGCTTAGCTGGT
This sequence comes from Bacillus sp. D48C, assembly GCF_053345735.1. Classification (NCBI taxonomy): domain Bacteria; kingdom Bacillati; phylum Bacillota; class Bacilli; order Caryophanales; family Bacillaceae; genus Bacillus; species Bacillus sp. D48C. The sequence continues at coordinate 124,504 of NZ_JBKFAQ010000003.1, forward strand.
GCATCTGTCGCTGTTGCCGGAGGAATTGGTTTTATCGGTTTAATGGCTCCGCATTTAGCGAGGCGCCTTGTTGGTGGTAAACATCAAATTATGCTGCCTACTGCTGCACTAATAGGGACGTTTTTACTCTTATTCGCAGACGTAATTTCAAGAAGCGTGTTAACAACTTCAGAAATACCGGTCGGTCTTGTTATTTCTGTAATTGGTGCACCATATTTCATATACTTACTTATGAGGACAAAATAAAGGGAGGCTTTTTGTATGGCAACTTTAGCAGTTGATGCGGTATCTGTTGGCTATAATGAAGGGTTAATTATTGATGGATTAACAGTTGAAATTCCGGAAGGGAAAATTACAACAATTATTGGACCAAATGGTTGTGGGAAGTCCACATTATTAAAAACGGCTTCTCGTATTTTGAAGGCGAAAAAAGGTACTGTTTATCTTGACGGAAAAGCAATCGAGAAACAACCAACAAAAGAAATCGCAAAGAAAATGGCGATTTTACCACAGACTGCAGAAGTGCCAACTGGCCTTACTGTGTTTGAACTTGTTTCATATGGACGTTTTCCTCATCAAAAAGGATTTGGAACGTTGAAAGAAGAGGATTATCGTTACATTCATTGGGCACTTGAAGTGACGGGAATGACAGAATTCGCAAATCGTTCAGCAGAGGCGTTATCAGGCGGGCAACGTCAACGTGTATGGATTGCGATGGCCCTTGCACAAGGAACAGAATTACTTGTATTGGATGAACCAACAACGTACTTAGATATGGCTCATCAATTAGAAGTATTAAACTTATTGAAAAAATTAAATGAAGAAGAAGGTAGAACGATTGTTATGGTTATCCATGACTTAAACCACGCTTCTCGTTTCTCAGATCATATGATTGCATTAAAAGCAGGTAAGTTAATGAAACAAGGAACGCCAGATGAAGTTATGACAAGTGAAACACTTCGCAGTGTATTTGAGATTGAAGCTCAAATCGTTCCTTGTCCAGTAAACTGTAAGCCAATTTGTTTAACATATGATTTAGCGATGATTAGTAATCAATTGCGTAAAAAAGCATAAGTAGAACCCCCTCGTGAAGAGGGGGGACTTCTAATGGACGTTGAGCTTCTTATATAAGAATGGGAAGTTGAACGCCCGTTAGAATGGGTTATTAACAACAATTAATAAATATATATAAATTAATTGTTATATTTGTTTCTTATAGTTCATTGTAACTTATAAGATAAATACAGCTAGAAGGAGTGGGAACATGAAGAATTTTAAAATGGCACTATTAGCAATGGTACTAGTTGTGACTTCTGTACTATTTGCAGCTTGTTCTAACAAAGAAGAAGAAAAGAAAGCAGATGCAAAGACTGAAGAGCGCACTGTAAAACATGCAAAAGGGGAAATTAAAATTCCTGCAAATCCAAAGAAAATTGCTGACCTTAGTGGTTCAACAGAAGAATTATTAATTTTCGGTATGAAACCGGTTATTACTGCTAATACATCTCAAGAAAAAATTGATGCACATATTGAAAAGAAACTAAAAGACGTTAAACCAGTTGGTTCTGCTTGGGGCGATAAAATTAACATCGAAGCAGTAGCTGCTGCAAAACCAGATTTAATTCTTGTAAATAATCGTCAAGAAAAGATTTATGATCAATTATCTAAAATTGCACCAACAGTTATGTTAAACACTCCATTAGATCAATGGCGTCCAAAATTCCAAGAAGTAGGTCAAATCTTCGGTAAAGAAAAAGAAACAAAAGAATGGTTCAAAAAGTATGATGAAAAAGCAAGCAAATTACATGACAAAATCGTCGCTAAAACTGGTGAAGCAACATTTATGAAAATGGCTGCATATCCAAATGCTTTCCGCGTATACGGTGACTACGGTTACGGTAGCGTAATCTTTAATGATTTAAAACTACCAGCAGTTAAAGGTACACCAACTGATAAACCGTTAGTACAAGTACAAAAAGAAGCTTTAATCGATTACAACCCAGATTACTTATTCGTATTTACAACTGGTGACGGTTCTCAGCGCTTAAAAGAATTCCAAGAAGAATCAATTTGGAAAAACATGAACGCTGTTAAAAACAACCACGTATTTACAATTAAAAATGAAGACTTAAACAAAGGTTACTTCCCATTAGGGAAAGATATGATCTTAGACGAAGTTGCTGAATTCGTTTTAGGTAAATAATGTATAAAGGAAATCACTTTTACTTCGGTAAAGGTGATTTTTTCTTTTTATAAAGGGAATTAATACAGTCTTTCATTTCTTTCTGTTTCTCATTTCGTTTATAATATAAAGTAAGAATGTAGTAAAGAAAGGGGGATGTCGGAAAGTGGTATATTTAAACGACAAACTCAGCGAAACAAAAGTGTTTAAAGACCCAGTACATAAATATGTGCACGTGCGTGATCGTGTTATTTGGGATTTAATCGGAACGAAAGAATTTCAACGCTTGCGCCGTATTAAGCAGCTTGGAACGACATTTTTTACATTTCACGGTGCAGAGCATAGTCGCTTTACTCATTCGTTAGGTGTATACGAAATTATTCGTCGTATGATTGATGATGTGTTTGATGGCAGACCAAATTGGAATGCTGAAGATAGATTGTTATGTTTATGTGCGGCATTACTTCATGATGTCGGCCACGGCCCATTTTCTCACTCGTTTGAAAAAGTATTTTCATTAGATCATGAGAAATTTACGCAAAAGATTATCGTTGGCAATACGGAGATTAATGATGTATTAAGTCGTGTTGATAAGGAGTTTCCACAAAAGGTAGCAGATGTAATTGCAAAAACGTCTACTAATAAATTAGCGATTAGTATGATTTCGAGTCAAATTGATGCGGATCGTATGGATTATTTATTAAGAGATGCTTATTTTACAGGCGTAAAGTACGGAAACTTCGATATGGAACGTATACTGCGTGTAATGCGTCCGTATGGGAATCAAGTAGTCATTAAAAATAGTGGTATGCATGCTGTTGAGCATTACATTATGAGTCGTTATCAAATGTATTGGCAAGTATATTTCCATCCGGTAACGCGAAGTGCAGAAGTTATTTTAACGAAGATTTTACACCGTGCGAAATCACTGCACGAGAAGTATTACACATTTAAAAATCATCCTGTTCATTTCTATTCTTTATTTGAAGAAGAAGTAACAGTAGAGGATTATTTAAAGTTAGACGAGAACGTTATGTATTACTACTTCCAAGTATGGCAGGAAGAAGAAGATCCAATTTTAAGCGATTTATGTCGCCGTTTTATGAATCGAAATCTATTTAAATATGTAGAGTTTACAGATAAACACGGTTTAGATAATTGGATGGAGTTAAGTAGTTTATTTAAAAAGATTGGACTTGATCCGGAGTATTATTTAGTAGTTGATTCAACATCGGACTTACCGTATGACTTTTATCGTGCAGGAGAAGAAGAAGAGCGTCTGCCAATCCTGCTTCTTATGCCAAACGGAGAGCTTAGAGAGCTTTCACGTGAATCGGATATTGTTGAGGCGATTACAGGTAAGAAAAGAACGGATCAAAAGTTATTCTATCCACATGATTTAATCTATGAAGATGGAAGAAAAGGAAAATATAAAGAGAGAATTATTGAGTTGTTAGAAGGAAAGAAATAAGAAGCAGCTAATGGCTACTTCTTATGAAAAAACTTGAAATTATTTGTCGCTTAATCGTTTTCCGCCAACTGCATAATGGTTTTTAGACATTTCTTCGATGAAAACAACGATGTTTTCTTCAGGAGCACCAGTTGTTTCGCTTACTGCTGCTGTTACTTTCTCAGCAAGAGCTTTCTTTTGTTCTTCTGTGCGTCCTTCTAGCATTTTCACTGTTACGTATGGCATGTACAATCGCTCCTTTTATGTAAGTTACACTCTTATTATAGCGGATTATGGGGAAGAACAATCGAAAAAACAAATAATTTCTTTTTTTGACATATGGAAGAGGAGATGAAGTATGGATCAGTTATTTAGATATCCATTGCACGAAATTCCGTTGGTAGCAATGGCGATTATTATTGCATTATCCGTTCATGAATTTGCACATGCATATGTTGCATATAAATTTGGGGACGATACAGCAAAGAGACAAGGGCGTTTAACGTTATCACCGATGGCTCATTTAGACCCTATCGGTTTGATTGCAGTATTAATTCTTGGATTCGGTTGGGCAAGACCGGTTCCTGTTAACCCATATAACTTTAAAAGACCGCGTCTTGCAGGCATATTAGTTTCAATTGCAGGGCCGATTAGTAACTTAATTTTAAGTGCAATTGGTTTAATTATTTGGTATAGCTTATTAAAATTTGGTGTATTATACTCAATTCCATCTGCAGTAGCAGATACGTTAGCTCAATTTTTCCAGATTTTTATTATGCTGAATATCGTTTTACTTGTATTTAACTTATTACCGATCCCACCACTTGATGGGTATCGCGTAGTGGAAGATTTAGCACCAGCAAATATTCGCGCGAAAATGACACAGTATGAAAAATACGGGGCAATTGCGTTATTAATTCTCGTTATTACACCGCTTAGTAATTACACAATTCAACCTATTTTTCAGGTAGTTATTCCGCATGTATTTGTATTTTTAGATAGCATCATTGCGCCTATTTTTGGCCTTTTATAATTTTTAAGTGAGGAGGATTTTACATATGACAGAGAAAAAGAAAAAAATCGGTTTTAATATCGTGAAAAATGATTCAACAGATGGACATGGTGGATTTGGTGTTGGGGCATTAAGCTTAGAAAACATTTCACCTGTATTTGTTGATGTACTAGAGAAGACTGCATTCGTTGATATCGGTGCGATGCATGCGCGTAGTACAGTAGAAAAAGGTATTAAGTTTTTAACAAATAAAGATGAAGTTCCAAACGGAAAACCATTTTGGCTTGTTTGGGTAACGATTGAAAGAACTGCGACAGGTGCGTATTACGCAGGTGTAACAGCTTGTGAAATGACAGTTGACCGTGAGATTCGCCGCGGATATAAATCACTTCCAGAACACGTAAACAAAATGGATAAATCAATGAAGCGTCACATTATGGTTGACCATATGGATGAATCATCTAAAAAAGTACTTGGTACGTTCTTGAAAGAACATAATGAAGCGATTTGGAACGAATCTGGTGAAGAATTGCGCCGTGCATTATTAAGTGAATAAAAAATAGCTGACGGATGCCCGTCAGCTATTTTTTTTACCAAGGAAGATATTTTTTCCACCAACTTGTTTTTTTCTTTTCTTCAGTCGTTTTTTCAAATTCTTCTTTATCATCGACGTGATCCATACAATATTCAGTCGGTTCGGTACCTTTAGCGAAGTACATTTTCACAGAAATAGGACAATTTTTTGTAGCAATTTTACCGTTCTCTGGGTTGATATTAACCGCTACGACGTCACCTGGTTGTTTAAATTCTTTTTTTGGCTGTCCATCTAAGCCTTTCTCCATCGTATCAGTCCATATTTTCTTCGCATATCCTTGTTCTGCTACGTTTGAAATAGATTTAGGTTGATCGTATCCGACCCATACACCAGTTACGATTTGCGGAGTAAATCCGATCATCCAACTATCCGTTTCAGTAGAACCAGATTTTCCGGCATATGTTCTTGATAATTTTGATAACATCGATTGGCCAGTTACAGCAGCATAACTGCTTAGTTTCTTATTAAACATACCAGTCATCATTTCTTCCATTACAAACGCTTTGCTCTTGTCGAGAACTTGTTTACTCTCTAAATGAGCATCGTATAATATATTTCCTTCATGATCCATAATGCGGCGAATGAAAGTAGGTTTTACTTCTTTTCCACCGTTTGCGAACATGCTATAAGCGTTGACCATTTCAATTGGTTTTACTGGTGATGTACCGAGAGCTAGAGAAGGCACATCTTTTAATGCACTTGTAATTCCAAATTGTTTCGCTGTTTTTGCAAGCGCGTCATCTCCTAAAAATAAATTCGTTTTCACAGCATATATGTTATCAGAGACTGCGAGAGCTTGTGCCATCGTTACGAAATCATCGGCATAATAATCTTTATAGTTCTTCGGTTTATACTTTGAAACGCCGTCACCTAAGGTGAATACAGTATATTCGCTTTTTAAGCGCGTAGCAGGTGTGAATCCTCGTTCTAATGCCGCATAATATAGAAATGGCTTAAATGTAGAACCAGGCTGACGGATGGCTTGTGTAGCCCTGTTAAATTGACTCGTAGTATAATCAGTTCCGCCAACAAGAGCAGCCACTTCACCTGTCGTTGGATTCATAGAGACGAGAGCAGTTTGTATGTTTGTTGTGTCAGGTATATGATCTTTTACAGCTTGTTCTGCTACAGCTTGTAGTTTAGGGTCTAGCGTTGTATAAATTCGCAAGCCACCTCGTTGTAAAGCTTGTTCGTCTAATCCAACATCACGAAGAAGTGAAGCTTGTACAGCATCTTGGAAATATGGTGCGACCTCTGCTACTTTTTTCGTATCTAATGAGGCAAAAGTTAGTGGCTCTTTCTTCGCTAAGGCTGCTTGTTGCTTCGTAATATATCCTTGTTCTACCATTTCATCTAATATGAGGGCTTGTCGTCCTTTAGCACGATCCTCTTTCAAAAAGGGAGAATAGACACTTGGTCCTTTTGGGATACCTGCGAGCATACTAGCTTCTGCTAATGTTAACTCTTTTGCTGTTTTATCGAAATATAGACGGGACGCAGCTTCGATGCCATAAGCGCCATGTCCGTAATAAATTGTATTTAAATATCCTTCTAAAATATGATTTTTATTATAGTTTACTTCAAGGCGGACAGTGTACATTGCCTCTAATAATTTCCGTTTCCACGTTTTATCATGATCTAAATACAGATTACGCGCGTATTGTTGTGTAATTGTACTAGCTCCTTGTACCTTTGCCATTGCTTTTAAATCAGCAACAATTGCACCTGCAATCCGTTTTACATCGAAGCCGTGATGTTTATAAAATCTTTGATCTTCAATAGAAAGGGTCGCTTCTTTTACATAAGGTGAAATTTCATTAAGAGAGACATTGTAACGTTTTTGAATTTCGTTACTTTGTCCAATAACAGTATCATCGTTTGCGTAAAAGACGCTTGTTTGCGGGACCGCAACAGGAGGAGGTCCCATAATTTTTGCAACTATAATAATAACAAAAAAAGAAAAAACGAAGAAAAGGACGCAAGAAAACATTGCGGTGAAGAAAAGACGTTTATATTTTTTAAGTTTTGGATTCATAGTTTGATCCATCTTTTTTCAGCCCCTCATTAATACAAGCGTTATTGTATTAGTATTGAGGGTTTTCGTTTATTTTAAACAATGAAATTTCGAAAATAAAAAAGCCCCTTCCATTAAGAAAGGAGCTCAAAGGCACGTGCTGGCCAATCGGTAATGATGACATCTACACCATAATCAATCATAGTTTGTAAATCTTTGTATTCGTTAATTGTATATGGACGGAAAACATATCCTTGCTCTTGTGCTAACTGCACAAATTCTTTCGTTAATAGCTGGAAGTTTGGATGTAATCCACTTGCTTCTCTATGTTTTGCTTCGGCAATTGGATCAGCAATCGGTGTATCATATAAAATTGCTCTTGGAATTTCAGGAGCAATTTCTGCTAATAATGAAACAGAGTCATGGTTAAATGATGAAAATACAATTTGATTTGAAAGATGATATTCACGCACAAGTGCAACAACTTTTTCCTCAATATTTGGGTAATGAATAACATCTGTTTTTAATTCGATATTTAGTTGTAAGTTCGTTGTGGAAAGCCAAATGAAAACCTCGCGCAACGTTGGAATTTTTGCTTCTTGGAAAGAAGGGGCTTTATGGCTACCAGCGTCCAATGATTGTAATTCCTCTACCGTTTTTTCAGAAACAAGTCCAACGCCATTTGTTGTACGATCGACGGTTTCATCGTGAATTACGACAAGTTCACCATCTTTTGATAGGTGGACATCGAGTTCAATTCCGTGAGCGCCAATGCGTTCAGCTTCTTGGAAGGCAATCATCGTATTTTCGGGATGTGTTCCTTTTACTCCGCGGTGAGCAAAAATAAGTGGTTTACTCATATGAAAATCTCCTTATTATCTCTTTTCTTTCATTATGAAACTGCTTTAGGGAAAATACAATTGAATATGACAAACATTTACAAAAGTCTAACAGTTGCAGAAAAGTTAACGTTAACGTAAAATGTAATAATTGAGTGAAGGGAGGAATAAACATGTATAAAATTGATGAAGTAACAAAGCAAGTCGGTTTAACAAAACGTACACTTCGTTATTATGAGGAAATTGGTTTAATTCATCCCCCAGAACGTAGTGAGGGGAATATTCGTCTGTATACGGATGAGGATATTGCCAGAATTAAAAGAATTGTAGAAGCGAAAGAAGTGCTAGGAATCACACTTCAAGAAATGCAACATTTCTTATCACTAAAAGAAAGAATGGAGCAAAGAAGAAATAGCGAGAACCCTCGTGATCGTGAAGTGATTCAAGAAATTAAAGATATGCTTGAAAAACAAGTGCAAACGTTAGACGAAAAAATGGAGCAAATGCAACGTGTAAAGGCAGAACTCGAAGATAGTTTACATCGTGCAGTAACATTTTTAGAGAGCACAAAAGGAGAGTAATCAAAATGGAGAGCAAACAAAAACTAGGGAGATTGATTACAGTGGTAGCTACCTTTCTTGCCTTTTCGGGTATAGGGGTAGTTGACCCAATCTTGCCGATTATTGCTGAGAAAATTGGTGCAACGCATTGGCAAGTTGAAATGTTATTTACCGCTTATATTTTAACGATGGCAATCATGATGTTACCAGCTGGTATATTTGCATCGAGATTTGGTGATAAACGAATGATGACAATCGGTCTTGCGATTGTGACTGTATTTGCGTTTATATGCGGTATATCGCAAACGATTGCTCAATTATCTCTTTTCCGTGCTGGATGGGGATTAGGAAATGCGATGTTTTTTGCGACAGCAATGACACTGTTAATAGCATTAAGTAAAGAAGTTCATGAAGCAGTAGGATTATACGAAGCAGCTATCGGCTTAGGTATGGCTGGGGGGCCGTTATTGGGTGGAATACTAGGTGGACATTCTTGGCGTTATCCGTTTTTCGCGACGAGTATTTTAATTTTCTTAGCATTTATTTTAGTATTCTTTTTTGTAAAAGAACCAGAGCGAAAGGTGAAGCGTAAGGCTGCTGGCGTAGGGGAATTACTTAACTTGGTGAAGTATAAACCATTTATGCAAGGTGCTATTTCAGGGATGCTATACTACTACGGATTTTTTGTTGTGTTAGCATATTCACCACTTATTATGCATTTATCAGCTATTCAATTAGGCTTTGTATTTTGCGGATGGGGACTGGCGTTAGCTTACGGTTCTGCAATTTTAGCACATAAGCTAGAAGGGAAATATGAACCAAAAACATTATTGAAGGGGAGTTTACTCGTATTTGCGATTTTCTTAATTGCACTATTCTTTGTGAAAATTATGTGGTTACAAATTACTCTTATCGTTTTATCAGGATTGGCATCTGGCTTAAACAATGCATTATATACAAGTTATGTAATGGATATTTCACCTTATGAAAGATCTGTTACGTCAGGTGTTTATAACTTTGTTCGTTGGTTAGGTGGTGCGATTGCTCCAATTTTATCAGGAGTTATCGGGCACACAGTTTCACCACAAAGCCCATTTTTAGTTGGGGGAATTGTTGTGTTAGTTGGTTGTATTATGATCTTAATTCCAATTCGTAAACCAGTAGAACTAGAGACGAAAACCCTTTCTTAAGAAAGGGTTTTCTTTATACACATATGTTAGAACCCTCTGACTAAAATATATTTTCGGTATTTTTGTACTTTTAACTATACATTTTGGATGTTTTGTTTTATTTTTGTTAGGGGACATTAATGATGTCCCTATTATAAATTTGCATTGAAAGGCGTGATTGTACGATGGAACTATGGTTCACTGAAAAACAAACAAAACATTTTGGGATTACGGCGCGTATTAACCGCACATTACATACGGAGCAAACAGAATTCCAGAAACTTGATATGGTTGAAACGGAAGAGTTCGGAAACATGCTTATTTTAGACGGCATGGTTATGACAACAGAAAAGGACGAGTTCGTTTATCACGAAATGGTAGCGCACGTACCTTTATTTACACATCCAAACCCTGAAAACGTATTAGTTGTTGGCGGCGGCGATGGCGGTGTTATTCGCGAAGTGTTAAAACACCCAAGTGTAAAGAAAGCAACTCTTGTTGAAATCGATGGAAAAGTAATTGAGTACTCTAAACAATACTTACCATCAATTGCAGGCGCATTAGATAATGAGCGTGTAGAAGTAAAAGTAGGAGACGGTTTCCTACACATCGCAGAAAGCGAAAATGAATACGACGTAATTATGGTAGATTCTACTGAGCCAGTAGGCCCAGCAGTAAACTTATTTACGAAAGGTTTCTACGCTGGAATCTCTAAAGCGTTAAAAGAAGATGGTATTTTCGTTGCACAAACGGACAACCCTTGGTTCACACCAGAACTAATTACAACTGTGTTTAAAGACGTAAAAGAGATTTTCCCAATTACTCGTTTATACACAGCGAACATCCCAACTTACCCAAGTGGTCTTTGGACGTTCACAATTGGATCTAAAAAACATGATCCATTAGAAGTAAGTGAAGAGCGTTTCCACGAAATCGAAACGAAATACTACACAAAAGAATTACACAATGCAGCATTCGCATTACCGAAATTTGTTGGCGATTTAATTAAGTAAGAAATCGAGTTTGAACAAATAAAGTGTAGGTAGCTCATTTAAGGTGTTTGTCCAGAAGACTTGAACATGCTAGCTACTTACACTCCTGTAAAGAAAATCGTCTTCTTATTGTTAAAAAAGAAGACACCGGTAAATCGAGAAAGAGGAGCAGTTCGCTCCAAATTTGAGAAATAATGAAAGGTTGGGATACCTTAAGTTCCACATAAGGAGGAAAAGAATATGCGTTTTGATGAAGCTTATTCAGGTAAAGTATTTATTAAAAGTCATCCAAGTTTTGAAGAGTCAAAGGTAGTTATTTACGGGATGCCTATGGATTGGACAGTAAGTTACCGTCCAGGTTCTCGCTTTGGTCCTGCACGTATTCGTGAAGTATCAATCGGTCTTGAAGAATATAGCCCATATTTAGATCGTGAATTAGAAGAGGTAAAATATTTTGATGCGGGTGATATCCCATTACCATTCGGAAACGCACAACGCAGTTTAGACATGATTGAAGAGTATGTATCAAAACTTTTAGATGCCGATAAGTTTCCACTAGGTCTCGGCGGTGAGCACCTAGTGTCTTGGCCAATTTTTAAGGCAATGGCAAAAAAATATCCGGATTTAGCAATCATCCACATGGATGCTCATACTGATTTACGTGAATCGTATGAAGGGGAGCCTTTATCCCACTCTACACCAATTCGTAAAGTGTGTGATTTAATTGGTCCGGAAAACGTATATTCTTTCGGAATTCGTTCTGGAATGAAGGAAGAATTTGAATGGGCGAAAGAAGTAGGTATGAACTTATATAAATTTGACGTATTAGAACCGTTAAAAGAAGTATTACCGAAACTTGCTGGACGCCCAGTCTATGTCACAATCGACATTGATGTATTAGACCCAGCTCACGCTCCAGGAACAGGAACGTTAGAAGCTGGCGGTATTACATCTAAAGAATTATTAGATTCCATCGTAGCAATTGCAAATTCAAATATAAATGTAGTTGGAGCAGACTTAGTAGAAGTAGCTCCGGTCTACGACCATAGTGATCAAACACCAGTCGCAGCAAGCAAATTCGTGCGGGAAATGCTGCTCGGTTGGGTGAAGTAAAAGCGGAAGCGGCTCGCTCAGAATGTGTCGGTAAGTCGATATATATATAAATCGTCGATATAATCTTATTTACCATGGCAAGACATGAAAAAAAGAGTTATTCTCAAAAGGTGAGAATAACTCTTTTTCTTATGCAACTTTCTCTTCCGAATTAACGCCGCGAATTTCATCAGCAGAGCGGATCGGATATTTGCGGAACACAATAGATCCGATGTATCCGATAATAGTGGTAACGATTCCACATAGTACAGCAGCAATCGTTACTTTTATAACGTCATTAAATCCGAATAGGACGAGAAGACCTGGAATTGGTGATGCTGTTCCTGGTGCATTATTAACAAGCTGGAATAGCGATGTAATAATACCGGCAAGTGCACCGCCAACGAAATTTGTCATATAAATTGGAATTGGATTTGCTGAGACAACATCGGCTTGTGTTAAAGGCTCGATTGCTACAGCAATTGTATCTTTCTTTGAACAAATTTTTAATCGTTTAAAGAAAATAAAGTTCATCGGGGCTGAAGCTGCTACGGCAAGACTACCAATTGCCATTGGTAAACCTGTTAATCCAAGCATTGCAGTTAGTGCCATAGAACTCAGTGGAGAGGTAGAAATAACTGTTATTAATCCACCAAGCATAATACCCATAATGATAGGACTTTCTGTAGTTGCAACTGATATCATAGAACCGATTTTACCAAGTGTTGCGTTAACGAGCGGATCCATAAGCATTGCCATTCCACGTGAGATTGGTGCAGCGATAAATAGGATTGCTAAAAATTCCACACCAGCCGGTAATTTCTTTTCGAGAAATTTCACGACGAAGGCACAAACGTATCCGGCGAAAAATCCTGGTAAAATACCGAATCCACTAGTAGCGATACCAATTAAAACAGCGTATACGGGGGAAACACCGATTGCTAATGCGACTAAAATCGCTGCTGCAACACCGCTCATACTACCAGAAGCTTCTCCTACTGATTGTAAAAAGTCATTGTGAAACATTTCTCCACCTATATAACGGTGAAATGCTTCAATAAGAAAACTTGCGATTGCTGCATTAGCTAAAGCACCCATCGCCTTCATTCCGTAAGGCGCACGGTAACTGAAAAGTGTAAATAGACAAAGTACAACAAGTAATAGTGCTAAACCTTGCAAGATAGCCATTTGAAAACTGTCTCCTTTGATTTTTGTAATAAAAATTCGTATCATTCAATAATAATATAAAAGTGTATGAAACGGAAAAATTTTTTCTTGGGAACTTGCTGTAAGAAAAAATCCCTTACAATAATGTAAGGATTGTGTAAGACTTTTCGATAGAGTATAGTATACCCTTTTCCGTATAATACAGGTATAGACATAACATTAGTGAGAAAGAAGTGTAAAACAGGAGGCGCATGTATGAAATTGGTCATTAAAGTTTTAGCTGTATTCGCCATTATTTTAGGGGGAACAGCGTATTATTTGAATACAAAAACAGAAGGTGTACATGCTTTTGTAGACAACTTCTTTTCAAATAAAGAAATACAAGATTATTATGCGGTTGTAGATAAAGGTGAGAAAAAAGACGGTGAGTATTTGTATACATTTAAGGGGTATACAGAGGACGGAAATCAACAAATTATTAAAAGAATGGTAAATCGTGAATTGCATGCAGGTGCTTTTATAAAAATTTATGCAAAAGGTATGCAAGGAAAAGGATGGGCTGAAATAACGAAAGAGTCAATCCCGCAAAAAGCGTTGCAAAAAATAGAAAAACCATAAAAGGAGCGACTCATTCGCTCCTTTTTTAGTACGCTAAAATAGTGATAGATGTCTTTTCTTTGTTAGAAATAATTTTTGCACGTCCACCAATTGGGAAAGTGAAAATCGGGGTTGTATGCCCGAAACTTGCGTTTGCAATAATAGGAATATGTGCAAGTTCAGGTTTTGAAGCAATCATTTCTTGAATTTCCGCTATCGTACATTCTGCTTCTTTTTGCATTCTTCCTATTACAATACCTGTTATATGTTCAAAATTAGGTTGCTGCATAAGGGAATGTAGATAGCGATCAAAAGTTTTAAGTGTCGATTTTCCTGTTAAACTGTCTTCTTCAAGGAATAAAATTTTGCCCTTTAAGTTTGGCATATATGGTGTGCCTTGTAGTAAATTAAGTGTGCTCATATTGCCACCGATAATTTCTCCTGTCGCTTCCCCCTTTTGAATTGGAACATACCCTTCATTTTTAATAAATTCTCGATTTTCCTGATCCATATACCAAGAATCATCGCTCCACGTTTCCGCCGGAATGATTTCAATAGGCTCATTAGCGGTTAAGCATTGTAAAAAGTAATCAGCCGTGTAATGGAGTCCTTTTTCCATTCCAAATGAAGAGAAGTGGGGACCTGAATATGTAACGAGACCCGTTTTTGCGTAAATTGCATTATTTAAGGCAGTAATATCAGAATAACCACAGAAAAATTTTGGGTTTTCACGAATTAAATCAAAATCGAGATATTTCAATAAACCATTCGAGTTGTATCCGCCAAGTGTAGTTAAAATAGCTTTTACATTAGGGTCTCTAAATGCTTCATGGAGGTCTTGGACGCGGGAAGAAATAGAAGAGGAAGCAAATCGATCTATCTCATCGGCATATTTTGAGAATGTCACTTGAAAGCCCATGTCAGTTAATCTTTTTATAGCAAGTTTTCTATTTTCATTTGAAACAATACTTAAACTACAGGATGGTGAAATCACGCGTATTTCATCACCCTTTTTTAACTTTGTTGGTATCATTGAATTCACCTCTATAATTAAAAGAATATTTAGATTTAAAAAATATTTTATCATATGAAATAAAGTAGGAGGGAATTATTTTTTGAAATGGAGTTTTCCTGATTTTTCAGCAGACAGACAGCGTCTTTTTTTGATATGATAGGAAAAGTGATTTATTATAAGTAGTATTTAATATCTATAACATTTGAAAGGTGTGCAAGACGTGAAGAAACAACTTGCAGGCTTGCCGATACACGTTCATTTCGTAACAGAAATCCGTGAAGGGGCGAGGAAGGAAACCGTTGCTTTTGAAGCAAATGGTCAATACTATGTAAAAGGTCAAGGTACATATGTAACATTCCAGGAGCCGAACGAACAAGGCGAAGTGAAAACAATTATTAAAATTCAAGATGAACAAGTTCTCATTATGCGTTCAGGTGCTATTTCTATGCGTCAGACGCATGTGAAAGGTGAATGGACAACGGGTACGTATACGAGTGAACTTGGTACGTTTGCACTGCAAACGAAAACTGATAACGTTCTTTTTAAATGGTCGGATGAAAAGAAAAAAGGACAACTCTTCTTAACGTACGCATTGCTTCTAAGTGAACAAGAAGCTGGCAGATATACAATTACAATTAATTTGAAGGAGGCAAAATAATGAATTCCTTAGAACAGGTAAAAGGATTGATTAAAGAAGAAATTCAAGCTGCTGTATTAAAGGCAGAATTAGCGACAGAAGAACAGATTCCAAACGTTGTATTAGAATCTCCAAAAGATAAAACAAATGGTGACTTCTCTACAAACATGGCAATGCAACTTGCACGCGTTGCGAAAAAAGCACCTCGTATGATTGCAGAAGAACTAGTTGCAAACTTCGATAAAGCAAAAGCTTCTATTGAAAAAATCGAAATCGCTGGTCCTGGTTTTATTAACTTCTATATGGATAATAGCTACTTAACAGATTTAATTCCAACAATCGTAAACGCTGGTGAAGCTTACGGTGAAACGAACACTGGTAAAGGTGAAAAAGTACAAGTTGAGTTCGTATCTGCGAATCCAACAGGTGACCTTCACTTAGGACATGCACGTGGTGCGGCAGTGGGTGACACTTTATGTAACGTATTAGCAAAAGCAGGATACGATGTATCTCGTGAGTACTACATTAATGATGCCGGTAACCAAATTCATAATTTAGCTCTTTCTGTTGAAGCTCGTTACATGCAAGCTTTAGGTTTAGATAAAGAAATGCCAGAAGACGGTTACCATGGTGCGGATATCATTGGAATCGGTAAACGTTTAGCTGAAGAGTTTGGCGATCGTTACGCAAAAGCTGATGCTGAAGAAAGCTATGAATTCTACCGTTCATACGGTTTGAAATATGAGTTAGCAAAACTTCAAAAAGACTTAGAGAGCTTCCGTGTTAAATTTGATGTATGGTTCTCAGAAACATCATTATACAAAAACGGAAAAATCGATGCTGCACTTACTGTATTAAAAGAGCGTGACGAAATCTTTGAAGAAGGCGGAGCAACTTGGTTCCGTTCAATGACTTACGGTGATGACAAAAACCGTGTATTAATTAAAAATGACGGTTCTTACACATACTTAACGCCAGATATTGCTTACCATCGCGATAAATTAGAGCGTGGTTTCGATAAGCTAATCAACATTTGGGGTGCTGACCACCACGGTTACATTCCTCGTATGAAAGCTGCTATTCAAGCGCTAGGTTACGATAAAGAAACACTTGAAGTAGAAATCATCCAAATGGTACAACTATACCAAAATGGTGAAAAAATGAAAATGAGTAAGCGTACAGGTAAAGCAGTTACACTTCGTGAGCTTATGGAAGAAGTAGGCGTGGACGCAATGCGATACTTCTTCGCAATGCGTAGTGGTGATTCTCATTTGGACTTCGATATGGACTTAGCTGTATCAAAATCTAATGAAAACCCAGTATACTATGCACAATATGCTCATGCTCGTGTATGCAGTATCCTTCGTCAAGGTGAAGAGTTAGGATTAGCTGCAGATGGAGACGTGAATTACAAACTTGTTACTTCTGAGAAAGAAGTAGAGTTACTGAAAAAGCTTGGTGAATTCCCAGCTGTAGTTGCGGATGCAGCACAAAAACGTCTGCCACACCGTATTACAAGCTATGCATTTGAATTAGCAGCAGCATTACACAGCTTCTACAATGCAGAAAAAGTATTAAACCAAGATAACTTAGAATTAAGTAAAGCTCGTTACGAGTTAATGAAAGCAGTACGTACTACGCTTCAAAATGCATTAGCAATCGTAGGAGTATCTGCACCAGAAAAAATGTAATGAAGAAAAGCGGAGCCGACTGTTTAGTCCCGAAGGCTAAGGTTCTTTCCCACAGAAGATGCATTTTATCTTCTCGTGGGGAAGGTTCTTAGACAGAAGGGGCTAGGAGGCAGAGCTGGACATAAAGAAAAGCGGAAGCGGCTCGTTCAGAATAGGAGGGGGATGGAGCTCCTGACAGAGAGGCGTACTTTGCCTCGGAGGAAGGCGCGAAGCCACCGAGTATTCTAGCCGCTGGAGCTAGACAATAAAGAAAAGCGGAAGCGGACTTTCGTTTTTAAATAAAAGGCAATCACATGATGTTGTGATTGCCTTTTTGTATGGAGATAATAAAAAAATAAAATTTTATCAAACAAAAGGATAATTTGCGTCGTCTTATATAAATGACAGGAGGCTTATGATGGAAGAAAAGGTAGAAGAATTAATTGATATATAAGCAGCAAATATATTCCTTATGCTATAAGTTAGCGAAAACGAAAGAAGATGCGGAAGATATTTTTCAAGAGACGTGGATAAAGGTTTTTTCATCAAGGCATCAACTTTCCTATGTGGATAATTATAAAAAATGGATTGCTACAATTTGTGTTCGTACGTTTTATGATTTTTATCGTAAGAAAAAAAGGTGGAAAGATCGAATATTGGATTTGTTTCATAAAGAAGATGGTGGAGAAATAGATTTCGCAGATGAAGTAAATATATCAGAAGAATGTATTCAAAAAGTGGAAGCGGAAATGATACGGGAAGTTATACAGTTATTGAATGAAAAGTATAAAACTGTGCTCGTACTCTATTACTATGAACAATATTCTTACAAGGAAATGAGTGAAATATTAAATATACCGATTGGTACGGTAATGGTGAAAGATGGTTTTGTAAAAGTGAATTGGGAAGCAAAATAAAGGGCCCCTGAGAAAGGCCCCTTATTTTATTGGATTGTATAAGTAACAGAAAAACTAACAGGACTATAGTAAACGTAAGGTGCATGAAATTGAACATACATATTTCCATCTGTTTTTGCAGTGAAAATTCGGCCGTAACCATCAGAATAACGCCCAATAAGGTTATGATTTGAGTCATAAACACTGTAACTAGGAGTTTTGCTGTTAGGATGAATTGTTAGTTCTTGTCCTTTTTGAAGGAAAATAGGTTCTTGTTCAGAACTACCTCCAGTTTGCAAAGAATAAAATTTTGTAAAGCTTTGTTCTTGAGCGGCAGCAGCGACTTTTGTTTCAGGAATAAACGCGGTAGCTCCGGTAATTCCTGCTAAAGTTAACGCACCTACTAAAATCATTTTTTTCATAATAGAAAAAGCCTCCTTATTAGTTGTAATCGGTGTTGTTACAGTTAATATTGTATACGATAATGAGTAGGATAAAATATGCTTTTATGCATATATATTTTTTCTCAATAAAAGACCACTGATAAAAATCAGTGGTCTTTTATTGATTAAGCAGCTTTCTGCTCAGTTTGAGTAATAGGTTTTTGAAGCGAGTTATAAACTCCTGTTCCGATAACGTCTAATGCCATTTTCATTCGTTCAGGTGAAATGTTTTCTAATACGTTATCTTGGGGTGTATGGTATACCTTCTCGATATGATAGATTAATGGATTCCAACTATCGACACCCATCCAAATAAATAGAGCAGCAGGAATACCAGCTTCAGCAAACGGTACGTGATCACTGGAGCCAAATTTCCCTTGAAGAACGAGGTCATTATTTAATTGTTTACCTGCTTGCAAGGCAGCATCTGTTACAAAGTTTGTAGAGCCATCAGGTGTCATAGCGTATAAATTCTTTGCTTTATCATAATTTGTTGCAACCATATCAGCATTAAAGACGCCTAAAATACGGTCACGTTCTTTTTGGGATAGACTATTAACGTAATAATCCGAACCAAGTAATCCAGTTTCTTCAGAACCAAAGGTAATAAAGCGAATTTCTTTATCAGTTTCTACATTTTGAAAAGCACGAGCTAGTTCTAATACTAATCCAGTTCCAGAAGCATTATCATTTGCGCCAGGTGCTCCAACAACACTATCATAGTGCGAGCTTACAACGACTGCTTTTTCATTACCCGTACTCTTTTTTGGTTTCTTTTTTGCGATAACATTTAGAGATGTTAATTTAGATTCATGTCTCGCTTTTAGGGAAAGAATTGTTGTCTCTTTTTTAGCGATTTCTTCTTTAAATGCATTTCCTTGCGCATAAGCAAGACCAAAGACAGGGATAGATTGCTTTTTCGTTAGGCGGGGATTGAAGGTTTGTCCATAATTTCCGCGTCCGCCAATTAAACTGTATAAAAGAACACCTTTTGCACCTTTGCTAACAGCATTTTCAACTTGTTTATTATAATCTGTAACTGTCGTTCCTCTTTCAAATAAAACAATTTTACCGTTTACTTCATTTGGAATATCTTCTAATTTTGTCCCACCTTGAACAAAGATAAGGGGAGCTGTAATAGCTTCTGTAGATATTAGTGCATTAGGAGCAGCACCAGCTTGCCAATTACGTTTTGTTGATAGTGGTGATTCAATGAATCCAACGTATTGATCGGGCACCTGAAATGGCTGATATTCTACGTCATAACCCATTGATTTAAGCTGCATACCAATGTAACGAGAAGCCCATTCTTCGGATTTTGTTCCACCGGGTCGAGGCCCAATTGTTTCAGATAAGAAACGAACATGTTCAATGGCGCGGTTTGGATCAATTTGTTTTGTAATAGATGGAGTTTGTGGAACTTCTGAAGTGGAATCCGCTTTTGCTTGCCCAATTGGAGCTAAGCTAACAGCAAGTGATATAGCAAGCAAAGAGCTTACTATTTTTTGTTTCAATGATTTGCTCATTTTTTCCTCTCCTATTCTTCTATTCTCTCTGACTGACAAAAGAAGACGGATAATGACTTTATTTTACCTTTGCGTCTTTTGTTTTTCAATATTCTGACATTGAGAAATAAAAACAATATATGCATATTTGCATATTTTTGAGGGAGATATGTATGCTATCATTTTAAACGAAGGTTCGCTTTCTACTCTGAAAGCCCCTACATTGCATGAATCTAGTGTACCCAAACTTTAGATTATGTAGAGGAATGGAACCACTGTAGGGTTTCATTCCTCATGTTTGAATCAGTTGATGGTAATTATGTTTCCGCATTTCATAATTATTATCAGTGATATATGTAAGGCATCCATATGAAAATACGAGGCTGTTCAAAGGTTTTCCGTACTTTTGGGCAGCCTCACCCCGTTAAAAGGACGATACTTTATGTATCGTCCTTTTTGTATAAAAAAACACCCAATCAATTGAGAGATTGATTGGGTGTGAAAAAATTATTAATAATTTTTTTTGCGTTTTTTAGCTAAAATACTTAATAATCCAGCTAGTAGAAGAACGATACCTACTGTTTGTGTAGGATCTTCTTTATGACCTGTATTTGGAAGGTGCTTATCCGTATTTCGATCATCTTGCTGTTTGTTATCTGTTTCATTCGATGTTTCTTCGGAAGTTCCGTTTTCGTGTTTCTCAGATGTTTCAGTGCCTTTGTTTTCTTCTTTATTTGGCGGAGTAACGGGCTTGTCATCTCCACCTGAAGAAGATTCAATCTTTTTATTTGAAACTGTAATTTGTAGTGGCGTAGCTTGGGCTTTATCAATTGTAAATTTTATTGGTGATGCATCTAATTGATAGCCTTTAGGAGCCTTTGTTTCTACTAATTGATAATTACCAGGTTTCAAATCATTTATGATTACTTTTCCTTGTTGATCTGTTTTTAAACCTTCTCGGATGACGTTTCCATCTTGGTCTAAAATATTGAAAATGGCACCTTCAAGTGTTCCATGGTGATCAATATCAACTTTAGTTAACTCAATTGAACCTGTTGTTAAACTATTTAAAGCTGTAACAGAGGTAACTTGAGTTTGTCCTTTCGTAATTGTGAAAGGAATTGGTTTAACGTTTAAATCATAGCCAGTTGGAGCTTTCATTTCAATGAACTGATAGTCTCCCGGACGCAAATCAGAAACAGAAATCTTCCCATCTTTATCAGTAGTTAAATCAGAACGAACATCCTTGCCGTCCATATCCACAATTTTAAAGATAGCCCCTTCAAGAATAGTGCCGTCGATGTCATCAACTTTAGTTAATTCAACAGCGCCTTTCGTTAAGCTGTTAGTAGCAGTAACAGAAGTTTTAGCAGTTTGACTCTTTTCAACAGTAAACTTGATAGGATTTTGATTTAAGTCGTAATGCTTAGGAGCTTTCATTTCAATGAACTGATAGTCACCCGGACGTAAATCAGAAACAGAAATCTTACCATCTTTATCAGTAGCTAAATCAGAACGAACATCCTTGCCATCCATATCCACAATTTTAAAGATAGCCCCTTCAAGAGTAGTACCATCGATGTCATCAACTTTAGTTAATTCAACTGCGCCTTTAGTTAAGCTATTCGTAGCAGTAACAGAGGCGATTTTTTCTTGGCCTTTTTTAACTGTGAACTTAATAGGTGTTTTGTTTAAGTCATAGTGTTCAGGAGCTTTTGTTTCGATAAACTCATAGTCTCCTGGCGGTAATTCATCCACAACTAAACGGCCGTTTTTATCAGTAGTTAAATCGGTACGAACATCGTGTCCATCCTTATTAACAATTTTAAATACTGCACCTTCAAGTGTTGTGTTTTGCTTGGCATCATCAACTTTAATTAACTCAACACTACCTTTCGTTAAGCTATTAATAGCTGTAACGAAGACATGCTTTGTTTGACTTCTTTCGATTGTGAACTTAATTGGTTCTTCATTTAAGTCGTAATGTTTAGGAGCTTTCGTTTCGATAAACTCATAGTCTCCTGGTTGTAAGTCTTTAGCGATGATTTTTCCATCTTTATTGGTAACTAAATTCGTACGAATGTCGTTACCGTTCAGATCAGTAATTTTAAATACCGCACCTTCTAGCATTTCTTTCTTATCTATAGAGTCAACTTTCGTTAATTCCACGCCACCTTTTGTTAGGCCATTCTTAGCAGTAACAGAAGCGTGAGTTAGTTGACTTTTTTCGATAGTGAAGCTAATAGGTGTTTTATTTAAATCGTAATGCTTAGGAGCTTTCATTTCAATGAATTGATAGTCTCCTGGGCGTAAGTTCGTAGCAGTAATCTTACCATCTTTATCAGTAGTTAAATCAGTGCGAACAATTTTACCTTTCGCATCGATGATGTTAAACACTGCATCAGAAAGTTTTGTATCTGGATTTATATCATCCACTTTTATTAATTCTACAGCACCCTCAGTTAAGCTATTTGTAGTAGTAACTTGGAGCTTTTCTTTTTGGCTTTTCTTAATTGTAAACTTAATAGGTGTACTATCTAATTTATAGTGTTCAGGAGCTTTCGTTTCAACAAACTGATAGTCCCCAGGACGTAAATCAGAAACAGAAATTTTTCCATGTACATCTGTTGTAAGCTCAGTGCGAATGTCATTACCATTCAGATCAGTAATTTTAAATATCGCATCTTTAAGAGCGGTACCATCAACATCATCCACTTTAGAAAGCTCCACAGTGCCTTTCGTTAAGCTATTTGTAGCTGTAACAGAGACAGGCTCAGCTTGGCTCTGTGTGATTGTGAATGGAATTGGCTCTTTGTTTAAATTGTAGTGTTTCGGAGCCGTTGTCTCGATGAATTGATAATCACCAGGACGTAGGTCAGAAACGCTAATTTTACCTTGTTGATTCGTAACAAGATCTTTGCGAAGTACAGTACCATTCATATCTGCAATTTTAAATACTGCGCCTTCAAGAGTAGTGCCATCAACGTCATCTACTTTAGAAAGTTCCACGCCGCCTTTTGTTAAACTATTTTTCATAGTAACGGTAGCGATATCTTTTTGGCTTTTTTCAATTGTAAATATAATTGGTTTTTTGTCTAAATCATAGTGTTCAGGAGCCGTTGTTTCAACG
This sequence comes from Bacillus sp. D48C, assembly GCF_053345735.1. Classification (NCBI taxonomy): domain Bacteria; kingdom Bacillati; phylum Bacillota; class Bacilli; order Caryophanales; family Bacillaceae; genus Bacillus; species Bacillus sp. D48C. Next base: position 147,469 of record NZ_JBKFAQ010000003.1, read on the forward strand.
AATTGATACGTACCAGGACGTAAGTTTTCGACAACGATTCTACCTTCACTGTTTGTTTTTAAATCTGTTTTAAGTACCTTGCCATTTTGATCTAGTAAATTAAATACCGCATCGGCAAGTTTTGTTTGATCGTTTAAATCATCAACTTTAAGTAATTCGATACTACCTTGTTTTAAGCTATTTGTAGCAGTTAAAGAAATAGATTTCTTCTGTCCTTTTTCAATAGTGAATTTGATTGGTGTTTCATCTAAAACATAATCCTTAGGAGCTTTCGTTTCGATGAATTGGTAATCACCAGGACGTAGGTCGTTAATTTCGATTAGTCCTTGTTCATTTGTAACAAGGTCTTTATGAACTACATCACCGTTCATATTAACAATTTTAAATACTGCATCTTTAAGAACAGTGGCATCAACATCATCTACTTTAGAAAGTTTAACAGCACCCTTTGTTAAAGCATTTGTAGCAGTGACATGAAGAGCTTCAGTTTGGCTCTTTTTAATTGTAAATACGATAGGTTTTTTATCTAAAACGTAATGTTCAGGAGCAATTGTTTCAACGAATTGATACGTACCAGGACGTAGATTTTCAACAACAATTTTACCTTCATCATTTGTTTTTAAGCCTTCTTCAACTAGCTCTCCGTCTGCATCTAATAAATTAAATACGGCGTTAGCAAGTTTTGTATTTATATCAATATCGTCAATCTTTGTTAGTTCAACGCTACCTTTTTTCAAAGCATTTTTACCTGTAACATTGATCTCTTTCGTTTGACTTCTTTCAATTGTAAACGGAATTTGTGTTTCTTCTAATACATAGTGCTCAGGAGCTTTTGTTTCAATGAACTGATAGTCTCCAGGGCGTAAATCAGAAACAGAAATTTTTCCGTTTTTATCTGTAACAAGATTCGTATGAACTTCCTTACCGTTCATATCAACAATCTTAAAGATTGCACCTTCGAGCATCGTACGATCGATGTCATCGATTTTTGTTAATGTTACTGCACCTTTCTTTAAACTGTTAGTAGCAGTAACAGTAATATTCTCTTTTTGACTTTTTTCGATAGTGAACGGAATAGGCTCTTTGCTTAAGGTATAGTCTTTTGGAGCTTTTACTTCAACAAATTGATAGTCTCCAGGACGTAAATCAGAAGCAGTAATTTTACCGTTTTTATCAGTCGTTAAACCTTTGCGAATTACCTTTTTAGTATCATGAGCGTCAACGATTATAAATTCTGCACCTTCAAGAGTAGTGCCATCAACATCATCAACTTTTGTTAAAGTGACGCCACCTGTAAGTAAACTGTTTTTTACAGTAACAGGGATAGGAAGATCTTCCTTACTACCTTTTTTAATTGCGAACTTAATAGGTGTTTGATCTAATTTATAATGTTCAGGAGCTTTCACTTCAATAAATTGATAATCGCCTGGTGCTAAATCAGGGATGACTAATACTCCGTGTGCATCTGTTATTAAATCTTTCATAATTTCTTTGCCAGTTGCGTCTTGTAATGTGAATACAGCGCCAGCAAGAGCTTTCGCGCTCTCCACGTCATCTTCTTTAATTAATTTGACCTTTCCTTTCGTCAAACTATTTTTAAATGTAAGTGGAAGGAGTTTTTGTTGTCCTTTTTCGATTGTAAATTCAATTGGTTCTTCATTTACATCGTAATAAGTAGGAGCCTTCGTCTCGATTAGCTTATAATTACCCGGACGTAAGTCTTGTACTACTAATTTACCGTCTTTATCAGTAGTAAGTTCCGTACGAACATCCTCACCTTTGTCATTAACAATTTTAAATACTGCACCTTCAAGGGTTTCCTTAGCATTTACAGAATCAACTTTTGTTAATTCAATACCACCTTTTGTTAAGCTGTTAGTAGCTGTAACGTTAATAGCAGTCGCTTGGCTCTCCTTAATTGTAAATTCAATAGGTGTTTTATTTAAGGCATAATGCTCAGGAGCTTTCATTTCGATAAATTTATAGTTACCTGGACGTAAACCAGTAGCAATAATTTTACCTTCCTGATTCGTAACTAATTCTGTACGGACATCTTCATTTTTATTATTAACGATTTTGAATACGGCACCTATAAGTGCAGTGCCATCAGTATCATCGAGTTTTGTTAGTTCAACATCGCCTGGTAGTAGACCATTTTCAGCTGTAATAACAATCGGTGTTTTTTGACCTTTCTCAATTGTAAATTCAATTGGTGTTGATCGCAGTTCATAATGTTCAGGAGCTTTTGTTTCAATAAATTTGTATTTGCCTGGACGTAAGTCAGAAGCTTTAACAGTTCCGTTTGTGTCGGTAGTTAATTCTGTACGAACGTCTTCGTTCTTATCATTCACGATTTTGAACATAGCTCCAGCAAGAGGAGTCTTTTTATCAAATTCGTCGACTTTTAATAGCTCAACAGCACCTGTAGTTAAACTGTTTTTTGCAGTAATTGAGATAATGCTTGTTTGACTTTTCTCGATTGTAAACGGAATTGGTTCTTTATTTAAGTCATAGTATTTAGGTGGTGTTGTCTCAATAAATTGATAATCACCAGGATCTAAATCTTTAACGGTCAAAGTTCCATCTTTTTCTGTTTTTAAGTTTGTACGGACATCTTCATTTTTGTCGTTAACAATTTTGAATACCGCACCTTCAAGGGTAGTGCCATCAGTATCATCCACTTTTGTTAACGTAATGTCACCTTTAATTAAAGCGTTTTTTGCTGTAACAGAAGCGACTGTAGTTTGGCTTTTTTCTATTTCAAATAGAATAGGCGTTTTGTCTAATTCATAATGCTCAGGAGCTTTTGTTTCGACAAATTGGTATTTACCCGGACGTAAATCTTTTGCTTCTATTTGTCCATGTTCATTTGTTGTTAATTTTTCATATCCAGGAATATTTTTTCCGTTGCGATCTTGAACAGTAAACTCTGCCCCTGCTAAAGTTTTATTATAATTATCCACTTTTGTTAAAAGAGCAGATCCTTTAGTTAAACTATTTGTCGCAGTTAGATTTACTACTGTTGTTTGATCTATAGAGATAGTAAACGGAATAAGTTTGCTATCTAATTGATAATGCTCAGGAGCCTTCGTTTCTTGTAAGTAGTAAGTTCCTGGTTTTAGTTTATCTATAATAATTTGTCCGTTATTATTTGTTGTTAATTCTTTGTGTTCTGGAATTACTTTTTTATCTTTATCCAGTAGTGTGAAAATAGCGCCTTGTAGTGTTGCATTTTTGTTCAGGTCATCAGATTTTGTTAAAACTACTTTCCCGACAAATTTCTTATTTGCAAGTTTATATGTTGTAGTCTCTTGTGTACCAAGTTCAACAATTTTCCCTTGTTTTAAATCCCAGCTAATTACATAGCCTTTAGGAGCCTTTGTTTCTTTTAATAAATATTTATCACGTTTTAAATTATTAAATTTAGCGATACCGTCTTTGTCTGTTGTAATTTTACGGATAACAGTTTTACCTGTACGATCGTATAAAGTAAATTCTGCCCCAGCTAATAGTACGTTCTTATTGTCGTTATCTACCTTTATAATTTCAAGGTTTCCACGACCTTTGGTAGCAGATCCACCACCTGAACCAGAAGACATTCTCACTTCAATTGTTTCAGTAGTTTCTGTGTTTTTAACTGTCAACTTATTGCCTGTGATTTTCGCTTTATTACTTACTTTTTCTTTATCGTCTGCATTAATAAGTGAGCGATATTCTAAAATATAAGCTCGATCAATTTTTTTCAAGAAGGCAATTTCGAAATGTTGCTTTCCGGTAGTATTGTCTGTTGTTATTTTGAGTTTATAGTCTGTTCCTTCTTTTAATTCGTTTACTTTATCTTTTGTTAAATTTCCATATGGATCAACAGTTGTAGGATATAAGTGGAATGAATCTTCCACAATTACCTGATTTTCGGTTGGGTCATCTGTTACAACCGCATCCGCAATGGTTGATTGGCTTTCGTTAATTGCGATACTCCAATTAATATAGTTGTCGTCTTGCACAGCTTTTTTAGTAACGAAGCTGCCACCTTTATTTACTTGAGTATCACCTGTAAGGGTGTTAACAATTTTAGAGCCATCTTTTAAATCTGCCTCGTTTTTGTAAGTGCCTTGGATAAGTTCACCATCAAGGCTTGTTTTAAAGATAATATAGTAAGGTGAATTAATTGATTGTTTGAAATGAACCTTTAGGGTGTTTTTATTTTTCTCTGTAGGTTCTTCAAGTTCATATTTCTCAGTTGGTACAGCATTACCAGGTTGTGCATTATCAGGATTTCCATTTAAAATCATATCGCGTACTTCAATGGATCCAGGAACTAATTTTTGTTTATCTTGTATTACGTCTATAACAGAAGGATCTTTAATCTCAACATTATTGTAGTTAAAGCCTATTATCCAAGTAATTTCCTTCGTTTGAGCGTTATAAGAACCGTACTTATAACCATTTGCCTTTGTGAAAGTATCAGGATCGAAATTAGCTTCAACTTTATTTGATTGTGGCTTAGAATCCGTATCTATCCAAGATAGGTTACCTGTATTTTTAAATGAAGTTTTACCACTTTCTAGCTTTGTATAATCAAAGTCTGTCGTATATTTTACAACTAATGTCTTTGTCATATTAGACTGATATGTACCTATAAGAGTAATTTTGAAGCCTTTATCTGTTGCATCTAAAACATAGTCAGTCCCAGCTTGAAGGGTATAATTTCCATCTTTAATTTCTAGTTTTTTATCTTTTAATTGTAATCCACCATGATCAAAGGTGTCCGTAATGATCGCGTTGTTTAATGGGTAGTTGTTATTATTTACTATAATTGTCCAAGTTGTTGTTTTGTCTTTATAATTTGTTTCAGCTTTATTATTAGATTTAATAATATTTTGCTGCTTGAAGCTAGCTTCATTTTCTTTACTTGAATCATTATCAGCTGTAACTTTATTTTTTACTTTTCCATCTTCTATAACTTTATTAGTTGGCTTGGTTTTATAGGTAATCACATAAGCACTATTAATATCATCGTTAAACTGTAAATCGAATCCATTCTTCTTGTTATTTACAGTGTAATTATTCACAGCGTCACCTGTTACAAGCGTTCCCTTTTCATTATATGAAGCGTTTTTCACAACAATAGAATTTGCATCTAGTTCGTGTGTATCGTCAAAAATATCTTTTAAAATCGCGTCTGCTTTTTTGATCTCTCTTTGATCACCATTGTAAGTAATTGTCCACTCAATTGTTTGCGTCTTTGGATCATATTTACTTGTTTTATTTAAGTGTGTACCACGAGAAACCGTTACAGTAGAGCTTGCGTTTTGTTGCTTTTGATTATCACTCGTTATCGTAACGTTATTTCGAAAACTTTTAATATTTTCATCAGTAATTTTTGTGGCATATTCGATTTGATATGCTTTATTGATAGAATCTTTAAAAGCAATCTCCAATTTTGAGCCATCTGATGAAATAATATTGTAATCTGTTGGCTCAGCTTCTGCACCACGCATTACATTTCCATTAACATCAACTTCTAAATAATAAACTTTAATAGAATCTTTATTTAAGCTTGTACCCTGTGGGATGTTATCTTTAAAAACCGCATTTTTAAGGGTTTCTTTCGTTTTGTTCATCTCTACTTTCCAATTAATTTCATTTGTATTAATTGGTCTATCAGGTACCCCTTTTTTATTCGTAGCTGTTTGTACATTAGGCTTAAAGTCAACTGTAATAGAAACATCCTTATCTTTAATTGGGAAAGGAATTTCTTGTGTTGTTGTACCTTTAATTTCAGCTTTATTAAATTCTGTCTTTAATTGTAGGTTACCAGCAACATCTGGATGCTCTTCAACATAATCGTTGAATGTCATCGTGACTTTTCCGTCTTTTGTAACAGTAAAATTACCAATTTGATTGTTTTCACTATCATATAAAGGACTGTTAATTGTATTGTAAATCTTAAAATGTTTAGGAAGATCAAAAATATAGTAATCTCCGCTTTTCACATTCATTGATTTTAAAAGCTCCCATGTAAACTCAATATTGGCAGGGGAATCTGTGCTTGGACGGTTATCCTCTGTAAATGGTTTTCCGTCTTTATCCGTCAACTTTACACCGGTTAAAATGTTTGTTGTTATTTGCTTTGGACCTGAATTTGTATTCTCAACAGGGCTGCTTGCTAGCTTATGTTCTGGATTGCCAGTAGCAATTTTAGCTACTGGGTTTTGTTCCGGATTATCGGTAACAGGTTTAGTTGCTGGGTTTTGTTCCAGATTATCGGTAACAGGTTTAGTTGCTGGTTTCTGTTCCGGATTATCGGTAACAGGTTTAGTTGCTGGGTTTTGTTCCGGATTATCAGTAACAGGTTTAGTTGCTGGATCTTGCTCCGGATTGTCAGTAACAGTTTTAGTTGTTGGATCTTGCTCCGGATTGTCAGTAACAGGTTTAGCTACTGGATCTTGCACTTGTTTATTAGTATCCTGTTTGGTGCCATCTTCTTTAGAGTCTTCTACCTGAACAGGAACTGATATAGGTTGAACGATTGTTCCTAAAGGAAAAGCGATTTGAACTGATTTTTCTCCAGTTTTTAAAGTTGAGTTAAACACGGTATCAACTTTAATTTTTCCTTTAGCGTCTTTCAAATTTTCTACTTGATCATTAAATATCAATTTTAATTTATTATCTTTAGCTGTTATAAAATATTGACCAATATTTTTTTGATCTGTTACTAAATCCCCTTGCAAATCTTTAGATACTTTTAATGCAAGTGGTATTTGAACTACTGCTGTATCATTTGCATGTGCAACTTGTTGATCCTTTATTGACCAAGCGTATTCTACTTGAATGGTTGATCCTATCTTTATTAAGTTGTTAGGATTTTTTGCTTCGTCAATAATATGATTCGTTGCATCTTTCATTTCAACAGTGTCAAATAAGGAATCTCCTGTTAAGGTTTCCGCTTTTACTTGATTGTATGGAAAACTAGCAAGCTGCGAAAATAGTACGAATACAATTAAACATACATTGAAAAGTTTTTTCATTTTTCCTCCTCTGAACATTCATTTGTCCATTGGGGACTTATTCCACATGAACAAATGGAATATTAAAAGTATTTGTTATAAGCTATTTGTTTTTGCTATCCCTCCGTTTCTATACGCGTTCTCAGACAAACTGGGTTATGTTCAAAGTAATATTATTTAACGTAAAACAAAATGTATATTTACACAGTTATTTGGAAATATACACAATTCGACAAAAAATGTCGAAAAAAATACTGATATAAAGAATGATATCAGACCTTTATATGTGAGATAGTTTTCATGTATATCTAGTAAAAAAGAATGGTTATAAAGGTAAGTTTTACGATACATACTAACCAAGGTAGTGTATCCCCTTGTGAAGGCTTATTTTTGCCTTAAAGTTATGTGGAAATAAAAATCTAGATAGGGTTGTTTTTGGTCAGAATGAAGACAATATGTACTTTGAAAATAGTCATCTATTTTGTCTAAAGAGAGTTGTACGATTAGTGGACCGAAGTTGAAAGACGATAGTTTCTTACATTGTTAGAGGAATATAAGGATTACAGAATATTCGACTAACCCGTTACTACGGTCATTTTTGAGACTGTTTAAACAATAAAAAAGAAGGTGTTTTCCTCCTTAGCTACAATATCTTTTTAGTAAAGATAAGCTTAAGTAACCTCCGCTAAAGATTATATACTTAAATGATAAAGAGTTCAACAATAGTTCACATATTTTCCCAAAATTAAAAAACGGCTGTTTTATGTGGAATAAATCTACAAAACAGCCGTTTTTTTATATTAGATTTCTGTTAAGATTATTGGTTCGCCGCGTGTTACGACAACGGTATGTTCACATTGTGCAACAAGACTTTTATCAGGTGTAATGAATGTCCAACCGTCGTCACCACGCTCAATAATATGATCAGCTTTCATAGATATGAACGGTTCTACAGCGATAACAAGACCGTCTTTTAGAAGCGTATTATCCATTGGATCATAGTAGCTTAAAATGTGATTTGGTGCTTCATGTAAGCTAAGACCAATGCCGTGACCAGTTAAGTTTTGAATAACATTGTATCCACTTTTATGTGCGAAGTTTGAAACAGCACGACCAATTTGATTTTGTTTTGAGCCAGCTTTAACCTTTTTCATTGCTGCCCAAAATGCATCAACCGCTGCTTGGCAAAGCTTTTCTTTTGCCTCGTCTTCTCCAAGTACAAATGAAATACCTGTATCAGCATAATAGCCATCAAGTGCAGCAGATACATCGACGTTTACTAAATCGCCTTCTTTTAATACACGATCTCCTGGAATACCATGAGCAACTTCTTCATTTACACTAATGCAAGTTACACCTGGAAAATCATATTCTTTTTCAGGTGCAGAAATAGCACCATGCTCATCTAATACTTTTTTACCGATCAAATCAAGCTCTTTCGTTGTCATACCTGGCTTCGCTTGTTTTTTCATTTCTTCACGTGCAAGCGCAACGATGCGGCCGATTTTTCGTAAGCCTTCTAAATCTTGTTCATTACGAATAATCATGAAAACCACTGTCCTTCCTCGAATATATATCTTATCCGATTGTATCATGTTTATTTTCGTCCTGCTACTTGCTTGCGGTATGCGGGCTGATTCCTCTCACAAGGAATATATGACAATTGTCATATCGATGTCATGACGCATCATACTGTTTCCTAAGTTTTCCAGGTAATACAATGTAAATATAAGAAACAGTGGGGGTGGAGAGATGGAAAAGATTATTGAAGTAAATGGTGTTTCTAAAACATTTAAACATAAAAAAGCAGTAAATAACGTTTCATTTCACGTGGATAAAGGAGAAATAGTAGCATTACTTGGACCAAATGGTGCGGGGAAGACGACGATAATTTCGATGATGCTTGGATTAAAAGATCCTACAGAAGGTACGGTTTCTATATTTGGAAAGAGTCCAAAGCAGAGAGGCGTTCGTAATAATCTTGGGGCAATGTTACAAGAAGTAAGTGTGATTGATAGCATTACAGTGGAAGAGGCAATAGAGCTATTCCGCAGTTATTATAAGAATCCTGTAGCGAAAGAAACGTTACTGCAGTTATCAAATTTAGAATCAGAGCGAAAGCAAAGATGTGAGAAATTATCAGGTGGGCAAAAAAGAAGGTTAAACTTTGCGCTTGCACTTGCGGGAAATCCGGATTTGTTATTTTTAGATGAGCCGACAATCGGAATGGATATTACGTCTCGAAGAACGTTTTGGGAAACGATTCGAAAGTTAGCAAGTGAAGGGAAAACGATTATTTTAACGACGCATTATTTAGAAGAAGCAGATGCTTTAGCAAATCGTATCTTATTATTTGCGAACGGAAAGATTATCGCAGATGGTACACCAGACGAAATGAAAGCAACGATTTCGAGAAAAACAATCACATTTTATTCGAAGGAAAGCATTCCTACAAAATTACTAAAGGAATTACCAAATGTAACAGAAGTAAAGTCAAACGAAGGACGCTTCATTTTAACAACGGAGGATACGGATGCAACTTTAAAAGCCATTTATCAAAGGAATTTACCTGTAATAGATGTTTCAGTTGAACGTGGAAGCCTTGATGAAGCATTTGAACAGTTTGTCGCAAATCAGAAGGAGGAAATCGCATGAGAGCGTTATGGATGCAATGCAAAATAGAAATTTTACGTACATTCCGCAATAAATTATTTATTTTTTTCTCATTATTAATGCCTGTTATGTTTTACTACATTTTTACAAATGTTGTTCAAGTACCACAAAACGGAGATGCGTGGAAGGCACACTATTTAATTTCGATGGCAACTTTCAGCATTGTAGGGACTGCACTCTTTAGTTTCGGTGTGAGACTTTCTCAGGAAAGAGGGCAAGGGTGGACACATCTTCTAAAAATTACACCGCTTCCAGAGGGAGCATATTTAACAGCAAAAATTATCGCTCAAACAGTAGTAAATGCTTTTTCAATATTAGTTATCTTTATTGCAGGGATACTAATTAATCATGTTGAGTTAACGGTAGGGCAATGGATTGGTGCGGGGCTATGGTTATTGTTAGGGGTAACACCATTTTTAGCATTAGGAACAGTAATAGGTTCCATTAAGAAGGCGGACGCAGCTGCTGGCTTAGCAAATATTTTAAATATGAGTTTAGCTATAGTTGGCGGGTTATGGATGCCGATTGAAGTATTCCCCAAAATATTAAGAACGATTGGTGAGTGGACACCGACATACCATTTCGGAAGTGGTGCGTGGGATATTGTAGCTGGAAAATCAATTGGATGGGAAAATATCGCGGTATTAGGAGGTTATTTCCTTATATTTGTTGTAGTATCAATATATATAAGAAAAAGACAGGAAGCGGTATAAATGATAGAGAAAAAGAGGATTGAGGTTTTTCCGAAACATATGGGGTTCTTTCCGTATATGTGGTTTGTTTATCTATTATTTCCAATTTATCACTTAGCGCAGGCATCAGGATGGAAGCTTGTAATAGGAAGCGGTATGTTGATAATTTTTATCGTCACATACCGTCAGCTTTATTTTGTTCAGAGAACGTTTGTTTTTTGGGCTTGTATTCAAATGGTACTCATCTTTTTATTTGCTTTATTTTATAATCCTTTTATGATATTTTTTGGCTTTTTCACAGCAAGTGCGATGGGATTTGCGCCAAATAAGAAAGTATTTCGAGTGCTGTTATGTTCGTTAGTTATAATGCTTGGAGCATTTTTATTTGTAAATATGAATCAACTAACAACTACAAGTTTAGTAAATATCGTTCCGATGTTTATTTTAATGCTTCTTACGCCATTTGGTATGCGCAATTTTAATCAGAAAAAGATGTTAAAGAACCAACTGAATGAAGCAAACGAGCAAATTAAAGACTTAGTAAAGCGTGAAGAACGGCAGCGGATTGCGAGAGATCTTCATGACACATTAGGGCATACGTTATCTCTTATTACTTTGAAAAGCCAGCTTGTAGAGAAGTTAATTGTGAAAAATCCAGAGCGTGCAAGTGTGGAAGCGAAGGAAATTACACAAACGTCTCGTACAGCCTTAAAGCAGCTGAGAGAATTAATTTCTGATATGCGTATGATTACGGTAGAAGAAGAGCTAGAGCAAATAAAGGCAATCTTACAAGCAGCTAATATTGAATTAGAAGTGAGGCAAGAAGCAAGCTCGAGCTCGTTATCACCAATTGAACAAAATATTGTCGGGATGTGTTTACGTGAGGCCGTTACAAATGTTGTAAAACATAGTAAGGCAAAGCGGTGTGCAGTTTCTGTATTAGAATCGCAAGGTGAGCTGATTTTGAAAGTAGAAGATAACGGAATTGGTTTAACAGATCAAAATCATGATGGAAATGGTATCCGCGGCATGAAAGAACGAATTGCTCTTATTGATGGATTTGTTGAACTAGGTACAATCAATCCAGGGACGTTGTTAACAGTAAAAGTTCCAGTTGTTATTAGAACAGGAAAAGATGAGGTGAGGGCATGATTCGAATTATTATTGCAGAAGATCAACGGATGCTTCGTGGTGCATTAGGTGCCTTACTTGATCTAGAAGATGATATCGAAGTAATTGGGCAAGCGGCAAACGGGGAAGAGGCGCTAAAATTAATTGAATCGTTAAAACCGGATATCAGTATTATGGATATTGAAATGCCAATTCAAAGTGGATTAGATGTTGCTGAAGCGTTAAGGAAAGAAAAATCACCATGTAAAGTTATGATTTTAACAACATTTGCACGGCCAGGATATTTTGAAAGAGCAATGAAAGCTGGCGTGCACGGCTATTTATTAAAAGATAGCCCAAGTGAAGATTTAGCAGCAGCAATTCGTAATGTAATGAAGGGGAAACGAGAGGTCTCCCAAGAGTTAATGTTCGGTCTATGGCAGGAGCAAAATCCGTTGTCAGATCGCGAAAAGGAAGTATTGTTGCTTGCGAAAGAAGGAAAGACGGCAAACGAAATTGCGAAGGCACTTTATCTTTCACCGGGTACAGTACGTAATTATATTTCTGAAGTATTAACGAAGCTCGATGCGAAAAATAGAATTGAGGCAATTACAATTGCGGAAGAAAAGGGTTGGATATAAGAAGAAGTTTACCTAAGAGGAGTAAACTTCTTCTTCTTTGTTATTGTACTTCTATTACCTTATTTACTTTTTGTAACGACTTGTAACCATGTGCTTCAAATGCCTTTGCAAATTCATTTGATACGGCAGTGCCATATAAATCTTTTGCAGCTTGTACGATGTGAGATTGAAGTGATTCAAAGTCTTCAGCGGAAGTTGCATAATTTTGCAATGCACGCATAACAACTTTGCTTACTTTTTCATTGCCTTGTTTTTGAACAGCAACACCGTTATATGTTTTACCTTCAGCTAATTGATATAATACGTGACTGATAATACCAGAATTCACGTGTGATTCTTGATTATTACCATCATTATAGAAATCTTTTAAATTTGTATATAATTTATGACCGCCGTCACCAATTTCCCTTGGGATATCACGAATTGTTAGGCCACCTAATGTATCGCCCATAATCCAGTTTCCTTTATCTTTCTTTACGTAATATTCGATTTGTGTACCCCAGAAATCCGCTAATCCCTCGTTTAGTGCAGATGTTTCAGCGCTTGGATATCTCACGACTTTATTTTTCGTCGTGCCACTGAATACAGCATGTCCAAATTCATGAGCTGTTACATCAAGAGCTGATGTTAGTTTGCCGTCTAAACCATCACCAAATACCATTTGGTTCCAAGCGGGATGCCAAAACGCATTTACATAGTCTTCTTTTATACCATCACTAACTTCAGTAGAATCAAAACCGTGTACACTAGCAACAACTTTTGAATCTTTATTATCGTAACTTTTTAGATTATGTTCTTTCTTAAAGTAATCATAAATATCACTCATGTTCTTCATAGCGCCCGCGGCTTCTTTATCTGCAAAATTAGGAGTGCTACTTGAAATTAGTGTCCCTGGATAACCAGCTTGACTATATCCCCCGAGGGAATCGGCGTAGTTTGCATTATAAATATAAATACCATTTCCGCGTGATAAATCCGCTAAATAAAATTTCCCATCAGTTCCTTTGGCAATATTGAAAGAGATGTTTTCTTGAAGTGCATTTTTCCCAGTTCCTTGCTCACTTGCAGTGGATAATCTAGGTGATGTTACTTGATTTATAGTCTTATTCTCTTTGTTTTTAATGAATTTTTCTTGGAAAAGTACTTCACCAGTTTTTAGATCAACGATAGCATTGCCATTTATAATTTGTTCATTGTTTTCATAAGTAAATGTAATAACAGTTGCGAATGTATAATAGCCATCTTTTTTCTTATAAACAACGGTTTCGCTAGAGAATTCTGTCTCAACCGCATCACTTGGAATTTGAACTATATCGCGTAATTTAGATTTCACTTCATTTTTCGACAAAAAATTTGTTATAGTAAGATTAGGTTGTTGATTTAAATTTTGAACAACTTTACCACTAACAGTTGTGATCACTCCATTTTTATCTACTTTTACAATGAGATCTTGGCCATATACTTTATAGTTTTTATATGTTTGTGCAAGGCGAACTTCGGTTTGATTTTCTTTGGTTTCTTTATTTGTAGGTTGGAAATCTACATTTTTTTCAGTAGTGACTTGTTCTTGTTGAGCTTTAGCCCCATCTACCTCACCTTTTAAATACTTTTTAGCAATATTTTCTTTCGTATCATTTTGAGGTTGTGTTAATTTCCCGATTGTTAAACCAGGCTGAGCAATTTCAACTTTGACTGCACTTTTGTCTAATTCTTGAGCATGAATAGCTTCTGTTGATAAAGGGTAAAGAAGACCGAATGTAACGAAAGCACTGGCAAGTTTTCTATAATTCATCTATAACACTCCTAATCTATTATTGTATGTGAGATGAATTGTATGAAAAATTTGCCGAATTTTATATATATTATGCATTATTTCATATCAAAAATTGTCGAATGCACATTATTGTAGTGGTATGACAACTTAAAAAATTAGATTGTTATAATGGGATGGTGAGTAAGTATGCAAGCAGAGAAATTAGGAAGTGAAATTAAAAAAATTAGAGTGTTAAGAGGACTAACACAAAAACAGTTATCCGAGAACATATGTCATCAATCGGAAGTAAGCAGAATTGAATCGGGTGCAGTATACCCAAGTATGGATATATTGCAAGGTATTGCAGCGAAATTACAAATTCCCATTATTCATTTTTATGAGGTACTCATTTATTCGGATATTGAAAGAAAAAAACAGTTTAAAGATCAAGTCATTATGCTTTGTAAGCAAAAAAGATATAAAGAAATTTATAATAAAGTATGGAATGAGCTGAAAAAGGAAGAATATCATCCTGAATTCCAGCAATTTCTTCAATGGCAATATTATGTAGCTGCTTACGTGTTGAAAAAAGTCGATTACGAATATTGTATTTTAGAATTAAAGAAATTGCTCAATCAACAATTGACAGGAATTGATGTATATCAGAATCTTTATATTGAAAACGCAATTGCAAACATTTATGCTGAAAATGGCTATTTGAAGAAGGGTATTGATTTATTTGAACAAATATTAAAACAATTAGAGGCATTGCATGATAATGAAGAATTTGACGTGAAGGTAAGGTATAATCATGCAAAAGCATTATACTTAGATAGTCGATATGAAGAATCACTTTATCAAGTAAATAAAGCGATTGAAATATCATGCCGAATTAATAGTATGGCATTAATTGGACAGCTATATTATCAAAGAGGTGAATGCCTAAGGAAGTTGGAGTATGAAGAGGCAGAGATTGAAGATGCATATAAGAAGGCAAGTTTCTTTTTTGATATATTAGAAATGCATGCATATAAAGAAGCGCTCGTAAATAAAATCAGCAGATAAACAACCTAAAAAGTGGATATGCATAATTGCATACAATGTGAATAAATTTTCATGATATATTAAAAGTAAAAAATGTGGGTGATGGAATATGAAGAAATTACTTATTGGTAGTTTATTAACGTTAGCAATGGCATGGGGTATTTCATTAGGTGATACAACATTAGAGAAAAGTCAAATAATTTCTCATAATGATCAAGAGGTACAAGTAGCTGCAGATTTACCTTTTGAGTTTTAAAAAACAACCGCCTTATTTAGACGGTTGTTTTTTTATGGAGTAACATCCAAACGTCTTTACTAGAAACAGGTTTGCTAATAAAGAATCCTTGAATGTGATCACAATTTTGTCTATGTAAAAATTCCCATTCTTCTTCCGTTTCTACACCTTCTGCAATCACTTCTAAATTTAGTTCTTTTGATAGTGTAATAATGGAAGAGACAATTGCTTCTTCTAAAGGACTATTTGTAATTCCACAAATAAACTCTCGAGCAATTTTTAATGTGTTGATTGGATATTTTGTTAAATAAGCTAAAGAACTATAACCAGTTCCAAAGTCATCGATTGAAATTTGAATGCCGAGATTTTGAAGCTGTTCTAGTTTTGCAACTACAGATTGATTTTGATTAATTGCGATGCTTTCCGTAATTTCAATATCTAGTGCTTCTGGTTTCAGTTCTGTTTCTTCTAACACCTTTGAAATAGTTGGGATTAAATCAGCATGGTTAAATTGAACAACAGATAAATTCACACCAACTTTTAAGTGAGAAAAACCTTGATTATGCCATCTTTTTGCCTCTAAACAGGCAGTACGTAAAATCCAATTACCAAGTTCAATAATAAAACCAGTTTCCTCTGCTAGAGGAATAAATTGGGCAGGAGATACGATACCGAGTTTTGGATGCTTCCAACGTATTAATGCTTCAAAACCGATAATTTCTTTTGTTTTTGTGCTTACTTGTGGTTGGTATTCAAGGAAAAATTCATTTTGTTGTAATGCTTTTGAAAGTTCACCTTCTAAGAATTGAATTTCATTTTGAGCGATACTCATTTCTTTTGAGAAGAAAACAAATCTGTTTTTTCCATTTGCCTTCGCACGGTACATAGCCATATCAGCATTTTTCATTAACTCATTTACATCAGTTCCATAATCAGGATACATCGCAATTCCGATACTCGGTGTAATAGAGAGTTCTTCGCCTTGAATGAAGAATGGTTTGTTTAAAATAGTTAAAATCTGTTCAGCTATAAAAATTGCACTTTTTTCTGAGTACATTTCTGGTAATAGAATGGTAAACTCATCTCCACCTTGGCGAGCGACGACATCTTTTGAACGCAAGCAACCGCGTAGTCTGTTTGCTACTTCAATTAATAATAAATCTCCGACGTCATGACCAAGTCTATCGTTAATTTTTTTAAATCGATCTAAATCAAGGAACATGACGGCGACATCATTTGCGTTAGTTTGGGCTGTATTCAAAATGGCTTTTAAATCTTTTTCGAACTTTCGGCGATTTGGTAATCCAGTAAGTGCATCGTGAAAGGCTAAATGTTCTACTTGTTTTTGTTTTTCATATAAAGTGGTAATATCACGCGCTATCCCAAACATTCCGACCACTTCTTTGTTTATAAAAGTAGGGATAAGTGTAATATGGAGATAATAATAATAGCCTTCTTGTTCTTTTGTACGAACTTCTAACGTTTGTGGCTTACCTTCCTTTGTAATTTGTAAAGCCTTCTTAAGTAGTTCGTGGTCTTTTGAATCAATGAAGTGTACCAGAGAATAGCTTGCCACTTCGCAATAATAGGCAGTAAATAAGCTTTCGCATGCCTTATTAGATTGTTGAAAAATGCCATTCATATTTAAAGAGAAAACGGCATCGGGATGATCTTCGAATAAAGATTTATAGCGTTGTTCACTTTTTGATAATGCAAATGCACCTTCTTCAACTTCGCCCTCTAGTTGTGTAGTCAACTGTTCATATGTATGGATTAGTGCTTGATTATCTTTCCGCATGTAAAGTTGCCGCAAGAATAACAAAATAAGTGATAACACGAGGCCGATTAACATGAATTTATCATCCCAAGGTTGAATGATAATAAAAGAAAAAGTAATAATTATACTAAAATAAGGTAGTATAAAACGTATATAATCGAATCGATAATATTTTGCTTTCGTTTCATGCTGCATTGGTTTATCCAAAATATATAGTATGGAAGAAAGTCCAATTAATAAAATAGAAGCAGTGTGTATTAAATAATTAATTTCAGCGGAAGTTTTCATCCCAAAATTCAATTGAAACAGATGAATATAACCGTATACGAGTATAATAGTGAAACCGATAATTAATGCGATTCTACTAGAAGAATATTGTTCTCTTCTATATAGGCTAATAACGGCGTAAATTACTAATGATTGTGCAATAAAATACCCAATTAAAATCCAAGTGTCCTTTGTTAACATGCGGAAGCTTGAAATATCTAAGATAAAAGTTAAGGTGAAATAAATGTTCATAATAATAATAAAGATGCTATCGAATGAGAATTGAGAAAGTCCCTTAATAGAGTAATTTTTTATAAACTTTATAGCAAATCCAACAAAGAGCAAAATATATTGTATGATAAAAAAAGGTAATGCTTTATATGAAAATATAGATTGATTATGCATGGAAATCGAACTAAGAAATAGGGTTATCTCCATAACTAATCCACATAGGCAAGTGCATAGTAATAAAATCCAAAATAGTTTATCACTGCGTTTCATTTTTTTAATAGCTTTATATAAACAGTGGCAAGAAAAAAGTGCAGCAAAACAGAATAAGAAAAGAATCCCAATTTCCTTTATATGCGACTCATTTGGAATAAAGAGTATCCAAAGAGCAAATATAGATATGTATATTATGACAAATTGTACATACTTTTTTTGATTAATCATATTATGACTCCGTTTCAATAAAGTTGAATCTCGGGGGAATGCTAATTTAAATAATAGCATATAAAATAGGATGTTTTTTACTATAAAAATTACTTTTTTGAAAAAATGGTGCAAAGTTACAATTTACCACTGTAACATTGCACCACTTATTCTTTTAATGCCTCTTATAGCAGAAAGTTCATCTATTAATCGGAATAGTGCTAAGTCTTTTTGTTTACTTTCAATCATAATATCGAAATTATGATTGTTTTTTTTTGCAACGTGTAAGAAGGGCTTAATAAACTCTAAATCGATATATTCAGCATGAGCCCTAAATTCTTTTTCCGATCTTGGGGAGGAAATGTGAACTTTAGGAGAGATATTTGTATGTGACCAAGTTTCAAAAATTGCAGGAAGCAACTCTTCTAGTGGTTCCTCGCAAAGATTGGCCATATGATGATGATAATCAAATACAAATGGGATATTTTCTTTTTGGCAAATTGATAAAGTTTCAGAAGTTGTATACGTTTTATCATCGTTTTCAAGGGTCATTTGTTTTTTTATATGTGCAGGAAGTTTTTTTATGTTTTCATGGAAGCGCTCAATTGCCTTTTCTTTATTTCCATAGGCTCCACCTACATGAATATTAATGTAAGAAGAATCTGCAATGCCTATAGCATCCAATATTTTATAATGATAAGTCATATCCGTAATAGCGTTAGTAGTAATATGTGGCTTGTCACTTGTAAATAAAGTAAATTGATTTGGATGAAAACTTATTCGTAAATTGTGTTCTTTAATTAAAGCCCCTATTTTACGCCAAAGTGGTGTGAATACCCCAATATAGTCAAACTCGACTTCGGGATGTGTTGCAAGTGGGACGATGGAAGACGATAGGCGATATAGCGGGATTTCATGCGCTATATTGTAATGAAGGATACGTATTGTGTGCTCTAAATTTTTCCTTATAACATGGTACAATTTGTCTTCTCGCTCTTGTTTGCTGAGTTTCTTAAAGCTTGTAAACGTCATTGTTTTGGCAGGAGAACAGTCCCAGAGTGCCATTGCATGTGAGACATATCCAAACCGCATAATCATATGAGATACACCTCTTTTATTCATTGTCTTTCCTATAAAAAGAAAGCAAGCATTGTTCCAATCCATTCTTTTCCTCTATCGATAAGAGAAGGTGGGTTTACATCGCTATAGGAAAGTACGGATGCATTCTCTAGATCTTCATGGAATTTATTTTTTACTGTTCGAATGAAATGTTTATTATATAACAGGCAGTTTATTTCATGGTTAATATATAAACTTCTCATATCAAAGTTTGCTGTTCCAATATCACAAATATCATCATCCACTATAATAATTTTGGCGTGAAAAAAACCTTGTTGAAATGCGTAAATATTGCAACCAGCCTGTATTAATTTTCGGCAGTACGGGAATTTTGCTTCTCGAACGAGAGGGTGATCAGCTTTTTCTGGAACGAGAATTGTGATTTGAACCCCTCTCTCTCTTGCTTTTAATAAGGCATTCATAATTTTTTTTCCAGGAATGAAATATGGTGTACCAATACAGATTTCTTTTTTTGCTCCGTTAATTAAATGTAAAAAAGTATGCTGTAAATAAGCACCATCAGTCGGAATAAATTGATGCATTATGGTACCTGGGTTTTGTTTTGGAAAATAAAGAGAAACATCCAATAAATTCTGTTTCGTATCATCAAACCAGTCATGCAAAAATTGCTTTTGTAAATCTTGAACCCCTTCTCCTGTAAGACGTAAATGATAGTCTCGCCATAATCCTAAATATTCATTATGCCCTAGATACTCTTCGCCGATATTAAAGCCCCCGATATAGCCAGTTTTCCCATCAATCACTGTAATTTTTCTATGATTTCTTTGATTGGCAGAAAAGAAAAGTAGAGGAAATTTTATCTTATGACAAAATGAAAAAGATACACCATGTTTTCGCAGGGAGCGAATAGCTTCGTTTGATAAATAATGGCTGCCAAATCGATCAAGTAAAAGTCGTACTTCAATTCCTTCCTGAGCCTTATCAATCAGCAACTTTAAAAATTCACGACTGATTTTATCGTTTTTTACAATGAAGAATAAAATATGAATGTGGTGCTGTGCTTGTTTTATATCAGTAAATAAGGCGTCATACAAATCTTTCCCGTATGTATAAAGGTGAAAATCACTTTGACGTAAAGGGAAAGTGCGAGAGCTTACCCGCTTTAAATGAAGAAGTCTCCCGTATGAAAGGTCAATTGTAATCCAAAGAGCAACGGATATTAACAAAAGAGATAAGTAGAGCATCAGTGAATTCCCTCCTTCGCATTCTTTTCACCTTCAGTGTGTTACAAATGATACGGGTAGCACGGTTGTTATTATAAATTTCATCAGAGGATAGTATGTCGCACTGATTAAAGTTTCACTTTATCCCGCTTTAACGGGCAGTAAGCTTCCTGCTTCAAAAATTGATGAATAAGTAGAAATTAGTTTGGAAATCAACTGCCCGTAAAAGCCCGATTGGTTCAACTAATAATCAGTGGGGGATGAACCACCCCTATTGATTAAAGTTTCACTTTATCCCGCTTTAACGGGCAGTAAGCTTCCTGCTTCAAAAATTGATGAATAAGTAGAAGTTAGTTTGGAAATCAACTGCCCGTAAAAGCCCGATTGGTTCAACTAATAATCAGTGGGGGATGAACCACCCCTACAGATTAAAGTTTCACTTTATAGTTTCACCGAAATAAACAGCTTTATGAAAAAATGTGTTGTTCTATAACAAAAAACTGTTGACTGAATGCTCACTCATTATATAATGGGGGTAGGGGATATAATTCAGAAAATTATATATTTTTGAAGATTCTAAAAAGAAAGAGGGCTTACAAAGAGAGGGGTAGCATAAAAATGAATAGCTTACTGATCATTAATTGGCTGGCTGCCATTGCTGTTATTGCTTATGCAGGATATTTGTTTGTATATCTTATACGGACGAGAATAGCCTACATACAATTAGGAAAAAAAATTGAATTTGACCGTCGTTTTAAAGAGCGTTGGGATCTTCTTAAGGTCAATGTTTTCGGTCAGAAAAAGCTGCTGAAAGATAAGAAAAGCGGCATCATTCACGTTATGTTCTTTTACGGATTTATTCTTGTCCAATTTGGAGCAATTGACTTCGTTTGGAAAGGACTCGCACCAGGATCACATCTTCCACTTGGACCACTATACCCTGCATTTACATTCTTCCAGGAAATTGTCACACTTGTTATTTTAATTGCAGTATTTTGGGCTTTTCATAGACGTTATGTAGAAAAGCTTGTTCGTTTAAAACGTAACTTCAAATCAGGTCTTGTTCTTATCTTTATCGGTGGTTTAATGATCTCTGTGCTACTTGGTAACGGTATGGGACTTATATGGCATGGCGAGGAGCTTTCATGGAGTGAACCAATTGCTTCTGCAATCGCTTACGTTTTTAGCGGGATAAATGAAACCGTAGCCATTTCAGTGTTCTATTTCTCTTGGTGGGTGCATTTACTAATTTTGTTAACGTTTTTAGTGTATGTTCCACAATCAAAACATGCGCATTTAATTGCGGGACCAGCTAATGTATTTTTCGGTCGTATTTCAAATCCAGGGAAGCTTGAAAAGATTGATTTTGAAGATGAAACACAAGAAACATTTGGTGTTGGTAAAATTGAAGACTTTAGACAAAATCAACTTATTGACTTATACGCTTGTGTAGAGTGTGGCCGTTGTACAAATATGTGTCCAGCAACAGGCACAGGGAAAATGTTATCGCCGATGGACTTAATATTAAAACTTCGCGATCATTTAACTGATAAAGGGGCTGCGGTAACATCAAAAGCACCGTGGGTTCCAGTAGTTGCCTTCAATAATACACAAGGAAATCAGTTAGCGATGATGGCAGCTGGAAAAGGACAACAAGAATCAGCGGCTACAACGCTCGCTTACGATCCGAGTTTAATCGGAGATGTTATTACAGAAGAAGAGATTTGGGCATGTACAACGTGTCGTAACTGTGAAGATCAATGTCCAGTTATGAATGAGCATGTTGACAAAATTATTGATTTACGTCGATATCTCGTTTTAACAGAAGGAAAAATGGACGCGGAAGCACAACGCGCGATGACAAACATCGAGCGTCAAGGAAATCCGTGGGGTCTGAACCGTAAAGAGCGTGAAACATGGCGCCAAGGTGATGACGAAGTAACAGTTCCAACTGTAAAAGAAAAATCAAAAGCTGGTGAGGAATTCGAGTATTTATTCTGGGTTGGTTCAATGGGATCATACGACAACCGTAGTCAGAAGATTGCAATATCATTTGCGAAGTTAATGAACGAAGCAGGCATTTCATTCGCAATTCTCGGTAATAAAGAAAAGAATTCTGGAGATACACCACGTCGCCTCGGAAATGAATTTGTATTCCAAGAGATGGCTACAAAGAATATCGAAGAATTTGAAAAGGCAGGAGTGAAGAAAATCGTTACGATTGATCCTCATGCTTATAACACATTTAAAAATGAGTATCCGGACTTTGGCTTGCAAGCAGAAGTCTATCATCATACAGAATTGTTAGCCCAGTGGGTGAAAGAAGGGCGTTTAAAGCCTGTTCATGCTATTGAAGAAACAGTTACGTACCATGATTCCTGTTATTTAGGAAGATACAACGAAGTGTACGAAGCGCCACGTGACATTTTGAAAGCGATTCCTGGAGTGAATCTTGTAGAAATGGCACGTAACCGTGAGACTGGAATGTGTTGTGGCGCAGGTGGTGGCTTAATGTGGATGGAAGAAACAACAGGCTCTCGTATTAACGTTGCTCGTACAGAACAAGCATTAGCTGTACAGCCATCCATTATCGGTACAGGTTGTCCATATTGCTTAACGATGATCAGTGATGGCACGAAAGCGAAAGAGGTAGAAGAAAAAGTTCAAACTCTTGATGTGACAGAGATTTTAGAACGATCTGTTATCGGACAGAAAAAAGAAGCGATGTAGTTTATAAGAATGTATACAACTTTAGAAAGAGGTGCAATGATTGCACCTCTTCTCAACGTAGGGATACCGAGCGAGCGCTCAGTGTTAAAAAATGAAATGGGGGAAAGAAACATGAGTAAAACAGTTATTTTAAGTGCTGCAAGAACACCAGTTGGAAAATTCGGAGGATCTTTAAAAGATGTAAAAGCGACGGAACTTGGAGGAATTGCAATTAAAGCAGCGCTTGAAAGAGCAAATGTTGCAGCTAGTGATGTTGAAGAAGTTATATTTGGAACGGTTATTCAAGGTGGACAGGGACAAATTCCATCGCGCCAAGCTGCAAGGGCTGCAGGAATCCCTTGGGAAGTGCAGACGGAAACAGTCAATAAAGTTTGTGCATCAGGCCTTCGTGCGGTTACGTTAGCGGATCAGATTATTCGTACTGGCGATCAATCACTGATTGTAGCTGGTGGTATGGAGTCGATGAGTAACAGTCCTTACATTTTACGCGGAGCAAGATGGGGATACAGAATGGGCAACAACGAAGTTATTGATTTAAACGTTGCTGACGGTTTAACATGCGCATTTTCAGGTACACACATGGGTGTTTATGGCGGAGAAGTTGCGAAGGAAGATGGAATTTCTCGCGAAGCGCAAGATGAATGGGCATATCGTAGCCATCAGCGTGCGGTTTCAGCGCATAAAGAAGGACGTTTTGAAGAGGAGATCGTTCCAGTAACGATCCCGCAAAGAAAAGGCGATTCTATTGTCGTTGCAAAGGATGAGGCGCCACGTGAAGATACAACGATTGAAAAGTTAGCAAAGTTAAAACCTGTATTTGATAAGACAGCGGCGGTGACAGCTGGTAATGCGCCAGGCTTGAACGATGGTGGTGCCGCACTTGTATTAATGAGCGAAGACAGAGCGAAGCAAGAAGGAAGAAAGCCATTAGCGACAATTTTGGCGCATACAGCAATTGCAGTGGAATCTAAAGATTTCCCAAGAACGCCAGGTTATGCAATTAACGCATTGCTTGAAAAAACAGGCAAGACAATTGAAGATATCGATTTATTCGAGATTAATGAAGCATTTGCAGCGGTAGCAATTGCAAGTACAGAAATCGCAGGAATTGATCCAGAAAAATTGAATGTAAATGGCGGCGCAGTAGCGATGGGACATCCAATTGGAGCAAGCGGAGCGCGCATTATCGTTACACTAATCCATGCGCTTAAGCAGCGCGGCGGCGGAATTGGAATTGCTTCGATTTGTAGCGGTGGCGGTCAAGGGGACGCAGTGATGATTGAAGTTCACTAATTAAAGTTCGAGGGTATAAAATTTATTAACAATTAAGGGGGAAGAAAAAATGGGTGTACAAAACATTGTTGTAATTGGTGCAGGGCAAATGGGATCAGGAATTGCACAAGTATGTGCAATGGCAGGATATGACGTGAAGGTACAAGATTTAAAACAAGAGCAATTAGATAGAGGTTTGGCTATCATTACGAAAAACTTAGCGCGCCAAGTAGAAAAAGGACGCATGAAGGAAGAAGAGAAGGAAGCGACATTAAATCGTCTTACAGTAACGCTTGATTTAGATTGTGTGAAAGAAGCGGATCTTATTATTGAAGCAGCTGTTGAGAAAATGGATATTAAAAAGAAAATCTTTGCGAATCTAGATGAAATTGCTCCAGAACACGCAATTTTAGCGACGAATACGTCATCTCTGCCAATTACAGAAATTGCAGCGGTAACGAAGCGTCCGGAAAAAGTAATCGGTATGCACTTTATGAATCCAGTTCCAGTTATGAAGCTTGTTGAGATTATTCGTGGTTTGGCTACAGATGATGCGGTATATGAAGCAATTGAAGATATTACGAAAAAAATTGGGAAAGTACCAGTTGAAGTAAATGATTTCCCAGGTTTTGTATCAAACCGCATTTTGTTACCGATGATTAACGAAGCAATTTATACGTTATATGAAGGTGTAGCGACGAAAGAAGCAATTGATGAAGTAATGAAGCTGGGTATGAACCATCCGATGGGGCCTTTGACGCTCGCTGATTTTATCGGTTTAGATACGTGTTTATACATTATGGAAGTGTTGCATGAAGGATTAGGAGATAGTAAATATCGCCCATGTCCGTTATTACGTAAGTATGTGAATGCAGGATGGTTAGGTCGTAAAACAGGTCGTGGATTCTACGTTTACGAATAAATTCCCCCTTTGTTACAAAATAGTGGTCTTACCAAATTGTTAAAAGGATATATAGCAAATGGAGGCGGAGTATATGAACTTTCGTTTTAATGAAGAGCAGCAAATGATGAGGAAAATGGTTCGGGATTTTGCACAGAAGGAAATAGCTCCCTTTGTTCCTAGTATGGAACAAGGGGTGTTCCCAAAAGAGGTTTTACAAAAGATGGGTAATCTTGGATTAATGGGGATTCCAGCGCCTGCAAAATACGGCGGGGCAGAAATGGATTTTATTTCTTACATTCTAGCAATTGAGGAAATCTCAAAGGTAAGTGCAACAGTTGGTGTAATTTTAGCTGTACATACGTCAGTTGGAATGAATCCGATTTTATATTTCGGAACAGAAGAACAGAAGAAAAAATATGTTTCTAAACTTGCAACCGGGGAATATTTAGGCGCATTTGCTTTAACAGAGCCAAATGCAGGATCGGATGCAGGGAGTTTGAAATCAAGAGCTGTAAAAAAAGGCGATCATTATATTATTAATGGATCGAAAGTGTTTATTACAAATGGTGGTGAAGCAAGTACGTACATTGTATTCGCTTCTACAAATCCAGATGCAGGAAAAAGTGGTATTTCTGCATTTATAGTAGAGAAAGATACACCTGGTTTAATCATCGGAAAAGATGAACATAAGATGGGGCTTCTCGGTTCTCGTACGGTACAACTTACTTTTGAAGATATGAAAGTGCCAGCTGAGAATTTACTTGGGGAAGAAGGACAAGGATTCAAGGTGGCAATGGCGAATTTAGATGTTGGGCGAATTGGAATCGGTGCACAGGCGTTAGGAATTGCTGAAGCGGCGCTTGCATGTGCGATTGATTATGCAAAAGAACGAGAGCAATTTGGGAAACCAATTGCGGCGCAGCAAGGGATTGGCTTCAAACTTGCAGATATGGCAACAAGTGTCGAAGCAGCAAGGTTACTCGTATATAGAGCGGCGTCTCTTAGGGCACAAGGATTACCATGCGGTAAAGAAGCATCTATTGCGAAATTATTTGCTTCTAAGACAGCGGTTGAAGTCGCGATTGAGGCGGTGCAAGTATTTGGTGGTTACGGTTATACGAAAGACTATCCAGTAGAACGATTTTTCCGTGATGCGAAAATCACGCAAATATATGAAGGAACAAGTGAAATACAGAAACTTGTTATTAGCCGTGCTTTATAAAAGGGCGAGGGGGAGACGGAGATGCATTTTAAACTATCAGAAGAACATGAAATGATAAGAAAAATGGTTCGAGATTTTGCTAAAAATGAAGTAGCACCAACAGCAGCTGAGCGTGATGAGGAAGAGAGATTTGATCGAGAGTTATTTGATCAAATGGCAGAGCTTGGTTTAACTGGTATTCCGTGGCCTGAAGAATACGGAGGAATTGGAAGCGATTACTTAGCATGCGTAATTGCTATTGAAGAATTATCTCGAGTTTGTGCTTCAACAGGTGTAACACTATCTGCACATACTTCACTTGCGGGATGGCCAATTTTTAAATTTGGGACAGAAGAACAAAAGCAAAAGTTTTTACGACCGATGGCTGAAGGGAAGAAAATTGGTGCATACGGCTTAACGGAGCCAGGATCTGGATCGGATGCTGGTGGAATGAAGACAATCGCAAAGAGAGATGGCGACCATTATATTTTAAATGGATCAAAAATTTTCATTACAAATGGCGGTATTGCTGATATTTATGTTGTTTTTGCGCTAACTAATCCTGAATCGAAGCAGCGCGGTACGAGTGCATTTATTGTAGAAAGTGATACACCGGGATTTTCAGTTGGGAAGAAGGAGAGCAAGCTAGGGATTCGCTCTTCACCAACGACTGAAATTATGTTTGAAGATTGCCGTATTCCTGTAGAGAATCTACTTGGAGAAGAGGGGCAAGGATTTAAAGTTGCGATGCAAACATTAGATGGAGGTCGTAACGGTATTGCGGCGCAAGCTGTTGGTATTGCACAAGGGGCTTTAGATGCTTCTGTAGAATATGCAAGGGAGCGCCATCAATTTGGAAAGCCAATTGCGGCGCAGCAAGGGATTGGCTTTAAACTTGCGGATATGGCAACAGATGTAGAAGCGGCACGCCTTTTAACATATCAAGCGGCTTGGCTTGAATCAGAAGGGCTTCCGTATGGAAAAGAATCAGCGATGTCAAAAGTATTTGCGGGGGATACAGCGATGAAGGTGACGACTGAAGCGGTGCAAGTATTTGGTGGTTACGGTTATACGAAAGATTATCCAGTAGAGCGTTATATGCGAGATGCAAAGATTACACAAATATATGAAGGAACACAAGAGATTCAGAGGCTTGTAATTTCTCGTATGTTAACGAAGTAGGAACGAAAGCGTAGGTATTTTCCTACGCTTTTTCCTTCCAAAAAATAATAGAGAGAGGTGAAGGTAATGGTTAAACATAATGTACATGCATCGGTGAAAGATGAAAAATTAGTTGCGTTAAGACGTGAACAAATGATTAAAGGTGCGGTGCAACTGTTTAAACAAAAAGGATTTCCGCGTACAACAACGAGAGAGATTGCAAAAGCGGCGGGATTTAGTATAGGGACACTTTATGAGTACATTCGTACAAAAGATGATGTTTTGTATTTAGTTTGTGATAGTATATATGAACATGTAAAAGAACGATTAGAGGAAGTAGTATGTACAGAAAAAGGGAGTATAGAAAGTTTAAAGATAGCGATAACGAATTACTTTAAAGTGATGGACGAATTACAAGAAGAAGTATTAATTATGTATCAAGAAGTACGTTTTTTACCGAAAGAATCTCTCCCATATGTATTAGAAAAAGAGTTTCAAATGGTAGGAATGTTTGAGGATATTTTAGAACAGTGTACGGAAAATGGAACGTTTATATTAAATAAAAAAGAAATACAGCTTCTTGCACATAATATTTTTATACAAGGACAAATGTGGGGGTTTAGACGCTGGGCGCTGCAAAAACTGTATACGCTTGAAGAATACACAGAAATGCAAATTAGGTATGTGTTGCAAGGTGCCCATATGCTTCCGAAATAAGGAACAGACAAATTATTAATTTTATTACCATATAAAAGTTTCCCGTTTTTTTTGTAGCATATTTGTGCGACTTTTGTTTATAATGAATAGTATGGATTTTTTTAAGCAGACCGTTATATATAAGGTTATATTTGATGAAAGGAAGTGCCGCATAAGTGAATTTTAAGCAATATTCACCAGAAGAGCTAAAAGAATGTTCAATGATTGAAGTTGTACATAGCGTTTTAGGGGATAAAAGACAAGCAACGACATTCAACGAGTTGGTTCAAGAAATCGCTCAAGTGCTGGGACTATCTCAAGAGCAAGTTAATGCGAAACTCGCACAATTTTATACAGACTTAAACATCGATGGACGTTTCATTAATTTAGGAGAAAATCGTTGGGGACTACGCAGCTGGTACCCATATGAGCAAATTGATGAAGAAATCTTACCGCAGCCAAAACCGAAGAAGAAACGTAAAGTTGAAGAAGACGGTTTTGACGACTACATTGAAGAAGATGAAGATGACTTTGACGATGCAGACGGAAATGCAGACGAAGAAGATGATGTAGAAGATTTGGACAAGGTTCTTGAAGAAGAAGACGGAGATGACGACGATCTTGATGATTTAGAAGAAGATGAAGAAGACGACTTCGCTGAAGAAGAACTTGAGTATGATGAAACTGAAGAAGAAGAGGAAGAACTGTAGTTCTTGACTTTTCATTATCGTCCATGTAGAATCATTTTTGGGCTCTTTAAAAAAGGACGATAATACTTTTAAAGTGTAAATATAAAAGAAAATTGCTCCCTACTTATTACTTTATGTGATGAGGGGAGCAATTTTCTTTTTTGTTTTTTGTTTAGAAAATAAAAAGAGTCTAACAATAAGATGGATACAGTGTTATCTACATACGTTGCGCTTTGCAACGGTGATTATATAACAGCAAAATAGAAGGGAGCTTTTTCATGACTAAGTATATTTTTGTAACAGGCGGTGTAGTATCGTCTTTAGGAAAAGGTATTACAGCAGCATCTCTTGGAAGACTTTTAAAAAATCGTGGTTTAAATGTAACGATTCAAAAGTTTGATCCATACATTAACGTAGACCCAGGGACTATGAGCCCATACCAACACGGTGAGGTATTCGTAACAGATGATGGCGCAGAAACTGACTTAGACCTTGGTCACTATGAGCGTTTTATCGACATTAACTTAAACAAATACAGCAACGTAACAACAGGTAAAATTTACTCTTCAGTTCTTCAAAAAGAGCGTCGCGGTGAATATTTAGGAGGAACAGTTCAAGTTATTCCTCACATTACTAACGAAATTAAAGAGCGCGTATATCGTTCTGGCCGTGAAACAAATGCGGATGTTGTTATTACAGAAATCGGTGGAACTGTTGGTGATATCGAGTCTCTACCATTCTTAGAAGCAATCCGTCAAATTAAGAGCGACATCGGTCGTGACAATGTAATGTACATTCACTGTACGTTAATCCCGTACTTAAAAGCAGCGGGTGAAATGAAAACAAAACCAACACAACATAGTGTTAAAGAACTTCGTAGCTTAGGTATTCAACCAAATATTATCGTTGTTCGTACAGAACTTCCTGTTTCTCAAGATATGAAAGACAAGCTTGCATTATTCTGTGACATCGATACAAAAGCAGTTATCGAAGCTCGCGATGCAGATACTTTATATGCGGTTCCATTATCTCTTCAAGAACAAAACATGGACCAAATCGTTTGTGATCACTTAAAATTAGACAATCCAGCTGCAGATATGACAGAGTGGACTGCGCTAGTTAACAAGGTACGTAACCTTTCTAAGAAAACAAAAATCGCTCTTGTTGGTAAATATGTAGAACTTCAAGATGCATATATTTCTGTTGTAGAAGCACTTCGTCATGCTGGTTACTCATTCGATACAGATGTAGAAGTAAAATGGGTAAATGCTGAGCACGTAACAGCAGAAAATGTACAAGAATTAGTAGGAGACACAGATGGTATCCTTGTACCAGGTGGCTTCGGCGATCGTGGTGTAGAAGGTAAAATCGTTGCGATTCAATATGCTCGTGAAAACAAAGTTCCATTCTTAGGAATTTGCTTAGGTATGCAACTTGCATCAATCGAATTCGCACGTAATGTATTAGGTTTAGAAGGTGCTAACTCTTCTGAAATTAACCCTGATACACCATACGCAATCATTGACCTATTACCAGAACAAAAAGATGTAGAGGACCTAGGTGGTACACTTCGTCTTGGTCTATACCCATGTAAGCTTTCTGAAGAAACAAATGCTTACAATGCTTATAATGAGCCGGTTGTATATGAGCGTCATCGTCATCGTTATGAGTTCAACAACCAGTTCCGTCCGGATATGGAAAAAGAAGGATTCGTATTCTCTGGTACAAGCCCAGACGGTCGTCTAGTTGAAATCATTGAATTAAAAGACCACCCTTGGTTCGTAGCAGCACAGTTCCACCCAGAACTTGTTTCTCGTCCAAACCGTCCACAACCATTGTTCCATGACTTCGTAAGAGCTTCTATTACGAATAAAGAGAGCAAGTAATAAAAAAAGCGCCGTCACTTTAAAGTGACGG
>NZ_JBKFAQ010000003.1:178346-252748 GCF_053345735.1 Bacillus sp. D48C
ATTACCTTCATCGTCTGGAATAAGGCCTTTTAACAGTTTTGTATCAATATGTACGTCTGTATATTGTTCCAGTGATTTCGTACCTTCTTGAAGAGCAGAAATGCCGACAATAGAGTGTCCCTCTTCTTGTAGTTTTTTTGCAATTTCTACAACTGCTTCATCTGTTGAAAAACGGCTAATAAGAAGTACACGATCCGCAGAGGTTACTTCTGCTTCTTTACCATTTTCAAATAAGCGTTTTGCTTGCTTCATTGGTTCAGCACCGAATAGTGCTTCGGTAACAACACCATCCATTTCATTTGTACCATATAAATAAATGAAACCATCGCCAATTAGTGCTTGAGCAAGTAAACGAGCGCTATCTTCTATATTCATTTCTTCTTTTTGAGAAACTCTGGAGAAATAACCACTTAATTGAGTTGAAAAAATTTTTAACATAATGTTACTCCCTTCGTACGTGTTTGCCGGCTTTCATTATAGTTTATTTTTTTAGAAAGGTGAAATCGTAGGGTAGCATAACAAAATAGGAAACGGTAAAATAAGAAAGAATAGGAAGGAATTTGCCAAAGAATAGCGAAAATAAATCGTTAAGATATAAGAAGCTTTAAATCTTGTACTTACACAGAAAGGTTGGGAATTATGGAAGGTAAAATTTTAATCGTTGATGATCAATATGGGATTCGTGTGTTATTACATGAAGTGTTCCAAAAAGAAGGTTATCAGACATTCCAAGCAGCGAATGGATTTCAAGCTTTAGATATCGTGAAAAAAGATAATCCGGATTTAGTAGTATTAGATATGAAAATTCCAGGCATGGATGGTATAGAGATTTTAAAGCATGTAAAAGAAATTGATGAGAGTATTAAAGTCATTTTAATGACTGCTTATGGAGAGCTTGATATGATCCAAGAAGCAAAAGATTTAGGTGCTTTAATGCATTTTGCTAAACCATTTGATATTGATGAAATTCGTCAAGCTGTGAGAAATGAGCTCGCTGTAGAGGCGTAAAAATGAATTTTTTATAAAAAATATGGAAAAAAGCGTTTACATGGACTATTGTGCAGGTGAATACGGTTGAGTTTTTGAGTACAAGTTGTTATCCTATTGAGTGTAGAAAAAAGTCCGGTATGTAGATATACATATTTTACCTTATTCTGGTCATACTACCAGCGATAAGAACTTATCGGATACAAAAAACGTTTTTTAGGAGGATTCACCATGCCTTTAGTTTCTATGAAAGAAATGCTAAACAAAGCACTAGAAGGAAAATACGCAGTTGGTCAATTCAACATGAACAACTTAGAGTGGACTCAAGCTATCTTAGCTGCTGCGGAAGAAGAAAAATCTCCTGTAATCCTAGGTGTATCTGAGGGTGCAGCTCGTCATATGACTGGTTTCAAAACAGTTGTAGCTATGGTTAAAGCTTTAATCGAAGAAATGAACATCACTGTTCCTGTAGCGATTCACCTTGACCATGGTTCAAGCTTCGAAAAATGTAAAGAAGCAATTGATGCAGGTTTCACATCTGTAATGATCGACGCTTCTCACCACCCATTCGAAGAAAACGTTGAAACTACTAAACAAGTAGTAGAATACGCACACGCTCGTAACGTATCTGTTGAAGCTGAGCTTGGAACAGTTGGCGGACAAGAAGACGACGTAATCGCTGAAGGCGTAATTTACGCTGATCCAGCAGAGTGTAAGCACCTTGTTGAAGCAACAGGTATCGATTGCCTAGCTCCAGCTTTAGGTTCTGTACACGGTCCTTACAAAGGTGAGCCTAACTTAGGATTCGCTGAAATGGAACAAGTTCGTGACTTCACTGGCGTACCTTTAGTATTACACGGTGGTACTGGTATCCCAACTGCTGATATCGTAAAAGCTATCTCTTTAGGTACTTCAAAAATCAACGTAAACACTGAGAACCAAATCGAGTTTACAAAAGCTGTTCGTGAAGTATTAAACAAAGACCAAGAAGTTTACGATCCTCGTAAATTTATCGGACCTGGCCGCGACGCTATTAAAGCAACTGTTGCTGGTAAAATGCGTGAGTTCGGTTCTAACGGTAAAGCGTAAGAATAAAATTCCGTTTTGGAAACCGTCTAGTCTTTTAGACGGTTTCCTTTCGTTGTATAATGAAAGCGTGAACAAGTCGAAAGATTTTATCATTTTTGGTTTTTAAATAGAAAATAATGTGCATAGTCCTATTAATAAATGTGATAACGTATCTAAATTGATAAAGTGAATTCGATGAATAGTTGATCTTTATCTATTCGTGCTACAGGAGAAATGAAGATAATGGTTTCCTATTTATCCCGCATTAAAGGGCAGTAAGACCCCCACCTCAAAATTTAGTGGAAGCAAAAAAGTTAGGTGGGGGTCAACTGCCCGTAAAAGCCCGATTGGTTCAACTAATAACCAGTGGGGGATAAACACCCCCGACTAATTAAAGTTTCACTTTATTGAGTTTTGGGATGGAAAGAGTAATTGAGATTCTTAAGGGGAGCTTTCTATAAAAATATAGAAAGTAAATACATTCACAAGAAGGGAGCTCAATATGGAAAAATTGCTAATTGAAGGCGGAAGAGCTTTAAATGGAACAATTCGAGTAAGCGGTGCAAAGAACAGTGCCGTTGCATTAATTCCAGCGACAATTTTAGCAGATACTCCAGTAACTATTGGTGGTGTCCCTAATATTTCGGAC
Source organism: Bacillus sp. D48C (assembly GCF_053345735.1). Lineage (NCBI taxonomy): Bacteria > Bacillati > Bacillota > Bacilli > Caryophanales > Bacillaceae > Bacillus > Bacillus sp. D48C. Next base: position 181,051 of record NZ_JBKFAQ010000003.1, read on the forward strand.
GTGAAAATGTTAGGAGACTTACTAGAGGAAATTGGAGGGAAAGTAACTTATGGACAGGAGGAAGAGATGGTAGTCGATCCTTCTAACATGGTTGCAATGCCTTTGCCAAATGGAAAAGTGAAAAAGTTGCGCGCTTCTTATTATTTAATGGGTGCGATGCTTGGCCGTTTTAAAAAAGCTGTTATTGGGCTTCCGGGTGGATGTCATTTAGGACCGAGGCCAATTGATCAGCATATTAAAGGGTTTGAAGCGCTGGGTGCACATGTTACAAATGAACAAGGTGCCATCTATTTAAGGGCAGATGAACTACATGGAGCACGTATTTATTTAGATGTTGTTAGTGTGGGAGCTACGATTAATATTATGCTAGCAGCTGTACGAGCGAAAGGTAGAACTGTTATTGAAAATGCAGCGAAAGAGCCCGAGATTATTGATGTAGCTACATTGTTAACAAGCATGGGAGCACGTATTAAAGGTGCTGGTACAGATGTAATCCGAATAGATGGTGTGGACTCTTTACATGGTTGTCACCATACTATCATCCCAGATCGTATCGAAGCTGGTACGTATATGATTCTAGGAGCTGCATCAGGAGGAGAAGTAACGGTTGATAACGTTATTCCTCAGCACTTAGAATCAGTTACTGCAAAGCTAAGAGAAGCTGGTGTTCAAGTTGAAACGAACGATGATCAAATTACGGTGAACGGTAATAGAAAGTTAAAAGTAGTTGATATCAAAACGCTTGTATATCCAGGTTTTCCAACAGATTTACAACAGCCGTTTACGACGCTTTTAACAAAAGCGCACGGGACGGGAGTTGTAACAGATACAATTTACGGTGCCCGTTTCAAACACATTGATGAATTACGTCGTATGAATGCTCAAATTAAAGTAGAAGGTCGTTCGGCAATTGTAACTGGTCCTGTGTTACTGCAAGGTGCAAAAGTGAAGGCGAGTGATTTACGAGCGGGAGCGGCACTTGTTATTGCAGGGTTAATGGCAGATGGAATTACAGAAGTAACAGGACTTGAGCATATTGATCGAGGTTATGAGAATATAGTGGACAAGCTTAAAGGGCTTGGAGCAAACATTTGGCGAGAACAAATGACAAAACAAGAAATTGAAGAGATGAAGAACGCATAAGTGATACTTCCGCAAGGGGGAAGCGAAGCATCACTACTTGCGGAAGTACACTTTATAGAAAAACACGGTTCACAAAATACGGCAGAAATATAAAGACTTAAAGGAGAGGGATTATTGTGGAAAGAAGTTTATCTATGGAGTTAGTACGTGTAACAGAGGCTGCAGCATTATCATCAGCGCGTTGGATGGGGCGCGGGAAAAAAGATGAAGCAGACGGTGCAGCAACATCAGCTATGCGTGATGTATTTGATACAATTCCGATGAAAGGTACAGTTGTAATTGGTGAAGGTGAGATGGATGAAGCACCAATGCTATATATCGGAGAGAAATTAGGTACAGGATATGGACCACGTGTAGACGTTGCAGTTGATCCTTTAGAAGGGACAAACATCGTAGCAGCTGGTGGCTGGAATGCTCTTGCTGTTATTGCAATTGCAGACCATGGTAATTTGTTACATGCTCCTGACATGTACATGGATAAAATCGCGGTTGGCCCAGAAGCAGTTGGGGCGGTCGACATTGATGCGCCTATTATTGATAACTTACGTGCAGTTGCGAAAGCGAAAAATAAAGATATTGAAGATGTTGTAGCGACAGTTTTAAATCGCCCACGTCATCAAGAAATTATCGAAGAAATTCGTAAAGCTGGTGCTCGTATTAAATTAATTAATGATGGAGATGTAGCTGGAGCGATTAATACAGCGTTTGATCGTACAGGTGTAGATATTTTATTTGGATCTGGTGGAGCACCTGAAGGTGTATTAGCAGCAGTTGCTTTAAAATGTTTAGGTGGAGAAATTCACGGAAAACTATTGCCACAAAACGAAGCTGAATTAGCGCGTTGTAAAAAAATGGGCATAGAAGACATTAATCGTATCCTTCGTATGGAGGACTTAGTAAAAGGTGACGATGCAATCTTTGCAGCAACAGGTGTAACAGATGGAGAACTATTACGCGGTGTTCAATTTAAAGGTAGCGTAGGAACAACGCAATCTCTTGTTATGCGTGCGAAATCAGGCACAGTTCGCTTCGTAGATGGTCGTCATAGCTTAAATAAAAAACCGAACTTGGTTATTAAGTAAAAGGTGGAAGCGGCTCGCTCAGAATCGCAGGACATTGGAACTCTCGACCTTGAAGCGCTCTTTGCTTCGAGTGAGAGAGTGAAATGACCGGAGATTCTAGCCGCTGGAACTGGATTTAAGTAAAAAGCGTAAGCAGCTTGCTCAGAAGGGGAAGGCATTGGAACTCCTGACGAAGAGGCGTTTTGTGCCTCGCAGGAAGGGGTGAAATGACTGATCCTTCTAGCCACCGACCATTCTAGCTGCTGAAGCTGGATTAAATAAAAAGCGTAAGCGGCTCGTTCAGAAAGGTTAAAATGGTCGACCTTTTTAACTATCGGAGCTGGAACTAAACTAAATAAGAAGCGAAGACAAATTTTCTTGTCTTCGCTTCTTGTATTTGTGTTCCAACGTATTGATTAAAACTAGATAAAAGGGTTACAATAGTGAATATTACCCTACTTGAACTTATTGCCTTTCATTATTAATTATTTGCCTTCCGTATTTTTCCCTTTACCCATGAAAAAAGAGAATAACGTTAAAGTGTGGTGTCTGAATGAATTTGTCAATTGCAGCATTAGAAAACATGAAATTAAAAGAGTTATACGAGCTTGCGAAAGAATTTAAGATTTCGTATTATAGCAAGTTAACGAAAAAAGAGTTAATCTTTTCTATTTTGAAAGCTCGAGCAGAAAAAGAAGGTTTCTTTTTCATGGAAGGCGTATTAGAAATTATTCAATCAGAAGGATTTGGATTCCTACGTCCTATCAACTATTCTCCAAGCTCAGAAGATATTTATATCTCAGCTTCGCAAATTCGTCGTTTCGATTTACGTAATGGAGACAAAGTTTCTGGTAAAGTACGACCTCCGAAAGAAAATGAACGCTATTTTGGGTTATTACAAGTTGAAGCTGTAAACGGAGATGATCCAGATTCAGCAAAAGAGCGTGTGCATTTCCCTGCATTAACACCATTATACCCAGATCGCCAAATGAAATTGGAAACGGAACCGAAAAAGTTACCGACACGTATCATGGATTTAATCGCACCAGTTGGATTTGGACAACGTGGTTTAATTGTTGCGCCTCCAAAGGCTGGTAAAACAAGTCTATTAAAAGAAATTGCACACAGTGTTACAACAAATCATCCAGAAGCAGAATTAATTGTGCTTTTAATTGATGAGCGTCCAGAGGAAGTAACAGACATTGAACGTTCTGTTAAGGGCGACGTTGTAAGTTCTACTTTTGATGAAGTACCAGAAAATCATATTAAAGTAGCTGAACTTGTGTTAGAACGTGCAATGCGTCTTGTAGAGCACAAAAAAGACGTTATCATTTTAATGGATAGTATTACCCGTTTAGCGCGAGCTTACAACCTTGTTATTCCGCCAAGTGGTAGAACATTATCGGGTGGTATCGACCCAGCGGCTTTCCATAGACCGAAGCGTTTCTTTGGAGCTGCACGTAATATTGAAGAGGGCGGTAGCTTAACGATTTTAGCAACAGCCCTTGTTGATACAGGATCTCGTATGGACGATGTTATTTACGAGGAATTTAAAGGAACTGGAAATATGGAACTTCACTTAGATCGTTCGTTAGCTGAACGTCGTATCTTCCCAGCGATTGATATTCGTCGTTCTGGTACACGTAAAGAAGATCTATTAATTCCAAAAGAGCATTTAGACAAGTTATGGGGCATTCGTAAAACAATGCGTGATACACCAGACTTTGTTGAAAGTTTCTTACGTAAGCTTCGTCAAACGAAGACAAACGAAGAATTTTTACAAAACATTGTTGCAGACTCTAAAAGGTATGTAACAACTAAGTAAAGGGAAAAGATTGGGACTCGCTTATTTTATAGTAAGCGAGTTTTCTTATGCCTTTTAGGTGATATTAAAGAGAGAAATAAGTGGGAGAACCTTAGCTGGTCAGAGCTGATCGAGCCCAAGCCACTTTAAATTTCAAAAGACAAAAACAGGTAGTTGCAAAATGAAGTTAGCCTTGTTATAATTTCATCATATGTGTTTCATCAATATAGTTGTGTATGCAGCTGAAGATGAAAAACTCTGTTTCGAAAATGATTCAGGGCGGAAGGAGATGAAAAGAATGAAAGCAGGAATTCACCCAGATTACAAGAAAGTTGTATTCATGGACACAAACACAGGCTTCAAATTCTTAAGCGGGTCTACTAAAGGCTCTAGCGAAACTGTTGAGTGGGAAGATGGTAACACTTATCCATTACTAAAAGTTGAGATCAGTTCTGATTCTCACCCATTCTACACTGGACGTCAGAAGTTTGCTACTGCAGACGGACGCGTTGATCGCTTCAATAAGAAATACGGTATCAAGTAATAAAAACATAAAACAGGCAAGTGTATGTATTCGCTTGTCTGTTTTTTTTGTGAAAATATTATACCTTTACCCTACTTTTAACTAAAAAGTAGATGAAAGGAGAGCTTCATGTACTTAATAAATCAAAATGGCTGGATTGAAGTGATTTGCGGTAGTATGTTTTCTGGTAAATCAGAAGAGTTAATCCGCCGTGTGCGCCGTACGCAATTTGCAAAACAACATGCAATTGTATTTAAACCATGTATTGATAATCGCTATAGTGAAGAAGACGTTGTATCACATAACGGATTAAAGGTAAAAGCAGTTCCTGTTTCAGCTTCAAAAGATATATTTGAACATATCACTGAAGATATGGATGTAATTGCAATCGATGAGGTACAATTCTTTGATGGGGACATTGTGGAAGTGGTGCAAGTATTGGCAAATCGTGGCTATCGTGTCATTGTAGCTGGTTTAGACCAAGATTTCCGTGGTCTACCATTTGGACAAGTTCCTCAGCTGATGGCAATTGCTGAACATGTAACAAAGCTACAAGCAGTATGTTCTGCATGTGGATCTCCGGCAAGTCGTACACAACGATTAATTGATGGGGAACCAGCGGCATTTGATGATCCGATTATTTTAGTTGGGGCTTCAGAATCGTATGAACCACGATGTCGTCATTGTCATGCAGTTCCTACAAACAAAGACAAGTAAAACTCGCTGCGCAAGGCGGGTTTTTTTCAGAATGGAGAGTGTGGGTGGTGTGAGCCACTTATGCTTTTAAATATTATCTAGCTCCAGCGGCTAGAATCTCCGGCCATTTCACTCTCTCGCTTGAAGCAAAAAGCGCTTCAAGGTCGAGAGCTCCAATGGCCTGCGATTCTGAGCAAGCCGCTTACGCTTTTAAATATAATTTGCGTTTTTTTGAGTAAGTACCATATACTATTTGTATTAGATACTAGGATGTAGAGGTGAATGATGTGTTAGATCGTTTGCAAGCTGTAGAAAATCGTTATGAGAAGTTAAATGAATTGTTAAGTGACCCAGAGGTTATTAGCGATACAAATAAGCTTCGTGAATATTCAAAGGAACAGTCTGATATACAGGAAACGGTAGAGGTGTATCGTGAGTATAAGGATGTTCGTGAGCAATTAAAAGATGCGAAAGCAATGTTAGAAGAGAAGTTAGACGCAGAAATGCGTGACATGGTAAAAGAAGAGGTTTCTGAGTTAGAATCACAAGAAAAAACGTTATCAGAACGTCTGAAAATTTTACTAGTTCCAAAGGACCCTAATGATGATAAGAACGTTATCGTTGAGGTTCGTGGGGCTGCTGGTGGCGACGAGGCCGCTTTATTTGCTGGTGACTTATACCGCATGTATAGCCGTTATGCTGAGGTTCAAGGTTGGAAAACAGAAATTATCGAGGCTAGCTATACAGAGTTAGGTGGATATAAAGAGATTATCTTTATGATTAACGGTAAAGGTGCTTTCGCGAAGCTGAAATTCGAGAATGGTGCTCACCGTGTACAACGTGTTCCTGAAACGGAATCTGGTGGACGTATTCATACATCTACAGCAACTGTAGCTGTATTACCAGAGGCAGAAGAAGTAGAAATCGACATTCACGAGAAAGATGTTCGTGTTGATACATTCGCTTCTAGTGGTCCTGGTGGACAAAGTGTTAATACAACGATGTCAGCGGTACGTTTAACACATTTACCGACTGGTGTAGTTGTATCTTGTCAGGATGAGAAATCACAAATTAAGAATAAAGAAAAAGCGATGAAAGTATTACGCGCACGTGTTTATGATAAGTTTAGACAAGAAGCACAAGCTGAATATGATCAAAACCGTAAACAAGCTGTTGGTACGGGCGATCGTTCAGAGCGTATTCGTACGTATAACTTCCCGCAAAACCGTGTTACAGACCATCGAATCGGTTTAACGATTCAAAAGCTAGATCAAATCTTACAAGGTAAGTTAGATGATTTCATCAATGCCTTAGTGATGGAAGATCAGGCTCAAAGGATGGAGGCAGCTGAGTAATGCGTGTCTATGAAGCCCTGAAATGGGCTTCTTCTTTTTTACAGGAAAATGGACGAGATGAAAATGCGGGAGAAATTGTCCTTTGTCATGTATTAAAGATGAACAGAACAGGATTACTTATGAATATGCGTGAAGAAATAAATGAGGAACAAGAGGCAAGCTTTACGGAGTTTATCCACAAGCACGTAGAAGGTATTCCTATTCAATATATGATTGGTTATGAAATGTTTTATGGCCGGTCGTTCTTTGTGAATGAAGAAGTATTAATACCAAGACCGGAAACAGAAGAACTTATAGTAGGAGTATTAGAAAGAATTGAGCGCCATTTTGGTGACAAGGAACTACATGTAGCAGATATAGGAACAGGTAGTGGAGCGATTTCTATTACGCTTGCTTTAGAAAATAAAAATCTCCACGTGTATACAGTAGATATTGCACAAGAGTCGATTGAAGTTGCAAAAGAAAATGCAAAAGCTTTAGGTGCAGAAGTAACGTTCTATCACGGTGATTTATTGTCACCATTTGATAAAACGGGTCAAAAGCTAGATGTTGTTGTTTCAAATCCTCCATATATACCGGAAGAGGATTGGCGTGGTCTTTCTCCTGTTGTGAAAGAGCATGAGCCGAAGAGAGCACTTGTTGGTGGAGAAGACGGATTAGATTTTTATCGCCGTTTTATGGAAGAATTGCCGAATGTGTTGCAGGAGAAAGCAATTGTAGCGTTTGAAATTGGAGTAGGACAAGGTGAGGATGTAAAAAGATTGTTACAACAAGCTTTTCCACATGCCCATGTTGAGGTTGTTTTTGATATTAACGGAAAAGACCGTATGGTATTTGCAGAGATGGAGTAAGGTTTACACCTTACTCCATTTTTTTGTGGGAAAATTCATATAGATTTTGAATTTAATAGTTTAGAAATATGAAAGTCTGTCCACACTGTTTGTAGAGGGGACGGTGGAGGAAATGAAAAAACAAGTTATTGCTTATCTTCTTATATTATTAATTGGTGCACAGTTACTTGTGCAGTTTGGATATATGAAAGCTGATGCAAAAGGGCCTTCAGTTATTCCGAAAGAGGCCGTTCGATTACGAATTTTAGCAAATAGCGATTCAGATAAAGACCAGGCATTAAAGCGTAAAGTGCGTGATGAAGTAAAAGCGCAAATTGATGGATGGGTAGCGGATTTAACTTCATTTGAAGAGGCACGCAAAGTAATTCAAAGTCATATTCCAGAAATCGAGAAAACGGTGGAAAATACGTTAAAAAGGGAAGGAAGTAAAGAATCATTTCAAGTGAAATTTAGTAAGAATGTTAAGTTTCCTACAAAGGTATATGGGAATTTTATTTATCCAGCAGGAGAATATGAAGCAGTATTGATCACAATTGGAGAAGGTGAAGGGGCGAACTGGTGGTGTGTATTATTTCCACCAATGTGTTTCTTAGATTTTTCGAGTGGGACAGCTGTAAGAAAAGAAGAGCACGTTGTGAAGGCGGAATCTCCTGAAGAGGAACAGGTGAAACAACTAGATGAAGAAGTAGTAGATACAGAAGAGAAGAAAGTGGATAAGGTTAAAGAAACGAAAGCTGTAAAACAGGAAGTAGTAAAAGAAGTAACAGCTTCTGAAAAGAAAGTAGTAAAAAATGAAACAAAAGTCGAAGAGCAGCCTGTAAGTAAAGAAGAAACAAAAACGGTGGAAAAAGTGGAGAAACCTGTGGAGAAAAAACAAGAAAAGCAAAATGAGTATGTAAAAGTAGAAGAGGAAGAAAAAAAGCCAGAAGTTAAATTGTTTATTGTAGAAGCTTTTACATCTTTATTCTCTAAATAGTACTATTAATAAATCCCTCCTCATATATAAAAATGAGGAGGGATTTATTATGAAGAAAGTGTATTTTGCTACGAAAGCAGATGTGGAAAGATTACATTCTTTTTTCGGACAAGCTAATAAAAAAGATGATAAAATAAATGAGTTGTACGCACAATTTATGATTTTGGAAGAGGCGGAAGAAATAAGAGCTGTAATTGGTTATGAACAAAGTGGGGAAGATGTACTTATTCGTTCTTGTTTATTCACACCTCATGTGGATAAACAGACTTTCTTATATTTTTTTGAAATGTTTTTGCAGTATATGAAAGAAAAAAGTGTTCAACAATTGTACTTACTAACAAACCATCCACAATCTGTACCGATCTTTCAGTTCTTTGACTTTTTTACTATAGAAAAGGATGAGGTTCCAGAGGGTATTCAACAGTTAGAACATTTTTGTAAAAATATAAAAGAGCAGAATGCAATAATACTAAATTGTCAGCTATTCACAAAGTTATCCACGGATTAATTGGGTTTATCCACATTTTGTGGATAAACCTTGTTTGTCTTTTGGATAAATCTCATAGTAAACTAAAAATAGACAAGTATTTAAGGGTAGAAAAGGACGTGGAAAAAAATGCATACAAATATGTGGGTTGTGGATAATGTTGTGGAAAGAAAAAAATATTATCCACAGTTACAAGAAGCAGCAAAATTATTAAGAGAAAATGAGGCGGTTGCTTTCCCTACGGAAACAGTATATGGGTTAGGTGCAAACGCGATGGATGATGAAGCAATCGCGAAAATTTTCGAAGCGAAAGGAAGACCGAGTGATAATCCACTCATTGTCCACATAGGTACAAAATCTCAGTTAGATGGGATTGTGAAAGAAATTCCACCAGTTGCAGAGAAGTTAATGGCGCATTTTTGGCCAGGACCATTAACAATTATTTTGCCGAGAAAAGAAGGGATTTCAGAGAGGGTGACGGCGGGACTTAATACGGTTGGGGTAAGAATGCCTGATCATCCAGTTGCACTTGCTCTTATTGAAGAGGCGAATGTACCTGTTGCGGCACCAAGTGCGAATCGTTCAGGGCGTCCAAGTCCAACACTAGCTTCTCACGTATATGAAGATTTGAATGGGAAGATTGCAGGTATTGTTGATGGTGGTGCAACTGGAGTAGGCGTTGAATCAACTGTAATTGATTGTACAAGCACGGTTCCAACAATATTACGTCCAGGTGGGATTACGAAAGAACAATTAGAAGCGGTGATAGGTACCGTTTCTTTAGATCCAGCTTTAAAGGATGAGAAGGAAAAACCGAAATCACCTGGAATGAAATACACACATTATGCGCCGAAAGCACCACTTAGTATTGTTGAGGGCTCACGTGAGTTTATTCAGCAACTTGTGGATGAGAAAAAGGAAGAAGGATTTAAAGTAGGCGTATTAACGACGGAAGAGTATCAGCATGTATATAACGCAGATGTTATATTGTCTTGTGGTGTTAGAAGTGACTTAGCTAGCGTTGCGACTAAATTATATGATGTACTTAGAACATTTGATGCAAGTGAAGTGGATGTTATTTTTAGTGAGTCGTTCCCTAATGAAGGAATAGGAAATGCTATTATGAATCGTTTAACAAAAGCGGCAGGACATCATATTATTATTGAATGATAAGGTAAGGTTAGCAAACAGAATATTTCTCCTTGGATAAGCATATTGTGAAGTAGCACGTCCAAGGAGGGGCATGAATGACGTTTGAACAGCTAATACCTTTAATAATTATGGCATTCGCCTTAGGGATGGATGCGTTCTCGGTGAGTCTTGGTATGGGGATGATGCCCCTAAAGTTAAGACAAATCCTGTATATTGGTATGACGATAGGGATATTTCATATTATTATGCCATTTATAGGGATGGTACTAGGTCGTTTTTTATCAGAGAAGTATGGAGATATTGCACATTTTGCGGGTGCTATTTTATTAATCGGACTAGGTTTTTATATCGTATATTCGACCATTTTACAAAATGGAGAGACTAGAACTGTCCCTATTGGAATTAGCTTATTCGTATTTGCATTTGGCGTTAGTATAGATAGTTTCTCAGTAGGGCTTAGTCTTGGTATTTATGGGGCACAAACAATCATTACGATATTACTTTTTGGATTTGTTAGCATGTTGTTAGCGTGGATTGGTTTATTAATTGGTAGACATGCGAAAGATATGCTCGGTACATATGGCGAGATAGTAGGTGGCATCATTCTAGTTGGATTTGGATTATATATCCTTTTTCCTATATAATTTTATGTAGGAGGGAATTATGAACAAGCTATTGGAATGGTATGTTAAGTTTTTAACCTTCTTTCCTCGATGGCTAAGAAGGCTTATAATTTGGGGTATTATTTTGCAAATTGCAATTTTAGGTTGGATTAAGTTAATTCGCGAATAGTAAGATAGCTCCTTTCTGTGCATAGTTTTGTTTGTACTATATTGATTGCGCTAAAAAATTACACATATAGAAAGGATGAGATGAATGACAAGATTGAAGCAAGTTTTTGGTATTATTATTAGTTTTTTTGTTTTTTGGTTTAGTATGCTCGGTGTACAAATGTTTGCTGAGTTTTTAGATATTGAGTCATTGAAATTTGTTGCGGGAAAGACTGAGGCGGCGCGTGCTTTTTACTCTCCGTACCCGTTTTTAATTGTTTTTCTTATTACACTGCTTTCCCTATACTTCTTCGTAATTAAGCTAGGGAAACCGAAAAAAGAAAAACTCCCTACTTTAGAGGAAAAGAAGGAAGAATTACAATGATAAAAATCCCCTGCTAAAAAGCAGGGGATTTTTATGTTTGAGTGATGGCAGGAATCGATTCTGAGCGAGCCGCTTCCGCTTTTAGATATATATCCAGCTCCAGTGGCTAGAATGGTCGGTGGCTTCGCGTCTTCCTGTGAGGTAAAAAGCGCCTCTACGTCAGAAGCTCCATCCCCCTCTCATTCTGAACGAGCCGCTTCCGCTTTTAAACTGGCCTAACCAGTTCAAATTGTTCTCCTAATTTTGCATAGTTGTGTCCTGCTAGGCGGCTTATTGGTTTGAGTCCTTCTGCGTGAATGCGCCCTTTTTCATATAGATGCTCGGCAACGTGGAAACGAACGACGCGTCCAATTAGTAGATCACAAGCTGGTGAGTCTTCTGTTCCACCAAGTGGAATTGCACGTTCTAATATACATTCCATTCGAATATTTGCTTCTTTTACACCTGGAACAGAGATGACTTCACTTTCAATTGGTGTTAGTTTTGCTAGTTCAATTTCACTTTCATTTGGCGGGAGATTAGCTGCTGTTTCGTTAATTGCTGCTACATATGATTCGTCAGAAATATGTACGACAAATTCACCTTTTTCAATTGCGTTTCGGGAAGTGTCCTTTCTTTCTCCGGCTTTTCGTTGTACAGAAACAGAGATAAGTGGTGGATTAGCAGCGACAATATTGAAATAACTATATGGTGCGCCGTTTAATACACCGTCTTTTGTTACAGAAGTAACGAATGCGACAGGGCGAGGGATGATACTTCCAGTAAGTAATTTGTAATTATCTTTTTCAGTTTGTTCATTTGGATTAATGGATAACATGCTTGTAATCCCCTTTCTAAATATGAATACTTATTGTTTGTTTACAAGATATCGGTGAGAAAATCCTGCTGGAAATAATATTTTGTTTCATAAAAAGAACTTACTTCAATTGTAATGAAGTAAGTTCTTTTTCAAGAATCTCAAGATTGAGATGAAAATTAAAGTAAAACGTATGCGCCAGGTCCGATTAAAGCTACACCAACAGCAACAGCGATTAACATTAAATTATATTCATATCCGTTTTGTGTCACCCAGTAACCATTTTTCCCGTGAACAGTGAAGATAGCCATTAACATTGTTCCAACGATAAATAATGAGCCAACTATAATGAAAATACCTGATGCGAATAAGAAACCACCTAGTAATTCAGTTGCACCAGCCATAAATGCCATAAATACACCAGGACGTAAACCGATTGATTCCATCCAGCCACCTGTTCCTTTTAAACCGTAACCGCCGAACCAACCAAATAATTTCTGAGCACCATGACCCATGAATGTAATTCCTATAATAAGACGAATAATAAGAAGACCGAAATCCATCATTTTTAAAAACCTCCTAAAAGTTATTAACTTACCTTATGTAAGTAATGATAAAATAGTTACTTACTTTAGTCAAGCGGATTTTGAAAAAAGTTTGAATTAAATTTTACAAATTAACAACAAAAAACAAAATGTAGTAAAGACCTCTAGACAAGTTGGGCAAAAAAAGAGAAAATATAAATAGAAGTTAACTTCTTATTGTTATTCAGACAATCAGAATTGACTGGAATTTTGTGAAGCGCTACAATAAGAGTCTATTAGTAATGACGTAATTTATTTCGAAAGCGTTTTTACAGTATAATATTCGAAGTATGAAGTCTTACATGTATCCCGAGCTTTACTAGGGATTGCCCTATAAACTTTTAGGTAAATTATAAGGAGGACTATCCTATGTTTAAAAAATTATTTGGTCTTGGTTCAAAAACAAATGAAGAAACAATCGTAGCTCCATTAACTGGAGCAGTGAAAAATATTGAAGAAGTACCAGATCCAGTATTCGCTGGTCGTATGATGGGTGACGGTGTTGCAATCGATCCTACTGAAGGTGTAGTTGTATCTCCAGTTGATGGTGAAATCGTACAATTATTCCACACAAAACATGCTATCGGAATTAAAGCGAAAAACGGCACAGAAATTTTAATCCACGTTGGATTAGAAACTGTAAAAATGGAAGGCGAAGGTTTCGAAGCTCACGTTTCTGAAGGCCAAGCTGTAAAAGCTGGAGATAAATTAATCTCATTCGACTTAGAATTAATCCGTGAAAAAGCGAAAAGCACAATTACTCCAATCGTTATTACAAACACAGATGCAGCTGAGTCTATTAAGACAACTGTAGGCGTAACAGCTACAAAAGGTTCAACAGAAGTAATGAAAGTTACAATGAAATAATTGCTGTATAAGAGGAATCCGTTTCGTATGAAATGGATTCCTTATTTTTGTTGCATATTCAGTAGGTATGTTAAAATACTCTGGGCACTTGGAAATAGGGTTTCACATATATGTGGATAAGGCGCATTTTTCTTAGAAAAAATATAAGAGAACTGCGCTTTTTGTATATTCACATTTCTTTTGTTCTATTCTAATGTAAGTTATGATGAGTGGTAAGAAATCGAATATAGGGGTGGGGTTGGATGAAACGAGTGTTATTTGTTTGTACTGGCAATACATGTCGTAGTCCGATGGCTGAGGCGTTGCTTCGTCATCACGGAGGAGATAGGTTTGAAGTGCAATCTGCCGGTGTTTTCGCCTATCCTGGGAGCGATGCATCGGTATATGCGAAGGAAGCTTTAGCTGAAAAAGGGATTTCAATTAATCATGCCGCGCAGCAAGTAAACGAAACTTTGCTTGATTGGGCTGATATTGTCGTAACGATGACAGAAAATCATAAACACATTGTACTTGGGCATTATCCGAGTGTTGAAAAGAAATTGAATACGTTATATGGATTAACTGAAGGTATAGGTAAGGACATTTCAGATCCATTTGGAGGCTCGCTTTCTATTTATAAAGAAACGTTAGATGAGATGGAAAAACTTGTACAAACTTTACTGAAAAAACATTCAGTAGGTTGATGTTTCGTGTATAATACGATATTGGAGATCACTTCGTCCTATTGAGGTAGCGAGTGTGAAATGAAGATAACTTTGGAGGGGTAAAAATGAAAGTAGTAATAGCATCTGATCACGGCGGTATGAATATCCGCAAAGAACTTGTAAGTTTATTAGAAGAGTTAAATATTGAATATATTGATTTAGGTTGTGAATGTGAAGCTGGTTCTGTTGATTACCCTGACTTTGCGTTTCCGGCAGCTGAAATGGTAGCGAATGGTGAAGTAGATCGTGGTATTTTAGTTTGTGGGACAGGCATTGGTATGTCAATCGCAGCAAACAAAGTAAATGGTATCCGTTGTGCGTTAGTTCATGATACTTTCAGTGCGAAAGCAACGAGAGAGCATAATGACACTAACATGCTAGCAATGGGCGAGCGTGTAATTGGTGCTGGTCTAGCGCGTGATATCGCAAAAATCTGGTTAACAACTGACTATGAAGGTGGTCGTCACGAAAACCGCGTAGGAAAAATTAAAACATACGAAACAAAGTAATAGATTCTAACTATTAGTAGTGTGAAATATAATTTGGTGAACCAACCTGTGAAAGGAAGAGGCGTAATGACAGAAATCGTAAAAGTAAGAGAACAGCTACAAATGTCGCTTTCTGATTTCCAAGAACAAGCTTCATTACAAAGCGGTCAAATTTTTGTAGTGGGTTGTAGCACGAGCGAAGTGCTAGGCGAAAGAATTGGAACATCAGGAACGATGGAAGTAGCAGAGGCGATTTTTTCTGAGTTAAAACAATTTCAAGAGCGAACAGGTATTGAATTAGCGTTTCAATGTTGTGAGCATTTAAACCGTGCTTTAGTAGTTGAGAGAGAAGTAGCGATAAAATATCAATTTGAAATTGTAACAGTTACGCCTGTTAGATCAGCAGGTGGTGCATTGGGGACGTATGCGTATCACAATTTGAAAGATCCGGTAGTAGTTGAGTTTATTAAAGCAGATGCAGGAATGGATATTGGTGATACATTTATTGGTATGCATTTAAAACATGTAGCTGTTCCGGTTCGTACAAGTGTGAAGGCAATTGGAAGTGCGCATGTAACGATGGCCAAAACACGTGGAAAACTAATTGGCGGAGCACGTGCTGTTTACGCGGTGACGGAAGAGACTACCACTTGCCGTTAAATATGAGAAATTAGGAAGTCATATAGTAGCTGTTTATCATAAGATAAAAGGTATGTTGTCTGACTTTATAGTAGAAGAAAGAAAAGACCGATTTTCGGTCTTTTTTTTCTTTTATGATATAGAAAGTCATGTTAGAATGTAGTTGAAAACATGAAGGTTCGAAAGAATTACAACCTGAATTTTCGTTTTTTCTGAATAAATGAGAAAAAACTGTTGGGAATCGATGTAATTCGTTCAGAAAAGGGGGATTTTGGTGGATCATTTAAAACGTCAAGATGAAAAGGTATTTGCTGCAATTGAGGCAGAACTAGGAAGACAGCGTTCAAAGATTGAGTTAATTGCTTCGGAAAACTTTGTAAGTGAAGCGGTAATGGAGGCGCAAGGTTCTGTTTTAACAAATAAGTATGCTGAAGGATATCCTGGAAAACGTTACTATGGTGGCTGTGAACACGTAGACGTAGTAGAAGATATCGCACGTGATCGCGTAAAAGAAATTTTTGGCGCAGAGCACGTAAACGTTCAACCACACTCTGGTGCACAAGCGAACATGGCAGTATACTTCACAATTTTAGAGCAAGGCGATACAGTACTTGGTATGAATTTATCTCATGGTGGTCACTTAACACACGGAAGCCCTGTTAACTTCAGTGGAGTACAATATAATTTCGTAGAATATGGCGTGGATGCTGACTCTCACCGTATTAATTACGATGATGTATTAGCAAAAGCGAAAGAACATAAACCAAAATTAATCGTTGCAGGTGCAAGTGCATACCCTCGTGTTATCGATTTCAAACGATTCCGTGAGATTGCAGATGAAGTGGGTGCATACTTAATGGTGGATATGGCACATATCGCTGGTTTAGTAGCTGCTGGCTTACATCCAAATCCAGTACCACATGCACATTTCGTTACAACGACAACACATAAAACGTTACGTGGTCCGCGCGGTGGTATGATTTTATGTGAAGAGAAGTTTGCAAAACAAATTGATAAATCAATCTTCCCTGGTATTCAAGGTGGTCCACTTATGCACGTAATCGCTGCAAAAGCTGTTGCGTTTGGTGAGACACTTCAAGAGGATTTCAAAACGTATGCACAAAATATCATTAACAATGCGAACCGCTTAGCTGAAGGTCTTCAAAAAGAAGGACTTACACTTGTTTCTGGCGGAACAGACAATCACTTAATCTTGATTGATGTTCGTAACCTAGAAATCACAGGTAAAGTAGCAGAGCACGTATTAGATGAAGTTGGTATTACAGTGAACAAAAATACAATTCCATTTGAAACAGCAAGCCCATTTGTAACAAGTGGTGTACGTATCGGTACAGCAGCTGTAACATCTCGTGGTTTCGGTTTAGAAGAAATGGATGAAATTGCGTCACTTATTGCTTATACATTAAAAAATCATGAAAATGAAGCTGCATTAGAAGAAGCACGTAAGCGTGTAGAAGCGTTAACGAGCAAATTCTCAATGTATCCAAATCTATAATAGATTGAAGAAGACTGCTGAAACGTAATTGTTTTGGCAGTCTTTTTTGTGGACATATATTATTTTTAAAGTATGTATACAAATGATGAATAAATTTTGGCGATATAATGAAGGATACAGCTCCCATAATTGGTAAAGATACTAGATAGATTCATCGTAAAATCATGATTTTGCCAAATTTGCCCTTGAATATTAGTAGCGTTTTCTTTACAATCGTAAATAGTGTAAAAAAGCGTGCAAACGCATGAATATCATCTAAAGGAGAGATTCACATGGGAAAACTGTATGTATTTGATCACCCGTTAATTCAACATAAGATTACATATATTCGCGATAAGAATACAGGTACGAAAGATTTTCGTGAATTAGTGGACGAAGTAGCAAGCTTAATGGCTTTCGAAATTACTCGCGACCTTCCGCTTAAGGATATTGAAATTGAAACGCCTGTAAGCAAAGCGACAACAAAAGTGATCGCTGGTAAAAAACTTGGTTTAATTCCGATTTTACGTGCAGGTTTAGGAATGGTTGATGGAATTCTGAAATTAATTCCAGCAGCAAAAGTAGGACACGTTGGTTTATACCGTGACCCTAAAACATTGCAACCGGTAGAATACTATGTGAAACTTCCAACGGATGTAGAAGAGCGTGACTTTATCGTACTAGATCCGATGCTAGCAACAGGTGGTTCTGCGGCTGAAGCAATTAACTCTCTGAAAAAGCGCGGTGCGAAACAAATTAAATTAATGTGTATCGTTGCAGCTCCAGAAGGGGTAAAAGTAGTACAAGAAGAACATCCCGATGTTGATATTTATGTAGCAGCATTAGATGAGAAATTAAATGACCACGGATATGTAGTACCAGGTCTTGGTGATGCTGGTGACCGTTTATTCGGAACGAAGTAAGACAACTGACGAGCAGGGGAGATTCCCCTGCTCGTTTTTTTTTGCTGTAAGCAAGTAGGGGAGAGGAGAGGATAAATATACATCGTATATACAACATAAGTTGCATACACATCACATATAATATAGAAGTCTTACGTCTGAGGAACACTATATTATGGAAGAAAAGCGTTATATCTCGAAAATATAATAGTGACAAACTTGTGAACATTTCCTTCTATTATAAAGAGAAAACTGTTAGAAATTGCATATATGTAACCAGTATTTAGAAGGGGAACGTTTTCATTTTTGGGAGGAAATGCCTAATACTCAAATTTTTAGATTTTTTACGATTTCTCGTTGACACTGTTAATACCCTATTGTATGCTAACAACGGGGATAGATGGTAGGGCTTTCAGTGACAAAAATACATCTATTCCGTGACGAAAATGTAAACTTTTTGTTTTGTATAGGATTTATGCAAAAAAATGAGTTATTATTAACACATCGTGAATGAGGGTTACATATTGGAGGGATGAATCCTTGCAAAAAAACGATCGCAGCCATATAAAAGCATATGCTTTAATGTCAGGAATTCTTGCTCAATTAGTCGGTTCTATACTTGTTGGAATCTTTGGTGGGCAGTGGATTGATAATAAGGTTGGAACGTTTCCATTGTTTCTTATTATAGGGTTATTACTCGGGTTAGGAACAGGGGTATACGCAATGATTCGACTCATTCGACATTACTATTCGGGAGAGCAATGATGATAGACGTACATGGACTTGTCCAAAGACAAAAGAAATATATGTACTACTTGCTTGCGCTTCTAGTGCTAGGATGGGGATTTACCTCTTACAAGGATGTATTTCTTGGGCTGATTATCGGAACGATTTTCAGTTTTCTTAGTTTGCGCATCATTGCACGTAGAACAGACAAGCTGTTAGATCGCGTAACAAATGGAGAAAACGTGAAGTTTAAGGCGACAGCTGTAAGTACATATTCAAGATTCGCCACGATTGGGTTATTAATTTTATTTGCAGCCAAATATCAAGAGTTAATTGCGATGTGGGGCTTAGGTGTAGGATTGCTGACAGGATACCTTGTCATGATCATAGATTTTCTTTATTTAGAGTATAAGAGCAGGGAAGAGAGGTGAATTACTAGTGGAACACGGTAAATTAGTTGAATTTCTAGGTTTAACGTTCGATTTGTCATCAGTTATGATGGTTACTGTAGCAGCAGTTATTGTTTTCTTAATCGCTGTTATCGGAACTCGCAGCTTAGCCCTTCGCCCAACCGGGATGCAAAACTT
The DNA here is from genome assembly GCF_053345735.1 of Bacillus sp. D48C. NCBI lineage: Bacteria > Bacillati > Bacillota > Bacilli > Caryophanales > Bacillaceae > Bacillus > Bacillus sp. D48C. The sequence goes on from NZ_JBKFAQ010000003.1 coordinate 200,042, forward strand.
CATGGAATGGGTGTTTGACTTCGTGAAAGGGATTATCAATAGTACGATGGACTGGAAAACAGGTGGACGTTTCTTAACGCTTGGCGTTACGCTTATCATGTTTATCATCGTATCGAACTTCCTTGGTTTACCATTCATGTATTCAGCAACTGAAGCTGGCGAACATATTGCATGGTGGAGGTCACCAACGTCTGATCCAGCAGTTACATTAACATTAGCCGTGATGGTAGTTACCCTCACCCATTATTATGGAATTAAGATGAAGGGTACGAAAGAGTATGTTAAAGGTTATTTCCAACCTATGAAATTCTTATTCCCATTAAAGGTTATTGAGGAGTTTGCTAACACATTAACGTTAGGTCTTCGTTTATTCGGTAACATTTATGCAGGTGAGATCTTATTAGGATTACTTGCTAAGTTAGGCGGGGCATCATTCCTTGGAGCATTAGGTGCGCTTGTACCGATGTTAGCATGGATGGGATTCAGTGTATTCGTTGGATCAATCCAAGCATTTATTTTCGTTATGTTAACGATGGTTTATATGGCTCATAAAGTAAGTCATGACCATTAATATAATTTAAGTAAGAAAAAATTTATTTTTTTATAATACAAAGGAGGACAAATTAAATGAGTTTAGGTGTAATCGCAGCTGCAATTGCAATTGGTTTATCAGCATTAGGTGCAGGTATTGGTAACGGTCTTATCGTATCACGTACAATCGAAGGTGTTGCTCGTCAACCAGAATTAAAAGGCGCACTTCAAACAATTATGTTCATCGGGGTTGCTTTAGTTGAGGCACTTCCAATCATCGGTGTAGTTATTGCATTCATCGTAATGAACAAATAAGGGAGACTCCCCTTACATAGATGGCGAAGAGTGTTTTTCCGAACTTTCTTCGCCATTGCTTTATGAACGAAACGTATGTCTTTTTTTTTCATATGATCAATTTAGATATTTTGAAGGGAGTGAATCCTTGTGCCAACTTTATTATTAGGAGCTGCCATTCCATTTGGAACGATTGCTTATACATTGTTCATTTTCTTAATTCTATTAGTAATGCTACGCAAATTTGCGTGGGGTCCTTTAATGGGAATTATGAAAGAACGTGAAGAGCATGTTACTAATGAAATCGACGCTGCAGAAAGAAGTAACGCTGAAGCGAAGAAGTTAGTAGAAGAACAACGTGAAATGTTAAAACAATCGCGTGTTGAAGCACAAGAGTTAATCGAAAGAGCGAAAAAACAAGCTGTAGATCAAAAAGATGTGATTGTTGCTGCTGCGAAAGAAGAAGCAGAATCAATTAAAGCATCTGCTGTACAAGAAATTCAACGCGAAAAAGAGCAAGCAATTGCTGCTTTACAAGAACAAGTCGCTTCTTTATCTGTTCAAATTGCTTCTAAAGTAATTGAAAAAGAATTAAAAGAAGAAGATCAAGTTAAGTTAATTCGCGATTATATTAAAGAAGTAGGAGAAGCGCGATGAGCAATGGGATTGTAGCAAAACGTTATGCTGTCGCTCTTTTTAAAATTGCAAAAGAAAAACACGTATTAGAAATGTTTGAAGAAGAATTACGCCTTGTACAAAACGTTTATGTAAAGAACGGGGAACTACATAGCTTTTTAACGCAACCAAACATTTCAAAAGAGCAGAAGAAAACGTTTCTTGCAAACGTATTCGGATCTGTTTCTGAATCAATTTTAAATACGTTATATATTTTAATTGATAACAAGCGTATTGATATCTTACCTGAAATTGCAGATGAATATGTTGTTCTTGCTAATGAAGAACGTAACGTAGCGGATGCAACTGTATATTCTATTCGTCTTCTATCTGAAGAAGAGAAGCTTAACATTGCAGAAGCATTTGCAAAGAGAACGGGAAAAGATGCAATTCGCGTGAAAAATGTTGTAGATGAAGATTTACTAGGCGGAATTAAAGTACGTATTGGAAATCGCATTTATGACGGAAGTTTACAAGGAAAATTAGCACGTATTCAGCGTGAATTAATGAAGAATAGATAGGGGTGAAGCACATGAGCATCAGAGCTGAAGAAATTAGCGCACTGATAAAGCAACAAATTGAGAACTATCAGTCTGAAATCGAAGTTAGTGATGTTGGTACAGTTATCCAAGTTGGTGACGGTATTGCGCGTGCTCATGGTCTTGATAACGTTATGGCTGGTGAACTTGTAGAGTTCTCTAACGGCGTTATGGGACTAGCACAAAACTTAGAGGAAAACAACGTAGGTATTATCATTTTAGGACCTTACACAGAAATCCGTGAAGGTGACGAAGTTCGTCGTACTGGTCGCATCATGCAAGTACCAGTAGGAAAAGAACTAATTGGTCGTGTTGTAAACCCATTAGGTCAACCAGTTGATGGTTTAGGCCCAATCAATACAACAAACACTCGTCCAATCGAAAGTCCAGCACCAGGTGTAATGGATCGTAAATCTGTTCATGAGCCACTTCAAACAGGTATTAAAGCGATCGATGCTCTTGTACCAATTGGCCGTGGTCAACGTGAGTTAATCATCGGTGACCGTCAAACTGGTAAAACAGCAGTTGCACTTGATACAATCATTAACCAAAAAGATGAAGATATGATTTGTATCTATGTAGCTATCGGACAAAAAGAATCAACTGTACGTAACGTAGTAGAAACACTACGTAAGCACGGTGCATTAGAGTACACAATCGTTGTAACTGCATCTGCTTCTCAACCAGCTCCATTATTATACTTAGCTCCTTATGCTGGTGTAACAATGGGTGAAGAGTTCATGTACAATGGTAAACACGTATTAGTAGTATATGATGACTTATCAAAACAAGCAGCGGCTTACCGTGAGCTGTCATTACTATTACGTCGTCCTCCAGGTCGTGAAGCTTATCCAGGGGATGTATTCTACTTACATTCTCGCTTATTAGAGCGTGCAGCAAAATTAAGTGATGCAAGAGGCGGCGGTTCTTTAACTGCACTACCTTTCATCGAAACACAAGCAGGGGACGTATCAGCTTACATCCCAACAAACGTAATTTCTATTACGGATGGACAAATCTTCTTACAATCTGACCTATTCTTCTCTGGCGTACGTCCAGCGATCGATGCGGGTACTTCTGTATCTCGTGTTGGTGGATCTGCTCAGATTAAAGCAATGAGTAAAGTATCAGGTACACTTCGTCTTGACCTTGCATCTTACCGTGAGTTAGAAGCGTTCGCTCAGTTCGGCTCTGACCTTGATAAAGCAACTCAAGCGAAACTAAACCGTGGTGCTCGTACTGTTGAGGTATTAAAACAAGGATTACACAAACCGTTACGTGTAGAGAAACAAGTTATCATTCTTTACGCTTTAACACGTGGATTCCTAGATGATATCCCAGTAGTAGATATCACTCGTTTCGAAGAAGAATTCCATGCTTGGTTAGATTCTAATGCGACTGACTTATTAGAAGAAATCCGCACAACTAAGAAACTTGCGGATGACGACAAATTTGCAGCAGCAATTAACGGATTTAAAAAAGTATTCGTAGCTTCTGAGTAATAAAAGCGGAAGCGGCTCGTCCTGAATGTGAGGGGGAAGAAGTGAAGCCACCGAACATTCAAGCCGCTGGAGCTAGATAATAATATATATAGGCATCTCAATCTTTGAGATTGCTGACGGTTATGTAAAGGAAAAGAGTAGGTGCACCTATTCTTTTCCTTCAATCATGAGCAAGAATATCTTGCAACGTAGATTAGGAAGAGGATTCTTACTAATCGTGCCAACTTCCGGAAAAAAGGTGGTGAAAACCTGTGGCATCTTTACGCGATATAAAAGCGAAGATTACCTCGACAAAGAAAACGAGTCAAATTACGAAAGCGATGGAGATGGTATCTGCATCTAAGTTAAACCGTGCAGAACAAAATGCTAAATCTTTCGTTCCGTATATGGAAAAGATTCAAGAAGTAGTAGCGAGCATTGCGCAAGGAAGTAAAGGAATTAATCATCCGATGCTAAATGCGCGTCCTGTAAAGCGTACAGGATATATCGTTATTACATCTGATCGCGGACTAGCAGGTGGTTATAACAGTAACGTATTACGTACAGTGAGTAACGTAATTCGTGAACGTCATAATATGGATTCAAACCAATATTCAATTATTGTGCTTGGACGACTAGGACGTGATTATTTAAAACGTCGCGGCTTTAACATCATTGATGAAGTAGTTGGATTATCTGACCACCCATCATTTACTGATATTAAAGATCTTGCTTCTCGAGCAATTGCGATGTTTGCAGATGGTGCTTATGATGAGCTGTATATTTACTACAACCATTACGTAAGTAAAATTTCACAAGAAGTAACGGAAAATAAAATTTTACCGCTTACTGATGTGGCGTCTGATAAACCGACGACAGCTTATGAATTCGAACCTTCTGAAGAAGAGATTTTAAAAGTACTATTGCCACAATACGCAGAAAGCTTAGTGTACGGTGCATTACTAGATGGTAAAGCAAGTGAGCACGCAGCGCGTATGACAGCAATGAAGAGTGCTACAGACAACGCAATGGAAGTTATCGATTCACTTACACTTTCATTCAACCGTGCGCGTCAGGCAGCGATTACGCAAGAAATTACGGAAATCGTTGGTGGAGCAGCAGCGTTAGAATAGTATTAAAAAGCGTAGGCGGTTCGTTCAGAATGAGAGGGAGATGGAGCTTTTGACGTAGAGGCGATTTGTGCCTCGTAGGAAAAAGCGAAGCCACCGAACATTCTAACCGCCGGAGCTAGATTCAATAAAAAGCGTAGGTGACTTGCTCAGAAGGGAAGGGCATTGGAACTCCTGACAAAGAGGCGTTCTTTGCCTCGTAGGAAGGGGTGAAATGACCGACCCTTCTAGCCACCGGAGCTAGATTCAATAAAAAGCGGAAGCGGCTCTTTCAAAAGAGTCGCGTAAGCTAAACTAATAAAAAATTAAAAGCCAACTTCTCTTAGAAAGCTGGCTAATTAAAAGAAAGCTAGGAGGGAACCCGATGAATAAAGGGCGCGTTACGCAAATCATGGGTCCGGTTGTAGACGTTAAGTTTGATGGCGGAAAGCTACCAGAAATCTACAACGCCCTTACGGTAAAACAAAGCAACGAAAACGGAAGCATGAACTTAACATTTGAAGTTGCACTTCATTTAGGTGATGATACAGTTCGTACAGTTGCGATGTCTTCCACAGATGGACTTGTTCGTGGCACAGAAGTAGAAGATACTGGTAAAGCAATTTCTGTACCAGTTGGTGATGTAACACTTGGACGTGTATTCAACGTATTAGGTGATGCAATTGACTTAGATGGTGAACTTCCTGCGGATGTACACCGTGATCCAATTCACCGTCAAGCACCTGCATTCGAAGAATTATCTACTAAAGTAGAAATTCTTGAAACTGGTATTAAAGTAGTAGACTTACTTGCTCCTTACATTAAGGGTGGTAAGATCGGCCTATTCGGTGGTGCCGGTGTAGGTAAAACAGTATTAATTCAGGAATTAATTAACAACATCGCACAAGAGCACGGTGGTATCTCTGTATTCGCTGGTGTAGGTGAGCGTACTCGTGAGGGTAATGACTTATACCACGAAATGAGCGATTCTGGCGTAATCAAGAAAACTGCGATGGTATTCGGACAAATGAACGAGCCACCTGGAGCACGTCAACGTGTTGCATTAACAGGTTTAACAATGGCTGAGCATTTCCGTGATGAGCAAGGACAAGACGTACTTCTGTTCATCGATAACATCTTCCGTTTCACGCAAGCGGGTTCTGAAGTATCTGCCCTTCTTGGTCGTATGCCATCTGCGGTAGGTTACCAACCAACACTTGCAACAGAAATGGGTCAATTACAAGAGCGTATTACATCTACAAATAAAGGGTCTATCACGTCTATCCAAGCGGTATATGTACCAGCCGATGACTATACTGACCCAGCACCAGCTACAACGTTCGCTCACTTAGATGCAACAACAAACTTAGAGCGTCGTTTAACACAAATGGGTATTTACCCAGCCGTAGATCCATTAGCATCTACATCTCGTGCACTGTCTCCAGAAATCGTAGGAGAAGAACATTATGAAGTAGCTCGTCAAGTACAACAAACTTTACAACGTTATAAAGAACTTCAAGATATCATCGCTATCTTAGGTATGGATGAGTTATCTGAAGAAGATAAGTTAGTTGTACATCGTGCTCGTCGTATTCAATTCTTCTTATCTCAAAACTTCCACGTAGCTGAGCAGTTTACAGGTCAAAAAGGTTCTTACGTACCTGTAAAAAATACAGTTAGTGGTTTCAAAGAAATTCTAGAAGGAAAATATGATGACCTTCCAGAAGATGCATTCCGCTTAGTAGGTGGCATTGAAGAAGTTATTGAAAACGCGAAGAAAATGATGGCGTAAGGCCTTAGGAGGGACGAAGTATGAAGACATTTCCAGTCAGTATTGTAACTCCTGATGGACCGGTTTACGAAAAAGAAGTAGAAATGGTAAGTGTAAAAGCAGAGAGTGGGGAAATGGGGATCTTACCAGGTCACATTCCAACTGTTGCACCATTAAAAATTAGTGCAGTTCGTCTGAAAAATGGTGGACACACTGATTATGTAGCAGTAAGCGGTGGCTTTATCGAAGTTCGTCCAGATAAAGTGACTGTATTATCATCATCTGCTGAAGAAGCAAACCATATCGATATCCATCGTGCAAATGAAGCGAAGCGTCGCGCTGAGCAACGTATGCAAGATAAACAAGCACATGTTGACTTTAAACGTGCAGAAATGGCCTTGCAACGTGCCGTGAACCGTTTAAACGTTTCTGATATGAAGTAAAAAAATCCGTAAGGGCCCTTGCCTTTACGGATTTTTTGTCTATTTTATAGAGAATTTTACAAAACTGGTATAATTATATTGATGCTTGTATAAGTAGAAGTGTACAACAATTTATATTTTATGAAGGGGATGAATCAATGATTGGTGAAATGAAACGAGAAGCATTGTACTCTTTAAAGGGAAAATGGGGACTAGGTGTTGGGTCAACAATTTTATATTTTATTTTAAGTTATGTCGTTTCGATGGCTGCAATGCTTATACTATTAATTCCAGGAATTATTATATTTCTCTCAGTTGTAAGTTTAACTGGATCATTTGAAGAGGAAACGATGTCAATTGGAGCAGGTATTACCTTTGGGATTTTTTATTGCATTATGATAATTTTGAGTAACGCATCGTATGGGATTACATCATATGGTTATACAAATGTATTTTTACAGATTAGTAAACGAGAAGATGCTAAAGTAGATCACTTATTTGAAGGATTTCGCGGTTTTAAAAGAATGATGAAAACAATGTGGGCAATGCTTGCAATTTTGTTATATACAGGTACATGGATTCCGATGCTGTTAATAGGCTTATTTGCATTGTTAGGTGAAGAAGGGAATACGTCATTTGCAATAGCTTTCTTCGTGCTATTAGCGATTTCAATTGTTGGTATGATTGTGATGTATTTTTCTTATGCGCTGACGTACTATGTAATGATTGAAAATCCAGAATATAGTGTTTCGCAGGCGATGAAGGAATGTAAGAATCTTATGAAGGGGCATAAGTTAGATTTGTTTCTTTTATGGCTGAGCTTCATAGGATGGGCTATTTTAGCGCTTCTTACTTTTGGAATAGGCTTTCTTTGGCTTAGTCCGTATATGAGTACAACGACAGCACACTTTTATCGCTACATCTCAAAAGGTGAATTGCAATAGAAACATGCTATACTAATAGAATTATTGTGTATAGGAGGCTAAATATGATTAGTGATCTAAAAGGAGAAGCACTAGATTCATTAGAAGGGAAATGGGGATTAGCAGTCGGAGCCACATTACTTATTTCTGTTATAATGATCACTTTTAACTTTATTGTTGATTTTTCGTTTACACAAATTTTGGGTTGGGAAGATATGAAAAACTCCATGATAGTAGATATTATTACAACTTTTATGGTAGGTCCATTAACGTTAGGTGGCTATTATTTAGCGCTACATATAATTCGAGAAAAAGACGCGCGTATTGGGCATATATTTAGATGGTTTACAGCAGGAAGTAAGTTTATAAAGTCATTTTTATTATATATAGTAGTGAACATTTATATTTTCTTATGGTTTTTACTATTTATTATTCCAGGCATCATTAAATCATTCTCTTATGCGCTGACGTACTTTATAATAAATGATCATCCTGAGTATTCCATAAATCAAGCTATTACAGAAAGCCGTCGTATGATGGATGGGCATAAGATGGAGTATTTCATTTTATGTTTAAGTTTTATCGGTTGGTTTATATTGAGTTGTATTACGTTAGGGATTGGATTCTTATGGTTAATTCCATATTTCTACACAACATCTGCGGCTTTTTACGAAGAAATCGCAGAAGAATATTATGAGAAAAAAATTTAGCACTATAAAAACTCCAGTATGAATTATTTGTTCATACTGGGGGTTTTTTGTAGAAACTTTATAAATTGATTACTAGTAAGTGGTTTACTGAAATAGTAACCTTGCATATATTTACAGTTATGTTTTTGCAGAAACTTAAGCTGTTTTTCGGTTTCAATTCCTTCGGCAACGACTGAAAGATTTAAAGTATTTGCGAGAGAAAGGATTGTAGAAACGATGGCTCGTTCTTCAGGACGATGATCGGCTAATTGTGTGAATTCTCTCGGTACTTTTAATGTGTCGATTGGAAAAATTGATAAATAAGCAAGAGAAGAATACCCAGTACCGAAGTCATCAATGGAAGTTTGGATACCGTATTCTTTTAATTGCTTCAGTCTTAATAACGTTTCTTTCTCGTCAATCATTGCAATTCTTTCTGTTAACTCAAGTGTGACATATTTTGGGTCGACGCTTACGTTGTTTAATATTTGTGAAATGTTTTCGATTAATTGATCTTGCCGGAACTCTTTTGCGGATAAATTAACACTTATTTTTAAATTTTGGTAGCCAAGGATATGCCATATTTTTAATTGGAGACAAGCTTCTTGTAATACCCAATGTCCAAGTGGGACTACTTGTGGCGTCTCTTCTACAATTGGAATAAACTCACATGGTGAAATATCACCTAATAGTGGGTGTTTCCAACGTATTAAAGCTTCAGCGCCGATGATTTTATTTGTTGTCGTATCAATTTGTGGTTGATAGACGAGATGAAATTCTTTGTTTACTAAAGCAATTGGCAGATCTTTTTCAATTCGAGCTTTTCGTTCCATTTTTTTATATAGTTCTTTCGTGTAAAGAGAGCTACCGTTTTTTCCTTTATTTTTTGCTTCGTACATGGCCATATCAGCATGCTGCAAAATGGATAGCGGATCTTCACCTGCTTCAGGATATATTGCAATTCCGATACTCGGTGAGATTTGTAAATGTTGATTTTCGATTTCAAATGGCTCATTCATGGCCGCTACAATTATATCAGCCATTTTTTGGACATCTGGCTTTTTTTTGTAATTTTCGATAAGGATTGTGAACTCATCTCCAGCTAGCCGCGCGAGTTTCATATTTGATGTTGATATTCTTTCGAGCCTTTTTGCTACTGCGATGAGCAATAGGTCTCCTACTCGATGACCGAGGGTATCATTAATAACTTTAAAACGGTCTAGGTCGAGAAACATAACAGCAAAAGGCTTTTTCGATATTTTTGCTCGTGCAATTGCCTGTTCCAAATGTTGATGAAATGCACGACGATTTGCAAGCTCTGTTAAAGTATCATGGTATGCTAGAAAATTAATCTGTTCTTGCTGTTGTTTGCTTTCCGTAATATCTTTAATCATTAAATAAACCCCAGAAATTTTCTCTTTTAAAAAGATCGGTACGGCGGTAACGTGCAAGTAGTAAATATCTCTGTTTTTATGATACGCCCGTATTTCTAAAGAGATAGAATGTCCCTTTTTTACACGATGAAAGGAATTAATCATTTCTTCTAAATCTTCTTCGTATATGAGTGAATAGTAAGGCTGGTTTAATAATTCATTCGTTTGATAACCGAGTAAAGTAGTACCAGCGTTATTTACTTTGAGAAAATTGCCGTATAAATCTAATGTGAAGATTGGATCTGGATGATGCTCGTATAAAGATTTAAACATTTGTTGATTATGATAGAGTTCATTTTTCTGTTCTACTAAATCTTCTGTACGTAGTTTAATTTGTTTCTCGAGTTCTGAGTTGAATTGCATTTGAGCTAGCAATAATATTTTATTTTGTTTTCGAACTAAACTATGACGTATGAGAACGAAAGAGAAAGTTATTATAAGACCAATTACTATAATAGGCCCAAAGACGTATTCAACTAATATAAAAAGAATAAGTGTTATTACTGAAATATAAGGCAATGATAATCGGATTGATTCACCAATTTTAGGTGTTAGTAGTACTTGCTCTTGTTTTTCAGGTTCTTTTGTATGGAGAATACAGGCGATTGCTACTAGTACTAAGGTTACTTGATAGAAAGGAGTAACTGTAAACATAGAATACTCTGGTATGAAGTATTTTATATAAGCATAAATCGCATCTGTAGTAGCATATAAAATTAAAGCACTGCTAAGAAGCGCACCAACCTTTTTAGGTAATAAGGATAGTGGTTTGAATAAAAGATTGATTCCTATTAAGAGAAAGAGTAAATCAACCATTGGATAGGTAAGTTGAACAAATATGTCGATATAGGATGTTGTAAAAACGTGAATGGTTCGTTCAATAAGTAAGTAGTAACTTAAAGTAAATTGGGCTGTAACGATAATACAAATATCACATAGCATAAAAAGTTTTTCTAATAAATCTCGGTTATAAATGATTTCGTATAGAAAGGCAAATGCAAAAGTAACTAAAAAAAGTAAGTAAAAAAGGTCAGATGGATCAACGAACGTATAGAAGTCCTTTACAATTAAACGCTGATAGGCAACGACTATATCACCGATAAAATAAGAGAGAGCTCCAACGGATAATATAATCCAAAATAAACGAGATAGCCCTTCTTTCATGTTTGAAAAGTAAAGTATATAACTACAAGCGATAATATCAATTAATAGGGTACTCATTCCGATTAATAGCTGAAAAGGAAATGAATATTCATATAGAAAAGGCATCGCTACGTAGTGAATCGTTATAGACAGCAATACAATGCTTATAAGAATACTTACATGTGTTTGTTTTTTCATTTATATCACCTACGGTTTCTTGAAAAGCGTATATAAGTTTTATATTTATTTTGCACAGTTATAGCGAGTTGTAAAAATAGATTTTAATAATTCTTGTTTCTGTCTCCCAACATATCGACATAGGAATTTGAAGTTTGTTATAATGATTAGAATAGTTGCATTATTTAGAAAAATTTAAAAATAATAATTACTGCAACTAGGACATATTGTTTACTATGTGAACTTGTTCTTAATTTAGGGGGGAGGGTTTCACAATGGCAAGTGTATATGAAAATAGTTATATGATCGTTTTGATTTTCTTGCTATTAGGTATATTGCTGCCGGTAGTGGCTCTTACATTAGGAAGGATGCTGCGCCCAAATAAGCCAAGTGCAGCAAAGGCGACGACGTATGAGAGTGGAATTGAGCCGTTTCATGATGCAAATATTCGGTTTCATGCTCGTTATTATATTTTCGCTTTATTGTTTGTGATCTTTGATGTAGAAACTTTATTTTTATATCCTTGGGCTGTTGCGTATGACAAGCTAGGTTTATTTGCATTAATTGAAATGCTCATCTTTGTTGTAATGTTGCTAGTTGGATTAGCGTATGCTTGGAAAAAGAAGGTGTTACAATGGTTATAAATTTTGAGGAATTACATCCAAATGAGCGAGCAGAATTAGAACGAAATATCTTTTTTTCTACATTGGAGCAGTTGAAAGGATGGGCGAGGAGCAATTCTTTATGGCCAATGACATTCGGACTGGCGTGCTGTGCAATTGAAATGATGGGAGTAGGCTCATCACATTACGATTTAGATCGATTTGGGTCATTTTTTCGGACTTCACCAAGACAATCGGACGTCATGATTGTATCGGGAACAGTAACGAAGAAGATGGCTCCTATTGTTCGGCGCTTATATGATCAAATGCCCGAACCGAAATGGGTTATTGCGATGGGATCTTGTGCGACAGCAGGTGGTCCGTATGTAAATTCATATGCTGTTGTGAAAGGTGTAGACCAAATCGTACCAGTTGATGTGTATATTCCTGGTTGTCCCCCAAATCCGGCTGCATTAATTTATGGAATTAATAAATTAAAAGAAAAAATTCGTTACGAAGCAAAGACCGGGAAGCAGGTGACGAATAAATGAGTAATCCAAACAAAGACTTAGAGGATCTGAAAAAAGAAGCAGCTAGGCGTGCAAAAGAAGAAGCGAGAAAACGCCTTGTAGCGAAACAAGAGGCGGAAATAAGTGAGCTTGAGGCAGAAAATCAAGAAAAAGAGAAAGCGCTACCAAAAAATAATGATATTACTATAGAAGAAGCAAAACGACGTGCAGCAGCGGCTGCAAAAGCAAAAGCGGCGGTGTTAGCGAAGCAGAAAAGAGAAGGAACAGAAGAAGTAACGGAAGAAGAAAAAGCGAAAGCGAAGGCGAAGGCAGCAGCGGCTGCAAAAGCAAAAGCGGCGGCGTTAGCGAAGCAGAAAAGAGAAGGAACAGAAGAGGTAACGGAAGAAGAAAAAGCGAAAGCCAAGGCGAAGGCAGCAGCAGCAAAAGCAAAAGCGGCGGCGTTAGCGAAGCAAAAAAGAGAAGGAACAGAAGAAGTAATGGAAGAAGAAAAAGCGAAAGCCAAGGCGAAGGCGGCAGCAGCAGCAAAAGCAAAAGCGGCGGCGTTAGCGAAGCAGAAAAGAGAAGGAACAGAAGAAGTAACGGAAGAAGAAAAAGCGAAGGCAAAGGCGGTGGCAGCAGCCGAGGCAAAAGCGGCAGCATTAGCGAAGCAGAAAGCTTCGCAAGGTGATGGGGATTCGGGAGATGAAAAGGCAAAGGCAATTGCAGCAGCAAAAGCGAAAGCAGCAGCGGCTGCAAGAGCGAAGACAAAGGGAGCTGAAGGTAAGAAAGAGGATGAGCCGAAGCGGGAAGAAACGTCCGTAAATCAGCCGTATTTAAATCAGTATGTTGAGGCTATTAGGGAGAAGGTAGGAGAGGGTGCATTAGTAGATTCCTACATTAATAAACTGTCAAAGGATGTGCCGACTCTTGTGGTGGATCCCGAAAAATATTATGAAGTGATGGAGTCACTGCGATTCCATGAAGGACTTGCTTTTGATTATATGTCAGAGCTACATGCGACGGATTTTGTGACACATATGGAAGTATATGTTCATTTGTTTTCATATGGTAAGAAACAATCGGTAGCGGTGAAGGTAAAGCTAGACCGGGAAGAACCGCAAGTTGAATCTGTGACAGCGCTTTGGAAAGGGGCTGACTGGCCGGAGCGAGAAGCATACGATTTGCTCGGCATTGTATTTAAAGGGCATCCGAATTTAACGCGTATTTTAATGCCAGATGATTGGGTAGGACATCCGCTTAGAAAAGACTATGAACCGTATGATGTGGAGGTGTAGCTATGATCCGTACGGAAGAGATGCTTTTGAATGTAGGACCTCAGCATCCGAGTACACATGGTGTGTTCAGGCTCGTAATTAAGATTGACGGGGAAATTATTAGAGAAGCTACACCGGTTATTGGGTATTTGCATCGCGGGACAGAAAAAATCGCTGAGAGCTTACAGTATACGCAAATTATCCCTTATACAGATCGAATGGACTATTTATCAGCCATGACGAATAATTACGTCATTTGCCATGCTGTAGAGACGATGATGGGGCTTGAAATTCCGGAGCGTGCCGAATACTTGCGAGTACTTGCGATGGAGCTAGGGAGAATTGCAAGCCATCTCGTTTGGTGGGGGACGAATCTTCTTGATATAGGAGCGGTCAGCCCGTTTTTGTACGCGTTTCGTGAACGAGAGATGATTATAAATTTATTAAATGAATTATGCGGGGCACGGCTTACTTTTAACTATATGAGAGTTGGCGGTGTGAAGTGGGATGCGCCAGATGGTTGGATTGAAAAGGTGGAAGAGTTTGTTCCGTATATGAGAGAGCAATTGGCAGGTTATCATGATCTTGTTAGCGGTAATGAGATTTTCTTAAATCGTGTGAAAGGCGTTGGTATATATAGCGCGGAAGAAGCGATCTCGTATTCTTTAAGCGGAGCAAATTTGCGGTGCACTGGAGTAAACTGGGATCTTCGCAAAGACGAGCCGTATTCGATTTATGATCGTTTTGATTTTGATATTCCTGTTGGAAGCGTGGGAGATGCTTGGGATCGCTACGTTTGCCGAATGCAAGAAATCGAGGAGTCTTTAAAGATTGTTGAGCAAGCAGTTCAGCAGTTCCCAAAAGATGGAGCAGTGCTGGCAAAAGTACCGAAAATTATTAAGGCACCTAAGGGAGAAGCGTTTGTACGTATTGAATCGCCGCGCGGAGAGATTGGTTGTTACATCGCTAGTGACGGAAAGAAAGAGCCGTACCGTTTGAAGTTTCGTAGGCCATCTTTTTATAACTTGCAAATCTTACCGAAGTTATTGAAAGGTGAAAACATCGCTAATTTAATTACGATTTTAGGTGGAGTTGATATTGTACTTGGGGAGGTTGATGGCTAATGATTGAGACGCTCTTACAATCACCTTCAAGCTGGACGAATTTCTTCATTTTTTTCGGATTAGCGGTGCTTCTACTATTTGCAGTCCTTGGCTTCGTTACATATGGAATTTTGGCAGAACGGAAAGTGATGGGATTTATGCAAGGGCGGATTGGACCAAACCAGGTTGGAGGCCGATTCGGTTTACTGCAAACGGTAGCTGATGTTCTAAAACTATTATTGAAAGAAGATAGTATTCCGAAAGCAGCAGATAAACCACTGTTTATATTAGCACCTGTCATTGCATTTGCGCCAGCATTTATGGTGCTGGCAGTTATACCGTTCACTGATAAATTTCAATTTGCCGATATTGGAGTCGGGCTACTTTATTATATCGCTGTTTCCGGTATTACGACGATAGGTGTTGTAACTGGGGGATGGGCATCGAATAATAAATATTCCCTTTTAGGAGGGATGCGTGCGGCGGCGCAAATGATTTCTTATGAGATTCCGCTCGTAATGAGTGTAATTGGTATCGTGTTGTTGGCTGGTAGCCTGAATTTAAATGAGATTGTAGCGGCGCAGGAGAAGGTTTGGTACATTTTCGTGCAGCCAATTGGCTTCGTCGTTTTCTTAATTGCAGCAGTTGCAGAGTTAAATCGGACGCCATTCGATTTGCCAGAAGCGGAGTCAGAACTTGTTTCTGGATATCATACGGAATACTCAGGTTTTCGCTGGGCGTTTTTCATGCTTTCAGAGTACGTATATTTCTTCGGGATGGCATCGTTAATTACAGTGCTCTTTTTAGGCGGATGGAATCCAGTCATGTTTCTTGGATTTATCCCAGGTGCCGTATGGTTTGCTTTGAAATTTAGCAGTGTAGTCTTTCTATTAATTTGGTTCCGCGTTACGTTCCCGCGTATAAGAGGTGACCAGTTAATGGAGTTTGGATGGAAAGTATTATTGCCGATTGCACTTGCAAATATTTTCTTAACGGCATTGATTAAGGAGTTATTCTTCTAATCTATGAGGGGGGTGCCAGTAAGAGATGAAGGGACTATTTAAAGGATTAAAATATACACTAAGTAATTTGAGCAAGAAGAAGGTAACGTATGATTATCCAAATCAACCGTTGCCGTTGCCAGACCGTTTTCGGGGGATTCAAAAATTCTATCCGGAGAAATGTATTGTTTGTAATCAATGCTCTAACATTTGTCCGACAGACTGTATTCAGTTAACAGGAAAGAAACATCCGGATCCTACGAAAAAAGGAAAAATTATCGACACGTATGATATTAATTTTGAAATTTGTATTCTTTGTGATTTATGTACAGAAGTTTGTCCGACAGAGGCGATTGTCATGACAAATAACTTTGAGCTCGCGGAATATTCACGTGATGACTTATTTAAAAATTTGCAGTGGCTTGACGAAAACGACGAAAACGTCAGGAAGGAGAATAAGGCATGAATGGCGAGTTTGTAGCATTCTTTATACTATCCTTGTCTGCAATTATCGGCGGTGTTCTTATGTTGAACTTAACGAAAGTTATGCACATGATGCTAGCTCTCGTTCTAACATTTCTCAGCATTGCAGGTTTGTATTTTCTTTTATCAGCCGAATTTATAGGCGTTGCACAAATTTTACTTTACTCTGGTGCAATCACAATTATTATGATTTTCGGCATTATGTTAACGAAACATAACGCGGAAAATGAATCGCGTCTTACTCTTCGAAAATGGATTATCTTCTTTGCGGTTGTAGCATTTGGAGCGGTTATGTATTTCGCTGTTAATAATATTGATTTTGCAAATGAGAGCACACAAGGAAGTTTACCTCTCCATGAAAACAACACACTTCAAATCGGTACGCTTCTCTATTCAAAATATATTATCCCATTTGAACTAACTTCAGTTATTTTACTTGTAGCACTCGTTGGCGCGATTATACTTGCGAAAAAGGACGAGAAAGAGGAGGATTCCAATGAGTAGCGTTCCGGCTTCTGCATATTTAACACTTGCGATTATTTTGTTTTGCATCGGCCTATTTGGAGCTTTAACAAAGCGGAATACAGTAATCGTATTAGTTTGTATCGAATTAATGCTAAATGCTGCCAATTTAAACTTAGTGGCGTTTAGTAAATTAGGCTTATTTCCGAATTTAACAGGTCAAATTTTCTCACTGTTTACGATGGCTGTAGCGGCAGCGGAAGCGGCGGTAGGACTCGCTATTTTAATTGCTTTATATCGTAATCGTACGACAGTTCAGGTGGATGAAATGGATACGCTCAAAGGATAGCATTGTGACCGAAAAAGGGGGAAGGAAACAATGATCGATTATGCATGGCTCATACCGCTTTTCCCACTCGTTTCGTTTTTGTTACTTATTATATTCGGGAAGAAAATTAGAGAAGGAAGCAGTGTACTTAGTATTTTTTTCGTCTTTCTCTCCTTTATACTTGCGGTACTTGTGTTAATAGAAAGATTTTCAGAAGCAAGCGTGAAGCATAAGTGGGTGTGGCTTAGAGCTGGAGATGTGGATATATCATTTGGCTTTGAAGTGACTGCATTAGGAGCTTTAATGTTGTTTATCGTTACGCTTGTGAGTCTGCTTGTACATGTGTATTCGAAAGGTTATATGAAAGGTGATGAACGATTACCAACCTTTTACGCATATTTAGGACTCTTTACATTTGCGATGTTAGGGCTTGTTATATCAACGAATTTATTACAGCTTTATATATTTTGGGAATTAGTTGGCCTTGGCTCATTTTTACTTATCGGTTTTTATTTCTTTAAAGAAGAAGCGAAGGCTGCTGCAAAAAAGGCTTTTATTATGACCCGTATTGGGGATGTTGGTTTATTTATCGGGATGATTTTAATTTTTTGGTACGCAGGTAGTTTTGAATATGACGCAATATTTAGGGCGATTTATACAGGGGATCTACCTCCTTACATGATTACAATAACGGCGATATTAATTTTTATCGGGGCGATGGGGAAATCAGGTCAGTTCCCGCTTCACACGTGGTTGCCAGATGCAATGGAGGGGCCAACGCCCGTGTCGGCACTTATTCACGCGGCGACGATGGTTGCAGCGGGCGTATATTTAGTAGCGACGATGTTTCCATTATTTTCGGCAAGTGCGGTAGCGATGCAGACAGTGGCAATTGTCGGAGCTTTCACTGCAATCTTTGCGGCCTCTATCGGCCTTGTACAAACAGATATAAAGAGAGTACTTGCTTATTCTACAGTTAGCCAGCTCGGGTATATGATGCTCGCGTTAGGTTCTGCTGGTTATGTAGCTGGTATATTCCATTTGACGACACATGCTTTTTTTAAAGCACTACTATTTTTGGCAGCAGGAAGTGTAATTCATGCCGTGCATACGCAAAACATTAACAAAATGGGCGGTTTACAGAAGAAGATGAAAGTAACTGGTACGCTATTTTTGATAGGTACACTTGCAATTAGTGGGGTTCCACTCCTTTCTGGGTTCTTTAGTAAAGATGAAATTTTGGCTGCGACTTGGATGAATGGTAATTACTTTTTATTCGTATTAGCAGTAATTGCGGCATTCTTAACGGCATTTTACATGTTTCGTCTATACTTCCTTGTCTTTACTGGGGAAGCGAAGACGAAGGAAGATGTGCATGAGTCGCCCCGCGTTATGACGTATCCAATGATTGTTCTCGGCGTTCTCGCAGTAGTGGCAGGATATATAAATACACCATGGTTTGGGACGTTTCTCGGAGATTGGTTGACGAAAGATGTAGGGTTTAAGGTTGAAGAAGCGCATGGACCAGTTTGGATTATGATTGTTGCGACGCTCGTTTCATTTGCGGGAATCGCTCTTGCATATTTCATATATGGCAAGAAATCAATTTCTAGAGAGTGGGCTGGGGGTACGGGAACCTCGCTTTATAATCTTTTGAAAGAAAAATATTATGTGGATGAACTATACAACATGACGGTGATCCCTATTACGAAAGGAATCGCTCGTGTGCTTCGCTTATTTGAAGTGTATGTAGTCGAAGGAATTGCAGTTTTAATTGGAAGTGTAGTTAAAGGAACAAGTAATCTTGGATCGAAGCTTCAAAACGGGAATGTACAAGTGTACGGTACTGTAACGGCTGTTTCGCTCGCTGTACTCGTCATTATTTTGCTCTATACGGGAGGGGATTTACGATGAATGATTTGTTGTTAACGTTCTTCATTTTTTCCCCGCTTTTAGGAATTTTATTGCTTGTATTAACACCGAAAAAGGAATTGCGTACAGTGCGGGCGCTTGGCTTATTTGGGACGGCACTTCCATTTGGAATCGCCATCGTCCTCGCTTGTACATATGCTTCTGGAAAGAGCTTGTCACTATTTGATGAAAAGGTGAAATGGATTAAGTTCGGAGATTTTACAGCGGTGGATAAAAGGTGGTTTTCTATTTATTACGAGCTCGGTATTGATGGTTTGTCGCTTATCATGATGGTACTGACGGCTCTTCTAGCGATGCTTGCAGCAATTGCAGCCTTTTCTATTAAAAGCAATTTAAAAGCATTTTATATGCTGTTACTCATGCTAGAAATAGGGATGCTCGGCGTCTTTGCTGCTCAAAATTTAATGTTGTTTTTTATCTTCTTTGAAATTACGTTGCCACCAATGTTTTTATTAATTGGGAAGTGGGGAAAATTGTCGAGTGAAAAGGCTGCTTATAGTTATTTAATATATAACGGCATTGGCTCAGCTATTTTGCTCATTGTTTTCTCAATTTTGTTCGCGAAAACAGGTACAACAAATATTGTGGAGCTGAAAGAGATATTAAGAAGCGTAAGCGCAGGGGGAGAACTCGTCATCCCAAGTAGCTTGCAGCTTGGTGTATTTATTGCCATAATGATTGCCTTTGCAATTAAACTACCTGTTTTTCCGTTGCACCGCTGGATGGTCAATGTACACATAGAAGCGCATCCAGCTGTAGTTATGCTTCATGCGGGTGTTTTGTTAAAGATTGGAGCGTACGGTATTATTCGCTTCGGGAAAGGGTTATTCCCGGAATATTTTCACGATGTTGCAACGCTAATTGCGATATTAGGCGTAATTAATTTATTATACGGTGCCTTTTTAGCGCTCATCCAAACGGACTTTAGGAAAGTACTCGCTTACTCTAGTATTTCGCATATGGGAATTGTATTAATGGGACTTGCGTCACTTAATGCACCTGGTACACAAGGAGCGCTATTCCAAGTTGTATCACATGGTTTAATTGCAGCCTTGCTCTTCTTCTTACTAGGTGTTATAGAACAACGATTTGGAACTTCGGATATTACGGTGCTAGGCGGACTTGCGAAAAGTGTACCGATACTTAGCGGATTCTTTTTAGCAGGAGGAATGGCATCACTTGGATTACCAGGGATGTCTGGGTTTGTTAGTGAATTTCTTGCCTTTCTCGGTTTATTTCAAGGAGAGCCCGTCATTGCTGCAGTCGGTGTGATTGGCATCATTTTAACCGCTGTATACGTATTAAGAGCGACACTTCAAGTGACATTTGGAAAGAAAGAATGGGAAGCAAAATCTGATATACACGGATGGGAGTACGTCCCTGTTTTACTACTTATCTTTTGTATTATTGCAATTGGAGTTATGCCAGAGATACTAGGGGATCCGCTTCAAAATACATTGAAAACATTGGGGGTGAAGTAGGATGGATATGAATACGTTACTTAGCTTATCGTGGCATCTAATGGTGCCAGAATTTATTATTCTCGGGGCCGCCATCCTTCTTTCCATATGTGATTTGTTTTTTAAGCTGAACCATAGATATGTAGCTCTTGGTGCGATCGCTGCCATCGTATTAGCAATTGTTTCATTAATTACGCTATATAGCGAACCAGCTGGAGATATTTTAAATGGATCGTTTGTGTTAGATGGATTTTCAAAAGGGTTTAAAACGTTGTTATTAGGCGCCTCAGCTCTCATTTTATGCATCGCAATGAGCGATGATAAGAAGAATCCAATTGAAGATAAGGGCGAATATTATTACTTATTTTTAATGGCACTTCTTGGCGCGATGTTCATGGCTTCTAGTGTTGACTTTATCACCCTTTTCGTTGGTTTAGAGTTACTTTCACTTTCTTCTTATATTTTAGTCGGAATACGAAAAAAGAACCGTGCATCAAATGAAGCGGCAATGAAATATGTCATTAGCGGAGGAATTGGAACGGCGATCACGCTCTTCGGAATGAGTTATTTATACGGTATTACAGGTTCAACTAACATTGTAGATATGCAAAAGGTACTCACTGGGGAGCTCGCTAGTGGTATTCAGTTATTGTTAGCTCTTGCATTTCTTTTATTGCTAGTTGGTCTCTCATTTAAAATTGCCACAGTGCCGTTTCATATGTGGGCACCTGATGTGTATGAAGGAGCGACTACACCTGTTACCGCTTTTCTTGGAACGATTTCTAAAATTGCTGGGTTCCTACTCATTATTCGTTTGTTCCTTATGGTTTTTGCAAGTGTATTAATACAAGGAGATATGCAATCTTTATATGGGCATATGAGTATATATATTGCGGTGCTAGCAAGTATAACGATGATTGTTGGGAATGTAGTCGCGTTAAAACAATACAACATAAAACGTTTATTTGCTTATTCAGGTATTGCGCATGCTGGGTATTTACTCGTTCCACTTGTGGCATTATCACCATTTACGCTGGATAGCATGTGGTTTTATATGCTGGCATACATGCTTATGAATATAGGCGCGTTTGCCATTATCCACGGCTTAATCTTACAAAACGATAAGGAAAACATAACGATTTTCACCGGATTATATAAGAAATCACCATTTGCAGCGATCATGATGACAATCTTTATTTTATCGCTGGCCGGGATACCAGGGACGGCTGGCTTCATTGGAAAGATTAACATCTTTTTAGGCGCGCTTCATGTAGAGCCAGCACATTACGTACTAGCTTCGATTATGATGGGTACGACAGTTGTTTCATTCGTATATTATTTCCGTATTTTACAACAAATGTTTTTCCGCACCAGAGAGACAGAAGAGAGGATACGGTTACCGTTAAATATAAAGGTTGTTATGAGTCTTTGTGCAATTTCGATTGTAATACTAGGGATTATGCCGATGATTGGGTACAATTTCTTTTATGAATATTTTCCATTAATGAAAGATTTCTTCTTCTTAGGGAACGTGGTACAATAGTGAAAATAAAAGGTGTGGAGTCAGTACTCTGCGCTTTTTATTTTGTGTTAACTTGTAATGTAGATATACGTTTTTTGAAAGAAAATCACGATGTAAAATGTAAGATGTCTATTTGCATTTGAAAAAGTGTGGCTCCTACTTATTATGGTATCGTTTTTATATTCTTTCATAAGTAGTAGCTGAGTAAAAAGGGGTCGATTTTTTGGCACAACTTTTAGGGCAACAAGCACTGATTGCCATTGTTTCGCATTTATTGTTTATTACCATTACGTGGTGGGCTTTGCAAGGCATTCACATTGAGCGTTTAATGAAGTCCGGAAAAGTGCTGCAGACGCGAGTATTACTCATCTTAATTACAATTGCAATTGGGACATCTGTAAGTAACTTTTTCCTTGATTATTTAGGCTATTCGAAGAGTTTAACGTATTTAGTAAAGTAAGTGTATAGAACCTCAAATCTCCGTTAACAATGGGGATAGGAGGGGATGAAATTGAAGCTTAAAGCCATTCTTATTGTTGCACTTAGTGTTGTTTTATTTTTGGTTGGATATAGAGAGATGAAACCGATAAGCGATGAACAGAAAATGGAGAGCATGATTAAGGCTTTAGAGAAAAATGATGCTAAAGTAGAAAAATGGTCATGGTTAGCTAGAGAAACAAAAACAATTTCTAATATACATACGTTTCAAAAGTTGTTAAACGATGTGAAGGACAAGGCAAATATTCAAAAGTGGGAAGTAGAGCAATCTCCAGATGGATATAAAGCTACATCCTATAAAAAGTTTGCTTCTCATGAAGAACGAGTAGTAGTAACTTGGAGTAAAGAAAATACTAAAGAAAACACTTTCATTATCTTTGAAGTAAGTGGGGCGAAATGGGACCCGAAGTATGTTCAAAAAGTGAATAAAATTTTTAGTGAAAAACCTATAATTTACACTTGTGTTCAAGGTGTACTGAATGATAAGATTGAAGGTGTTTTGCAAAATAAAACCAATCAGGTTTTGAAAGATCTTTCAGCAAGAGCGATCGAACAAGTAGAAGAAAGAGCATTTGTGTCAGTCTCCGCATACAATAAAAAGTGGGATGACGCTCTTTCAACAAATAGAGAGAAAATAAATGTGCAAATAGCAATACGTTCTACAGACAACAAAGATACAATTGTGGTTGGCACACCGATCATAACTTCTGAGTATTGAGTGAATAGATACTGAAAAAAGGACACGGAGGGGAATAATTTGGAAAAGATCATCGTCCGTGGCGGAAAGCGGTTAAACGGCACAGTGCGTGTTGAGGGCGCAAAAAATGCTGTATTACCTATAATCGCTGCAGCCCTATTAGCGAGTGATGGAAAGAATGTACTATCTGAAGTACCAGTTTTGTCTGATGTATACACAATTAATGAGGTATTACGTCATTTAAATGCTGAAGTCGTATTTGAAAATAATCAAGTAACAATCGATTCTTCTAAAGAACTAAACATTGAAGCACCATTTGAATATGTACGTAAAATGCGTGCATCTGTTCAAGTAATGGGACCATTATTAGCACGTAATGGTCGTGCTCGTATTGCACTTCCTGGTGGATGTGCAATCGGTTCACGTCCAATTGACCAACATTTAAAAGGCTTCGAAGCAATGGGAGCAAAAGTACAGGTTGGTAACGGTTTTGTTGAGGCATATGTTGAGGGAGAACTAAAAGGAGCTAAAATCTACTTAGACTTCCCAAGCGTAGGCGCGACAGAAAACATTATGTCTGCAGCTACATTAGCAAAAGGGACAACAATTCTTGAAAACGCAGCGAAAGAACCAGAAATCGTTGACTTAGCTAACTTCTTAAATGCAATGGGAGCGAAAGTACGCGGAGCTGGAACTGGAACGATTCGTATCGAAGGCGTTGATAAATTATATGGTGCAAACCACTCTATTATTCCTGACCGTATTGAAGCGGGAACATTCATGGTTGCAGCAGCAATTACTGGTGGAGACATCTTAATTGAAAATGCTGTACCTGAACATTTACGCTCAATTACAGCGAAAATGGAAGAAATGGGTGTTAAAATTATTGAGGAAAACGAAGGTGTACGTGTTATCGGCCCAGATAAGTTAAAAGCGGTTGATATTAAAACTATGCCTCACCCAGGTTTCCCAACAGACATGCAATCACAAATGATGGCATTATTACTACAAGCTGATGGAACAAGCATGATTACAGAAACGGTATTCGAAAACCGCTTTATGCACGTTGAAGAATTCCGTCGTATGAATGCTGATATTAAAATTGAAGGTCGTTCTGTTATTATGAACGGTCCAAACAGCTTACAAGGTGCTGAAGTAGGCGCAACTGATTTACGTGCTGCAGCTGCATTAATCTTAGCTGGTTTAGTATCAGAAGGTTATACTCGTGTAACTGAGTTAAAACATCTTGACCGTGGTTATGTAGATTTCCATAAGAAATTAGCTGCATTAGGTGCAACTATTGAACGTGTAAACGAAAAAGTAGAAGAAGTGAAAGAACAAGAAGTTTCTGATCTTCACGCTTAATTGAAATAGTCTCTATGTCTTTTGACATAGGGGCTATTTTTTTTTTGGGTTATTACTGTTATAGTCAATAAATTCTATACTTATGCACGTACCAGTAAAAATATTTAGAAAATTTCCGTTTTATGCTCTTCCTCCTTAAGTATGTTCTAAAAGAAAGAGTTGTTCCATAAGAATGAATGGAGTAAAGCTTTTATATTGGGGGAAAATAGGATGAAATTTTCAAAGCCACTTTTTATTACAGTAGCGCTCTTAATAGCGCTCGTTATCATTGTACCTGCAGCCCTTGTTATCCCATTTGCGAAAGCAAAAGTAGGGGAAGAAACGGCCTCTAAAACTCCTCCAGCGATAGAAAGTATACCAGCTCCAGGAAAAGTAGATACAGCGGTTCAAGTTGCTGTATATCGTGAGAAACAGAAGAAGGTAGAATCATTGCCTATGGAGGAGTATGTGACCGGTGTAGTAGCTTCTGAGATGAATGCCAGTTTTGAAATAGAGGCACTAAAGGCACAGGCATTAGCAGCGAGAACATTTGTAGTACAACGTATGCTAAGCGGAGGAAAGAAAAATAATGCGGACGTGACAGATACGGTGAAAGATCAAGTGTACAAAAGTAAAGAAGAATTGAAGAAACAATGGGGTAATAACTACGAAAATAATTTGAAGAAAATCGAAGAAGCCGTTTCGAAAACAGCAGGACAAGTTTTAACATATGATGGAAAACCAATTTCAGCATCCTTCTTCTCAACGAGTAATGGCCGGACAGAAAATGCAGCTGACTATTGGGGAAATGATTATCCGTACTTGAAAAGTGTAGATAGTCCGTGGGATCAAGCCTCTCCAAAGTTTACGAGCGAGCAAACATTTACAGTAGCTGATTTTCAAAAACGTCTCGGTGTGAAAGTACTAGCAGACGGGAAGGTTGGAAATATTAAAGACCTTACGGAAGGAAAGCGCGTAAAGGATGTAGCTTTTCAAGGAAAAACATTAACAGGAAAAGAAGTTCGTGAAAAGTTAGATTTACGTTCTTCTGATTTTACGTGGAAACAACAAGGAGATAAAATCATCGTTACGACGAAAGGCTTTGGTCACGGCGTTGGTATGAGTCAATACGGAGCGAACGGTATGGCAGCGGAAGGAAAGAAATATACAGATATCGTCGCTCATTACTATAAAGGCGTTGAAATAAAGACGATGAATGATTATGAAGGAAAATTGATGGTGAAGAAATAGGTGTCAGAACTCTGGCACTTATTTTTTTGTTTAAAATATCATAATTTTCCATTAACTGTTTGATATAATAGGATAAAAAGGCATTTGGGGGAGATGAAATGGTGCTACTGGAGTTGAAACAGTTAGGGAAAACGAACCAATTACCGGTAATTGACCTAAAAGTCGCGAAAGGACAATGTGTTGTTTTGCAATGCAATAATCATACAGCTAAAGTGTTGCACCGCATCATTATAGGCGAAGAAGAAGCGTCGACTGGCAATGTACTGTTTGAAGGGGGAGCAATTGGAAAGAAAAATTATCCACGCATCGGCTTTTGTTTTTTGAAAGATGAGGCATATGATCGTTTGAAGGTGAAGGAATACTTTAAGTTTTTAATAGGGCTTTATGAATCAAAGATAAGCATAGAAGAAGTTGTGCAGTCTGTTGGTCTCCTAGATAAACTAAACGTTAAAATAGAAAAACTATCGTTTTCAGAGAAGCGTCGTCTTCATATTGGACGAGTGATGATTCATAATCCGGATTTAGTTGTTTTGGAAGAACCGGAGCAAAATGTAGATATAGAGAGTACGATCATTATTCGAAAAGCAATCATGAAAATGAAAGAGCAAGGAAAGGCAATCTTTATTACGTCATCATTTCTATCAGATGCCCTCTCGTTAACAGAGGATGTATACATATTAAACAACGATGGTGTGAAAAAGATAGAAATTGAGCAAGAGGAAGTGGAAGAAGTCGATGAAGAAAAAGTCATTCAAATGATCCCGCAAATGAAATTAGAAAGAATACCAGCGAAAGTGAACGATAAAATCATTTTACTTGATCCGATGGAAATTCATTTCATTGAAACGCAAAACGGAGTAACACATATTCACGTTCGTGAAGGGGATTTCGTATGCGCTTTAACATTAGGTGAACTAGAAGCAAGGTTAACAGGTTTTGGTTTCTTTAGATGTCATCGCTCGTACCTTGTAAATTTACAAAGAGTACGAGAAGTGATTACTTGGACTCGTAATAGTTTTAGCTTAATTTTGGATGACGAAAGAAAAAGTTCAATTCCGCTTTCAAAAGGACGCATGGATGAATTAAAAGGCGTGATTGGGCTATAAAAAGTGCTCCAATAAGCTCAACATGCGATTCATTCACCGGTAAAAATACTCCTTTTACCGGTATTTTACTGTGTAAACCCTTTGTTTTTCATATGATTGAGTCAAGAAAAGCGAAACAAACGAACGAAAAGCGCTAAAGCGACTTTCATCTATAAAGAAGAAAAACAAAGGGGATGACGAAATGACATTGGCAATTGAAATGAAAGATGTAATGAAAAATTTCAGTGGAAAAACGGCACTTCGAAATGTAAATATTGAGGTGAAGCAAGGAGAGATATTCGGATTCCTCGGACCGAGTGGATCTGGTAAGACGACAACGGTAAA
Organism: Bacillus sp. D48C; assembly: GCF_053345735.1. Taxonomy (NCBI): domain Bacteria; kingdom Bacillati; phylum Bacillota; class Bacilli; order Caryophanales; family Bacillaceae; genus Bacillus; species Bacillus sp. D48C. Next base: position 227,125 of record NZ_JBKFAQ010000003.1, read on the forward strand.
AATTTTAACTTCTCAATTGCTTCATAGTGTTGGAACGGTAAGAGTATTAGGGAAAGATATTACAGGACCAAGTAGCATCGATTACAAACAAATTGGTATTTTAACAGATAACAGCGGCTTATATGAAAGACTTAGCATTTATGATAACTTACTATTATTTTGTGACCTATACGATTGTAAAAAAGAACGAATCGATGAAGTACTAGCACAAGTAAATTTATTAGATGATAAAAAAACACCAGTAAAGAAACTATCAAAGGGAATGAAGCAACGCGTCACACTAGCAAGAGCAATCCTTCATAAACCAGATATCCTCTTCTTAGACGAACCAACATCTGCACTCGATCCAGTAAACGTTCAAAACATTCATAAAATCTTAAAAGACTTAAATAAAGAAGGAACGACCATTTTCTTAACGACTCACAACATGGATGAAGCAGAAACGCTTTGTAACCGTATTGCCTTCCTTTGTGGCGGAGAAATTGTAGCGCTTGATACGCCAGAGAACCTACGCTTACAATACGCTAAGGATCAAATAGAGGTCGTATTAAAAGATAAACAAAAAGAAGTAGTGCAAAAAGATGAATTAGGCGCAAAACGTATTTCAGAATGGATGAACAAAGGAGAATTAATATCCATTCATTCACACGAACCAACTTTAGGCGATATCTTTATTGAAGTTACTGGGAGGGGATTATAATGACATTTTCAATGAGAAGATTTTCAGCTATTTTTCGGAAAGAAGTCCAAGATTTTAAGACAAATTCACAAGTATTATTAATGGCATTTTTACCAATTATACTTTCATTTTTGTTTAGCAGATTTGGAGTGGGAAAGGAAATGTTAGGCACTACTACTATAATGGCCTTCCTATTTGTCGCAGGATTTGTTCAATCTATGGTAATTGCAGAAGAAAAAGAAAAACATACACTGCGTGTGTTAATGTTATCCCCAGCATCTTCTGTTGAAGTTCTTCTTGGAAAGAGTTTATTAACATCGGGTCTGACGATGGCCATTTGTATTGCAAATTTATTCATTTTAGATCAGTTAAATATTAATCTTCCATTGGTAGGATTGATATTCTTATGCGGAACTATTCTGTTTATCGTGCTTGGAACAATGATCGGATTACTTGCATCTTCTGTACCACAAACATCATTAATTGGTATGCCTATTTTAATGACGATGTATTTAGCTGTACAGTTTGAGCCAATGGTTGAAAATAAATTAATTAAGACGATGATTGGATATCTTCCAACATCCCATATTTCAAAAGCGATTAACAGCGTAGTAGGTGGAGCAGGATTTAGTAGTATTAGTGGGCATATATTAAATGTTGCAGTTTGGCTTATTATATCGCTCGTTGTATGTTTAATCGTATATAAAAAGAAACAATTAGACTAAAAACTGAGCCGAAACGCTCAGTTTTTTCTTTTTTCTATCATTTCCTCGGAAATTTTACAGTTCTTATACATATTTTTACAGATTTTGTCGAAAAGTAATTAGTTATACGTTGTATAGGATACGTGAATATTGTTCAAAATGATTGCTGAGGTGATGATGGAATGCGAGGAAGAAATAATAAAAAGTCGCAAAAGGTAGTACATTTATTTCAAAAAAGATGGGTGTTTCCGGCACTATACATTGCTTGTGCAGCGGTAATCTTAATGGTTGCGCTATGGTTCCAAGGAGCTAATCCGAAGAAGACTCCAAACCACGATCAAGCAACACCGTATACACAATCGGAAGATCCAGCAGTACCAGTAACGAAATCTTCAGAAGTAGTGAAAATGCCAGCTGCCGCGAATGCGGAAGTAGTCGTACAGAAGAAATTCTATGAAGATGCAGCAACTGAGGCGGAACAAGAAAAAGCACTTGTCTTTTATAACAACACATATTCCCCAAACAAAGGAATTGACATTGCTGCGAAGAATGGAAAAGAATTCAATGTTGCTGCTGCTTTAAGTGGTACAGTAACGAAAGCAGAAAAAGATTCACTTCTTGGTTATGTTGTAACAGTTGATAGTGGAAATGGTGTAGCGGTATCTTATCAAAGCTTAGGCAGTGTGAAAGTAGAAAAAGGTGCAAGAGTTGCACAAGGTGAAGTATTAGGAACATCCGGTCTAAGTGCAATGAATAAAGAGGCAGGCTCTCACGTTCACTTTGAAGTACGTAAAGACAATGTGGCTGTGAATCCTGAACGTTACTTAAATAAATCAGTAACAGAAATTAAAGCTGATGCAGGTGCTGCAAAAGCTACGAATGCTTCTGGTAAAAAAGCTGACGACAAATCTCAAAAAGAAGAGAAGTCAACGAGCACGAAACCAGAAAATAAAACAGAAGACAAGTCTCAAAAAGAAGAGAAATCAACAAGCGGTTCAACTAGTGACAAAAAAGAAGAACCGAAGAAAGAAGAAAAATCAACAAATGGTTCTACAGAATCATCTAACGATTCTTCTTCACAAGAATAAGAAAGTGAAAAAATCAGTTCTCATTAGGAGAGCTGATTTTTTTATTTCTATATAAAAATAATCAATTTCGAGAAAAAAGTTGCAAAAACAAGGAAAAATGACGAGATTCTCGAATATATATTACAAAAGGGAGGGGATACTGTGTCATTTTTATTTGTTCTGTCGACTGCTATTATTTTATTGTTTGTTTTATTCACTTTATATTATTATATTGCCGGTAAGAAAGAGGTTCCCCACCATCAGTTGTTAGAAGAAGAATTGGAACGAGAAGAATGACGCCTTTTATACAAGGTGTCATTTTTTTTGGCCATAATAGTCAGTTTTAACGTATTTCTCACAAAAAAATGTAATTTTTCTTAACTTAGTCCGCAAAAATAGTGAACATGTAGCATATATCAGTAGTGCGGGCAATACAATGGTATAAACCAAAGCAAAGAGAGTGTTTGAGGTGAGAAATCGTGAATCATTTCATTATAAATCCAAGAATGTTTAACGCTTACAAACAGCACTCACACTTACTTCTTAGTCGTATGCAGCGAGGCTCATTTCACCCTTCTCACATCCAAATTAGGGAGGCGAGTGGTGTGCACGATTACATCAAAGAGAGAACTATCAAGATTGGTAAGTATATCGTGGAGACAAGAAAGACAGTGCGTGTCATTGCAAAGGAATTTGGGGTATCAAAGAGTACAGTTCATAAAGATTTAACAGAACGTCTACCAGAGATTAATCCAGAGCTCGCAAATGAAGTAAAAGAAATTCTTGATTATCATAAGTCTATTCGTCATTTAAGAGGTGGAGAAGCAACAAAACAAAAGTATAGAAAAGAAGATGTAGAGAAGCCTGTACGTCAATAATGTTACAGTAGCAAACATTCCGTTCACATTCGGTAATATTTTTCAGAAGAATTCTTTTTGCGAATATTACGTTTCTGTTAAATTTATGATAAAATCAGAAATTAGGTGAAAAGAATTCGGGTGTAACCTGATTTTGAATATCGAGGAGGAAAAAACGGGAATGTTTGCGCGAGATATCGGAATTGACCTAGGTACGGCTAATGTATTAATTCATGTTAAAGGTAAGGGTATTGTATTAAACGAGCCATCTGTTGTGGCAATTGATCGTAATAGTGGTAAAGTATTAGCAGTCGGTGAAGAAGCGAGAAGTATGGTGGGACGTACGCCTGGTAATATTGTAGCAATTCGTCCGCTTAAAGATGGTGTAATAGCAGATTTCGAAATTACAGAAGCAATGTTAAAGTATTTCATTAACAAATTGGACGTAAAGAGCTTCTTTTCAAAACCTCGTATTTTAATTTGTTGTCCAACAAATATTACATCAGTAGAACAAAAAGCAATTCGTGAAGCTGCTGAACGTTCAGGTGGTAAAACAGTATTTTTAGAAGAAGAACCAAAAGTAGCCGCAGTTGGTGCTGGTATGGAAATCTTCCAACCAAGCGGTAACATGGTTGTTGATATTGGTGGAGGTACAACAGATATCGCTGTACTATCTATGGGTGATATTGTTACCTCTTCCTCTATCAAAATGGCTGGCGATAAGTTTGATATGGAGATCTTAAACTATATTAAACGTAAGTATAAGCTATTAATCGGGGAACGTACTTCAGAAGATATTAAAATTAAGGTTGGTACAGTATTCCCAGGTGCACGTAGCGAAGAACTTGAAATTCGCGGACGTGACATGGTAACAGGCTTACCACGTACAATTACAGTATGCTCTGAAGAAATTACAGAAGCATTAAAAGAAAATGCAGCTGTTATTGTACAAGCTGCAAAAGGCGTATTAGAGCGCACACCACCAGAATTATCTGCAGATATCATCGACCGCGGTGTTATTCTAACAGGCGGTGGAGCTTTACTACACGGTATTGACATGCTTCTAGCAGAAGAACTAAAAGTACCGGTATTAATTGCTGAAAACCCAATGCACTGCGTTGCGGTTGGTACAGGTATTATGTTAGAGAATATCGACAGATTACCAAAGCGTGCTTTGAGATAATTTGAAAGAACTAAGGCTGACGCTTTAGTTCTTTTTTCGTTTTTATATTTTTTTATTTTGATTTTTTGCGAAAATGGAAGGAAAATAGAGAAATATGAAGGAAACAGGTAAAATATTCATATATATGGTTAAATTTAATATTTCCTTATTTGAAAACGTTTATAATATAATGAGTCGAATACGACATTAAGGCAAATAATGTTTCAATACATATTGCCTTTCCCTAATTTGGGCATACACTCTTTTCTACCTCCGTGTCAGTTGCAAAAATGTGCAACTATTTTAATGGAATAGAGTGTGTGCATTTTTTTTTAGGAAGTTGTGCTAAATATAAAATGTTACTTTGTAATGACAAATAATAAACAAAATGGGATAATAGCAATATGTCCAAGTGGTAAGACCAATATTACAAAAGGGGCGATTGTTACATGCTAAATATAGAACAAATTAAAGAAATCATTCCTCACCGCTATCCATTTCTACTTGTTGATAAAATATTAGAAGTAGATGAAGGAAAAAGAGCGGTTGGGATTAAAAATGTATCCGCAAACGAAGAATTCTTTAACGGACACTTCCCTGACTATGCAGTTATGCCTGGTGTACTTATTGTAGAAGCATTAGCGCAAGTTGGAGCAGTTGCAGTATTAAAGAAAGAAGAAAACCGCGGAAGACTTGCTTTCTTTGCAGGTATCGACAATTGCCGTTTCAAAAAACAAGTACGACCAGGTGATCAGCTTCGTCTAGAAGTAGAAATGACACGCGTACGCGGCCCGATTGGAAAAGGAAAAGCAATCGCAACAGTAGATGGTGAAGTTGCATGTGAGGCAGAAATTACATTTGCGATTGGTGATAAAAAAGAATAGAAATTAAAAAATCTCCTTGTGAAAAGACAAGGAGATTTTTTAATTTCTGCTATATAACGATGAAGCGATAATTTACAAACTAATCAGAAAATAACTTGTAAATAGATGGCAATTACCATATACTTACTTTATTATTTATCTAGAAAACAGGATAAGTGATAAAGGTAATAAAGAAATAAGGGCATTGTCATATTGTTAAGGTACTTAAATAAGACAAAGTAGAATGTTATTGATTATGATGAAATGTGGGGAACTCAGCAAGAATATTAATTAGACGTATGAAATCGAGCATAAAAGAGAGAAAAGGGAAATGTCGCATTTCACAAAAGGAGATTATGAATATGTTCGGGAGAAAGAAAAGAAAACCATTACGACAATTAATTACACATAAAGAGCCTAAATCGCGTATTACAGAACAATACCGTAACATTCGTACAAACATTGAGTTTACATCTGTAGATAATCATGTTCGTTCTATCATTGTTACTTCAGCAGATCCAGGTGATGGGAAAACAACAACAATCGCAAACTTAGCAGTCGTTTTCGGACAACAAGGAAAGAAAGTTTTATTAATTGGAGCTGACTTGCGTAAGCCGACGATACAAAACTTATTTGCCATTCATAGTTCAAATGGGTTAACGAACTTATTATCAGGACAAGCAAAACTTATGCAATGCATTCAAAAAACAGATATAGAGAACGTATACTTAATGGCAGCAGGTCCAATCCCGCCAAACCCAGCAGAACTATTAGGGAGCCGGGCAATGGACGAGGCGTTGCTAGAAGCATATAACATGTTTGATATTATATTAATTGACACACCACCTGTCCTTGCGGTTACGGATGCACAAATACTTGCGAATAAATGTGATGGAATCGTACTCGTTGTACGCAGTGAAAAGACAGAAAAAGATAAAATCGTAAAAGCGAAACAAATATTAGATAAAGCATCAGGAAAAATACTTGGAGTCGTTTTAAACGATAAAAGAGAAGAAAAAGAGCAGTATGGTTATTACTAAAATAGAAAAAAGCCAATAAGGAATACTTGTTGGCTTTTTTCTCATTTTGAAATTTATTTCTCAAGTTACATAGTATAAAAAACGTGATATGATAAATATTTTGGAAAATCATTGGAATGTGTTGTCATATTTAAGATTATTTTGTAAGATTAAACTTGTTTCTTGTGAACAAATATAGAACTGAATTATTAAAAATAAAAAATGTAAGATTTATATGTTATAATTTTTCCTATGTGTAAATTTTAGAAAGTTGGAGGAACCTATGGAAGAAACAATTAGTCTAAAAGAGTTATTTCATATCTTAAAAAAACGTTTAGCAATGATCCTCGTAATCGCCTTTGGTGCAGCTATTGTAAGTGCTATCATTAGCTTTTTCTTTATGACACCAATCTATCAATCTTCGACGCAGATTCTTGTTAACCAGAAGAAGCAAGAAGGAGCAGCGATTCAATACAATGAGGTACAAACAAATATTCAATTAACAAATACATACAAGGTTATTATTAAAAGCCCTGTTATTTTGGATCAAGTGAAAGAAAAGCTAGGTTTAAATATGACAGTACAAGAGCTAAACAATAAAATTGAAGTAGCTAATGAGAAAGACTCACAAGTAGTGGCGGTAACTGCGCAAGATAAAGATCCAAAACTAGCTCGTGATATTGCTAATACAACTGCAGAAGTGTTTCAAGGTGAAGTTGCTAAAATTATGAGTGTTGATAACGTAACAGTATTATCAAAAGCAGAAGTTGCAGAAAATCTCTCTCCAATTAAACCACGTCCAATGTTAAATGTGGCAATTGCTTTCGTTGTTGGTTTAATGGCTTCAGTTGGTCTTGCATTCTTACTAGAATACTTAGATAACACAGTGAAGAAAGAAGAAGATGTAGAAAACTTACTTGGCTTACCAGTATTAGGAATTGTAGCTCGTATGGATGAAGAAACAATGAACGTGAAATCACACGCTCCAGCATCAAGAAAAGTGAGGGGACAAACAATTGGCTCTTAATTTATTTAAAAAGAAAAAGAATCATCGTCAACGTCGTCAATTAATTGCTCATCAACAACCGAAATCACCAATTTCAGAACAATATCGTAATATTCGAACGAATATTGAATTTGCAGCTGTTGACACGAATTTACATTCATTAATGGTAACATCTGCGAACCCAAGTGAAGGGAAAACGACAACGACAGCGAATATGGCAGTTGTGTTTGCTCAACAAGGAAAAAAAGTATTATTAATTGATGCAGATATGCGTAAACCAGCAATGCATCAAATGTTCCAAGTAGATAATATTTTTGGACTCACAAACGTATTAACACATAGTGAACGTTTAGAAAAATGTGTACAAACGACATCTGTAGACAATCTACACTTTTTAGCTTGTGGTCCAATCCCACCAAACCCGGCAGAATTGTTAGGTTCAAAATCAATGAAAGAACTTCTTGGACAAGCATACAGTATGTATGATTTAGTTATTTTTGATATGCCACCAATTTTAGCTGTAACCGATGCGCAAATTATGGCAAATGTATGCGATGCTTCTATTCTTGTTGTTCGTAGTGAATCAACAGAAAAGGAAACGGCAGTAAAAGCAAAAGGATTGTTAGAATCGGCTAAAGGTAAATTGTTAGGCGTTGTTCTAAACGATCGTGAACGTGAAGAAGGCTTATATTATTATTACGGTGCAAACTAATTAAAAGAGTGAGATATGGTTGAAACATATCTCCTTTTTTCCCTTGAATATGAGATATTTCTCATATTCAAGGGAAAAAAGATTTTTATATGAGAGAGGGAGATGAAACAAATGATAGATTTACATTGTCACATTTTACCTGGTATCGATGACGGTGCACAGACAGTAACAGATAGTTTAGCAATGGCACAACAAGCCGTTTCAGAAGGAATACATACAGTTGTTGCTACACCACATCATCAAAATGGAAAATATATAAATGAACATACCTCAATTATTCATCACGTAAAACAACTAAATGATGAACTACAACAACATAATATCCCGCTTACTATTTTACCGGGGCAAGAGGTCAGGTTATATGGTGATTTATTAGAAGACTATGAAGCTGGTAAAATCGTTACTTTAAATGAGACAAATAAATATATATTCATTGAATTTCCATCTAATCATGTACCTCGTTATGCTGAACAACTATTATATGAACTGCGCGTTAAGGGAATGATTCCAATTATCGTTCATCCGGAACGTAATGCCGAGTTAATCGAGCGGCCAGATAAGTTATATAACATTGTAAATAAAGGTGCATTAACACAAGTGACAGCGGGTAGTTTACTTGGGAAATTTGGCAAGAAAATTAAAAAATTCTCACTACAGCTTGTAGAACATAATTTAACACATATGGTCGCTTCAGATGCACATAACACGACATCAAGAGGATTTCATTTAGCGGAAAGCTATGAACTAATTGGGAAAGAATTTGGAATGAATGTTATGAGTGATTTGAAAGAAAATCCGTACTTATTAATTAGCGGGAAGGCAATTTATAAAGAAGATCCAGAACAACTTCGTCGCAAAAAATTATTCGGTATTTTTTAAATAAAGAATTGGTGATGTCTCCTAACCGTTATCAACGGGGGCACTCGGTCGTGCTGTGGGTAGAAATTTTATTTCATGCCTACCTTAGACGCTTGTCGTCGGGAGTATGGCGTGAGGATGGGTTAGATGCCCATAATTTATTTGTAATAGAAACTCTACCTATGGAGTTATAAAAATGACTCTATAGGTAGGGTTTTTGTTATTGTTACATACAAATAAATAGATTTATAGGGGGAGTATAATTGAAAAAAGTAAGAAAAGCAATTATCCCAGCTGCTGGTCTTGGGACAAGATTTTTACCAGCAACGAAAGCGATGCCGAAAGAAATGTTACCGATCGTTGATAAACCGACAATTCAATACATAATAGAAGAAGCGATTGAATCAGGAATTGAAGATATTATTATTGTTACTGGAAAAGGTAAACGTGCCATTGAAGATCATTTTGATCATTCATTTGAACTAGAACAAAATCTTTTAGAAAAAGGGAAGTATGAAATGCTTGAAAAAGTACAAGCTTCTTCAAAAATTAACATTCATTACATAAGACAAAAAGAACCGAAGGGTTTAGGGCATGCAGTATGGTGTGCGCGTAAATTTATTGGAAATGAACCATTTGCGGTATTACTTGGTGATGATATTGTACAAGCAGAAACACCATGTTTACGTCAATTAATGGATCAATATGAAGGTACACAGTCATCTGTAATAGGTGTACAAACGGTGCCAGAAAATGAAACAGATCGTTACGGTATTATTGATCCAGTTGAACAAAATGAACGTCGTTATCAGGTGCGTCAATTTGTAGAAAAGCCAGCTCAAGGAACAGCACCATCTAATTTGGCAATCATGGGACGTTACATATTAACACCAGAAATCTTTATGTTCCTAGAGAATCAGCAGACGGGTGCAGGTGGCGAAATTCAATTAACAGATGCGATTCAACGTTTAAATGAAATTCAGCGTGTGTTTGCTTATGACTTTGAAGGGATTCGTTATGATGTTGGGGAGAAGTTTGGATTTATTAAGACGACAATTGAGATGGCACTCCAACATGAATCCTTAAGAGAAGAGTTAATGAGTTATATGAAGGAACTTGTAAAAAAAGAAAATGTACATATTTAAAGTGAGGTGAAAAGGCATTGGCCTTAACTAAAGTATCAAGTGAAGCTGTAAAAGAACAAGGAATGCTTGTTGCTGAAGAGATAAATCAGAGTGTTTTTTATTTATTTATGAAGCGTGTAATAGATATATTAGGTTCATTATGCGGTCTTATTTTTCTTTTTCCTGTTTTACTTGTTATAGCGTTACTTATTAAGTTAGAAGATCCTAAGGGTTCCATTCTTTTTAAGCAGGTTCGTGTTGGGAAAAATGAAAAGGAGTTTGGAATGTATAAATTTCGTTCCATGGTGACAGATGCAGAAGAGCGATTAAAGGATTTATTAGAACATAATGAAGTATCAGGGGCAATGTTTAAAATGAAAGAAGACCCCCGTGTCACGAAAATTGGCAGGTTTATTCGGAAAACGAGTATCGATGAATTACCACAATTATTAAATGTACTAAAAGGTGAAATGAGTTTAGTTGGACCGCGTCCACCGCTTCCAAGAGAGGTAAAAGAATATACTTTGTATGATAAACAGAGATTGCTTGTTACACCAGGCTGTACAGGACTTTGGCAAGTTACAGAGAGAAACAGTGTTGGTTTCGCAGAGATGGTGGAATTAGATTTAACTTATATTAGAAAGCGTAATATTAGGTTTGATTGTAAGTTAATATTAAAGACGGTATTAGTTTTAGTTGGCTCGAAAGATGCCTATTGATGAATAGTTCAATTAGTAGGTTAGATTTAAAAAGTGATAGTTGGTACACTAACTTGTATTTAAGTATAAAATGTCTGCAAGGGAGATTTTTAAGATGAATATAGCGGTAGTAGGGACTGGATACGTAGGTCTAGTGACAGGTGTAGGTTTATCAGAAGTAGGACATAGTGTTACTTGTATTGATATGGATGAAAAAAAAGTGGAGAAAATGCAAGGTGGGCAATCACCAATTTATGAGCCTGGTTTAGATGAGTTAATGTTGAAAAACATTGAGGCTGGACGCTTAAATTTTACTACAGACCATCTAATAGCATTTAAAGAAGCTCAAGTCATTTATATAGCGGTAGGTACTCCTGAAAATGAAGATGGAACAGCAAACTTAACTTATGTTAATCAAGTTATAGAACAAATTGCTCAAAATATAAAACAAGATATTATAGTAGTAACAAAAAGTACAGTACCTGTAGGAACTAATCATTATATTAAAGGTAGATTAAAAGAGCTATTAGTGGAAGATATTAAAATTGAGGTAGTATCAAATCCAGAGTTCCTTCGAGAAGGATCTGCAGTTTATGATATATTCAACGGTGATCGTATTGTAATTGGTGCTGAATGTGATGAAGCATTAGAAGTAATGCGTAAGGTTAATAAACCTTTTGGTATTCCTATATATGAAACTGATATTTGTAGTGCTGAAATGATTAAATACGCTTCTAATGCATTCTTAGCTACAAAAATTAGTTTTATTAATGAAATTGCTAACGTATGTGAAAAAGTAGGTGCTGATGTAGAGAAAGTAGCCCTTGGAATGGGGTTAGATAGCCGTGTTGGTAACCAATTCCTAAAAGCTGGAATCGGTTATGGGGGCTCTTGTTTCCCAAAAGATACAAAGGCACTTAAAAAAATCGCAGAAAATGTAGACTATGATTTTAGCTTGTTAAGTTCGGTTATTCAATTTAACAATAAGCAACAAAGGAAGCTACTTGATCAAGCTATAAAGGATTTTGGGACATTAGAAGGAAAAAAAGTAGGTATATTGGGACTAACTTTTAAGCCTAATACAGATGATATGCGAGAAGCAGCTTCACTAGTTATTATCCCAGAACTTATAGAAATGGGTGCACATGTAAAAGCTTATGATCCAATAGCAATTGATAATGCAAAGAAAATCTTACCTAGTACAATAGAATATACAAATGAAGTAATAGAAGCGATTGAAGATACAGAAATTGTATTTATTTTAACAGAATGGGATGAAATTAAATCTATACCATTAGAAAAATTTGAGAACAAAATGAAAGATCCAAATATATATGATGGCAGAAATTGTTTTGGAATTGAAGCTGTGAAAAATAGTAATATAAACTATTTTTCAGTAGGAAGAGAAGCTATTAAAAGAAGCAATGTAAGGGTTTAGTTTAAATTGTAATTTTTAACTAGAGATTTGTAAAAAAGTTAGTATCAATTATATAAGGTATATGAAGGAGGAGGAATATTGAAAATATGTTTCGCTGCTTCATCAGGGGGGCATCTAGAGCAATTAATGATGCTACATCCAATGATGAAAGATCATGATAGTTTTATTTTGACAGAGAAGACAAATTACCGATTTAATTCAAAAGGCATTAAGTCTTATGATGTCATTCAAATTAATAGAAGGGAATTCTCCTTCTTTTTTAAATTTATTATTTTAGTTTTTCAGTCTATATTTATTTTATTGAAAGAGAAACCGGATGTTGTTATCTCTACTGGAGCATTAGCGACAGTGCCCATGTGTTTATTAGCTAAGTTGTTTAAGAAGAAATTAATTTTTATAGAATCCTTTTCTAAAATCACTTCACCGACTATTACAGGTAAATTGATGTATAAGTATGCAGATTTATTCTTAGTGCAATGGGAAGATATGAAACAATTTTATCCAGATGCAATTTATGGAGGCGGAATATATTGATTTTTGTAACAGTAGGTTCCCAAAAATTCCAATTTGATAGATTGTTAAAAGAAGTTGATCGTTTGGTTGAAGAAAAAAAAATAAAACCAGATGAAGTGTTTGCTCAAATTGGTTATTCAACATACGAACCACGTTATTACTCATACAAAAAATTTTTAAATAAAGAAGAATTTTTGGATTTAATGTTTAAAAGTGAAATAGTAATTACTCATGGAGGAACAGGCTCTATTATAAATGGGGTAAAACAAGAAAAGAAAGTAATAGGTGTTCCTCGAACTGTAGAATATGGTGAACATGTAGACAATCACCAGTTTGAAATAATTGAACAATTCACAAATTCAAACTTAATATATGGAATTTCGGATGTTAAAGAACTAGAAAAATCATTAGATGTTGTAAAAGAAATGAATTTCAAAAAATATCAATCTAATACTAGTAATATTATTGATATACTTGAGACGTTTTTAAAAAAGACTCTATGATGTATATAACTAAAAATATATAGAAATAGGTGAGCGAATGAAAGTTATCATGATTGGATCTCACATACGTGTAACAGGTGGGATTACCAGAGTGGTAAAGAACTATATACAAGCGGGCCTTAATGAGAAAACTGATTTAGAATATTTTCCAACTTATTATGGCAGTAATCATTTTGTAAATATAGTTTATTTTATAATTCAATATGTAAAGTTGTTCTTTAAACTCAATATACTAAAAAAACAATATGATATAGCTCATATTCATATGTCGTATAGGGGAAGTTTTATTCGAAAAAGTAAAATTATAAAAATGTTGCATAAGAATGGCATTCCAATTGTATTACATATGCATGGCTCTCAATTTAAAGATTTTTATAATGAAAGTTCGGATAAAAGAAAGAAAGATATTGTGGATGCATTAAACAAGGTAACCGTGATATTAGCTTTAGGAGAGCAGTGGAAAGAATACTATAAATCAATTAGTACAGCGAAAGTGGTTTCTTTAGATAATGCAGTTTTTCCGAAAAACGTCAGCAGTAATTCCCAGAATGCGGTTTATATCACAACAATGGGAGTGCTTTCTCAAAGAAAAGGTACATATGATTTGATTGAGGTAGGCGCTAAATTAAAAGGAAAAATAGATAATAAATATAAATTTGTTTTAGCCGGCGATGGAGAAATCGATAAGGTCAAAAAGAAAATTGCTGAAATGGGATTAGAAGATTTGTTTATTGTTCCAGGTTGGATATCAGATGAGACTAAGATAGAAGAAATTTATCGAAAAAGTGCCATTTATGTACTACCCTCCTATAATGAAGGCATGCCAATGTCTATATTAGAAGCAATGAGTTACGGTTTACCTGTTATATCTACCGATGTTGGTTCTATTGCTTCTGTTGTAGAAGAAGATAATGGATTTGTGATAAAACCGGGAGATATAAGCACATTGGCTAATAATATTATTTATTTGTTAAATAATAAGTCACATATAGAAAAAATAGGCGAAAATAATGCAGAAAAAATACGTACAAAATATAATGTCTACAACTCATTAGATAAGATGTGTGGTTTGTATGAAGATATTGTAAAAAAAAAATATAAATAAAATTTTGATTAAAGTGAGTTGAAAATGATGCCAGGATTCTTTGGTTTTATTTCAAATAATAAAAGTGTTTTAAATAATGAGCTAGATATGTATGAAATTGTAGATAAAAGCAATGATTTAATACAAGAAGAAATTGAACTTCAGGGTTCTGGAATATATGGGAAAATTTTTAGGAATGCTGTGAATAAGTTTAGTTTCGATAAAGCTTTTTATAGTGATCAGAAGAATCTTATTGCCATTGATGGAGTAGTTTTAAACAAGCATGATTTATGTGAAAAGTATGATGTTAGTGAAAATGAAATATTAAACTTAATTAAAAAGATGTCAATTGAAGATTCTGAAACTTTCTTCCGACAATTCAGGGGGACTTTTGCAGGAGTTTTTTGGGATAAGGAGACGAATAAATTAAACGTATTTACAAATCATATTGGTGATAAGGAAGTTTTTTATTACCTATGTAAGGAAAGCCAAGTTTTCTATTTCTCAACTGATTTTAAATCTCTTATAAAGATGGTTCATGAACAAACAAGTAGACAGTTTAAGATTAATAATAATGCAGCTTATAGTTTAATGGTACATTCTCATGTACTATGTAATGAAACGTTATTTGAAGATGTATATAGGTTAACACCAGGGCACTATATTCAATATTCTAATGGTACTATCGAAAAGGAGTGTTATTATGCCATAGATAATACTCCTATTAGTATTTCAAAAGAAGAGGCTTTAGCTAGGCTGGATACTTTGTTTAGAAATGCTGTGAAAAGGGTTTTTAAGAAAGATTTGGAATATGGATATAAACATCTAGTTGCTCTAAGTGGTGGCTTAGATTCTCGAATGACTGCTTGGGTGGGGCATAATATGGGATACACCAATATGTTGAATTACACGTTTTCACAAACTGATTATTTAGACGAGACGGTGCCCAAAGAAATTACTGATATGCTAAAAAGTGAATGGATGTTTAAAGCTTTAGATAATGGTACATATCTTTACAAGTATTTTGATGAATCAGTTAAGATATCCGGTGCTAGAAGCCAGTCATGTACCATTTCTCATACACTTAGTATGCTTAGTAATCTTAATTTAAAAGAATATGGACTTGTTCATACAGGACAACTTGGTGATGTAATAATTGGTACTTTTTATGATCAGGGAAAGAAACAAAATTTCAAACCTGGATCTGGAGCGTATTCTACTAAACTGCTGGATAGGGTTCAATACACTGAAGAGAAAGCTGTACATTTAGAGGATCAAGAAATATTTAAATTTTATAATAGAGGTTTTACAGGAGTAAATATAGGACTAAAACCTATGTTTCTCTATACAGAAACAACATCGCCATTTTTAGATGTAGATTTTCTAGACTTTTGTTTATCTTTACCATTAGAGTATAGAAGCGGACATAAGATTTACATTGAGTGGATAAATAAGTTTTATCCTGAAGCAGCAGATTTCATTTATGAAAAGGTAAAAGGGAAAATTAATCGAAAGACGATTACAGTTCAAGGCATACCAGTTCCATGGACGAGCGTTCCAGCGGCGGCAGTAAAATTAATTAAGAATAAA
The DNA here is from genome assembly GCF_053345735.1 of Bacillus sp. D48C. Lineage (NCBI taxonomy): Bacteria > Bacillati > Bacillota > Bacilli > Caryophanales > Bacillaceae > Bacillus > Bacillus sp. D48C. The sequence goes on from NZ_JBKFAQ010000003.1 coordinate 243,002, forward strand.
TTAGGCTTAAAGTTAAGTTCAAAAAAACATATGCATCCGATGGATTATTGGTATCAAAATAATAAAAATCTAAGAGATTTTTATGAGGAAAAATATAATGAAAATATTAACTTATTAACTGAAGAAAGCCTAAGAAAAGATTGTGAGTTTTTATTTAGAGAAGGAAATACTCTCGAAAAAGATCAAGTAGTTACATTATTAGGTTTTTTAAAACAAATGGATATTTATATTAAATAGTAATGGTAATTTTGTTATTAGAAACAGAATAATGTATTTAGAAATAAAGGTGTATTACTGAAGTGTATGGTTAACTATTAGATAAGGAATAATGAAAAAGATTTTTCACTTTGAAAATCGTTTATAAAGTAGAATTATTTATTGTTTTTAACAAGGAAACAATATGAGTATAATTTATACGCAATTAAAATAGTTCAAGGAAAATAAAATGGATAGGATATAGTAATGAATAAATTAATTATATACGGTGTGTTTTTATCCTCGTTTTTCTTTATAGTAGGTAATAGATTTAATAACACATATATATACCCTTCTGGGATATTATGCTTTATGTATATTGCATATACTTTGTTAAATTTATTAAAGGTAGGAAGTTTAAGAGTTAATTTACCCAAAAGGGAATTGACTCTGATATTATTTCTAATAACATATATGTTATTTACCTTTTTTATAGGTTTATACATAGGATTAGAAAATAAATCAATATATAAGGTGTTTTTTGATAATTTATATATATTTACTTTTATACTTATGCTTACTACCTTCTCATGGACAGATGATTTTTCTATTAGATTGTCTAAGGTGGTGAGCTATTCATTTATAGCTATGGGATTAATAGGTATTTTTCTATATATAAAAGGAATCTATGGGCTAAGCATCAGATTCAGTTCACCATATTTTACTGTTTTTGACGAAAATACAATGATGCAATATTTTAGTGAAGTTAGATTTCAATCAGTTTTTTCACAAAAAACGAAATATGCATTTTATTGTTTAACAGGTATGTTTATACTTAAAACCAATTCTCGCTTAGATGTAAAAATACGCTGGATTGGAATAATTATATTAGCTATTAACGTTATTTTGACAAATTCAATAATGTCCCTTGGTGCGATGGTTGTATTAATGGTAACATTTATTGAGTATAAGAAAATTAATAAATATTTTAGATACCTTATTGTTCTTGTTACGATTTTAGGAGCAATTATATGTAGTTTCATAGTATTTAATTATACTGCAGACGTGCGGGATTTAAGTAGCTGGGGATCCAGGAAGTATATTTGGGAAGGTGCATTGGATTTACTACGGCAACATCCTAATGGTGTAATAGATAACTGGTATTTATACAAAATAAATATTTATTTTCAAGGTGCACACAATGTATTTTTAAATGAATTTCTTGATTATGGAATTATAGGAGGAGGATTATTCTTAATAATCTATTGTCTTATTTTCTATAATTTATTTAAGATTAGCAAAGAAACAATTGGGTTCTTTTTAGTCACTACAATATTATTTATGGTGGATAATCTATTATATTGGGAGATTGTCCCTATTTTTTGGTTGTCTTATTTAATAGTTAAAATTAATTTAACTGATAATCGCCCACATCAAATGTAGGGATTTTAAAAATTTAATCATGATTTTTATACTAAAAGGTAGCAAAAATAATTCATTGCTACCTTTTAGTATAATTGAAAATTTGTAAGGGATTTCAAGAGGTATATAAATATGAAAAAAATGTTACTTATTCCAAAGGGGCAGTATGGATATAATACGGACTATTTAAAAATGGTGAATTATTTATCGAAACATAACGTTCATGTTGATATTTTATGTTTTGATAATAACCGTTTAAGAGTAAATATTCCGGAAAATGTTAATGTTAAATACATTAACATTAGTAAAAATAGAATAATGAATTACTTGAAATATAATATAGAGATAATTAAATTCATTTTAAAGAATAGAAAAGAATATAATTGGATTATCATTAGTGGGACAATAGAATACTGTGGGTATATTCCGCTGTTATTGAGAAAATTTACCTCAAAAACAAATTGGATCATGGATATTCGAACTGGAGCAGTGTTTTCCAGTGAAAAGAAAAGGCATTTTTATGATAATGCTATGAAATGGTCTACGAAGTTCTTTGACCATATAACAGTTATTTCAGATTTATTGGCGAAAAAATTACAAATATCTAAATATACTTTATTACCCTTAGGCGCAGATCGTATTGTGGATATTAGGGAGAAAAAAGTGAATACAGAGAAAATAAAATTTCTTTATGTAGGAACTTTTGAAAATAGAAATCTTGAAAATGTTATTGAAGCATATGATATTTTTTGTACAAAAAACGACAATCAAATTCAAACTAGCTTGGATGTAGTTGGTTCTGCATACACGGAAAAGTATCAGCAAAGAGTTATTGAAGCAATAGAGAACGTTAAAAATAAGGGTAATATTCAATATCACGGTAGAAAAAATCATGATGAGATAATAAACCTTTTCAAGGAAGCTGCGGTAGGTTTCTCTTATGTTCCCATTACGGATTATTATGATGCACAACCTCCTACTAAAACATATGAATATATTATTAATGGAATAATATGTATAGGAACCAATACAAAAGCCAATGCAGAAATTATTAATGATAGGAATGGGATACTGATTAATGAGGACATTAATAGTATTGTTGAAGGAATAGAAAAAGTCTCTAAAGAAATTTGTAAATATGATATTTTACAGTTGTCGCAAACAGTGGAAAATTATGAGTGGGGCAAAATAGAGTATCGATTTCATAATTTTTTAAAGGAAATAGATGTAAAATAATAGATTGAAAATAGAAGTTTATGTAGATTTGGTAATCTATTAAATAATTTATTATAGTTTACACAGATATTTTCCTTGAAATGGAAATTAATTCTATAAGGTTGGTTGAAGACAATGAAAAATATATTATTTGTAATCCCTTATTTAGGTGGGGGGGGAGCAGAGAGAGTACTAATAGATTTAATAAATACATTAAATAAAAAAAATATATATAATATAACAATTTTTACAATTGGTAGTGGTATATTAGATGATCAATTAGATAAAGAAATAAGACATGTGAAATTATTTAATGTAGATTTAGCTAACCAAGATATAATATCAAAAATTAAAATAAGATTAATTCTTAAATCGCTTAAGATTTTAAGTCCATCTAAAATGAGAAAGTTTATTAATATTTTTTTAAAAGAATCATTTGATATTGAAGTAGCTTTTTTAGAAGGATTCTCTATAAAATTTGTATCACAAAGCTCTGCAATGAAAATAGGTTGGATTCATACAGATTTGAAGAGATTTAATTATTGTAGAGCTTATTTTAAAAATAAAATTAATGAATTGGATAGTTATTCAAGTATGAATAAATTAATTTTTGTTTCGGAAACATCTAAGGTAGGTTACTTGGATTATTTCGAAGGAATTAGAGATCAAGATAATTTATATGTATTAAAAAATATATTAAATATAGAAAGGATTATGTCCTTATCTGAAGAGGAAATTGAATTTGATTTTAAATATATTTGTAGTGTAGGTAGATTGAGTGAGGAAAAAGGATTCGACCGTTTAATTGAAAGTTATTGTAAATTAAAAAGGGAAGGAGAAATTGGAGATCTTAAACTGCTAATCATAGGTAGCGGAAAAGATGAAAATAAGCTGAAAGAACTTGTTAGAAAGTTAAAATTAGAAGAATATATTATGTTTGTACCATTTAGTAAAAACCCATATAAGTATATTAAAAACAGTGAATTTTTTGTTTCATCTTCTAGGGTAGAAGGCTATCCTACAGTTGTTCTAGAAGCATTAGTACTGAAAAAGATAGTTGTTGCTACAGATACAGGGGCTTCTAGTATTTTGAATAATGGGGAGTTTGGATTAGTAGTTCAAAATAATACTGATGGACTAATAAAAGGAATTAAAGAAGTAATGGATAAGAATTCTGTATATGCTAAGAAGGCGTTGTGGGGAGAAAAGATGGTATTAAATGAGAATAAGGAGAAATTAGAAAAGATTATAGAAGTAATTAACGATTGTAAAATGTAATAGTAGTTAATAAAAGTATGCTAGAAAAACTTCGTATGGGGAGTCTAATATGATTTCAAAGATAAAACGAAAAATTAAAAGAAAATTAGGTTTTAGAAGTAGCTATGAAGAAATTTTAGGAGATTTAGAGAAAAGGGGACTGAAGATAGGCAAAAACTTCGCATTTAATGATGGTTGTATAATAGATCCTAGTCATTGTTGGAAAATAAGCATAGGAGATAATGTTACATTGGCTCCCAATGTTCATATTTTGGCACATGATGCAAGTACGAAGTTTTATTTAGATTATGTTAAAGTTGGACTTGTTAAAATTGGGAATGAAGTATTTATAGGAGCAGGTACTATTATACTTCCTAATGTTGAAATAGGGAATAATGTAATAATAGGAGCAGGGAGTGTAGTTAATAAGGATATTCCATCTAATACGGTGGTTGCTGGAAATCCTGCTAAATCGATTGGTAAAACAAGTGAATACATTACCAAGCAGAAAAAAAGAATGGAAGAAAGTCATTTGTTTGATGAAAGTTATACTTTAGGTGGTAATATTACTAAAGAAAAAAAGGAAGAAATGAGAAGAATATTACAAAATGGTATGGGATTTTTAAAGTAAAGATTAATTTAGTATGCTGGAATTATAGGAGGAAAATCCTTGAAAAAGATTTTATTTGTTATTGGACAACTGGGAGCAGGTGGGGCAGAGAGAGTTCTAGTGGATGTTGCAAATAATTTATCAAGGAATAGAGATTATTCTGTGACTGTTTTTACCTTTTGTAAAAATAAATTAGATAACCAACTTTCAGAAAAAGTAAAGCATGTTAGTTTATTTAATATAAGTGCCAGTTCAAGAAAAATTAGTGATAGAATTTTAAATAGGTTTATCATAATTAATTTTTTTAAGTTATGCCAAAAGATTGATGCAAATTATATAAGAAAAATAATGAGTTATCGTTTAAAAGAAAATTATGATGTTGAGATTGGATTCGTTGAAGGGCTGCCTATTAAAATATCTTCTTCTTTAGATCATATTAAATCTAGAAAACATATAGGATGGATTCATACAGATTTAAGTAGACACAATCATGCTGAAAACTTTTTTAAAAACCATACAATAGAAACAGAAATATACGATAGTTTGGATAATATGGTTTTTGTATCAGAACAATCGGAAAAAGGCTATAATGCATACTTTAATAGAAAACATAATGGTAGTGCTGTTATTCCAAATTTCATAGATTGCGAACGTATTAAAACATTAGCTGAAGAAAAATGCGAACTAAATTTTAAATATATTTGTTCTGTTGGAAGATTAGTGAAAGAAAAGGGATTTGATAGATTAATCAAAGCATATGCGATCTTAAGAAAAAAGGATAAGATTAAGGAATTTAAATTAGTTATAATTGGTAGTGGTTATGAGGAAAATAAATTAAAACAATTAGCAGCCGACCTAGGGATTGAGGAAGATGTTATATTTATACCCTTTGTAGAAAACCCATATAAGTATATTAAAAATAGTGAGTTTTTTATATCTTCATCGAGGGTTGAAGGGTATTCCTTAGTTGTAGCAGAAGCAATTCTTTTAGAGGTCCCAGTGGTGTCAACAAGGACTGGAACAGTTAGCATACTTGGTGAAAGTGAGTATGGTTTAATTGTAGATAACACAACAGAAGGTATTATTGAAGGGGTAAAGAAGTTAGGTAGCGATATTCATTCCTTTAAATATAGGGCGGGTAAAGGAAGTAAAGAAGTTGAAACAATTAATCGAGAAAACATGAGAAAAATAATTTCTTTAATTGAGAACTAAGTGCAGAAAATATTAAACATGAGAGATGTGTCATAAATCATGAGTAGCTTAACTAGAAATACAATTTATAGTTTTCTAAACCAGATAGTATTATTAGTTATACCATTTATAACTTTTCCTTATATTTCAAGGGTTTTGGGACCAGGTTATTATGGCAGTATTAACTATGCGACTAGTATAGTCGCTATTTTTGCTGTATTTGCAGGGACTGGATTAGTTGGGCATGCGACGCGTGAAATAGCGGTAGTAAAAGATGATAAAGAAAAGTTGGGGGCTAAATTTCAAGAACTGTTCATTATACAATTGGCATTAACAGTTTGTATGTTTTGCTTATATGGAGTTTTTTTATCTAACCTTTCGGGGATAAATGGTGAATTTTTAATTTTCCTTATTACCGGATTTACAATGTTAACAAATTTATTTACTTTTCAATGGTTTTTTGTAGGGATAGAAGAGTTTAAGTATATTACAACGCGAGATGTTGTAATCAAAATTATTTTTGTCATTTGTGTGTTTATGTTTGTTAATGAAAAAGAAGATTATCTAATATATGTATTACTAAATTTAGGGAGTTTTATTTTGACTGCTTTATTAAATAGTTGTTATTTAATAAAGTTTATTGAAATAAAAAAAAGAAACTTATCATTTTCTCTACATTTAAAGCCAGTTTTTTTAGCACTAATAATATCATTTGTTAGTACAACCACATTACAATTAAATTCTATTTTGTTAGGGAGTATTGCTGCAAAAGAAAATTTAGGCCTTTATAATGTTGGTATAAAAATGACTACAATGCTAGTTGCGATTGTTTCAAATGCATTTGCAGTACTATTGCCAAGGCTTAGTTATTTAAATAGTAATAATGATCATGGCTCACAAAGAAAAATCTTGAATAAAACAGGCCACTTCTTAGGGATTATTTCAATACCGGCGTGTGTCGGTTTTATGTTATACTCTAATATTATAATAAAGGTTCTTTTTGGAACAGAGTATATGGGAGCGATTGTGGTTTCACAAATTACTTCCCTATGTCTAATAATAATGCCATTAGTAGCAATTTATGCATACTATTTATATTCTACGGGTAGAGAACGTATTTCTATATATGCAATGCTATTAGCATTGGTAATTAATCTAGTTGCTAATATTACTTTAACAACAAAATATCTTATTGTAGGTGCAGCCATTACATTCGTATTAACTGAATTATCTAAGTTAATATTTTATTCTTTGTGGTTAAGAAGGACAGGTGTAAAATTTAATCTATTTTCAATGAATTATCTTTCATATTGTCTAATAGCTACTATAGCGGTAGTGTTGCCGTATTTAATGTTTAAGCCTGAGAGTATTTTTGCAGGTATATTTATTATGTTAGGTAGCATAATTTTTTATTTTATTATGTTGGGGATAGTAAAAGACAAATATTTTATAGATATGATTCAGATAATTAAAAGTATGTTAATACGGAAGAAGAGACAATGATATTCCAAATTATTAGGATTGACTAGTTGAATAGATAATTGATAAATTAAAATGTGAAATAAATTATAAGAATATAAAGAAGGTATAAAATATGAAAAAGAAAATTATATTTTGGATTCTAGGTATTGTTGGTGTTCTTATCGTTGCAGGTGGTGCATATGCATATAGCGTTTATTCTAATGTGTCTAATACTTTAGATGCGGTGCATAAACCACTAGAACGTGATAAGTCTGAAAAACGTGATCAAAAAGTAGATGTTGCAGATAAAAAGCCTATTTCTATTTTATTAATGGGAACAGATCAAAGAGAAAGTGAAACATCAAGATCTGATTCATTGATGTTATTTACTTTGAATCCTCAAAAAAAATCAATGAAGATTACAAGCATTCCCCGTGATACTTATACAGAAATCATTGGTAAAGGTAAAAAAGATAAGATTAACCATGCTTATGCCTTTGGTGGTATTGATATGGCTGTAAAAACAACGGAGAATTTTCTTAATGTACCAGTCGATCATTACATTGAAGTGAATATGGCTGGTTTTAAAGATATTGTGGATGCTGTTGGTGGCGTTGATGTAAATAACGATTTAGATTTTACATCAAGGGATACACACTTTGCTAAAGGTGAAATTCATTTAGATGGTGAAAAAGCTTTAAAATATACTCGTATGCGTTATGAAGATCCACGCGGTGACTTCGGTCGTCAAATGCGCCAACGTCAAGTTATTCAAGCTGTAATTAAAAAGGGCGCAAGTGTATCTTCTCTAGCAAGTTACGGTGATGTATTAAAAGCAATTGAGAAAAACGTAAAAACAAGTTTAACGCAAGATCAAATGTTTGATATTCAAAAGAATTATAAAGATTGCATGCAGAATAGTGAAGAGATTCAAATCCCAGGTGACGGCCACAAAGCCGCCGACGGTATTTGGTACTATTATGTTCCAGATGCAGCAAAACAAGATTTAACAAATAAATTAAAAGCGCATCTTGAATTAACTAAGTAATATGTAACAACCCAACTCCTTTGGAAGGAGTTGGGTTTATTTTTGCGTGAATTTATATTAGTATTATATATTGTGAGATTAATAGATGAGGTGAATCGATGAATAAGAAAGCGGTACTTGTCCTTGTTATTTTTGTATTGTTTGTTGCTTCGATTGTGAGCGGTAAATTGTACTGGAATAAGAAGATTGCGAATGCAACAGGGCAAACGAGTGAAGTAACGAAAACAAAGGCTGAAGTGAAAGATAGCAGGGCAAAGAAAGAAGAGAAAAAAGAAGAGAAAAAAGAAGAGAAAAAACAAGATGCGAAGTCATCTTTTAATGAAGCATACGCGAAAAACTTGCCAGATGCAGTGAAAGAGAAGTTAAAGAAAGCCGCTGAGGATAAAAAGGCAGTAAACCTTGTTATTGTTGGTGATGAGGCTTCTTCATCTGAAAAAAGTGCTTGGGCAGCTAAGTTAACTGCTAATTTAGAAACTGCTTATGGTAAAGGTTTATGGAATGTGACTGTAAAGGAATATAAGGGTGAAAGCACAGAAGAGTTAATTACGAATAAACGTGATAAAGAGATTGGGAAAGAGAATCCAGATGTGATTTTATTTGAACCGCCATTTATTACTGATAATGGTAAAACTGGTAACGGAAACTCTGTTGTGAATACACAGAAGTTCGTTCAAGCACTTTCTACTAGTGCAAAGGGTGCTACGATTATGATTCAACCATCAAATCCAGTGTATGGTGCGAAGAATTATCCGAAATCGATTGAAGCATTAAAACAATTTGCGACGCAAAATAATTATACATATATTGATCATTGGGGAGCATGGCCGGATGCAACAACAAAGGCTATTTTACCGTACTTACAAGAAGAATTTGGTTTCCCAAGTGCTAAAGGTCATGAGGTTTGGGCTCAATATGTAACGGATTATTTCATAGCTAAATAAAATCTGTGAGAAGAAAATCATTTGTTTTAATAAAGGATAAATGATTTTCTTTTTTATTATGGCTTAATAATATTGGAGGTATAATTATGGCGATACTTGTAACAGGTGGGGCAGGATATATTGGTAGTCATACATGTGTAGAATTACTAAATAGCGGTTACGAAGTTATAGTAGTGGATAATCTTTCGAATAGCTCGGTAGAATCCATAAATCGAGTGAAAGAAATAACAGGAAAACAATTTAAGTTTTATAAAGAAGATGTTTTAAATCGTAAAGCGCTTGACGCAATTTTTGAAGAAAATGTAATTGACGCAGTTATTCACTTTGCAGGATTTAAAGCTGTAGGGGAGTCAGTAGCGATTCCATTAACATATTATCATAACAACATTACAAGCACGTTAGTGCTA
>NZ_JBKFAQ010000003.1:252758-432834 GCF_053345735.1 Bacillus sp. D48C
TAAGAAAATGATCTTTAGTTCATCTGCAACTGTATATGGTATCCCGGAAACGTCACCGATTACGGAGGAATTTCCATTAAGTGCAACAAATCCATATGGTCAAACGAAATTAATGATTGAGCAAATTATGCGTGATGTAGCATTTGCAGATGCAGAATGGAGTATCGCATTACTTCGTTATTTCAATCCATTTGGTGCACACGAGAGTGGGCGTATCGGAGAAGATCCAAATGGAACCCCAAATAACTTAATGCCATACGTAACGCAAGTAGCAGTAGGTAAGTTAAAAGAATTAAGTGTATTCGGAAATGACTATCCAACGAAGGATGGAACGGGAGTCCGTGATTACATTCATGTTGTAGACTTAGCAAGTGGTCACGTAAAAGCGCTTGAGAAAGTATTGAGTACAACAGGAGTAGATGCTTATAACTTGGGCACAGGCATGGGCTATAGTGTGCTAGAGATGGTTGAAGCGTTTGAAAAAGTTTCGGGCAAGAAAGTTCCTTATAAAATTACAGAACGTCGCCCAGGTGATGTGGCAGTATGTTTTGCTGATGCATCGAAAGCAAAGCGTGAATTAGGCTGGGAGGCAACACGCGGATTAGAAGAGATGTGTGCAGATTCTTGGAAATGGCAATCAAATAATAAAAATGGATACATAGATAGTGAATTGTAAAAAACGTTGAGCCAAATGATTATGATTTAATCTATTAGAGTTAACGACTCTTAATTTACAAGACTAGATGTATAGAAAGTAGGGGCAAAATGAATTCAATCTTAATCTGTGGCGGAGCTGGCTACATCGGTTCTCACGCTGTGAAAAAATTAGTAGACGAAGGTTTATCTGTAGTAGTAGTAGATAACTTACAAACTGGTCATGAAGATGCAATTACGGAAGGTGCGAAGTTTTATAATGGCGACCTTCGTGATAAATCATTTTTAGGGGATGTTTTTAAACAAGAAAATATTGAGGCGGTTATGCACTTTGCAGCTGATTCTTTAGTTGGAGTTAGTATGGAAAAGCCCCTTCAATATTATAATAACAATGTGTATGGTGCACTTTGTTTATTAGAGGTAATGGATGAGTTTAAGGTAGATAAGTTCATTTTCTCTTCTACTGCGGCAACGTATGGTGAGGTAGATGTGGATCTTATTACTGAGGAAACGATGACAAATCCTACGAATACGTATGGAGAGACGAAGTTAGCAATCGAGAAGATGCTTCATTGGTATAGCCAAGCTTCAAATTTACGTTATAAGATCTTTAGATACTTTAACGTGGCTGGTGCAACTCCAAGTGGTATTATTGGAGAAGATCATCGCCCAGAGACACATTTAATTCCTCTTGTGTTGCAAGTGGCTTTAGGTCAACGTGAGAAGATTATGATGTTTGGTGATGATTATAATACACCAGATGGTACTTGTATCCGTGATTATATTCATGTTGAAGATTTAGTAGCGGCTCATTTCTTAGGGCTTAAAGACTTGCAGAACGGTGGAGAGAGTGATTTCTATAACTTAGGAAATGGTAATGGTTTCAGTGTAAAAGAAATCGTTGACGCAGTTCGCGAAGTTACAAATCATGAAATTCCTGCTGAGGTAGCACCGCGCCGTGCGGGCGATCCAGCACGTTTAGTTGCTTCTTCTAAGAAAGCGAAAGAGAAGTTAGGATGGGATCCTAAGTATGTAAATGTTAAGACAATTATTGAGCATGCTTGGAATTGGCATCAAAAGCAACCGAATGGATATGCTAAATAAATATAATAAGTGAAAGAGAGGGTATCGTCGACAAAATATGTTCGACAATACCCTCTCTTTTTTTGTACGATTTTTGCTATACTAAACTGTACTATAATACATGATGGAAGGAGGAGAGTAATGAAAATACTTGTGGTTGATGATGAATCGAGTATTCGTAATTTAATTCGGATGCAGTTGGAGATGGAAGGTTATGAAGTATTGGCAGCGGCTGATGGGAGAGAAGCTTTAGAGCGATGGAATGAAGGGCCGGATGTATTGATTTTGGATGTTATGCTTCCGGATACGGATGGGTATGAGTTGCTTCGTTTGTTCCGTGAGAGGGATAGGGATATTCCGGTGCTTATGTTAACAGCAAAGAGTCAGATGAATGATAAGTTGCTTGGCTTGCAGCTTGGTGCTGATGATTATGTGACGAAGCCGTTTAATTATGCGGAGCTTATTCTTCGGGTTAAGAATATGGCGCGGCGTGTAAAGAAGACGGAGACCGCTGTAAGTCATGAAGTAATTGAGGCTGGAGAGATAGTGATTTGTCCTAAGGAAAGAAAGGTACATGTGAGTGGACAAGAGATTCAGTTAACGTACCGAGAGTTTAATTTATGTCAGTTATTTGTTTCAAATCCGCAGCGTGTGTTTATGAGGGATGAGTTACTTGAGAAAGTATGGGGGTTTGAGTATATCGGAAATACGAGAGCAGTTGATATTATGGTGCAGAGACTTCGAAAGAAGCTTGGTACGAGCGGAGAATATATTAAGACAATTTATGGCGTTGGCTATAAACTGGATTGTTGAGTGGTGATGGTATGTCTTTAAAGCGAAATATGGTGTTTGGAATAGTTGGGCTGTTAATTCCGATTTTTGTTCTTTTATATGCAGTTGTTTATATTACGTTAGAAAAGAATATGTATCATAACGCAGCAGATTCTTTAGAAAAGTTAAGTGTAGAAGCACAAATTTATACGATGAATTATTTAGAGAAGGAAGCAGAAGTGGATACGCTTGGTCCTAATTCACTTTTAATTGCGTCGTATTTAGCGAAGCGTATGGATGTCCGTGTGCAGATGATCGGGAAGAATGGCGATGTTGTTGCAGATACACAAAAAGGAGCATTGCTTCACCGTAACATCGACATTGAGAGTTCCTTGAAGGGAAAGAAGTCTTACGTTTTTGAGGAGGCGGATCCAGCTCCTATTCTTTTGTTTTCAAGCCCGGTTTATTATGGAAACGATGTCATTGGAAGTATTCGTTTTATAAATGAGTTAACGGGTGAGAAGGAAGTTTTAACGAATGTGAGCTGGACGTTCTTAATGACATCTCTTTGCCTAGTAGCAACCGGTATTTTCTTTGCGATTCGTTTGGCGAAGTCTCTTCATAAACCAATTGATCAGTTGAGACAAATGGCACAGCGGCTTGCGAATGGTGATTATAAGAGTAAGATTGAGTTAAATGAGTACGTGGAAATCGCTCAGCTTTCAGCATCTTTTAACGCGATGGCTGATGGAATTGAGCTGCATATTAAGCAATTGCAGGAGGAGAAAGAGAAGCAGAAGGATTTCCTAGACCGCATTACGCATGAGCTAAAAACACCGCTAACGGCAATTATCGGTTATGTTGATTTAATTCCAAAGTTACAATCGAAAGAAGATGTACAGGAAAGTCTTCGTTATGTGGCGGTGGAAAGTGAGCGTTTATTATCACTTGTAGAGGAACTGCTTAAGTCTTCGAAATATGGGACGAGTACGTTTGAAGTGTCTCCTACAGTTGTAAACATAAAGGAATTGGCAGAAGAAGCAGTTTCAATTGTGAAACCTCGTCTAAATCAGTTTGAAATTGAAGTGATAAATGAGTTAACGGATGTACATGTTGTTGCGGATTTTGATAAGACGAAGCAAATTTTCTTAAATGTGCTTGATAATGCAATTAAGTATAGTGATGCTTCGCACATTCGTATGAATGTAATTATAAATGAGCATGAGGCGAAGGTTTTTGTTCATGATGATGGGATCGGTATAGATGAAGTGGTGCTTGCAGAGTGGAATGAGTCTCCGAAAGGAAAGGCACTTCCTTCTAGTTACGGGAATGGTTATGGTTTATATATTTGTCAGGAGATTATGAATAAGCAGGGCGGAAGCATGCGTATTGAGAGTAGTGAAGAAATAGGTACTACAATATTCATTACATTTTTGCTTCCGAGAAGGATGGAAGACATAAAAAACTTGAAAGCGGTTAAATGATACATTTATGAAACAATTATGCGGTATTTTCGAAACAACGTTTTTTTATCTTGGAGGTAGGCAGAAATGAAAAGGCTATCATTTCAAATTCTTATGTTTGTCATTTGTATGATTGTCTCTCTTGTTTTGTTTTATGTTATGGAGAAGCAAATCTATAATCGAATCAACATTGTAAATGATAAACAAGCCGTTTTACAAAGGGTGAATGAATCTCTTCCAATTGAAGTGAAAGTAAGACATGAAAAGTGGGGAGAAATTGTTGTAACGGATGAAGTTCGTTTGCATACGATTGTTTCATTCTTTGACCGAATTCGAATAGAACCTGAGGGCGTTAAGAGCCAAGAACAAGTATTTACTGGAGAAGTAACGTACTTGAATGGACATAAGCGTACTTTTGCAGTAGGTGACTTGTTCCAGTATGGGGAAAATGTATACGGAAAGAATGGCATGGATCCGATGATTTCAGCACTTCAAACGTATTTATTAAGCCTGTATTACACGCCAGAGCGTATTAGTGATTTCTTTGCTTCAGCAAAGGATGTCGTAGTACGTCAAGGTGATGTGGTACGTACTATCAATCTTACGCACATACTTGATTCTATTCGGTACGCAAAGCAAATTACAGATTACGGAGAAATTCAGAAGTTATTACAATCGCAGAATGAACCGATTGCTTATATTACAGCTTATAAAACAGGTAAGCGTGTAAAGAATGATCGTGAAGATATTCTTACGATTTCTGTGTATCCATCGTACTTTGTGGTGCAATATCTCGGTGATAATAACGGGAATGTCATGTATATGAAAGGCTCTCTAGCAGAGTTATTCGTAAAGGAGAATGCGTCATGAGAAAGATAGCCTTTTTCTTCTTTTTGCTAGTAATTGGAGGAGCGATGTCTAGTTGCTCTCGAGATACAACCTCTATTAAATATAGTAAAAATGGTCTCCCTATTTTGGATGACCGTCATATTGTTGCGTATGTAGCGGCTCGTGAGGAAGTTGGTGAAGCGTTACTTTCATCATTTTGTAAGCCACGCGGATGTACGTATGAATTTATTCGTCTTTCAACAGAAGAACTTCTTCGTAGAGTGGAAGAAGAAGCTGGAAATCCGAAGGCGGATATTATTATTGGCGGTACAGTAGATGCGCATCAAATGATGAAGCAAAAAAATCTTTCTATTCCTGTGATAAGCCAACATGCAAATCGTATTTCAAAGACTGTTAAAGATAAAGATGGTTATTGGTACGGTTATGAAGTGGAGAAGCTAGCAATTGCGATTAATAAAGAGCGGTGGAACGAGGAAATAGCGCCGCTCGGTCTCTCGTATCCGTTAAGATGGAAAGATTTATTGAATCCAGTATATAAAGGAAAGATTGTCATGCCCGATCCAAATGTTTCAGGTACAGCATATACGTTTTTTCAATCACTTATTGATACGTTAGGTGAAGAGGAAGCGAAGGAATATGTGAAGAATCTGGCAGAACAAGTTGGAGAAGTAACAGTGAATGGTTATATCCCAGCAGAACTTGTTGCGAGCGGTGAATATATGATAGGCATCAACTTTATGGGAGATCAGAGAATGCTTCAAAAACAAGGCTTTCCTATTTTAAGTAACGAACCTGAGCAAACAGGGTTATCCGTTAATGCGATTTCTAAACTAAAACGTGCACCGAGTGGTATTATTGCGGATTTATTTATTGATTATTGTTTATCAGAAGAAGCGGGTCACATTTTAGAAAAAGTGTCGTTTGGCGTACCAACGATGTTTGCGAAGAATGAGAAAGAAATAGAAGGACAGCCGGTTAGAAGGACGAACCAAAATATATCAAATAGCGGGATAATCGAGATATGGAATAGACAGCGTCTCTCTCTGAAGTGAGAAAAGGAGACGAAAATATATGTTTAAATGGCTCAAGCCAGCACCTGCAATTGAAAGATTGCCAGCGGATATGATCGACCGTGTATATCGATTACTACGTATTCGTGTGTTAATCGGGATTTCAGTTGGATATGCTGCTTATTATTTAGTTCGTAGTAACTTTACGTTATCAAGTACGTACTTAGTACAAGAATATGGTTTTAGTACAGCTGAAATTGGTCTACTAGGTTCAGTAATGGCAATCGTTTATGGATTTAGTAAGTTCTTTATGGGGAATTTATCAGATAAAGCTTTCGCCCAGCGCTTTATCGCAGTCGGTTTATTCTTATCAGGGCTTGTAAATATTTGTTTTGGCTTTGCATCATCATTTGGGATGATTGTTACATTACTTGTTGTTAACGGTATTGTACAAGGTATGGGAGCACCACCTTGTAGTATTGTTATGACGAAATGGTTCTCAAAGAAAGAACGTGGTACGAAAACAGGTCTTTGGAATATTTCACATAACGTTGGTGGAATGCTTGTGCCACCACTTGTCGGAATTGGTGTAGGTATTTTTGGTGAAAACCATTGGCAAGGCGGCGTGTTTATTTTCCCTGCAATTATCGCAATGGTAATTTCAGTTCTTGTTTGGATTAATGCGAAGGATACACCAGAATCTGAAGGTCTTCCTCCAATTGATGAGTATCGTAATGACTATGAAAATCTTGAAAAAGCAGATAATGCTAACAAGATGTCACCAAAAGAAATTTTAATGAAGTATGTAGTGAAAAATAAATTTGTATGGTTCTTATGTATTGCGAATGCTTTTGTTTATTTAATTCGTTTCGGTGTTATTAACTGGGTTCCGCTTTATTTAACGACAGTTAAAGGATTTTCAAAAGCAGAAGCGCATGCGGCATATGCAATCTTTGAAGGTATGGCAATTCCAAGTTCATTAATCGTTGGTTTTTTAAGTGATAAATTATTTAAAGGAAAACGTATGCCATTATGTATTATTAGTATGGTTGGCGTTGTTATTGGTACGTTTATATATTGGCAAGCAACTAGCGTACTTGTTGTAAGTATTGCAGTTTCTATTATCGGTTGTTTAATTTATGTACCACAGTTCTTAATCGGTTTAAGTGCGATGGAATTAGTACCGAAATTTGCAGTAGGTACGACAGTTGGTATGTGTGGTTTATTCGGTTATGTAGGCGGAAGTCTTGTAGCTAACGCAGCAATTGGTGTTATTGTTGATCGTTCTGGCTGGGATGGTTGTTTCATCTTACTATTAACAGGAGCGGTTTTATCAACAATCTTCTTATTTATTGTTCAACGTGGACATGAGAGAAAAGATCCTAAAGTAGCGTAATATTTTGTTTGAAAAGCTATCCAATTGTGTGTGATTGGATAGCTTTTATATTAGAAAAAACAAAAAGTATGTAAAATTGCAGTTTAATATATAAATGATTTTTGTTAATTAATATAATTTTTTTAGATTCCATAAACCAAATAGATACATGGTTATACCGAAAAATCCGCCAGCGCAACCCCAAAGCACAACATCAAATAAAGAAATAGAGATTTCTTCTGAACCTACATAGGGAAGGATATAATTCATAAAAACAAACATTTGAAAGCCCCAAAGCACACCTGCTTTTAAGCCAGCTTTTCTTAATTTTTTCTTGTGTTGTAAATATTCTTCTTTTGTTGCACATTCAGTATCACTTAAACCTTTTTTCTTGAATTTAAAGGCTAAGTAATTAGCGTAAATCATATTAGATAGAAAAATGAATATTGTCCCTATAGATATTGTGTGATTCATAGTATCAACAAGTAACATAATAAGCATTACCAACATATTTAACCACCACAAACCAATTCCAGCTACAGATAACTCTTTATTGATTTCTTGTTTTTGGTATTCATCTCTCTCACTTAGTGTTCCAACAAAACTATTATAAACTCTTTCTTTCCATTCAATTTTCATCATTTAATCTCCCTCCCAAAATAGACTATTTAAATCTGTTTTTAGTTCTTTTGCTAATTCGATACATAAGGCTAAAGAGGGATTATATTTATTGTTTTCAATTAAATTTATTGTCTGTCTCGCCACGTTAACTTTTTTAGCTAACTCTAGTTGCGATAGCCCTTCAGATTTTCGATATTGTTTAACGTTATTCAAATATAACCCTCCCATTGATGGTTGTAGACCTCGTGTACCGAAATGTCATTTATATGTGACATTTTATAATTGAATAGATGAAATGTCAAATATATATGACAAAATAGCGCTGATGCAATTAGGAAAATGATTTTAATGATTCATTTTGGCAAGAAGTTTGTTAATAAAGAATGGCTTCTATTCAATTAAAATTGCTCTTTTTCCTTTCCTTAAATCTATCTTAAAAGATATAATGTCATATTTCTAATCATTGGAATTTTTGTTACAATATAAATGGATGTGTAAAACTTTGTAAAAATAATGTAATAATATGTAATCTGTTTTCAGAAAGTTTTATACAATTTTTATATTAAACTATTAAGTTATAAAAGGGAGCGAGAATATGTTACCAAATACGGTTCGTACTCCAAACAAGAAGAAGAAATGGATTATTATTGGGGTTATTGCACTAATTGTTATTGTAGCAGCAATTAATATTTTTGTTATGCAAGGTAAGAAGAAAGGAGCATCAACAAATGCTGATGCTGTAAGTTTTGAGAAGGTAACGGAGCGAAAGCTTAATAATACGAAGTTAATTTCTGGTCAGGTGAAGCCTGGTAATATTGAAAGCTTCTATGCAGATCCGGCCAAAGGGAAAGTGAAAGATATTGAGGTAAAAGAAGGGCAAGAGGTAGAGAAAGGCACGAAGTTATTCTCTTATGATAATGAAGAGATTAATCTTCAAATGAAGCAAGCTGAGCTTGATCAGAAGATGGCGGATATGCGTTATGATCAAGGGAAAAAGAAGATTGATTCATTGAAGAAAGAAATTAAGAAGGCGAAAGATAGCGGAGCTGGGAAAGAAGTAACAGATCAGATGGACGAGCAAATAAACGAGTTAGAGATAGGGCAAAAAACAATTGACCTTGAGAAAGAAAAAGGGAAGTTGCAGAAAGAAGAGTTAAGTAAAAAGCAGAAAGAGCTTACGATTTATAGTAATTTCGCTGGTGTTGTTCAAAAGTTAGATAAAGATGCGGCACAAAGTTCATCTCAAGCGTTAGGTGGTCAAGGAAAATCGTTTTTACAAGTAGCTTCTAAAGACCCATTCCAAGTTCAAGGTACGTTAACTGAGCTTCAGAAGTCACAAATTCAAAAGGATCAAACATTCACTGTAACAGCGAAAGCAAATAATAAGAAGAAGTGGACAGGTAAGATTACAGAGGTAAGTGAGTTCCCAACGAGTGCAGAGATGGCGCAAGCTGGCGGCATGGGTGAAGCAACTCAAAATATGTCTCAGTATACATATAAAGCAAGTCTTGATAATCAAGATGGTTTATCTCCAGGTTACCACGTTTCTCTGCAAGTAAACTTAGAGAATAAGACGATGATTGCTGTTCCAAGTAAAAGCATTGTAGAAAAAGGCGATGATGCATTTGTTTATGTTGAGGAAAAAGGGAAGCTTCGTAAACAAAATGTGAAAAAAGGTTCTACTGATGGAGACTGGACAGAGGTTGTAGAAGGCGTAACAGTGGGGCAAAAGGTGGTTAAAAATCCTTCCGACGATGTGTATGACGGAATGGAAGTGAAAGAGAAATGATTACGTTAAATAATATTGCTAAAACATATTATCAAGGAAAATTGGCGGTGCCGATTTTGCATGGTATTAGTTTAACGATTCAGAGCGGTGAGTTCGTTTCGATTATGGGACCGTCTGGTTCTGGTAAGTCAACGCTTATGAATATTATTGGTTGCTTAGATCGTCCAACAGAAGGCGAATATAAGCTGAATGACGTGAATATCTTAACAGCAGACGAGTCAAAGCTTGCTTTAATTCGTAATGAATATATTGGGTTTGTATTTCAGCACTTTAATTTACTGCCTCGTCTTTCCGCGGTGGAAAATGTTGAGCTTCCGCTCGTATATGGTGGTGTGAAGAAAGCGGAGCGTCGTAAGCGCGCTTTGGAGGCGTTAGGTAAAGTTGGATTGGCAGATCGCGTGCATCATTTACCGAATGAGTTATCAGGTGGACAGAAGCAGCGTGTAGCGATTGCAAGAGCGATTGCAAATAATCCAACGTTCATTATGGCCGATGAACCGACTGGTGCACTTGATACGAAGTCTGGTGAACAAGTTATGGATATTTTCACGAAGCTTAATGCAGAAGGCACAACAATTGTTATGGTTACGCATGAAGAGGAAGTAGCAGCGTATTCTTCCCGCCGCATTGTACTGCGGGACGGGAAAGTTACAGAAGATAGAAGGTGTGCGGTATGAGTTTACTAGATAGTATAAAAATTGCCCTCTCTTCTATTTTAGCTCATAAATTGCGTTCAGCTCTTACGATGCTCGGTATTATTATCGGGGTAGGTTCAATTATTACTGTCGTTGCGATTGGGCAAGGCGGGGAAGCTGCATTGAAATCGCAGTTTGTTGGGGCAGGTAATCAAACGGTTCCGATTCATTATAGTGCAGATATAAATGATCCTTTCGGTATGGGAATGGTAGAAGCACCGAAGATAACTGAAGAAGACATTTTTGAAATTAAAAAAATTCCAGAAATCGCACATGTGGTAACAACAAATTCCAGCATGGAACCACTTGATATTGAAGATAAAAAAGAAATGGTGAGTATTACTGGATTAGATAGCGAGTACTTTGCAGTAAATAAAGTAAAGTTGTTAAAGGGACGTTCTTTACAAGAATCAGATGTGGATCAAGGTAATAACGTTGTTATGATTAGTAAACAAATGGAAGAAAAGGTGTTTAAGGATGCCAATCCAGTCGGTAAAATTATTGAAATGAAAGGTCAACCGATGCAAATTATCGGTGTCTACAAATCAGATAATGAGTTTATGGGAATGGGACCATCAGAAGCACTAGTTCCAATTTCATTATGGCCGACACTGTATGGAAAAGATGAAATTCAAAACATTTCTGTTCAAGCAAAAAATGTAGATAATCTAGAAAAAGCAGGTAAAAAAGCTGCAGATGTCTTAAACAGTCGTAAACCGACTGATGCAACTGGTAAATATGAAGTTATGAATTTAAAAGAAATTCAAGAAGGTATTTCGAAGATGACCGGTATTATGACAATGATCATCGGTGGTATTGCTGGTATTTCATTAGTCGTTGGTGGAATTGGTGTTATGAACATCATGCTTGTATCTGTAACGGAGCGTACACGTGAAATTGGTGTACGTAAAGCACTCGGGGCAACACGTAGTAAAATTTTATTACAGTTTTTAATTGAAGCTGTTATGTTAACACTTCTAGGTGGTTTAATCGGAATTGGTCTTGGGTACGGCGGAGCATATATCGTTTCCACATTCGCAAAATGGCCACCGCTCGTTTCGTGGGAAGTTGTTGTTGGAGGCGTACTGTTCTCGATGACACTCGGTATTATTTTCGGATTAATTCCAGCAAATAAAGCTGCGAAATTAGATCCAATTGAAGCATTGCGTTATGAGTAATTAATAGTGTAGTAGAACTACACATTACCGTTCTAATGGGCGGTTCGTAGCCTCTTGCGTGAGGAAGTGAACCGCCCGTTAGAACGGGTTATATAAATAGAAGGAGGCGTTATAATGGAAGCAAATATTAATACGCAAGATGTAGGTGCGAAGAAGCCATCATTATTAGGAATGATTACTTCTCCAGGTGAGCAATTTGAGAGAATGAAGACGAAAAGTCCGGTTTGGGGGGCATTTTTCTTATTTGTTATATTAGGAACGATTATAGCAACAGCAGTGTCTTACTTAACATTAATTAGTACTCCAGAATTGGCAAAAGAATTAAATGGTGAAGCAGGGGCAATGGTAAAAGGATTTACCCTTGGTGGAGGCGCACTTGTTGGTCTATTAGGAACACCTATAGGTCTCTTTATTGCGGCAGGTTTTTATAAAATTATTATGATGTTTATGAGCAATGATACACCGTACATGAAAATATTGTCGATTTACTTATATGCTAATCTGGTTTATTATATCGGCGGATTGTTAAATGCAGGATTAGGCTTTATTTTTGATGGAAATGGCACTGATGTTTATACAAGTTTAGCTCCTTTATTTGAACAAGGGACAGTAGCACATGGAATTGCCTCTTCAATTGAAATTTTTAATATTTGGAGCCTCATTCTAACAGGACTAGGCTTACATATTGTAGCTGGTTTAAGTAAGAAACAAGCTACGATTTTAATTGTAATCTTCTTTATCCTAACAATTGCATTAGGCGTTGTAAGAGGTTTAGTAAGCGGCTTTGGTGCATAACATATTATTTAAAAAAGGTGACTCTTCAAAGGAGTCACCTTTTTTATTTTTACCCTTACTTCAAATACCACCAACAAAATTTCAAATACTCTCTAGTGTAATTTCAAATTCCGTCGGTAGTATTTGAAATTACTCACAGTGAAATCTTTTCTTTATTTTTATATTGTGAAGGTACCGCGGAATACTAGAAAGGTATACCTTTTAGAAACGGGTACTGTGTGAAGCCAGCGACTTTTAAAGAGGCAGTTGTTTTGTATGAAGGAATGATTGTAAATCAAATAAAGAAATTAGGTATTCGCCAAGATTATGAAGAGTATTATCAATGTGGTTTAATTGGTCTTTGGCATGCGTATGAAAGATTTGATGCAAAGAAAGGGTATTTCCCTGCATACGCACTTGTAACGGTGCGTGGTTATATATTAGAAAGATTGAAGAAAGAATCTACTGTACAAGAAAGATGTGTATGTGTAGGTGAGTATGAGGATATTTTTCATTTTGAAGATGTTGAAATAAGAGTGAAGGATTTTATGAGTGTGTTAGATGAGAAGGAGAAGTATATTATTTTTGAACGTTTTTTTGTAGGAAAGACGATGGGAGAAATCGCTTTAGAGACGGAAATGACATATTATCAAGTAAGATGGATGTATCGGCAAGCACTCGAGAAAATGCGAGATAGTGTAAGAGGATAAAAATAGCAAATAGAATGGAAGTTAAGGAAATACTACCTTCCATTCTATTTGCTATTAAGGTGATGAATCTTGCATGTTCATTTGGGATAATACATATCCAGCTTTCCATAATTGCTGACTTAGCTTATGGGAACTAATTTGTATCGTTACGGTAGCTCCGTTTGAAAAATGAATTTTAGCTTGTTTAGCTTTTTTGAAAAACTCTATTGTATGAACATGTTTGAAGAAAAGCCAAATACAATTTGGAGAAGCAGGAGATTCTGTTGGGAAAGCGCAAATATATTCTCTATGATTGATCGGAATTGGAACGTTTTGTTTAAATTTAAATTTTGTTTTTACGGCATTACGTCTCCCTTGATAGGTAGAATGAATATTTGTTAGACAAGATTTCTGTATAAGTTGGAGAGCAGTCTGACAGGAGTAAAGATGGTTTCCGCTACTGTCGATGATTTTTGTACGGTAATAAGGGTGTTTACATGGTTCAAGCATCATTGTAGAACTAGAAATAAAAATGTTGTTTTCATTATCCATAATTCTATATCCTCCCTTATAATTTTCATTCTGAATATAATTATATATAAATTAAGTAAATTGGTTGTTAATATTCTATTTCATATTGTAAATTTTGGCTATTCGTTTACAATCAATAGGTGATAGTCTTTCTAATTTGCATCGCTTGTACATATATATGAAAATAGAAAAGAGTAGGCGGTGATATAGTATGAAGAAAAAGTATATTATTATGGCTTTAGTTGTCATCCTCCTAGTATATTTAGCAAACAGTAATCCGAGTAAAGGAGAATATACAGAATGGGCAGCGAAGCAATTTATGAAGCGTAATGATGTGAGTAAGAAGCTAGATGAAGTTCAAAAAGAGAATGAAGAGGGTCTCCTTGGCGACTTGGCATCGGCCGGTAAAAAGTTAGCGAAAAAGTATGTTGAGCCACAAGTTGGGTTATTAATTGATCATTATACGAAGCGAAATGATTATATATTCTTCTCAACATATACGACTGAGTTTGATATAGGTGAAGAACATTATAAGTATGTATGCGTCGGTTTTTCAAAGATTTTTATTCCGATTGAAATGCCGAAGAAAAAAGACGAATCTGCAAAATGATGCAGATTCGTCTTTTTCATTTTATAGAGTAATTGGAATTTCAGATACATTTTTTTCTACAAGGCGAGCTCCCTTTTTTCTTGTATTTTCATCAATGGATGAAAATACAGATGAGGCAAGGATTGTATCCATTACTTGATTTACGACTTGTGCATCAATTGGTGTGATGGGCGTATCGATCGAAAAAACGACTGTTTTTCCATCTTCTTTCGCAAAAATTAACTCTAGTACTTGCATGTGTTATTCCCTCCTTTGTATTTATCCCGCTATTTACGGGATTCGGGTCTGCCGATTAAATTGCGGGCTAATAATCAGTAGGGATGAATAAAATCCCCACTGATCTGAAGTTTTACTTTATAGTTTAGAAAGATCTGATGTGCTTACAAGTTGCACAGAGTGAAGTGGTGATGCTTGTAAGGAAGCGAGAGTATGAGCTACGTTGTGTACTTGATCTAAGCTCGCATTTGTTTTAACACGTTTAAATTGTTTGCTCTTGAAAACTGTTTTGCCGTTCTTATCTAATCCGTTGTTTAAGACAAGACGTAAAGTTAAATCCATTACGATTGTTTCAATTGCCATGTGTATCACCTCCTTTCACTTTATAAATAGGGCGTAAATGTCATGTTTTGGCGTGAAATTTTTTCTTTTTTTTGGTACCCTTAAAAGATTAAGAGAGGAGAATTCTGGATAATGAATCGTAAATGGTTATTTTGGATTCCTGTATTACTATGGATGGGGCTGATTTTCTATTCTTCGGCACAACCATATAAAAAGCAGGATATGCGTTCAGATATTGAACAATATGTAAATGTTGAATTTGTAAAAGAGCATTTTTCATGGGTATCTATTGATTATGGTGGAGGAACCCCTGTTAGTATTGCGAATAAAGGTGTAGGCGGATTTATTGAGTTTTTCCTTCGTAAAGGTGCTCATTTTATGGTGTTCTTTATGCTAGGTTCATTGATTTATTACGCTTTTCATCGATCAGGTCATTCGAGGAAAAGATGTTTTATATATGCCATTCTTTTCGTTGCGGGTTATGCAACATTTGATGAAATTCACCAATGGTATACGGGGGACCGTACACCAATGTGGCAAGATTCATTGCTTGATACGTGCGGCGGATTAACGGGAATTATAATAAGTAATTGGTTTTGGAATAGAAAAAAGCGCTAATCTCATTTCGAGATTAGCGCTTTTTTGCAGGTAGTAAAACTTCCCGAAAAAGCCCGATTGGTGAGGGCTGATTCAAGTTTCACTTTATACACCAAGTAATTCTTTTAGTTCGTCTGTTGATAGTTCAGTCATCCAGCTATCACTTGTGATGACCGCATTGTTTAGAGATTGTTTTCTTTCTAGCATTTCATCGATTTTTTCTTCTAATGTTCCTGTTGTAATGAGTTTGTGAACATGAACAAATCTTTTTTGACCAATGCGATATGCGCGGTCTGTTGCTTGATTTTCCACAGCTGGATTCCACCAACGATCGTAGTGAATGACATGGTTGGCAGCAGTTAAGTTTAATCCTGTTCCGCCAGCTTTTAAGGATAAGATGAAAATGTCATACGTTCCGTTTTGGAACTCCTCAATCATCTTGTCACGATCTTTTTTCGGTACACTACCGTTTAAGAAGAGGACACGCTGGCCAAATTGTTCTTCTAGCACACGTTTTAGCATGTTTCCCATGCCGATGTACTGAGTGAAGATGAGGCAACTTTCATTTTGATCTTTTATATTTTCGATGAGCTCCATTAACGTTTTTGTTTTCATAGAGCGTTCAACGACATTTTGTGGTTCTTCTTCTTTTAAATAAAGAGCAGGATGATTACAAATTTGTTTTAGCTTGTTCAACATAAGTAAGATAAAGCCGCGTCTTTCAATTCCGCTTAATCCTTCTACATTTTGCAGTGTATCTTGAACAAGTTGTTCATATAAGGAAGCTTGTTCACCAGTAAGAGGACAGTAAGCTTTTTGTTCTTGTTTATCTGGTAAATTTAATGCGACTGTTTGATCTTTCTTCGTTCGGCGCAGTAAAAATGGTGAGATAAACCGTTGGACTTGCTGGATTTTTCCTTCATCACGATCTTTTTCAATCGGTGTGACGAAGCGGCGTTGGAATTGTCCTAAGCTTCCGAGATATCCATGATTAATAAAGTCGAAAATGGACCAAAGTTCAGCGAGGCGATTTTCCATTGGTGTACCAGTTAAAGCGATTTTGTGATTTGCCTGCAAGTTTCGTACTGCTTTCGACTGTTTCGTATGTGGGTTCTTAATATTTTGTGCTTCATCCAAAATAACAGCATCCCAGCATAATGAAGTCAGTTCTTCCTCATCGAGTTGAGCCAATGCATAAGATGTTAATACAACATCTGCTGATTGAAGGAAATCTTCAAATGAATTGCCCTTCTCTCTATTACTTCCGTAATGTAATTGGACACATAAATTCGGTGCGAAACGCTCAAATTCTTTTTGCCAATTTCCAAGAACAGATGTCGGCGCTACGATTAATGCAGGGCCTGTTTTGAGATTGTTTTCTTTTATATATAGTAAGTAAGAGATTGTTTGAATACTTTTCCCGAGTCCCATATCGTCAGCTAGCAATGCTCCAAATCCAAGCTTTCGTAAATATAATAACCATTCAATACCATGTTGTTGATACGGACGAAGTGTTGCGTTTAGTGAAGTAGGGACATCTACCTTTGGAATATCTCCAATATGAAGCAGCTTTTGGAATAGTTCCTCATAATATCCATCTAGTTCGATTTCAATATCAGTAAACGGACTATCATCTTCTACAATTTCTGTTTCAGCCGTATTTGATAAATGTTGCTGCAGGACATCTTTCATCTCTAGTCCGTATTTATCGGCACGGTTCATGAGTTTCCTTACTTCTTCGATAAAGGCTGGATCTAGTCGCATCCATTGACCATTTATATTAAATAGACGTTTGTTTTGTTCAACGAGCTCGAAAAATTCGCTTTCTGATAAATCAATGCCGTTCGTCGAAATGCGCCAGTCAAAATTAACGAGCGTATTCATACCGAAGAACGATTGTGTTTGTGCTGTATTTTGCTTCAACTGGACACGTAATTTCGGTTTTGTTGCTTTTAAATTTTGCCACCATGATGGTAGTAAAATTGTAATGCCGGCTGCAAGTAATTCGTTGCTTGCATCTGTTAAGAAGTTCCAAGCTTCTGTTTCAAAGAGCTCATTTCGGAATGTATCTCCTTCTTTTAACCACGGTATGAGCTTACTAAAACCTTCTTGTGTTTCTGTAATCCGTTCTTCGTAATCGTGCCATCTTTTCGGTAAGGAATCGATGTTTTCATATACATATATGCGATGAGCCCCGCGCTTTGGTGTCACAATTGTTTCAAGCTTCCACATTTCAAATTCTTCTTGTGGTTCTTGTAGTCTTAGTCCGATTGTAAACGGAAGATCATCTTCAATATAACCGATTTTTCGAAGCCAATCTTCTTCATGTAGTGCTGTTTCCAATTGTCTTTTCGTAAAGTCGTAATGTTCATATAGCCTTTTAGCATCTTCCCAGCCGTCATTTGAGCGATTATCTTGTAATATGCTTTCATTAACTGCTGCTGAGAAAAGAGATGCTAATGTGTCATCTTCAATTGGTGTATTTTGAACTTTCCAAGATGGCTGTTTAGGCCAATGATTCATATCTGGTACGAAGCTACCACTCGTAAAGGCGTCCCATAATTCATTTGCATCTTTCGTAAGTGCTGTAATAGGTCCGTTTATTTGCATATGTGCAAAGGAATTCATCGGTTTGTTTGCAATGTATTCAAAGGCTTGTGCATTTGTTAGGAGCACACCTTGTTTTCCTTCGAAGGTTGCTTCTTTTAGAGAAGTACCGTAGAAAGAAGTGGAGTGCCATGTGAATGCATTTCGTTTCCAACTTGTTACGGATAATGGAGTACCGCTGTCATCTTCTCCCCAAAGGAACCAACCTTGACTAACATGCTGGAGCCTAATTGTTACTTCAGTTTGATTGATCATCGATTAATTTTCCTTTCCGTAATTCCTCTTGTAGTGCACGCAGACGTGAATGGAGATTGGCGATGTGAATAATGAAAGCATCCCATTCATCGGTGCGTTTTAATCGTTTATACAATGTACGTAATTTCTTTAAGTAACGAACTGCGCGTTTATATGATTTACGATTTCGTTCTTCAATCGCCTCTACAGCAGCAAGATGGTAAAGAGGAAGTGCCACTTCTGGCGCTTCTTTTTCAATATCTTTCAGTGGCTCTTTCAACAGCTCAATTGCTTCAAATCCATATAGGAGATGAAGCTCTGCCCATGTACGATACTGTTTTTTCGCGAGTACGTACTGTTCATAGTTTGTGAAACTATACGGTAATAGTTCTTGTAAGATCATTTCGAAACCAGCTTGTTCATTTGTATGTGTTGCATATGTTTCATACATGATTACAAATAGCCGAACGACATCTTTTATGAAAATCGTATTTTCGTGATCTTGAATCGTTTTCTTTACTTGTTTATACGTAAAGGAAAGCCAGTTTTTTGCACGATCCCAATGCATGGCACTTAATAGTTCTTCTAACCAATAGAAGTATAGACTCACAACAGAAGCAGGCTGTTTTTTTAGTAAGTCCATCGCTAGTAGATCTTCGTCATTTAAAAAGAGAAGATGAGAAGACGCTAACGCTTTAGATAGTGGATTGATTTTCGTATCGATTCGTTTTTCTTCTTCTTGTATTTTCTCTTTATTGTTTAAAAGTTCACTCCATATGTGACGATAAATGAAAAATCGCTCTTGCGTATAAGCGTCGGTAGAGAAGAATACTTCATGAACGAGACGAGCTGTTTCTTGTAAAATTATTTCAGACTCTGAAGGAATCGCTTCTGATTGTAAGTCCCGAACGATGGATTCCACTTTGTCTACAAATAGGCGAATGACATTAACAGGTTGGTGATAAGAATATGTTTTGTTTGCTTCGAATGCCTGAATTTCTTCTAATAATTTTTGAAAGCAGTAAAGTGCTGCGTGTAACCTGAATAATTCATGTATCGCAATGATACGCGGAGCTTTCCGCTCAAGTTTCGTATAGAAATCTGTAAAGATACTCATAAGAAAATACATTTGTTTATAAGTAAGCCGAGCTTGTTCTTTTTTAAATGAATCATATTCTTTTTCAAAATATGATTCCCAACTTTTATAGTCAGTTTCTTCAAAAGCTGATGATTGCAATACTTGTCTTGCAGTTCGAATAGGGGGAAGGGAAGGTTTCGTATTATTTTTAAATAAAGTTAATACATCTCCTACTTGCCCGAAACTAGACGCTGCAGATAGTAATACAGCGAGCATATGCTCACATTGTGTTGGTGCGAAGCAATCACAATAGCTTTCAGCGACGTTACGAATCGGAATATGAACGCTATATACGTTGCCTTCCGCATCTACAGTTCCTGATAGTGTATAACCATCAAAGTCAACGTTATAGACAACACCACTACGATATAGGTGCCGAGCTGTAGCGACATGTTCCTGATCAGCTGTTTGCTGTGGATCTAGTCCTTGAACGAACTCATTCGCAATCATCATAATTTCATCTTTCGTAATTGAGTGTTGCAGCATAATATTCCTCCGTACACATATTTCTTTCCTTTACCATTATAAACAAAAAATGCTCAAAACAGAAAAAATGAAATTTGGATTACATAACTTGAAAATCATGGTAATATATAAAATGTTAATTTCGTATATTACTATATATTTATAGGAGGGGAAATTGTGTCAGATTTACAAGCGAAGTTTGGTAATGGTATGAACAAGTTGCAAGAGGGAATTGAGCAAGGAAAGATGAAGTTGCAAGTTGCACAAGAGGTTGCACAACTAAAGAAAATTACGCAGGAGAAGTTACAAGCGAAAACTGAAATTTTGTTGGAGCTTGGTCAAACTACATATATGCAACTGCGCAATGATGAAGTTCGAATAGAGGTATTGAAAGGAATTGTAGAACCGGTACAAGAGCTTGATATTGCTATTTATAACATGCGTAAGCAAATTGCTAATTTGCAGAATCAAGGTCAGAAAGGGCAGTGTAGCTGTGGTGGCTCATTATCATTAAATGATAAATTTTGTGGACAGTGCGGGAAAGAAAATGAGTTACTCCTTCAAACAAACAATGTTGAAAATGAATCATGTTCTTCATGTAGTGAACAAATCGCAACAGAAGCTATATTCTGTCCAGTTTGTGGTATGAAGCAAAGTAAGGAGTGAGGAACATGTATTGTAAAACTTGTGGTTTAGAACAGTCTGATGTATCAAATTATTGTACGCATGATGGGTCTAGTACAGGTGGTGTAGCAAGTCATATTATATTAGCGCCTAAAGACTCAAAATATTGCCGAACTTGTGGAGTGGAAAGTAAAGAAACTGCTACATATTGTGAGAAATGCGGCGATTCCTTACTAGTAGGTATTACGAAAAAAGAAATGAAAACGAAATTACCAGACCAGGGTGTACAACTAAATGTGGGTTCATCTGGAATTGCTTTGAAAAAAGGCTTACTTGGTGGTGGTCTGGCAATTATATGCATGTTTTTGGCTGGCTGGATTAGTAGTTTAATTATCGATGCAGCGATGAATGATTTAATGAGAACGATGGTTACAAATACGAACGGTATGCTGGATATGACTACCATTAATCAATCTTTCATTGGCATAGCGCCATTAATTTTAATGTATCATTTAGTGGGTCTTGAAGTCAGTGGAAGTGGTACATACATAATGTCATTTATTCTTCATGTCCCATTGTTCATTTTATTAACTATTCCAGCACTTATATTAGGTGGAATTGGCTTTTTTGTAGAGAAAAAAACCCCGTCTATTGTTTGGCGTGAGAAGCTAGTAACAGCATGTATTATCGGTATTGTATATGGAATTTTTTTATGTGTTATAAGTTTTGTAGCAAGTTCTTCTACGACGATTTCTCAATTCTATGAAACAATGACAATTAATGTTAGTTATTCTCATATTATTAGTTTGTTGTACGGTATTATATTTGGTTTATTATTTAGCTTTATTGGCATGAGTATTGCAGCGGGACCACATCGTATGCTTTCCGCAATTAGTCAAAGTGTTCCATATGCAGCATCTATTTATTATAGTGTAGTGACTGTTTTAAAAGGATTAATCATTACATTTGGTATTATACTTATTACGATTTTATTTAGTAGTTCAAAATCAATGGGACCAATTGATTTCCCTGAGAAAACATATAAAGCATTAATTTCATTAGAAGCAACACCGTATATGTGGAATATGGCTCACTTTGCTCCAACTGCAATTGAATGGGCGAACATGGAGAAAGAAATACAGAACTATCCAGGAGGAAAAGGGCCGTTACATTTATCATATACATCAGGCATATCATTAAATGGTACGTCTTTAAAAGATGTGGCAATTGCTAATGGTGCTTCTGCTAAAGAAATTAAATATATGGATGAGTTCAATTCCTACATGCATTGGTGGGGTTTATTAATTTTAATACCATGTATCTTACTATTTAGAGCTGGAATGAAATTAGCTCAATATCCAATTAAAAATATATATGTAACGATTGCGATGTTTAGTGCGGTTTATACTGTGATGATGCTTTGTGTAAATGGATTAGCAAAAATCCAAATCGAAGCTTCAGGTAGTAAGGAAATTATGAAGGAATTTACGGGGATTTCTGGTCCGCTATTATCGATTCAAAGTAGCACGATGTATTTAATAGTAGGTAGCTTTATTCTTTCTTACGTATTAGTGTTTGCTGGGATGAAGTTGGTAAAAAAATAAGGGGGAGAATCGCTTGAAGTTTTGTGGAATATGTAATGAAAAAGTTGCAGACCATTTAAATTTTTGTCCAGAGTGTGGAAGTAAGATAGAAGAAATAGCTGATCAAACAGCTTCTTCTCGTTCAGAAATACAACGGGAAACAAAGCCGGTGAAAAGTAAGAAGAACATATTTTTACTGCTAGGTTTTCTTGTTATTTTTGCTATATTGTTCGGAGCATATAAATTTGGTGCAAGCAAGTTTTCAAAGGAAAAACAAGTAAACGTTATGATTGAGGCGTTTCAAAAGAAAGATGCGAATGCAATTGATGAGTTTGTAAAGGTAGATGATCCGAGCTTAAAGATTAAGGCAGAGGATATTAAGGCATATATCCGTTATTTAAAAGACAACCCTTCATATAATAAAGAGCTGCTGTCTTATTTACAAAGAGAGACAGTGGATCAAAAACTAGCAAGTGATAAAGCATCGTTTAAAGATGGACAAATTATAGAAGACGGAAAAGAATGGTTTTTATATCCGAAGTATAAATTTAGCATGAAATCGTATTATATGAATGTAAGTACAACTGCGAAGAATGCAGAAATATATGTGAATGATAAGAAAGAAGTAGAATTGTCTAATGACAAAACTTCAAAAGAAATTGGTCCATATTTTCCGGGTTCTTACGTTGTAAAGGCAAAAGCAAAGTCAGAGTTAACTGAGTTAGAAACAGAAAAAGAAGTAGATTTAGCAGATGAAAAAAGTGCGAAGATAGATGTAAATTTATCATTAGAAGGCAATTATGTAACAATTTCCTCTGATGAAAATGATGCAAATGTAGTTGTGAATGGTAAGAAGCGTGGGAAGTTAAGCCGCGGAAGTTATAAACTTGGTCCTGTACCAACAGATGAAACGGTAGAAGTGCATTTAGAGAAAAATGCTGAGTTTGGCTTAATTAAATCAGAAAGCGTTAAAGTTGGAGACCAAAGCACCTATTACTTAAAATTCCCGAAAGAAACATCAAGTTCAGCAGTGGGCGAATTTGTAAAAAATCATATTTATGATAACGTACGTGCAATTTCATTAAATGATTTTAGTTTAATTGAAAATAATTATGATAAGAGCGGGAAATCGTATAAGGAAGACCGTGATTATATACAGTATTTACACAAAAAAGGAATTACAGAAGACTTATTAACGATGGAAGTTCGTAATGTAGAGCGTCAAAGTGATACGAAATATAAAGTAACGACATATGAAGAGTATCATATTCGTTACGGTGATGGATCTGTGAAGTTCAAAAGTTTTAACAACGAACATATTGTAACTGTGAATGGAAATGGAAAGATGTTGTATCATTCTCTTGGTGCAAATAATACGTTGAAATCAGAAGATGTATCTGGTCCAACTCGTTAATATGAGAGAGGCTGTTCAATATTTGAACAGCCTCTTTTTGTAGCTAAATCGATATTTCGTGTCAAACCGTTGATATATCGTAAGTTATGATAGATATAATTGAAAAATCGTTGATATATTGCGATTTATGATAGATATATTCGGAAAATCGTTGATATCTTTTTTTACAATTATGAGTGCGTTTCCTTTAATATCGCTTGTACATATGGATCATGTAATATTTGCTCTATAATTGGTAACATGTTTTGTTCAAATGGAATGTCGATAGGAAATGGCTTTTGAGAGCCTGGTTTTATTCCATATTGCACAATTTTGTAATGTGTATTTTTTTCTGACTTGAGCACAATTAGCTTATAGCGATTATCATCGCCAGCGAGTGAGAAATCAATAGAAGTAGCGTTATATGTTACTTCATCTTTATATATGTACGGTTTTGGCGTACCAATCCAGTCTATTTTTGCTTGTACATTCATAGGCATAGCCTCCTTATATGTATTATAAATAAAAGCCAGCTCTCAATAAAGAGAACCGGCTTGTAATTTAGCAGTCATTGGTTATTTTAAAATTTTCACTTTAACAGTTTTGCGGCCCCATTTTTGAGCAGCACTATCTGATCCAAGTAAGATATCGATACGGTTACCTTTAATTGCACCACCAGTATCTCCAGCGATAGCTTCTCCGTAACCTTCTACCCATACTTTAGATCCTAATGGGATTACTTTCGGGTCAACAGCAATCATTTTCATGTTTGGATTCGCAGTTAAATCATGACCCATTGCAGTTAATACACGGCCGCCATATGTGCCACCGTTTTCGCTCGGATGAGCTGTATATGCTGTAGCTACAACTGTTAACTCACGACCACCAGATGGTTCGCTAGTTTCAGCAGCTTTCACAGCAGGCTTAGCAGCTGGTTTTGCTTGTGCTGCAGGTGTTTGATCCTTAGCTGGTGCTTCAACTTTAGCTTTAGCAGGAGCAGTTGTTTCTTGTTTCTCAATTACAGGTGCTGTACCTGTTAAGAAAGGAACATGAACATAAGCTGTTTTCCCGTTATATTCAAATTGTAACCACTCATTTTGTACTTGGTTCGTTGTTTCGATTACATCGTCTTTCTTCAACTTTCCAAGAATTTCTGAGTTTGTGTTCGCTTCAGCACGTACGTTTAATACGTTAGCTGTTACGTAGTAGATGCTTTTTGTGAACTCTGCACTTACGAATGCGTCTTTACCGTCTAAAGTAACTTTTGACCATCCGTTCTCTGTATTTTGAACATCTATTTTATTACCGTTTAGTAATTTACCGACAACTTTTGATTCAGTAGTAGGGTTTTCGCGTACGTTTAGTACGTCTGTTGTTACAACAGTTTCTGCATTAGCAGATGATGTGAAAATCCCAAGACCAAAAACTGCTGCTGTTGCTATTCCAATTAATTTTTTCATGATAGCCTCCATTGCGTTTGTTTTCGTGTCCTCATTATAGCAACAGATTTTTTCGGATTTGGGGAAAACACACAATTACAAACCATTCGTAATCAGTCGTTAACATCCTGTAATATAACAAAAAATATAGGAAAGCGTTTTTCATTCTATATGACTCATAGGTTGCTGGTTATATTCAAAATATTTAATACAACATATTTTTTTCGACGTAAATAAAAATATTACAAGAATGTTACATGATGTTTACTAAACGATTACATTCCTTGAGTATTTTACCGTTTTATGGGTAATATAGTTATATAAACATAAACATTTTGTTTGTGAAGCTATAAACACGTGCTATATACTAGCAAAAAAACCGCATAATTGTTACAAAACGAAAGGGTTGCAAGGAAGAAATTCGCCCTTTTTTACATATGTAACACATCCTTTTTTAGGAAAATACATTCCTATCCGCGTTTTTCTCACACAATTTGACAGCAGTATTTCTAACTTGTAGCTCTTGCAGAGTGAAAAGGTTATACGAAAGGTAAGGCTGTCTATAAGAATTCGAATTGGTGAAGGTGAAAGTAAGAAAATCACCGCAAAATTATAGTTTTCTATCCGATTTTACATATCGGAATTTATGTTATTTACAAAAGCGAAACCTACGAAGGGGGATTTGATGAGGAAACTGACAAAAACATTCATCGTTTCATTAACATTATGTATTGCATTTACAATTTGGGGGATTATTCCCGAATCTATTATTGGAAAAGGTAGCTTAGGAAATGTAACAACTGCAATTCAAACTGCATTAGTTAGTAAGTTTGGGTGGTTTTATATTATTTCCGTTTCTATTATTTTAGGTGTGTCTATCTTTTTAATTGTTTCGAAATACGGTTCTATTCGTTTAGGTAAAGATGATGACGAACCTGATTATAGTTATATGACATGGTTTGCTATGCTATTTAGTGCTGGTATGGGTATCGGCTTAGTTTTCTGGGGCGTTGCTGAACCATTAAACCATTTGTACGCACCTCCGTTTGGAGAAGGTGCAACTGAGGAAAGTGCGCGCCTTGCATTGCGTTTTTCATTTTTCCATTGGGGATTACATCCTTGGGGACTATATGCGTTTGTAGCGTTATGTATTGCTTATTTTACCTTTAGAAAAGGAAAAGCAAGTACGATTAGTGCGACGGTAGGTCCGTTATTTAAGGGTGGGGAACACGGACGTATTGCTCATTCATTTGATGTGTTAGCTGTTTTCGCAACTGTGTTTGGTGTTGCAACTTCATTAGGTCTCGGTGCAAAACAAATTGCAGGTGGTGTTAGCTATTTAACATCTATTCCGAATTCATTAACGACACAGTTAGTTATTATTGCAATCGTAACAGTTCTTTTCATGTTATCTGCACAAACAGGTCTTGATAAAGGAATTAAATATTTAAGTAATACGAACATTATTTTTGCATTTGCACTTATGATCATTGTATTATTTGCAGGTCCAACAAACTTTATTATGAATTACTTCACTTCAACAATAGGTTCTTATATTCAGGAATTGCCAAGTATGAGTTTCCGTTTAAGTCCATTGGATGAAGGCGGAAATCAATGGATTCAGTCATGGACAATTTTCTATTGGGCATGGTGGATTGCGTGGTCACCGTTCGTAGGTACGTTTATTGCTCGTGTTTCACGAGGTCGTACAATTCGTGAGTTTGTTATCGGTGTGTTACTTGTACCGACCGTAATCGGTGCGCTTTGGTTCTCCGTTTTCGGCGGGACTGGTATTCACATGGAGCTGTTTGGTGATGCACATATCTTTGAAAAAATTAAAGAGATGGGAACAGAAGTAGGATTGTTTGCTATGTTCGATCAGATGGGAAGCTTTGGATCAGCTTTATCTGTTTTAGCGATTCTTCTTATTTCTACATTCTTTATTACATCGGCAGACTCTGCAACATTTGTTTTAGGAATGTTAACGACACATGGTAGTTTAAACCCACCAAATCGTATTAAAATGATTTGGGGTATCGTTCTAGCCGCGATAGCTTCTACCTTATTATATATTGGCGGATTAGAAGCCTTACAAACGGCAGCTATCATTGCAGCATTCCCATTCGTCTTTGTTATTTTCTTTATGATGGCAGCATTATTTAAAGAGTTACAAAAAGAAGGACGTATGAAGCGTCATTAATAATAGAAGGAAAAGAGCTGATTTTATATCAGCTCTTTTTTTATCCCTCTATTTGCTGAGCAGTAAGAACCCCACCTCAAAATTCAGCAAAAGCAAATAAATCGAGCTGCTTGTAAAAGCCCGATTGGTGATGGCTAATGAAAGTTTCACTTTATATAGAAGGAATTTGAAATGCGGGTAGGGGAAATAAAATACTTTACTATATAAGTAGTATGCCCTTTATATGAAGAAAAAACGATAGGTTTCGACAATATTCGATACCTTACGAATTCTATTCGTATTTTTGTCAAAAATATGTCGGAAATGTGTTGTCACTTTTATGTATATGTGCTATATTATTTCCTGTAAGCGATTTCAAATAGTTTTAAAGCGCATTCAAGGGGGACATCTAGAATAATGAAACGTTACGAAAGAAAGTGGAAGCATATTTGTTTGAAACGTGTGGCACATCGTAGTGTCCAAGAAAGCACGGAACCTAAGACTGAAACGCGCAAAGAACAGCAAGAGAAGCAATTGGTTCTACAAAAATAGCAATCACTTTTTCGTATATAAATGAAGGTCGATCGTTCGTTGGGGGATGGACGTGAAATTACTTTCAGCTAAGGGGTATTGTCTGATATATAATTTATACGGCAATAAATAAGCACAGAGCATACGGCGCTCTGTGCTTATTTTTATTTATCTTTTTTAAATCGAACTGTCTTATCCCAGCCGATGACTTGTTTCTTGCTCTTTGCACGTAAATATAAGATTAAGCTGCGAATAAATAAGTACGTAAAGAGCTGTGCATACGTAAAGTACATAATAACGCTAATAAAAATATTAGTCGGTGTAAAGGTTCGTTCGACACTCTGGGCACTAAATAATTGTGAAACATATGTAATATATGCTACATACCACATAAATAGTAGCGGAATGCTATATTGAATTTGGAATATCCCGAGTAGCCCAATTACAAACCAAACGTTTGAAATGATTAGGAATAGCCAAAATACAACATACACTAGAACTTGTTGTAAGGAATGAACGAGCAGTTTTCCTTTAAAGAAACTTAATGACGAGAACATTTTTTCTAAAATGTATAAATTTCCTTGGAGCCAACGTGTACGTTGTTTAATAAGAATTTTTAAATGCTCTGGTTCTTGTTCCCAAGTAACTGATTCTGGGACGATTGGTAAGAGATAACCTTTTTGTGTAATTCGTAATGTTAATTCAGCATCTTCTGCAATTGCATAAGGGTCATAGCCACCAAGCTCTTCTAGTGCAGAGCGACGAAGAAGCATGTTTGTTCCTGTCAGTGAACCCGTTTGGAATAGTAACCAGCGTCCAGATTGCATAAGGAGCTGGAAGATTTGAAATTCTAGCGAAATCATTCGCGTCAGCCAGTTTCTTTTTTCATTTACAGTACGAACGTGTCCAACTGCTCCAACCGCATCTTCAGTTGTTTCAGCGTGCTCTACAAGCATTCGCAGTGCGTGTGGTTCAGGTTGGTTATCTGCATCGTAAACACAGAAGTATTCACCATCTGAAATACTAAGCCCATAGTTTAGTACACGTGATTTACCCTTCGGTTCACCGGAGGGAACACGAATGTGGCGAATATGAGCATAAGCTTTGTCGAAATCATCGCCGATTTCAGGTGTTTCATCTTGAGAGTTATCATTTAATAAATAAATAGTTAGCTTTCCTGGATATTCAATCTTCGCCATCGCCTCT
This sequence comes from Bacillus sp. D48C, assembly GCF_053345735.1. Classification (NCBI taxonomy): domain Bacteria; kingdom Bacillati; phylum Bacillota; class Bacilli; order Caryophanales; family Bacillaceae; genus Bacillus; species Bacillus sp. D48C. The sequence continues at coordinate 281,405 of NZ_JBKFAQ010000003.1, forward strand.
AAAGTATCTTTAATAACGACCCCTTCATTATGGGCAGGTATGAAAATATCGACGCTAGGATAATGTTCTAGTGTACGATCTTTTCGTTTGCTATTTCGGTGAATTAAACCCGCGATTGTTAAGAAAGAGTAGTAAACGAGTAAGCCAGAGAATAGAAAGGCCGTAAAAATAAGTACATATTTAATTGAAAATGTGATACTGATCCAAAAAACGAGTACGCAAAACAGAAGAAATAAAAGAAGTATAACGAGAGTCATCATAACAATGTCTGTCCTTTGTTTCCAATTTGCTCGCGTGAAATTTTTATATCTTGGATTGCTTCAGCTGCAAGCCATTTTTCTAATTTTGGCTGTAGACGGTTCATTACTATATCTGCACCAGCCTCATTTGTGTTCTGTAATAAAATAACTAATGTACTCTCATCATATTCAGCAGCAAGGTCAAAATCATTCCTTACCGTTTCAACTAATAAGGAAGCTACACGATCCATAACACTTTCCTTCGTATATTTACTAAAGGAAGTGAAATCAAAGTAAACGATAACGCCTGTTTCATTACGACGATTCATTGCAGTCGTTAATAACGCTTGACGTCTCTCGAATTCTTGTCTAGTTAATAATTTTGATTCTCCAATATATTGTTCCAACGTTCTCACACGCTCAGTTAAAGTTTTATTTTCATGAATCACTTTTTTCAATAGGTGAGTTGTTATATATACAATGAAGAAGTTAGCTACCATCAGGAAGTGGGTAATCATATATTGCCATTGATCTGATGTACTCCATAAATGAAGCCATGCTTGATAAAATAAATAAAATACGGAAATAATGGTTCCTAGTATGAAGAAAATAAATGCTGTTTTATCAGCTAAAAATAAGAATAGTACATTTACGATTACGTATATTATTGTAAAAATGAGCGCATGCTCATAATTCGTCACATGTACAGTAGTAAAATAAAATACAATTTGTAGAATCCACATAGAGAGGATTTTATAGAACTTATCTTTCACAAAACTTTCCTCCTTAAAGCTATTTCATCCATAGATACTTGTAGTATGCGCAATTATTAAGAAATTGACTATGTCGTTAAATTCTTTTGAAGGGCAACAACAAGTAGTATCTCTATTTTCATAAGAAAAATAAAAAGACTTAAACATTATTGTATCATAATGTCCTCATATTTGGGGTAAGGTGATTGATAGATACATAAAAGGCGTTTGGAGTGCATGAAAAAAGTCTTCTCTTGGAGAAAGAGAAGACTCTATATAAGTTTATAGGAACATCATACCTGCAACTGCTGCATTTAAGAAGTTAGCTAATGTACCAGCGATAACTGCTTTAATCCCTAATTGTGCAATTTGTTTACGGCGAGTAGGAGCTAGCGTTCCTGTTACACCTAATTGAATTGCAATAGAAGAGAAGTTTGCGAATCCACAGATTGCGAATGTTAAAATTAGATTTGTTTTGTCAGAGAACTCTGCCATATGTGGTCCTAAGTTTGCGTATGCAACGAATTCGTTGATTGCAAGTTTTTGACCGATAAAGCTTGCTGCTTGTACAGCTTCACCTGGAGAAACCCCGATTAAGATTGCAAATGGTGATAATAAGTAACCGAAGATTAAATCAAGGCTAAGTTTAATATGGAATAAAGACCCAACTAATCCTAATAGACCATTTAATAAAGCGATTAATGCAATGAAAGCCATTAACATTGCTGCTACGTTAATAACAAGTTGCATACCTTCAGATGCACCACGTGCAGCTGCGTCGATAACGTTTGCGTCTTCACGTTCTGTAGAAAGTTCAACGTTATTATCTACTTTTTCTGTCTCTGGCATGATTAGTTTCGCAATTAATAAGCTTGATGGAGCTGCCATAATTGCAGCTGCTAATAAGTGCTCTAACGGAATACCCATTGCTGCATAGCCGACAAGAACTGATCCGGCAACAGCTGTCATACCGCTTACCATAATAGTGAAGAATTCACTATTTGTTAAGCGTGCTAAGTAAGGTTTAATTAAGATTGGAGCTTCAGTTTGTCCTAAAAATACAGTCGTTACTGAGTTTAAGCTTTCTGCTTTAGAAGTTCCAAGAAGTTTACTTAATGCACCACCAACGACGCTAACAAATTTCTGCATAATACCGAAATGATATAAGATTGCTACTAATGAACTAATAAATACGATTGGAAGTAGTGCTTGAATAAAGAATACAAATCCCCAAGGTCCTTTTGCGTTGACTAAATCCCCAGCAACGAACTTAATTCCCTCGTAAGAAAAATTAATTAATCCTTGAACACCGTCAGCAGCGTGTTTTAAACCTGCTTTACCAGCATCCCATCGTAATACGATAAATGAAAATGACATTTGTAATGCTAGCGCAATTAAAATTGTGCGCCAATTAATAGCTTTGCGGTTGGAAGATAGTAAGAAAGCAATTGCTAATACTCCAATCACGCCGCCAATTCCCCATAAAAGATTCATGCAGTTATGCTCCTTCCTCATAGTAAAAACAGTGTATAAACCAGTTGTCTATACATTTACGAATATAACATCTTAAGTAACTTATCATAATGGACATCGGAGGTCAAACGTCTAATGAAAAGTTTAAATAAAAAGAAAATTCTTCAAAAAAACACATATAAAATAAATAGACATGAAATAGGTTATGTTTTTTATGAAAATATATACATTATGATAACGTTATGCATTGTTTTTGCAGAATAAAGTGTATGAAATAGAAGAATGGATACATTATTTTTGTAGAGAGAAACTAGGGGAAAGGGAGTAATGTGTTGAACTCGTAACAAAAAAGCCTTCTAGTAAACTAGAAGGCTTTGAAACTATTAATTAAGGTGCTTTCGTGTATCCTAAGAAGTGGCTCTTCCAATAAGAGTTACTTAATGAAGCGATTGCTACACCTTTATCTCCAGCTTGGATAAATGATCCGCCCCCAAGGTAAATACCCATGTGAGAAGGACCAGATTTATAAGTGTTTTGGAAATAAATTAAGTCACCAGGTTGTGGACTTGAAGTTTTTGGTAGGCTACTCCAATATCCCGCAACACTTTGACGGCTAATGTTATGACCAGATTTCTTAAATACATGGTAGATGTAGCCACTGCAGTCTACGCCGTTAGCAGAAGTTCCGCCCCAAACGTATGGTACACCTTGCATTGATTTTGCATATGCAAGTACGGAAGAACTGTCGCCACTATTATTGCCTGTATTATTATTGTTGTTATTGTTTTGATTGTTATTTTGGTTATTGTTAGGCTTATTATCTACTGCGCCTCCAACTGGTGTTTTAGATAGGTAACGTGTTCCGATATAACCAGTTTGACCGTTGTAGTTAATTTTGCTCCATCCAGAGTTTTCAGAGATTACTTGAACCTTCTGTCCTTGTGGAAGTGCACCTATGATTCTATAATTTGTACCTTCGCCGCTACGTACATTTAGTGCAGAAGCATTAATGTAGTAGTCGCCAATTGCACCTTGGTTAGGTTTTTCAGGTTGTTTTGGTTGCTCAGGAGTAGTAGTACCACCTTTAACGAATTTTACAAATTCGCTACTAACAAAGCCTGTTTTTCCTTGGTAATTTACTTTAAACCAACCGTTTTCAGATCCAACTACGTTTAATGTTGTACCGTTTAAAACACCACCAATTACACTATGGTAAGCAGCAGGGCCTGTACGAACACGTAAAGATGTAGCGTTAACCACGTAAGAACCGCCAGTTTGAATAGTTCCATTATTATTGTTTTGCTCTTGTTTGTTGCCTTCTGTAACGTTTTCGTTAGAACCGCCTTTTGTTACGTAGTCTTTGCTTATATAAGCAGTTTGTCCTGCGTAATTGATTTTGAACCAATCTTGAACTTCGCCAACAACTTGTACTACTTGTCCTTTTGTAACAGAACCTACAGTTGTGTGAGAAGTACTAGGACCTGTACGAACACGAAGGGAAGATACATTTACTGTATAGTTTCCGCTTGCTGGTTTTACTTCTTGGTTGTTATTGTTATTATTCGTATTGTTGTTTGAAGAACCCGCATTAGAAGAAACGCCAGATACGAATTCGCCACTTACATAACCTACTTGACCATTATGGTTAATTTTCACCCAACCATTTTCTTGTCCAATTACGTTTAATGTTTGTCCTGCATATACACGTCCAGAAACAGAACTAGAAGTGTTAGGAGCTGTACGTACACGTAATACATCAGCAGTAACTTTATTGTTTCCGCCTGTGCTTACATTGTTGTTTGTTGCTCCACTTTTTGATACAAATTCGCCACTAACAAAGCCTGTTTTTCCGTTAATGTTAATTTTGAACCAACCATTTTCTTCGCCAATCACGTTTAGTGATTGACCGTTATAAACGCGTGAGATGATGTCGTGAGAAATGCTTGATCCCGCACGAACATGTAATACGCTCGCGTTTACCTTATAAGATGAGTCGTTTGATGCAGAAGCTTGGACAGTTGTAGCAGCTTTTTGTGTATTTTGTTCAGGTGCAGCTTGAACACTATCAAGTGTAGGTGCTGCTCCTCCTGCTACAGACACTGCCGCAAGACCGGCAAGATACTTTTTCATAATTTGTCGATTCCTTTCTGTCTGTAATGTAGTGAAGAAATATTTACCAACTGTTAAAAATTCTAAAGAGCATGTCGATTACTGTCAAGACTTATGTAGGAATCTGAATATGACAAAAAGATTACAAAAAAAAATCAAGGCATAAATTTACACCTTGATTTCCATTTAAATGTATATATTGAATATGAAAGGACAGAAATTATTCGTGTTTAAGAAGATGCCATATTGGATTGTAACAAGATTTGATTAAAAGATTTTTGCAGTTTTTTGGTGATAGGCCCAACTTGCCCATCTTGAATCGCGGTTCCATCAAGGTGGGTCATTGGTAAAATTTCAATCGTTGTGCCTGTAAAAAAGCATTCATCTGCTTGATAAACGTCACGAACGCTGAAAAGTTCTTCCTGTACAGGAATGTGAAGAGTATTCGCTAAAGAAAGGACATATTGACGAATAATGCCATTTAGAATAAGGTGATTGGCTGGATGTGTGTAAAGAGTTCTGTTTTTAATTAAAAAGAAGTTGGAATGGCTTCCTTCCGTTACGATACCATTCCTTATGAGAAGTGCCTCTTTACAGCCTTTACGTTCAGCTTTCGTAGCAGCTAGTACGTTTGGTAATAAATTTAATGATTTAATGTCACAGCGTAGCCATCGAGTATCAGGTTCTGATATAGCGCGTATACCATATTCAATCCATAATGCTGGTCTTTCTTTTTTTGTAATATAGGCATAAATTGTCGGAGGGGTGTCATATGAAAATACATGTGTGCGAGCTTGTACACCGCGAGATACTTGCAAATAAATTGTGCCATCTTCGTGGAAATGGTTTCGTTCAATTAATTTGTAAAGTAAAGTGATGAGTTCAGCTTTTGAGAAAGGGAGCGATAATTCTACTTCTTCCATGGATCGATATAATCTTGTTATGTGCGGATCTAATAAGTGAAAGTTCCCTTTATATAGGCGAATAACCTCGTAGACACCATCTCCGAATTGCAAACCTCTTTCTTCAAGTTCTATGTGCGTTTGTTGTTTTGTTGTATCAATAACTTCATCATTCCAAAGTACAAATTTTTCGTATGCCAATTTCCGTCCCATCCTTTCGTAAGTACGTAAATAACGTGAAACTTTCATTCATGCGAGATAAAAATCACTATAGTAATTTTTATGTAAGCAATTCTCTATATATGACCGTATATGTATTTGTAAATCATAGAGAAGTAAGGACGATTTCCCCCGCATTAACGGGCTGATTAAAGTTTCACTTTACAGCATTTTGTATATACAAATTCGAAAATAAGAAATGAGAATCCTGCTTTTAAATAAAAAAAAGCAACATTCTTATGGAATGCTGCACAAGGAGGGTAGCTATCTTTCATAGGGACATTGTCTCGTTGAATGCTTTGTGTATGGAAACAAAACATGTTGAAAGACAATTATAAGAAAGTAGAAACAAGAGATTTACACATTTCTTTAAGGGATCTTACGAAAGATGAGAGGTAAGAAATATGTAGAACCTTGTTTACATATTTTATTATAGAGATTCTTCATTAACCCTATGTGAATATTTGGTAAAGGTTATGTAATTTTAAAGTTAATGAATATAAGCAGTTGTATGGAAGAAAATAAAAAAAGAGGCTGAGATTACTCAGCGCTCTTCTTTTCTTCTTTAATAGCTGTTTTTACTTCACCAGTTTTGATCTTATTACTTTCAGAGAAGCGAAGTAAGTCACCTTCAATGATTTTATCAGACATGTGCAATTCATTTTGGGCACGATCAATTAGTGGTTGAGATTCTTCTTTCGGTAATTGTACAACTTCGCCAGTAGCACGGTCGTAGAATGTACTGTTTGTGTACATGTATTTATCTGTAATGAAGCTACCGTCACGAAGAACAACAAATCCTTTATTATCAGGTGAGAATACATCATGACCGAATCGAACGTCATTTGTAGAATCTACACCAAGTAAGTTTAGAATAGTTGGTTTAATATCAATTTCACCAGTTGGTTTCGAAATTGTTTTACCTTCTTTTTGACCTGGAACGTGAATAAACATCGGTGTTTTTTGTAAGTTCATATGGTCAAATGCAGTGATTTCTTCTTTTCCTAAGAACTGTGCCATTGCACGGTTATGGTTTTCAGAAATACCGTAGTGATCACCGTAGAATACGATTACTGAGTTGTCGTAAATACCTTCTGCTTTTAGACGCTCAATAAAGTGTTTCATTGCTTCGTCTAAGTAACGAGCAGTTACCATGTAACGGTCAAATACTCCATCACCAGAATTATATTCGTCGATTAATTTTGTACTGTCATCGTAAGTGAATGGGTAATGATTCGTTAAAGTAAGGAAGCGAGTATAGAATGGTTGCTTCACTTCTTTCAACATATCAATAGATTGATCGAAGTATTCGATATCTTTTAATCCCCAGTTTAATTTTGTTTCCGGCGTAATCTTGTAATCAAGCTCGTTGTAGTAACGATCATAACCAAGTGCTGGATACATAATGTTACGGTTCCAGAATGTTGCGTTGTTTGCGTGGAATACCGACGTGTGATACCCTTGCTGACGTAAAATTTCTGGAGTTGCTGTATATTCATTGTTACCGTGTGTGAAGAATACAGCACCGCGGTCTAGTGGATATAAAGAAGTATCTACTAGGAATTCAGCATCAGATGTTTTACCTTGCCCAGTTTGATGGAAGAAGTTATCAAAGTAATAACTTTCTTTCGTAAATTGGTTTAAGAACGGTGTAACTTCTTGTCCGTTAACTGTTGCGCCAATTAAGAATGTTTGTAATGACTCAAGAGAGACAACAATTACGTTTTTCCCTTTTGCAGTACCGAACATATTTGGATCTGGTTTACTTTGTGTTGTTTTCACGTAGTTTTCTGTTTCTTGTAATTTACTACCGTCAGCGAATGCTTTTTGTGAACTTGATTTCGCTTGTAAGCCAAGATCGTATACTTGGTGTACATATAATCCTAAGTTTTTAACAAGCATAACGCGGTCGAATGAACGTGTTAATAGTTCTGGGCGTTCAGCTTCTGCAAGTCCTAAGTTTGCGAAGAAAATAGCAACTGTTGATACGAAGTATAGAGAACGCATCGGGCGTGCTACACGCTCTGTAGGTGCAAAGTTTTTCATTTTCTTCAATAGAACGAAGAATACGATAATGTCTGCGAATGCAAGAATAATTTTGTAGTTAAATAATTCTTTCACACTAGAACCTAAACTTCCGAAGTTAGATGTTTGTCCGAGTACTGGTAAAGTAACGAAGTCATTGTAGAATCCGTAGAACATTACGTTACCAACAAGAACGATTGTTAAGACAAAGTTAATTCCAAGTGCTATATAGTTACGTTTTTTCCCTTTTGCAAATAATGCAAGACCAACAAGCAGTAATGATGCTGCTAATGGGCTAAGGAATAAAATGAATTCTTGCATGAAAGATTCAAGTTTTAAATCAAAGCTTGTGCGTGTAATAATGTAAGTTTTCAGCCATAAGGCTAAAGCTACGAATACAGTGAAACGCACATTTTGAAATTGCGATTTCAAGGTTTCTTTCATTCATTTCCACCCTTTCTCTATCAGGCTTGGTCGATTTTGGAGCGAAAAATGCTAAAATAAAAAATACATAGTTTTCTTGGCCATAATTAAAGGTTCTATATTCACCCATATACGACTATAACTATGCATACCCTTTTGGTTTCTTTTGTTGCTCATAAGCATAACGTCATTTCTGTATTATACAACAAAATTCATTTCTGAGAAACACTATAACATTTTACATTTTTTGTATAAGATTTGTCACTACCAGAGAAAACTTTAACATTCGTTTATATGTCCGTCAACTAGAAAATATAACAAAGATAGAGCAGAATGTTAAGTGGAAGTGAAAATTTCTTTGTTGAGAAATAAGAAACGAAGATGGATAAGGGTTATCTAGAAATCTATTATATGAAGGAAATCGTGTAAAAATTAACGAACACTTGTTCTTTTTTGGTTTGTTTGTTACAATGAAAGTTCATTGATAGGTTTTGTGTAATTTCCATGAACTTTTACTGATAACATATTGTAGCTTATTTCTTTTTAAAAATAGGGAGGCTTTTACATGAAACAAAAATTTTCAGTTGAAGCGTTTTGGAAGAAAGTAAAACATGTTGCAAAGCAAGCAGGGCAGTCGGTCATTTATACAAGTTTATTACTGTTTTACGTTTTGCAAAGACCCGATGTTCCAAAACGAGTGAAAATTATTGTAATTGGAGCACTTGCTTATTTTATTGCACCGATTGATGCGATTCCAGATTTCATTGCTGGAATTGGCTATACGGATGATTTAGGGGCGTTAACGGCCGCACTAATACAGGTGTCGTTATACGTCAATGAAGATGTGAAAGATAAGGCACGAGTGAAGTTGGCAGAATGGTTTGGTTCGGATATAGACACAACATTTATCGATCAGAAATTAGGTCAATAGGTGAAATCTGTCATAAGGTGACAGGACGAACGTAAGCGAGGAAGTGCATTATGCCATCAGGAAGAACGCATACGAAAATAAACTTAATATCCCTTCCGGTTGTTTTGTTTTTGCTCTTTTCGTATGGATTAACAAATTTTGATTTTTTATTAACTTTTGCAATTGGTTTTTTAGTAGGTACTTCATTTTTAACACCAGATTTAGATACGTACAGTAATGCTTATAACAAATGGGGTTTCTTACGTATATTTTGGTATCCTTATAAGAAAGTAATGCCACATCGATCTTTCTTTACGCATACGATTATACTTGGTGATGTGATTCGTATTGCGTACATGTTAATCGTCTTTTCTCCATTTTTATTCCTATTAAATGTAATCGCACTGGATGGTAATTTGATAGAAATTGCGAAGAAACATGAGGTTGAAATTGTAACGTTCTTAATGGGAATTGTTGTGGCAAGTACGCTCCACATTATAGCGGATAAGGTGAATACGCGCCGAAAGAAAATGATGAGAAAAAAGAAGAAACGCAGAAGATAAAGTAACTAATCGGGAAAAGGACCCTTGCAATTTGCAAGGGTCCTTTTTTAAACAAACGTTTGTTTAAAATTAAGCTTTCAGTACTTTAATTCCTTTTACAATGTTCCAGATGAAGTAGTATAAGCTGATGATTCCGCAAATAGCTAAGACAATCATTGCTCCAATTCCAAGTGTTACATCTGGTTGGTCAGATCCTATGCCCATAATTCCTAAAATGGTTAAGCCGATAAATGTAGCGATACTTGGAATGATGTGTGTCCATAGAGCACGTTTTGCGTGTGGCTTTGTTTCAGCGTCTCCTACAATCCAAACGATAATAGGGAATAAGATAGGGGCAAATAGTACACTAAAGTATGATAACGCAGCTAATATTTTATTTCCGTTCATATATATCACCTCATGAATAATGTCTGTTGTTATACTATTATTATGCAATAATTTAGTTAAGCTTTCTATCGATGAACATTACAAGAACATGACGATTTTGTAAGATTTTTTTGTTAAATGATAAAATTTTCAAAAAAATCTTTTTTAATGGAAATTGTTATGGTACAGTATAAATGGAAGTTGTTGAAAACGTTTTCTTAAACGTTTTTTATTTTTAGGCTTAAAGGTATGATGACCTGATAGTCTATTGATAAGATTGTATTTATTTAAAAGGGGATTCTTTAGGGGGAGAGGACAATGAACACATGGACACAAGTTTATGATCCGTTCGGTAATATTTGGATTTCAGCAGCAGTAGCACTTATTCCGATTATCTTTTTTTTCTTAGCTTTAGCGGTTTTTCGCATGAAGGGGTATGTGGCAGGATTTATTACAGTTGTACTTACAGTTTTAGTAGCATTATTCGCTTATAAAATGCCGTTCACGATGGCAATGGCAGCAACCGGGTACGGTTTTTTGTACGGGTTATGGCCAATTGCTTGGATTATCATTATGTCGGTATTTTTATATAAAATTTCTGTAAAAACAGGTCAATTCGATGTGATTCGTGCATCGGTATTATCGATTACGAACGATCATCGTTTACTCGTTATTTTAATTGGATTTTCATTCGGAGCATTTTTAGAAGGAGCGGCAGGGTTTGGAGCGCCAGTAGCGATTACAGCAGCGCTTCTTGCTGGTCTTGGGTTAAATCCTTTATACGCAGCAGGTCTTTGTTTAATTGCAAATACTGCACCAGTGGCGTTCGGAGCGATGGGAATTCCGATTACAGTTGCTGGACAAGTAACAGGTATTGATCCACATAAAATTGGACAAATGGCTGGGCATCAATTACCGTTCCTATCATTATTTGTTCCATTCTTTATCGTATTTTTAATGGATGGATTTAAAGGGGTAAGACAAACGTGGCCTGCGTTACTTGTAGCAGGTAGTTCATTTGCGATTACGCAGTTCATTACAGCGACGTTCTTAGGACCGGAACTTCCGGATATTACGTCAGCACTTGTAAGTTTAGTGAGTTTAGCACTGTTCTTAAAAGTTTGGCAGCCGAAAGAAATTTATCAATCCGGGCAAGCAAATAATGAGGTAGCAGCAACAACGACAGCAGCATCGATGCCGAAATTAACGTTTGGAAAAGTAGTGAAGGCATGGTCCCCATTTATCGTATTAACGGTTATGGTAGTCATTTGGAGCCAAAATTTCTTTAAGGCATTATTTGCTCCAGGAGGGGCTTTAGAAAGTCTTGTATTTAAGTTTGAAATTCCAGGTCTGCATAATCTAGTAATGAAAGCAGAGCCAATTGTAAATAAACCAACGCCTTACGAGGCAATTCTAAAGTTTGATGTATTATCGGCAACTGGAACAGCGATTTTAATTGCTTGTATCATTTCCATGTTTATTTTGAAAATGAATGTAAAAGATGCAGTAGTGACATTTAAAGAAACGTTAAACGAATTAAAAATGCCAATTCTATCTATCGGATTTGTACTAGGGTTTGCATTTATCGCAAACTATTCTGGCCTATCTTCTACGTTAGCGTTAGCATTAGCTGGAACAGGCGGACTATTCCCGTTCTTCTCACCATTCTTAGGCTGGATTGGCGTATTCCTAACAGGGTCTGATACGTCTGCGAATGCACTGTTCTCGAATTTACAAGCCATTACAGCGCAGCAAGTCGGCGTATCTGAAGTGCTTCTCGTTGCAGCAAATACAACAGGCGGTGTAACAGGTAAAATGATTTCCCCGCAGTCGATTGCCATCGCTTGTGCAGCAGTTGGTCTTGCTGGAAAAGAATCGGATTTGTTCCGTTTTACAGTGAAGCATAGTTTATTCTTCGTAATTATTGTTGGTATTATGACGTATGTACAGGCATATTATTTAACGTGGATGATTCCATAAAAAACAAAAGAAATAAACTTTGAATTTTTCAGATTATAGTGTATGATGGGAAAGTATTGAAAATTAAATCAGTGATAAACTAGGGGTGCCTAACGTATGCGTAGGCTGAGAGAGAAGCGCGTGAACTTCTTAACCCTTTGGACCTGATCTGGCTCGTACCAGCGTAGGGAAGTTAACGGCTTTACATAATGATGTCTTTATGAGCCAGGTCCTTATTTTTTTATGGACCTGGCTCTTTTTATTTTGGCATGCGCTGGCCATATCTCGTCCTTGTCACGAACAGGGGGGCAACAAAATTTATGAAACAATCTGTTTCAGCTGAGCAAATTGAATTGAAATCGAGTTTACCAGGGAGTAAGAAAGTATATGTGGATGGACCACAAGAAGGTATGAAAGTGCCGATGCGTGAGATTGAACAAAGCGAAACGAATGGCGTCCCAAATCCACCAATCCGTGTGTATGATACGAGCGGTCCTTATACAGATCCTGCGTATAAGGTCGAGCTGGAAAAAGGCATTCCAACGCCGCGCCACTCCTGGATTATGGGGCGTGGTGATGTAGACGCATACGAAGGGCGTGAAGTAAAACCAGAGGATGACGGTGTGAAAGTGGCTTCGAAACATGCACCTGTTTTCCCGCAAATGGATCGTAAGCCGCTTAGAGCAAAGCAAGGTGCAAATGTTACGCAAATGCACTATGCGCGTAATGGCATTATTACGTCTGAGATGGAATACGTTGCGATTCGTGAAGGGGTAGAGCCGGAGTTTGTTCGTAAGGAAATCGCAGAAGGCCGCGCTATTTTACCAGCGAATATTAATCATCCAGAAGCTGAACCGATGATTATCGGGCGTAACTTCCATGTGAAGGTCAATGCAAATATCGGAAACTCTGCTGTATCTTCTTCTATTGCAGAAGAAGTAGAGAAGATGACGTGGGCTACTCGCTGGGGTGCAGATACGATTATGGATTTATCTACAGGTAAAAATATTCATACGACGCGTGAGTGGATTATTCGTAACGCGCCTGTACCAGTTGGAACTGTACCAATCTATCAAGCGCTGGAAAAAGTAAACGGAATTGCAGAAGATTTAACGTGGGAAGTATATCGTGATACGTTAATTGAGCAGGCGGAGCAAGGCGTTGATTACTTTACGATTCACGCTGGTGTATTGCTTCGTTACATTCCAATCACGGCAAAGCGTACGACAGGTATCGTTTCACGCGGTGGTTCGATTATGGCGCAGTGGTGTTTATTCCATCATAAAGAAAACTTCCTATATACTCATTTTGAAGAGATTTGTGAAATTATGAAACAGTACGATGTTTCGTTCTCTCTTGGAGATGGATTACGTCCAGGGTCTATTGCAGATGCAAATGATGAAGCACAGTTTTCTGAGCTTGAAACACTTGGTGAATTAACCAAAATTGCTTGGAAACATGATGTGCAAGTTATGATCGAAGGACCTGGACACGTACCGATGCACTTAATTAAAGAAAATATGGAGAAAGAGCTTGATATTTGTCAGGGCGCGCCGTTTTACACACTTGGGCCACTAACGACAGATATTGCACCAGGTTATGACCATATTACATCGGCGATTGGAGCTGCGATGATCGGTTGGTTTGGAACGGCGATGCTTTGTTATGTAACGCCGAAAGAACATTTAGGTTTACCGAATAAAGATGATGTACGCACGGGTGTTATTACGTACAAAATTGCAGCGCATGCGGCTGATCTTGCGAAAGGACATAAAACGGCTCATCAGCGTGATGATGCACTTTCAAAAGCACGCTTCGAATTCCGTTGGCGCGATCAATTTAATCTATCTTTAGATCCTGAACGTGCGATGGAATATCACGATGAAACGTTGCCTGCAGAAGGGGCAAAGACAGCTCACTTCTGTTCAATGTGTGGACCGAAGTTTTGTAGTATGAGAATTTCACATGATATTCGTGAATATGCAAAAGAAAATGATTTAGAAACGACAGAAGCAATTGAAAAAGGAATGAAAGAGAAAGCAGAAGAATTTAAAGAAGCTGGTAGTCATTTATATCAATAACACGTTACACCTCTTTACTTGATTGATCACACTGTAGTACCTAACTTTATTATAGAAGAATCCCCATTTGCTAAGACGGTAGCAAATGGGGATTCTGTTGTTTATCCCGCTATTTGTGGGCAGTAAGACCCCCACCTCAAAATTCAGCGGAAGCAAAGAAGTTAGGTCGGGGTCGGGCTGCCCGTAAAAGCCCGATTGGTTAGGGCTAATAATCAGTGGGGGATGAACAAAACCCCCACTGATTAAAGTTTCACTTTATAAGGCAAAGAAGAGGTGTACCCAGTAGAATAAGAGGAATAGTGTGACGACTGTTGTGAGCGGGATAACGATAAGGGATACACTTAAATAGTCTTTCCATTTTACTTTAATTTTGTTTTGTTTCAGAATATACATCCAAATGAGTGAAGCTAGCGTACCAATTGGTAGTAATAGTGAACCGATGTCACTACCAATGATGTTTGCGAGATAGATTGTTTTTAATGTGACTGGATCTAGTCCCATTTCTGTTAATGTGATCGTACCAATATAAGGGCAGGATGGTTATTGAAGACGTTAGAGAGGATGGATACAAGTCCGCCCATCGCAAAGCTAGCATAGAGTAGATGCTGATTCACAACTGGCTCGAGCCATTGTACAAGTGCAGCTGTTAATCCTGCGTTGTGGAGTCCGTAAATAATGACGTACATAGAGAAGGCGAAAATTAAAATGTGCCACGGTGTCTTTTTCAAAATGTCGACAGGATTTGTTCGTAAGTAGTACCATCTCCAAATGAGAAGAACGAGTGAACCGAGTACCGCAACGATTTCAATTGGTATGGATAAGAAGGATGCAACGAATAGAAGACAGCGCATAAGGAAGACAAAACCTAATACTTTTAACATGAATCTTGTCCGTTTTTGTTTCGTATCAACAGAATTATTTCCTTTTAGTGGATGGAAGTTTTTCGTGAAAAAAATTTCTTCAATATCATATGAAGAAACAGGTAATTTTTTCGGAAGTTTTTTCTTCAAAACTGTATACATGAGCCATGACATAAATAATAAGCCTAATGTTGCAGGTACAAACATCATAGCAGTATGCATATAAAGAGTCATATTAACGATATTTAATGCAATTAAGTTTACGATATTACTTACACCAATTGGTGCACTAGACGCAGTAGCGATTAAAGCGCCACTTAATAAATAAGGAATTTGTTGATGTGGTTTTAATTGAAGGTTTTTTAGAAGAAGAATTAAAATTGGAGTTGTAATTAAAATACTGCCGTCGTTATTAAATAAAAGAGTCATAAGAAAACATAGTAATTGAATATACCAGTATAAACGGTGACCGGACCCTTTTGCTAAATTTGCTAGTTTCGCTGCGGACCAATGGAAGAAGCCGAAGCTTTCTAATATAACTGCCATAACAATAGTCGCTAATATTGTTATGGAGGCTCCTCCTATTTTACTAACAATATCTATGACGTCTGGTTTTGACACAAGTCCAGTAATTAGGATAATGCCAGCACCGATTGCTGCTGGCCACGCCTCATTTAAACCTCGAGGCCGCCAAAAGATAACAATCATTGTTAAGAAGAATACAATAATAGTAATCCATATTTCAATGCTCATATTTTGCCTACCTTTCTATTTTCCCTTAAACAGATGTAGCTTGTCTCAAGTTTATATTGGTAGTATATTCAGCAAAAAATAAGAAGAACTAGACGTATAACGAGATGAAGCGAATATGTGTTTTTCATGCTAAAGGACAAGTGTCACTAGTAGTGAAATAACTATTGTGATAGGAGTCTATAAATCGATTGGGCAGTAAGGTAGGAAATGAGATTTATATCAGAAATTTTTAAAATATATCGACTTAACGACAAAATATAACAAGAGGAGTCTATCCCAAAATACCTTTTGGAACAGACTCCAAGGCTATATTATTTTTCCTTCAAAAAAGTACGATCCTTCAAGAATAAATTCCAGAAGAAAATAAATCCTGGTAATAAAATTGCAATCCCAATTGCGTATAGAATGAGCAGTGCATAGAACGTTTCTTTCGTTGTAAAGCTTGTAAATACAGTTACGTCAGGGTAAATAATATACGGTAAATGCGCGACCCCGTAAGCATAGCTTGCAAATGCATATTGAGCGACGACAGCTAAAACAGCAATGCGAGGGAATCCTAGTGTGTTATACTTCTTGTTTGTCCACCAAAGGGACGAGTATCCGATAACGAATAGAACAATAGAAACTGTAAACCATGGGAATTGCTTTATTAATCCTTGCATAAGCCAATGTGTTTCTGGATCCATTACAACGAGAGCGATAATCGCCGTAACAAGTGTTGCAGGGCCAAGTATGATGGCATTCCTTCTATAAAGTTTGTATGCATCTTCTGAACCTTGCTCTCTCGCAAAATCAGCAAGAAAGAGAGAGGAGAGAAATAGTTCAGACGTTAGTCCGAAGAGCATATAACAATAGATAACCGGGCTAGAAAGAAGTTTTCCATACAGGAGTACTTCTCTTCCTTCAGACATTGTAATATACGCTCCCTCTGTAACGGGTAAAACGGTAATTAATAGTGCTGGAATTAAGAGACCAGTAATACCTGAAATAACCCGAAGAAGGTACTGATATTTTGGCAAGGAGTAAGCAAATACCATAAATGTACTACGTACTGCAACGAGTACTAAAATTAACATAACTGGTACGAACATAACGGTTGCAAGAGTAAAGGCCGCTTTCGGAAAGAAGCCGAGAAATGCGACAACGACGAAAACGAGAAACGTATTTGTTACTTCCCAAGTTGGTGATAAGTACCGATTGGCAAGTTTGGCAGCGAGCGTTGGATGTTTTGCGTATACCATGCCCCAAAAACCAGCTCCAAAATCGATGGACCCTAATATACTGTATACGAAAATAAGGGCCCATAAGATGATGATTGCAATACTTTCCTCATGCACGAGAATCGCCTCCTTGGTGTTGTAAATCATTCTTTAATGGATGTCTTCTAAAGAATGTCCGTAGAACAAAGACTGTTAAAATAGCGAGTCCAATATATAAAATGATGAATAAAACAAATAAAGGACCGACGAAATCAGCGCGAGTAGAAGCATCGACTGTACGTTGCATACCATAAATTGTCCATGGCTGACGACCGCTACAACTGAAAATCCATCCGAATTCAATACCGAGCATCATAATTGGTCCGCATGCGGCAGCCCCCCAAAGTAGCCACTTCGGTAGTTCTGTCCCCTTTTTTCGGTAAACAAAGTACCAATATAAGAGAGCAATTGCTGCAACTGCAAAGGTAAACGCAGCAGTGCCGACCATTAAGTTGAACAGTGTATGTGTATAAAATGGTGGCCATGTTTCTTGTGGGAATTCATTTAGACCTTTTACGACAGTGCTAGGGTCTAGTCCCACTAATAAGCTAAGCATGTTTGGAATTTCAAGTGCATAGTTTAGTTCAAGCGTATTAGGATCCACAATCCCGCCAATGGATAGCGGTGCGTGTGATGTCGTTTCAAATAAAGCTTCAGCAGATGCAAGTTTTTCAGGTGAGTGTTTATGTAGGGCGATTGCCGATTCGTGCCCTGAAAGCCACATCGTAGCGCCTGTAATAAATGTCACGACAAGCCCTAATAGTAGCCCCTTTTTATGATAAGCAATTTCACGTGTACTTAAATTTTTCTTCAATAATTTAAATCCAGCGATAGAAGCAATGACAGCCGCACCAGTTGCATAAGCCGTAATAACGACATGGAATGCACTTGTGCCAAAACTCGGATTAAAGAAAGCTTTCCAAGGATCAACGTTAAAAACAGATCCATCTGGATTCATTGAAAATCCTGCTGGTGTATTCATCCATGTATTTGCTGATGTAATAAGAACGGCGGATGCCGTGGCACCAAGCATGACGAAAAATAGCGAGATTAATCTCATAAATGGAGGAAGTTTATCGGCTGCATATACGTAAATCGACATGAATAAAGCCTCCAAAAAGAAGGCAAAAATCTCAATTTGGAAGGGAACAGAAATAACTTGCCCAACAATTTTGGCAAAACCAGGCCAAAGAAGTGAGATTTGCACACCGACAATTGTTCCAGTTGGAATTGCTACACCGAGAAGAATAGCAAACGCCTTTGTCCATCTTTTCGCCATAATGGCATAGTCGGAGTCTTTCTTCCAGTGATAGAGTATTTCGCTTATAAAAATCATCAATGAAAGTCCAACGCCAAGTGTTGCAAAGATAATGTGGAATGCTAATGAAGAACCAAAAAATGCTCTTGCTAATGTTACCGTATCCATATGTAAACTCCTCTTCTTTTTTGCCATTATTTTCTGATTGAATTGGAAGATTTATTCAAAAAAACTACCAAAAATATATATGTATTTAAAAAGTGAATATAATAATATAATGTTGTAATATTTTGAATAGAAAGAAATAAGTAGTTGCTTATATTTTGTTTGTTTTTTGCGCAGGAATCTTTTATAATCTTTTATGCGAACATAAGTTCTGTTTTTCGAAAAAGAAGTTTATGTGAAATGGAGAGGGTGTTTTATGTATCCTGAAGTCATTAAAAAGATGGCATTTTCAAAAGAGCATAGAGATTTATTATTGAAGCTATATAATAAAGAAATTACACGTCGTGAATATGATCGACTTGTACAATCGCTATATAAACCTTCTAAAGAGGTTTGTGGGGGATAGAAATGGGGGAGACAATCTAATAGATTGTCTTTTTTAAATTTATGTATGTTCTGATAAAATTAAGGTTAGCCTTACTAGGGAGGTGAAAAGATTGCGGAAACGTTTATATATAGGGATTGGAGTTATCTTCTTAATCGCTTTAGGTGGAATTGTATTTTGGTCAGCTTTACAAGGAAACCGTACAGAAAATTTTATTTTAAGACATATGGTGAATGAAAATGGAACGCTTGCCACGTATCGTTTAGTAGATACTAAGGCAGGTACGGGTGAAGCGAAGGGACGTGAAGCTTTATCAGAATCGGCGGGATTATGGTTACAATATACACTTGATAAAGATGACCAGGCGTTATTTGATGAGCAAGTAAAGGTTATTCAAGATAATTTCGTATATAAGAATCATATCGTTTTATGGAAACTCTCTGAAAAGGGAGAGAGGCAGTCAGCTACAAATGCACTTATAGATGATCTTCGTATTATAGAACAATTATATCGTGCTTATGAAATGTATAAGGAAGAGCGTTATAAAAACCTTGCCGATCAATTAAGTGATGCTGTACTTCGTTATAATAAAAAAGATAATTATTATGTTGATTATTATGATGCAGATGCAGGGAAACAAAATAATTTTGTAACAACATCATACATAAATCCGCGTGCATTCTCTTATATGAAGAAGTACGGTAAAGTTTCTGCTCAGCAATATCAGGAAATTGTTCAATTTTTAGCGGATTATCCAAGGCATGGCTGGGCATTCCCAAAAGAATATAAAGAAGATGGTACATTTAAGTACGATAAAGAAGTGAATCTTATTGACCAATCATACGTTGCATATCATCGAAGTTTAGGTGGTCTTTCATCAGCTGCTTATTTGGAATTTATAAAGAAGAGATTCCAGGAGGATGGAAAGCTATACGGTCGTTACAATTTAGAAACGGGAAAACAAACTGTGAATTATGAATCGCCAGCCGCGTATGGACTAACGATTTTGTACGTACTACAAACAGGTGATACAAAGTTTGCGAAGGAATTGTATGATCATATGTCCACATTCCGAAATGACAACGTATTTAGTAGATATTATGGTGGATATGTAACAGGTGAAAATAATAATACGCATATTTTTGATAATGTACTACCACTTTTAGCTGAAATGGAATTAAAAAAGAGTGACCAATAAAAGGTGCCACCATATGAGGGTGGCACCTTTTATTGGTTGATATAATTTTGCGTCCTAATATTAGAGAAGTAGTCAATCACGAATTCACGGAATTGCTGAGCTGTTTTTGATAAGTATCGCTTTTTTGACCAACTTAATCCGATGGTTCGCTTACAAGCGGGTTCAATAATACGCAACTTGTTTGCTGCTAAAGTAGAGTTTTTTAATAAAGTTAAATTTGGAACAAAAGCGATGCCGAGACCTTGCTTAATGAGGTCGCTAATCACTGTCGGTTCATCTACTTCAAAAGCAATATGCGGAGTGAAACCAGCTTCTTTACAAAATTCATCCGTTAAGTGCCGAAATCCATAGCCAGTATTCATACTAATAAACGGTTCGTCTTTTACTTCATGCAGGTGGATACTTTCGCGGTTTGATAACCGATGGCCTGAAGGAACGACTAAGAAAATTTCTTCTGTAATAAGTGGTTCCCAAACAATTTCTTCTCCTTCAACTGGTACAGAGGAAAGACAAAAGTCAATTTCCATATTTTCCAGTTGTCGTTTCATAGAAGGAGTAGACGCAAGAAATTGCTGGAATCGAACATTAGGATGTTCTCGTAAAAAAGAACCTAGTAGTTCTGGTAATATTCTTGGAATAGAAACGGCCATTGTAATAGAGCCTTGTTGTAATTCGGCTAAATCTTTAATTTCTCGTTCCCCTTCACTTAATTCATGAAAAATACGTTCTACCCGTTTTAAAAATACTTTTCCGAAAGAATTTAAAGTAATCTGTCGGCCTTGGCGATCAAATAAAGGGACGCCTAAATCCTTTTCGAGTCTAGCGATTGTTTTGCTGAGTGAAGGTTGCGCGATATGCAATTCTTCAGCTGCCTTTGTCATATGTTCTAGTCGTGCAACTGTCTGAAAGTATTTTAACTGGAGCAGTTCCATTTCGAATCTCCTTTCTATAGACCAAAAGGAATGAATTGATAATTAAAGATGTATTATACAGTATGGAAAGTGACGTGTATAGTAAATCTGTTAAACCATTGTAATGGTGTGAAATTAGGAGAAGGAGTATGTTTCATGAAAGGAATTCAACTTATATTTAAAGATTGGAAAGCGATGTGGCACCATAAACATGGACGTATCGCTTTAATTTTTTTATTAATCGTTCCGTTAATTTATTCAGGATTCTTCTTGGCTGGATATTGGGATCCGTACGGAAAATTAGATAAATTACCTGTTGCAGTTGTGAATTTAGATAAGGGTGCTGTGATGGATGAAAAAACAATTCATGCAGGAGACGATTTTGTTAAAAATTTAAAAGAGAATAAGGAACTGGCTTTTCATTTCGTATCAGAAAAAAATGCTGATGAAGGGTTAAAAGAAGATAAATATTATATGGTTGTTACGATTCCAGAGAATTTCTCTAAAAAGGTAAGTACACTTATGGATGAGAAACCAGAGCCAGCAAAGTTACAGTACAAAGTAAATCCAGGTAAAAACTTTGTAGCAGCTCAAATTGGAACGACAGCTGTTGAAAATATGAAAACAAAAATCTCAAATAGTATTACGAAATCTTATACAGAGGGTGTCTTTTCAAAGTTTCAAGATTTGGCACAAGGATTGAGTGATGCAAGTAATGGGGCTGAGAAGTTACATGAAGGAACGACCGATGCAAAAAATGGAGCGAATCAGCTTGCGGATGGTATTGATCGTTTAAGTGATGGGACATCGAAATTGAAAGAGGGAAGTGAAAAGCTTGCATCCAGTCAATCTGCTTTAACCGGGGGGGCAAATGAGCTGAGTCAAGGAGTGACATCACTTCATAGTGGTATGGAGTTATTAGCACAAGGTGAAAAAACGTTACAATCAGGAGTTAGTGAATTAAGTGCTGGTACAAATGAATGGGTGAGTGGAAGTGAGAAGCTTGCTGAAGGCCAAGTAAAAGCGGATGGTGCAGCTAATAGTGTAAAACAACAATTAGAAGAGTACGTGAAAAATCATCCAGAAGTGCAGCAAGATCCCGCTTTTCAAAAAATTGTTGCTACGTCTAATGGACTAGCTAAAGCAACAAGTACTTTAAATAATAGCCAACAACAATTGACACAAGGAGCGAAGAAGCTTACTGAGGGTCAACATAAGATTGAAGAAGGCATGAATACATTCGGAGTTAAGTTAAATGAAGCTACTGCTGGAACGAAAAAGGTAGCAGATGGTGCATCGAATTTAGCTGATGGATTTACGAAGTGGGGAAATGGATTTACAACAGTACAAGAAGGTGTAAATCAGCTTGCGAGTGGTGGAACGGAGCTGAATAACGGTGCTAGTAAATTAACAAATGGACTTGTTAAACTTGATGATGGTGCGAAAGAACTTTCTACGAAATTGGGAGAGGGCGCAGAGAAGATAGCGGATGTCCGTAATGATGATGCACGCAATACGATGTTCTCAGAGCCAGTTCAGTTAGTGAAGTCAACAGTTTCTGACGTTCCTAACTACGGTTCAGGCATTGCACCATATTTCTTATCACTTGCATTTTATGTTGGCGGAATTATGGCATCGAATATTTTACCTCTTGGCCGCAGACAAAATATGAAGGTAAGCGGAACGGTACATTTTATTAATAAATTAGGATTGGTATATTTAATTGGACTTATTCAAGCGCTACTCGTAGATGTAGTTGTGCTAGGTGTTATGAAACTAGAAGTTGCCAGTGTGCCACTTTTTGTTTTATCAAGTATTGTTATTTCCTTTACGTTCATGACATTTATTCTTATGTTAGTAACAGTATTTGGTCTTGTTGGAAAGTTCTTAGCGGTAACGCTTCTTGTCCTGCAATTAGCGACGAGTGGAGGTACTTTCCCAGGAGAATTAAACATAGCTGTGCTTAGCAAAATTGGACAGTTTCTCCCAATGTCCCATTCTCTTAGAGGATTACAAGATGTTATCTCTTTAGGAGATTGGTCGCAATTACAAATGCAAATTTTAATATTGTTATGTTATCTCGTTGTTGCCGGTGGAATTGCTTGGATCACGAGCCATATACAGCATAAAGAAACGAATGCAGAACAAGTTTCTTAAAATGAAATAAGCTATCCGATTTTTTCGGATAGCTTATTTTTTATTTACGTTCCATTACTGCAAAGTAATTATTTTCATTATCAGCAAAGTTGAATGCTCTACCAGTAGGTAAATCTACAACCTGTCCAACTGTGACATTTTTCTCTGAAAGATCTTTATACAGTTGATCTAAGTTATTAGAGAAGAACATAAGTGAAGGAGTACCTAAGTTTAATTCAGGTTGCATCTTCGCGATTAACGCTTTATCGTGAAGGACGATGCTTGTTCCTGCTTCTTTCGCCGGCGCAATTTCAATCCAGCGGAATCCGTTTCCGTTATTTTCTTCCGCAATGATTTGGAACCCTACTTTTTCTGTCCAAAATTGTACTGTTTCGTCTTGGTTATTTACATATAGCATAATTTGTCCAACTTGATTAATCATAGGTGTCTCTCGCTTTCTTTTTATATGCGTATCATTATATCAAATATATGGCTTGAATAGTTTTTTATGATTTTTTCGGAATACAACCTTCGTCCATTTCATCTTTGTTGTAGGAGAAGGCCCTGTAATCCAAGTATGAAATGGTATTGTGCTACAAATGACCATTGTTGAAATAGAGATAATAGCCGTTAACACAAATAGTAATAGGCTATATAATATAGTATTTTCTTGCAGTGTGAATAAAGAAAGAAACTTTGTGCATAGTTGCAAGAAGAATAAGTGAGCTAAATAAGCACCATACGTGTAATTTCCAATGAAACGTAACGTTTTATATAAGAAACCACGACGCTGTACTATCATAATAGATAACATATACAGTATGATAATTTCGCATACGATATATAAAAACATAGATGGTTTTAAATAGGTAGAAACAGTTAAATGAATAGAGTTTGCTCCGTGAAAACTAAACAACTCATAATTGATGAATAAAAATAAGATGAAAAATAATATTGTTATAAGCGGGATATGTTTCATGACGAATAGACGCCAAGTTTTTAGTGCTACAGCGGCAATGCCACCCATAACGAAATAGAATGAGTAGAATAGAAATGATCGATCTGTATAATGTAAAATTGTTGAACTTGTTAATTTTTCTCCATTAAAAATATAGTGAGAAGAGAACCACATTAATAGAAAATATAGGCACGCGAAAAAGGTCATATATTTATATATGTCTTTTTTATTTTCTGTTCGTTTTTGAAACCAATAAAAAAGTGTGCATAGTAAAGGGAACAATAAGTGAATTTGGAACATCATAATAACGTACCAAAGATGGGGCGCGGCTGTTCCGAGTAATAAACTTTTTATTCCACTTTGTAACGTAATAAGATCGTTTGTTGTTAATAGGTAAAGAATAGACCAAAAGAAATAAGGAATGAGTAAGTGTGTCGCTTTTTCAGAAATATATTCTTTATATACTAATTGCTTCGTATAGTGCCGAATTAAGTGAAATCCAACGATAAATATGAATGCTGGTGCTGAGAATTTTGCAAGGTTGAATAGCATGCCCATAATGAGAGATTGCTCAAGTAAGACATTTCCTTGATTCATTGTATATAATAAGGAACTTTGCAAAACAACAGCGAGAAATGCAATGCTTTGCAAAACTTTAAATTCTGGTGCGCTTTGAGTCATTATTTCCATCTCCTTTTCCATACATGATTATAGTACGGAGAATGGATAATGGATGTGGAATATTTGTGAAGATTGTAACAAATTTGTGGCGAGAGGAGATATCAACTTATCAACAAATAACGACAAAAAGAGGATGCTCTAAACGAGCATCCTCTTTCTATCTATTAAGCAAATTTGTTTTTGATCCAATTCTTACCTTCTACAAGGCGAGCTGTCATTACCGCACAAGCGTTATCTGCTGTTACGTTTAACATCGTTGCAGGTGGATCAATGATTGTACTAATTGCTGCAATAATTGGCAATGCTTCTGGCGGGAAACCGTATAGAGATACGATTAACATTTCACCAATCATACCACCGCCTGGAATAGCACCCATTACTGTTCCTACTAATAAAGAAACAACAAGTGCGATTGCTAATGTTTTCGGTCCTTCGAATTCCATGTTGAAAATACCGAATAAGAAAGCAATTTTTAATACGCCGCCTAAAACAGATCCATCTTTATGAAGTGTAGATCCAAGAAGGACAACTGTTTCACGAACGTCTGAAGAAATACCCATTTTCTTCGTTGCTTCTAAGTTCGCTGGAATACTTGCGGCACTACTACAAGTTGCAAGTGATGTAACTGTAGGAGAGACCATGTTCTTCCAAAATACTTGTACACCTTGTTTGCGACCTGCAAGGTATGCATAGAACGTGAAGAATACAAAGAAGTAGATAAGAGAAGCTGGATAGTATACCATTGCTGCTCGGAAGTAAGTTCCAAGAAGTTGTGGTCCGAATTCACCAACTAATGCTGCGAAGTAAGCAGCAAGTCCGATTGGAGCGTAGTACATAATGAAAGATACAACTTTCATTGAAATTTCTGCACCAGCTTGTAGGAATGTAGCGAATGGCTTTCCTTTTTCGCCAACTGCTGAAGTTGCAATCCCCATTAAGATAGAGAAGAAAATAAGAGCTAACATATTTTCACGAGATAGTAACTTCGAGAAGTCAGATACTGTTAAAATACCGACGATTTGATCTGCAACACTAACAGCTTTGCCGGCTTTGTCAGGTTGTGTTAGTTCTAGTACAACACCTTGTGCTGGCGGGAATACTTTCACGACAATAATCATAAAAATAGCAGCTAAAATACTTGTAAATAAGAAAGTCCCAGCCATACTAGACATAATTTTACCGAAACGTTTTAATCCATCCATATTAGCAATAGACGATGCGATGCTAAAGAACACTAGAGGTACAACAATCGTAAACATTAAGTTTAAGAAAATATCACCAAGCGGCTTTAAAGCAACTGCATCGGCACCCATGAAATAACCAATGAAACCACCAATTAGGATAGAAGATAATAAAATAAGTGGAAAGCGATATGCCTTCATAAATATATCCTCCTATCAATTAAAAAATCATACTGAATCATTATAGCGAGTTAGAGTCCTCTTTACTAGGAGAATACGGATAAATGGAATAGCGTGAAAACCAAGAAATTTTTGTTTTTAAGCTCGGCATACAGCAGGAAATCTAGACATATATATTTGTAACCTAGTGGTGGCAAGGGATGCACCATAACTTAGGTTTAGAAAAAGGGGGAGGGAAGCGGAATGAATATTTTGCTTTGCTGTGCAGCGGGAATGTCTTCCAGTTTGATTGTTACAAAGATGGAGAAAGCAGCAGAGGCAAGAGGGATAGAAGTGAAAATCTGGGCAGTATCAGGTTCTGAAGTGAATAGTCATATTGATAAAGCTGATGTCCTTTTACTTGGACCGCAAGTACGTTATTTATTACCGAAAATGAAAGAATTATGTAAGGAGAAAGGGGTACCTGTTGATGTTATTCAATCCGTCCATTATGGACTTTGTAATGGAGAAGCTATCTTGCAAGCAGCTTTGTCAATGAAACCATGAGGAGAGTGGGATAGATGATACGGTTTTTAGAGAAGTATGTGATGCCGGTGGCAGGGAAGGTTGCAGAGCAGAGGCATTTACAAGCAATTCGAGATGGAATTATTTTAACGATGCCTTTCTTAATTATTGGATCGTTTTTCCTCATTATTAGTGCACTGCCGATACCGGGATATAACGAGTTTATGGCAGGTTTGTTTGGTGAGAATTGGCAGAGAGCTTTAGGGTATCCAGTTAGTGCAACTTTTAATATAATGGCTTTAATAGCTGTTTTTGGAATCGCTTACAGGCTTGGAGAGTATTATAAAGTGGATGCTTTAGCATCCGGGGCATTGTCGCTTGTGACGTTTTTACTTGCGACTCCATTTCAAGTTGCATATATTATACCAAGTACAAAAGAGAGTGTACTTGTAGAAGGCGCTATCCCAGCTGCATTAATGGGAAGCCAAGGGTTATTTGTAGCAATGATTATTGCACTTATATCTACTGAACTTTATCGGTTTATTGTACAAAAAAAGATAATTATAAAGATGCCAGAGACAGTTCCACCAGCTGTCACGCGTTCATTTGCGGCACTTGTTCCAGGTTTTATTGTTGTAACAGTTATTTGGATTTTACGCTTAATTATAGAAAATACTTCTTTTGGCAGTATCCATAATATTGTAGGACAAATTTTACAGGAACCACTTAGTGTACTTGGTGCTAGTCTTTGGGGCGCAATAATAGCAGTTATTCTCGTTCATGTTCTTTGGTCGTGTGGAATTCATGGTGCTACTATTGTTGGTGGTGTAATGAGCCCTGTTTGGTTGTCTTTAATGGATCAAAATCGAGTTGCTTTTCAAGCTGGGCAAGATGTACCAAATACCATTACGGCACAGTTTTTTGACTTATGGATTTATATGGGCGGTTCTGGTGCAACGCTGGCTCTAGTTGTCGGAATGTTACTATTTGCACGAAGTCAACAATTAAAAAGTTTAGGGAGATTGTCAATCGCGCCTGGTATATTTAATATTAATGAGATGGTAACTTTTGGTATGCCAATTGTAATGAACCCAATTTTATTAATTCCATTTATATTGGTTCCAGTTGTGTTAACAATTGTTTCTTACTTTGCAATGGAATGGGGATGGGTCGCACGTCCGAGTGGGGCGGCTGTACCTTGGACGACACCTATTCTTTTCAGTGGATATTTAGGATCGGGTGGGGAAATTTCAGGTGTTGTTTTACAACTCGTCAACTTTGCGCTTGCATTCTTCATTTATTTACCGTTCTTAAAAATATGGGATAAACAAAAAGTAGCAGAAGAAAAGGGGGAGTAAAGAAGTAAAATGGATACGATAGAGACGAAAGCTTTTCATTTAATTTTGCATGGAGGAAACGCGAGAAGTTGTTCAATGGAAGCAATTGATTGTGCGAAGCGTGGGGAGTTTACAGAAGCAGAAGCTAAATTACAAGAAGCGCTAGAGGAATTAAAAGAGGCGCACCGTGTACAAACGGAGCTTATACAGAAAGAGGCTGGTGGCGAAAAGACCGAAGTTACTCTTTTAATGGTACACGCGCAAGATCATTTAATGAATGCAATTACAGTGAAAGAATTAGCGAGTGAGTTTGTAGAGTTATATAGGAAGATGTCGGTGGATGAATGAACCTTACTTATGCAAGGTTTTTTTATCCCGCATTAACGGGCAGTAAAACTCCCACCTCAAAATGTGGCTGGAGCAAGGAAGTTAGGAGGGAGCTTAACTGTCTGTAAAGGCCCGATTGGTTCAACTAATAATTAGTGGGAGATGAACAAAACCCCCACTAATTAAAGTTTCACTTTATGTATATGCCTGTACCATCAGTGGAATGTTCATCCCACTGATGGTATTTACAATCCTCCTTTTTCCGGATGAGTAAGAGTTATAATTAATCGGCAGTAACAATTTCTCCTATACCACGAATTAATCTTTTTATATGCATCCGCTCCGGTTTTAATATATTTACGATATAATCAATCGCAATTTGTGGTTCAACGGTTGTACCGCAAGTATAACAGTCAATAGCTGCAAAATTTTGTTCCGGGTAAGTGTGAATGGAAAGATGGCTTTCTGATAATAACACTAATACAGTAACACCATATGGCTGGAATTCTTTTTTACTTACGTTTAAAACATGGGCACCAGAGCAATCTGCAGCTGTAACTAAATGATATTCTAAAAAGTGCGTATCATCTAGTAGAGAAAAATCTACTCCCCATAAATCTACTATTATATGCTTGCCAAAAGTAGAATATTCCATAGGCAACACTCCTTACTATAATATCGTCAAAACTTCATTTCCTGTTTGTAGCATTGATGTAGGATAAGGTTCGATTCTGAATTTAAAAGAGCGAGGTTGCGTTGTTCTAGATGTTCTTCTTTAAATTGAAATAAAGGAAAAAGAAGAGCAGGCAAGGTTCGAGGAGTTGGTACTACATATAATTGTTCAATTTGATCTAGTACATAGGCAGAATTAGCAGCGATATGAAATCCCCAGTCAGTTCCAAAAGAAGGAACGATTGTATGATAACTTTTCACAGTTAGTCCAGCATGTTCAATTGTATTACCGATGCTCCAGTATACTAGAGGTGCATCAGCAGGTGAATTAGATTGGCAGACGAATGCGCCATCTTCTGTTAAGAATGTAGCTATACGAGCAAAAAGTTCGCTTGTATATAAAGTACTTAACAACTCTGTCGCTGGGTCTGGGAAATCAATAATGATTACATCGTATAAAGAGGAAGGAGAGCTTAAAAACTCTTTTGCATCGCATACGTGTGTATTTACACGATTATCAAAAAATGCACTTTTGTTTAAAGAAACTAATTCTGGAACATTACGAGCCATATCAATCATCGATCCATCTAAGTCAACAAGGTCTACATGTAGTACAGTTTCATATTTTAAAACTTCTCGCAGGGCAAGACCATCGCCACCGCCTAATATGAGAACACGTTTTGGATCAATTACTTTTGACATAATTGGATGTACAAGTGCTTCATGATAAATTTGCTCATCGACGGAGCTGAATTGTAGTTGCTTGTCCAAGTATAAGCGAATATCGTTTACTTGGACTAAATTAATATTTTGATAATTACTCTTTTCTTTAAATAAATTTGTATGTTCACCAGCTTGTATTTCCTTTAGAGAAATTTCATCCCACACATCTAAGTTGTGTGAATCTGTGGGTACTATAATTACATTTTCTGATTGTACTTGTTTATCCTGTTCATCTTGTTTGTCTTGTGTATCGTGCTTGTCCTGCTGTTCTAGTTCAAATTTGTCAGAGTCTACTTCAGAACGCTTGTCTTTTTTATAGCTTTTTATTCTATAAATCTTTATTTTGCTTTGTTTTCTATGTTTTGGCATAGGAATCTCCTTTCGAATTGTGTTATTTTAATCTATTCTATGTAATCTAGTAGAATTTGCTTGGACAATAGATAGAAGAGTGTGTTCAAGAGCATGTTGTTTTTTTACTAGATTCTACGATGAAAGATTTTTTTAGTGTTTTTTTATGTTAAGCATAACTAGACAACTAAACACTAATCTATTTTCATACAGTTATGTGTTAAAAGCGTGTTGTTTTATAACACACTGTGTGTTTTTTGAGTAACACACTAATTGAAAGCGTTAACACACAAAGAAAACAGTCGAAAAAGTGCTGATTTTAGTGGTTTTAAAAAGTTGGCACGCTAATTGCATTAATAAATAGCGTAAAGAAAAATAAATAAAACATAAATTTTTTATACTACACAAGGGGGATTTTCAAATGAATATTTTATTATGTTGCTCAGCAGGGATGTCTACAAGTTTACTAGTTACAAAAATGGAAGCGGCTGCAAAAGCTCGCGGTCTAGAAGGCAAGATTTGGGCTGTATCTGGGGATGCAGTAAAAACGAATATCGATCAAGCAGATGTATTATTACTAGGACCACAAGTTCGTTACATGCTCTCTTCAATGAAAACGCTTGCTGACGAGAGAAACGTTGGAATCGACGTTATCAATCCAATGCACTACGGCATGATGAATGGAGAAGCAGTTTTAGATCACGCATTAACACTTAAAAAATAATTAGGGGGGAAGTAAAATGCAAAAGTTTATTGCATTTATGGAGAAGTACATGGTTCCGATTGCTGGTAAAATCGGATCGCAACGTCACTTAGCTGCGATCCGAGATGGATTTATTGCAGTTATGCCACTTATTTTAGTTGGTTCGATGGCAGTACTAGTTAATGGTTTACCAATTCCAGCATTCCAAAATTTTATGAAAGATTTATTCGGTGAAACTTGGACACAAATTGGTGCTGGTATGTGGACAGGGTCCTTCGGGGTATTAGCTCTGATGGTGGCGGTTACCATAAGTTATAACTTAGCAAAATCTTACGGTGTTGATGGATTGTCAGCAGGTATTATTTCGTTTGGTGCATTAATTATTCTTACACCAACAACACCAAAAGAAGCTGGAATAAATATGCTTTGGACAGGCGCACAGGGTTTGTTCGTTTCACTTATTGTCTCCATACTCGTAACGGAGATATTCCGCTTCTTTGTTCAAAGAAACATTACAATTAAAATGCCTGACGGTGTACCACCAGCAGTAATGAAATCTTTCGCTGCTTTAGTTCCAGCATTTGTGATTTTAACAGGTATTGCAAGTATTCAATTAGCAGTAAAACTAGCAGGTACAAGTGTTCATGAGTATATCTTTAATACATTACAAGTTCCATTACAAGGTTTAGCGGGTACGTTACCAAGTGCAATCTTTATTGCATTATTAGTACATGTACTTTGGTTCTTCGGTTTACATGGTCCAAATATTGTTGGTGGTATTATTGAGCCACTTTATTTACCAGCATTAGAGAAAAATATTAAGTTATTCCAAGATGGTACATCTGCATTTGATGTTCCAAACATTATTACAAAACCATTCTTTGATACTTTCGTATATCTTGGTGGTTCTGGTGCAACATTAGCGTTTTTAGTAGTTGTATTAATTGTAGCGAAAAGTGCACAATTACGCGGTGTATCTCGTCTATCAATTGGACCTGGTGCATTTAACATTAACGAACCAGTAATCTTTGGTACACCAATCGTATTAAATCCAATTTTATTCATCCCGTTCGTATTAACACCTGTTGTGTTAGTTATTACATCTTATACAGCAATTTACTTAGGATGGGTACCAAAAACAGTAGCGATGGTTCCATGGAACGTTCCACCAATTATTAGTGGGTATCTTGTAACAGGTTTACATCCTTCTGGTGCGATTTTACAATTATTCAACTTTGTTGTTGCAATGGCGATTTACTTCCCATTCGTTGTCGCATGCGATCGTTCAGTTATCCGTACTGAGAAAGCAGCACAAGAAAATAACAACTCTTTACCTATGTAACATAGTAATTGTTCTCATAGACAACGATACCTGTGAGAACAATTACCTTTATATCATGTTCAAAAAGATGAAAAACATCTATATGAACACTAAACTATCATTAACAAATTCATACTTTAATAGACATGTTCAAACTGAAGGGGTATTTAAATCGGTTGAACCTTATAGAGAGGGCGGTAATTATGATGACTACAGCAGAACAAATTCCATTCCAATTGATTTTAAATAGTGGTAACGCACGAAGCTTTGCGATGGAGGCACTTCAATTTGCCAAACAGGGGAAAATGGTAGAAGCAGATGAAGCGATGGTAAAGGCGAAAGAAGCGATTAATGAAGCGCATCATTTCCAAACAGAGCTCATACAATCAGAAGCAAGAGGAGAAAAAACAGAGGTTAGTGTTCTTTTAATTCACGCACAAGATCATTTAATGAATGCGATTACAGTGAAAGAATTAGCAGCAGAGTTTATCGATCTTTATAAAAAGCTTGAAGCGAAAGGGGAATAAAGCATGACTGGAATTAAAATTGCTACAATCGGCGGTGGATCTAGTTATACACCAGAGTTAATTGAAGGATTTATTAAACGTTATGATGAGCTTCCTGTTCGTGAAATTTGGTTAGTAGATATTGAGGCAGGAAAAGAAAAGTTAGAAATTGTTGGTAACTTAGCGAAACGTATGGTGAAAAAATCTGGTTTACCAATCGAGGTACATTTAACACTTGATCGCCGTGAGGCATTAAAAGATGCAGACTTCGTAACAACACAACTTCGCGTTGGTTTATTAGAAGCACGTGCAAAAGATGAAGCAATCCCATTAAAATATGATGTAATCGGTCAGGAAACGAATGGTCCTGGTGGTTTATTCAAAGCACTGAGAACGATTCCTGTTATTTTAGATATTTGTAAAGATATGGAGGAGCTTTGTCCGAATGCATGGCTAATTAACTTTGCGAACCCAGCTGGTATGGTAACAGAAGCTGTCCTTCGTTATACAAATATTCAAAGAGTAGTTGGTCTATGTAACGTTCCAATCGGAATCCGCATGGGTCTTGCAAGATTACTTGAAGTAGATGCAAGTCGTGTCCACGTTGATTTTGCAGGTTTAAATCATATGGTATACGGACTAGATGTATACTTAGATGGCGTAAGTGTAATGGATCGTGTGTTAGAGCTTGTAACAGATCCGGAAAAGCAAATTACGATGGAAAATATCGCAGCGCTTAACTGGGAACCAGACTTTATTCGCGGTCTTCGTGCAATTCCATGTCCATATCATCGTTATTACTACAAAACACGTGAAATGTTAGAAGAAGAAAAAGAAGCTTCTGTTGAAAAAGGTACACGTGCAGAAGTAGTAAAACAATTAGAAAATGATTTATTTGAGTTATATAAAGACCCGAATTTAGATATTAAACCACCACAATTAGAAAAACGTGGCGGCGCTTATTATAGTGACGCAGCATGTAGCTTAATTACGTCTATTTACAACAATAAAGGTGATATCCAGCCTGTTAATACACGAAACAACGGAACAATTGCAAGCTTACCAGATGATTCTGCTGTTGAAGTGAACTGTATTATTACGAAAGAAGGTCCAAAACCAATTGCGGTCGGAGATCTTCCAGTACCAGTTCGCGGTTTAGTACAGCAAATTAAATCATTTGAGCGCACAACAATTGAAGCTGCTGTTACAGGTGATTATCATAAAGCGCTGCTTGCTATGACAATTAATCCACTTGTACCATCAGATACAGTTGCAAAACAAATTTTAGATGAAATGTTGGAAGCACATAAAGAATATCTTCCGCAGTTCTTCAAAAAGGTAGAGAAGTAAAAGCGGCGCTATTTAGCCCGCTTTTTTTATTCTATCCCACTTTAATGGGCAGTAAGACCACTACCTCAAAATTCAGCGAAAACAAAGAAATTAGGTGGGGGATCAACTGCCCATAAAAGTCCGATTGGTTCAACTAATAATCAGTGGGGGGGAGAAAACCCCCCACTGATTAAAGTTTCACTTTATTAGGAGGTATTACGATGATTAAGTTAATTGTAAACGCAGATGATTTCGGTCTTACAGAAGGTACAAATTACGGCATTATTGATGGGCATATAAACGGACTTGTAAATTCAACGACGATGATGATGAATATGCCAGGAACAGAGCATGCGGTACGCTTAGCCAAAGAGTATGAAACGCTAGGAGTAGGAGTACATCTTGTATTAACGGCAGGAGAACCACTTCTTGGAGACGTACCATCACTTGTAAGTAGCGATGGATTGTTTCATAAACAAGGTGTCGTAAGGGAAGGAAATATAAATCCAGAAGAAGTTGAGAGAGAGTGGACTGCTCAAATTGAGAAATTCCTATCTTACGGATTAACACCAACTCATTTAGATAGTCATCATCATGTGCATGGTTTACCGATTTTACATGATGTTCTTGAGAGATTAGCGGCTACATATAATGTTCCGATTCGTCGTTGTGAGGAAGATAGAGCGGTGCGCCCATTTTCTGATGTGTTTTACAGTGACTTTTATGCGGATGGTGTGACGGAAGATTACTTTGTGAAGTTAAAAGAAAGAGTACAAGGTGAACAAACGGTAGAAATTATGGTTCATCCAGCTTATATTGATCCAGAGCTTGTGAAGCGTTCTTCTTACGTAATGAATCGTGTGAAGGAATTGCGTATTTTAACAGAGAGCAAATTACCAGAAGGAATAGAGCTTGTGAAGTTTTAATAGAAAAACGACGGCTACATCATGCCGTCGTTTTTTATTTATAAAATGGATAGAGCATATCCGCCAAATGCCCCGAGTATAACGATAACCCAAGGTGGTGTTTTCCAAAAAGCGAGCAAGCAAAATAGAAGAGATGCAAAAACAAAATCTACAGCGTTCATAATTGTGCTTGTCCAAATAGGATCATAAAAAGCTGCTAGTAAAATACCGACAACAGCGGCATTGACTCCAAGTAGTGCGCCTTGTATGAATGATATTTTTCTCACGCTGTTCCAAAATGGTAAAACACCAATAACGAGTAAGAAAGCAGGGAAGAAAATTGCAATTGTTGCGAGTAATGCCCCAAGCGTCCCGTCTAACACTGCTCCTATATAAGAGGCGAATGTAAACAGTGGTCCTGGTACTGCTTGTGTTAATCCGTATCCAGCTAGGAACTGTTCTTTCATCATCATTCCGTTTTGTACGAACTCACCTTCAAGAAGAGGCAGCACGACATGTCCTCCTCCAAATACAAGTGCGCCAGAGCGATAGAAACTATCAAATAAAGCGATGTAATAAGAGAACGGTCTTAATATTGGTAGCAGTAGTAATAGTCCAAAGAATAAGACGAGACAAGAAACTGCTATCTTTTTTGAAATAGGTACTTTTATATGTTGAGATTGGCTAATTGGTTGGTTGCGATATAACAACCAGCCGATAAAGCCACATAGTATGATGGGGGTGACTTGTGTCCAACTACTTGGCCATAATAAGGCGATTGCGGCAGTTACAATCGCAATCGTTGCACGATTTCGATCTGGAGTTAACTTCCGCGCCATTCCCCATATGGCATGAGCGACAATAGCGACTGCTACAAGTTTTAGTCCATGAATCCAGCCAGCACTTCCAAGATCGAACTGATTAAGGAATGAGGCGAAGAAAACCAAAACAAGCACAGACGGTAAAGTGAATCCAATCCATGAAATAATAGCTCCTAATAGCCCGCCCCGTAATAATCCAACCCCCATACCGACTTGACTGCTGGCAGGACCGGGAAGGAATTGACATAGTGCTACTAAATCTCCATAGCTTCGTTCATCCATCCATTTTCTTTTTTGCACGTATTCGTGGTGGAAATAGCCGAGATGAGCGACAGGACCGCCGAATGAAGTAAGTCCTAATTTAAATGAGACGAGAAAAATCTCTAATAATGTATGAAAAGTGTATTTGTTAGTTTTCAATGGAACCTCCTATAATGTTTTTCTATGTGCATTATACAAGAGACTTTCAATCTACAGGAACAATTACAATGTAAAGATTTTGTGAATCTTTTCTTTGTAATTAAAATTGAAAAAGTCATAAATGATTATGTCTAAACCATAAAGTAGTAGAAGTAGTGCTGGGAAATTTATATAAGGAGAATGCCTTATGACAACACATTTCTTTGCCAGGTTAACAGGTAAGAGGGAAGTGCCTCCTGTAAATACAGAAGCTTTTGGGGTAGCAGAGTTTATTTTTAGTGATGATTTAACGAAATTGCATTACAGAGTCATACTAAAAAATATAGAAAAGGTTACATCGTGTCAAATTCATTTAGGGAAGTCTACTCAAATTGGTCCTGTTGTTTTATATTTGTATGGTCCACTGGAGCAAGGTATTAGCTTGAACGAGGGAAGCATTACTGGTGTAGTGAATGTGGAGGATTTTGAGGGACCTTTACAAGGGAAATCATTTGTACATTTACTTCAAGAAATTATTCAAGCAAACGTATATGTTAATGTCCATACGAAATCACAAAAAAGAGGAGAAATAAGAGGGCGAGTTAGAAAAGTAAAGAAATAGAGGAAAAGGCTGTCCATATGTTGGAACAGCCTTTTCTTCTTAATATAAGGTGCTAGTTTTAGCGATTATTGTCGGTAAAGCGATATATTTTGAAAATCGCTGATATAACTCGCGTTACGGTCGATATTTTTAAAAACTGCCTCGATTAATTTTTCGCAGGCTGATTTTTAATAAAGAAGTCCATAACGTAAAATACTTCGTCATCAGGTATTTGTATTTCAAATGTATTTTCAATTGGTTGCAATGCTTTTTTTACTTTCATATACATCCAGTATTCATCTTGTCTTCTTTTCTCTTTATCAGGATGAGGAAGAAGGCTTTCTCCTTTTTGAAGACGGTCAACCATACAGCTCATATGCAGAATAACGCCCATTAAGCTATCAGGAGTTAGCTGTAAGGAAATTAATTCTTGAATTGTATTTAATGCGTAACGAATTGTTTTGATCAGTAATGCCCCATCGTTACGCTGCATTTGTTGTTCAAGAATATCCGCCATTTTTGCATATGTTTCTTCATACGTAATTAATTCTTGAATGGGCTGAATTACTGTGTAGTTTACGATGTCTTGGAAATGATATGTTAAGCACGGCACTTGCACATCGAAATTCGTGACGATACAAATGATGTTACGCTCTTTTTTTATGTTCTCAATCATTTTCGTTAAATCTTTTTCATGGACGATACTAATCGGAATAATTTCAATTAAGTCTTTATCAAATCTTAAATAGTTTTCTAACATTTTTTGAATAGCTAGAGCACTTCCTTCACCAGTTAAACAAGCTGTTAAAATAACAGATTTCATTGGAGAGAGAGGTTTTTTCTTTTCTTCTTGTACGTTTAAGTAAAATGGTGTTAAATTTTTTACTGTTTCATACAGCGCATCTAATGAATAACCGAGCTGAGCTTTTCGAGCTGCTTCTAGTGCATGTGGTGTGCTCGTCATCGAGAGAACACGTACAGGGATTTTGAACTCCGTTTCTAATATGTCACCGATATAAGCAAGTGACCCCATATCAACAAGTAAGAGAAGCCCATTTACATTTTGTAGTGTTTTCATATACACTTTCACACGTTCCAAGAAATCTTTCGGTGATTCGTGTAACGGCATATCAATACCGGTTACTTCCTCAATGCCGAGAAGTTCGTTTGCAACGTTTGCCATTTCAGTTGCGATGCCATTACCGTGTGCTAATATTAATACTTTTACTTCTGTTTGTGAGGCAGGAATTGGATCAACAACGAAGAACATTGTTAAAAAGCCAGCTTCATCAATAGGCATTGTTATTTGTAATTCTTCCTCCAGTAGTTGAATGCATTGCATAGCGACGGAAAAAGCTTCTTTATATTTCGTACGAATTTGATTTAATTGTGGGTGATGTATTTGTTTTCCGCTTTGTAAACGTTGTAGAGTTGTCTGTACATGTAAACTTAAAGCGAGAAATACTTTTTCATCAAACGTCTTAGATAAATGCTTTTCAGCAAGTTCCGCTATTTTTTCACATACGGAAACGATATTACGATCCACAATTTTAAAAACATTTTCATGGCTTGTTTTTTTGGATATTTGGTTAAAATATTGTACGAAAAAGCTTTGAACATCATTTTCTATTAGTAATTCTAATTCTTCCTCTTCGATACCACGGGCTTGAAGTTCTTCGTATTTATAGTCAATATAATCGTAAATAGAAGAGCGTTTTTCATCTTCTGTTTTATGATTACTCCAACCTTCCTCACCTGTAAATACAAATGTTTCATTTGGTATTTGGTATAAGTGACGGCTCTTCCTTTCAATGAACAACCCTTCTTTCATATACCAAGGTAAATCTGTACTTGAAACATAGACAGAATCACGTTTCTTTGTGACCAAATCAGAATAGGCTTTCGCACAGGCAATTTGAACATCTGTTTTTAATTGACCAATGTTATTGGGACAATTATAAAAGACGAAAGCACGCATTGCATTTGGGCTAACGTGAATGTCTTTTCGCAGACGAATTGCTTCATTTGTGAAAAATAGCTGTAGTAAAGCAAAGCGCTCTTTATGTGTACGCTCACGAAGTGGTGGCAGCGTAACAGTCATCGGTATACGTCTTGTAAATGTTTTTAATAAAAATGAATTTGGTTCTTCTGTTGTTGCAGTAATGATTAATACTTGTGCTTTACGTTCGTTCTCTGTTTCTCCAAGGCGGCGGTACACTCCGCGGTCAATAAAGGTGAAAAGCATTTCTTGTCCCTCTGGAGGTAGGCGATGTACTTCATCTAAGAAAAGAATTCCTTCATGTGCTTTTTCAATTAATCCTTTTTGATCACTTGCTCCTGTGTAAGCTCCTTTTTTAATCCCAAATAATTGCCCGAGTAGTAGCTGTGGATTATTTGCGTAATCAGCACAGTTAAAGACGATAAATGGTGCATTTTTAGGAAGCTGTTCAACTTCAATTGCATATTCGTGCATTAAAGAAGCAAACATAGACTTTCCGACCCCTGTTTCTCCCAGTAGTAAAGTATGCATACCGTTTGGAGGATAGAGCATAGAAGCTTTCGCTTTTTCAATTGCGATTTTAAGGCTCGTATTTTCAATTGCAAATGTATCTAATGAAGTTACTTCTTTTGAATGCGTTTCCAACGAAGTGTTCGTTTCTATGTAAAAACGAACAGGTCGCGTATTTGTTTTTAATAAACGTTTATCTTTTACAAGTTTGTTTAAGTCGCTACTTACATTGGCGCGATCTAGTTGCAACAGGGTAGCTAGTTCTGATGCGGTTACACCTTCTGTATAATTGCCTTCTTGTATTGCGTTAAAAATGAGATCTATTCGTTTCATTTCTATTCACCTCGAAACTTCATCACTATTTAAAATTTTACACAAAAATGGGAAGGGTGGGAAGAGAAAAATAAAACAGCTTTAGCACATAGGCACTAAAGCTGTTACAATCTTGTGTCTTTCCAAAAATTTACCTTGAGATGAGAAGAAGGATTATAGGGAAGAAGTTTGTATCCTTGTGACTGTAAATAATCAATTACTTTTGGCAGTATTTGTACGGTTACACTCGAATCATGCATTAAAATGACTTCTACTTGTTCATCACTTTGATTACGTACTCTTTCGAGTATGGCAGAAGGATTGTCATAGCTTTTCCAGTCGTATGTATCGATTGTCCAATCCCACATTTTATACTGGGCCGATACAAGTGCGTCACGGTAATTCTTTTTTAAGTAAGGCATACTACCATATGGAACGCGAACGAGATGTGTATTTAATTTCGTAACTTGCTGGACAATGCTTTGTGTTTGCTCCATTTCTGCAATTAAAGTGGAAGGGTCACCAGTGTAAAGGCGTTTTACATCATGTGACATGCTGTGGAGACCGATATAATGTCCTTCTTTAATTAATCTTTGCATCGTTTTTGTGTAATGTGGCACTTTTCCGCCAATAACAAAGAAAGTTGCTTTTCCGTTCTTTTCTTTTAAGATGTTTAAAATTTGTGTAGTATATTTGTTTGGCCCGTCATCAAATGTTAAGTACGCAATTTTTTGTGTAGGAGAGGTCGTTTCAGTATTTGGATGATATTCAGCAGGAATAACAGTTGTTGCTTCAGTATTAGATGATGCGTACATAGTAATGGTTAAAAATAAAATAATACATTGCAATACTCGCTTGATCATAACATTCACCCTCAGTTTGACAATCAAGATGTAAAAAGAAAACTTGATACGTTTCTTATTATGTATATCTTTCTCCAATAGAGGAACTCTCAAACAATCTATATTTTGGAAATGTAAAATAATGAATAAAAAAATAGCATCCTCTTATAAGAAAGAGGGTGCTATTTGAATATTTCATAATGGTAAAGGCTATACTACAATTAGTCTTCGCGTTTTTTCACTTTTTTATAAAAGGAAATAAGTGGTTTGTAACGTTCATGTACAAGCCCGATTATTTCAGCAATGATTTCTGTGAAGAAAATCAAAGCGAAAAGAAGAATAATGGATAACCATAACGTTGCACTAGTGAAAATAATGGCATTTACACTAAAGAAAATACCGAATGCGTATATTATTAGTACCGTTTTGCGATGAGAGAATCCCATTGCAAGTAAGCGGTGATGTAAATGCGATTTATCTGGTGCTGAAATAGGTTTTTTATTTACGATACGACGGATGATTGCAAATATCGTATCAAATATAGGTACACCTAAAATGATAATTGGAACAATAAAACTGAATAACGTTACACTTTTGTATAATCCAAGTAACGATATAACAGAAATACAGTATCCTAAAAATAGTGCTCCTGTATCTCCCATGAAAATTTTTGCTGGATGGAAGTTGTAGAATAAAAATCCAATTGTACTTGCTAATATAATTAATGCGAGTGGCAAGATAATCGCTGTTCCAGTACCCCATGGGCTAGTGAAGGCCATATATGCTAGCGTTGCAAGTACGATAGATGAAATCCCAGCAGATAATCCATCTAAGCCGTCAATTAAGTTGATTGCATTCGTAATACCTACAAGCCAAAATACTGTAATTGGATAAGCAAGCCATCCAAGTTCAGTATCCCCAAGGAATGGGATATATAATACTTGCACTAATAATCCACTTTTTACAATCATAATGGCAACTAACAGTTGTCCACCGAATTTTACTCTCGCAGATAACTCGTACATATCATCTAAAATTCCGATGATTACAATGATAATCGCACCTAGCGTTATCGATAACATTCTTTGCTCATATAAGCCGCCGACAACAAATCCTACAGCTACACCGATAAAGATTGCTAACCCGCCAAGACGTGGCATAATCTTTTGGTGCACTTTACGTGCGTTTGGCTTATCTGTCGCTCCTATTTTAAAAGCTAATTTAATAACTAAAGGAGTAACGACGAGTACAGTGATGAAAGATGCCAAAATGGCATAAATCACTTGTGAGTCCATTAATACCCCACCCTTTATAGTCTAACGTAATTTTTTTTTGGAAATATATTTATCTGAAAATTATGATGTTTATTTACAGGCTCATAACATATGGTATCACAAAAAGATTAGAATTCAATCTTTTTTTCTTTTTACGGTTAATGGAAGCGGATAGAATATATGACAATTGTATATAGAATATTGAATCATATAAGAAGGTTAATCGTACTGGACTTTGGAATATGACATTTCCTCTTTTTCTTCGATAGTGAATACTTTTAGTTCAGTATTATAAGTGTTACACGTAGAAATGAGTAAGTCTCGTGTTAAAATGTGGGAATTTATCTGGAGTGAGCTGGTAACTGGATTCCCAATGATTAAGTTTCACTTTATATTATAGTGCATTTAATTTTACAAAAACTTTAAAAAGAATGAGGGAAGTAATTCATATAATGAAAAAGGAAAAGAGTTTTCTCATTTTTAATGTGAGAGGGGGAAGCGCAGGGAGAATTCTATATTTCATATCTTTTCTATTGTATATTCCTGTGCGAAAAGGAAATGAAAATTACGATAGTAGGTACTGGATATGTTGGATTGATTACAGGAGTAGGATTGGCAAAGTTGGGGCATTCAGTTACATGTTTTGATATAGATGATGAGAAAATTGAACGGATAAAACAAGGGGATTTACCTATTTATGAGGTTAGATTACATGAATTAATAAATCATGCATATGAGAATAATGCTTTAACTTTCACATCAAATAAAGAAGAGGCGTTTGAGGATGTAGAGTTTATATTTATTGCAGTTGGAACACCACCTTTATTAGATGGGACGGCGGATTTAACATATATTCAGAGTGCTTGTAATGATATTGGAGTATATGCGACGAACGATATTATTGTTGTTACGAAAAGTACAGTTCCAGTAGGTACAAATGATGTAATGAAAGGATGGATTGAGGAGGAGTTAAAGGGGAGATATACATTACATATCGTATCGAATCCAGAGTTTTTGCGTGAAGGTTCAGGTATTTATGATTTCTTTCATGGAGATCGTATTGTAATTGGAGCAGATAGTGAGGAAGTAGCAAGAAGAGTAAAGAGTTTGTATAGCGAATTACGCTTAGAAACGTATGTTACAGATATTAAAAGTGCAGAGATGATTAAATACGCGTCGAATGCCTTTTTAGCTACAAAGATTAGTTTCATTAATGAAATTTCAAATATATGTGAGAAGGTAGGCGCAAATGTATTGGATGTTGCTAAAGGGATGGGAATGGATAAGAGGATCGGTGCATCTTTTTTAAATGCAGGTATTGGATACGGGGGATCATGTTTTCCAAAAGATACGAAAGCGCTGGTGCAAATTGCGGGAAATGTTGCTCATGATTTTCGTTTGTTAAAAGCGGTTATTGAAGTAAATAATAAGCAACAACTGCTATTGATTGAAAAAGCGAAAAAAGTCATGAACATGAATAAAAAGCGGATTGCAGTTCTTGGCGCATCCTTTAAACCGAATACGGATGATATTAGAGAGGCATCATCTCTTATTATAATAGAAGCATTAATTAATATAGGTGCAGATATTGTTCTTTACGACCCAAAAGCAATTCAATATGTGAAAAATATATTTGGAGATGCTATACAATATAGTAGATGTATAGATGAATCGATTAGAGATGCGAGTGCGGTTTTTATCGTAACAGAATGGGAAGATATTCAAACTTATCCGTTAGAAAAGTACGTACAACTTATGAGGGAGCCTATTTTATTTGATGGGAGAAATTGTTATACTGATGAAGATGTTAAGAAACAAAAGATAGATTATTACTCGGTGGGAAGAAAAAGTATTTGTAATAGAAAAGTTTCTGTTATGCGTTAAAAAGGGATGTACTCATACATATTTTTATATGTCATAATAGAAGCTGTAATTAGTGAAAGAAAAGAGGCAATCACATGACTGAACGTTTAAAAGTAATGACAATTTTCGGGACACGTCCAGAAGCAATTAAAATGGCACCTCTTGTATTAGAGTTGCAAAAACACCCAGAAAAAATTGAATCGATTGTGACTGTAACAGCACAACATCGCCAAATGTTAGACCAAGTATTAAGTATCTTTGGAATTACGCCAGATTTCGATTTAAATATCATGAAAGACCGCCAAACTTTAATTGATGTTACAACGCGTGGCTTAGAAGGTTTGGATAAAGTAATGAAAGAAGCGAAGCCGGATATTGTACTTGTACATGGTGATACAACAACAACATTTATTGCAAGCTTAGCTGCTTTTTATAATCAAATTCCAGTAGGTCATGTTGAGGCGGGCCTTCGTACGTGGGATAAGTATTCTCCATACCCAGAAGAGATGAATCGTCAATTAACAGGTGTAATGGCGGATCTTCATTTCTCACCAACAGCAAAATCAGCAACGAACTTACAGAAGGAAAATAAAGATGAGTCACGTATTTTCATCACAGGAAATACAGCGATTGACGCGCTACAAACGACTGTAAAAGAAACATATAGTCATCCTGTACTAGAGAAACTTGGAAATGATCGTCTTGTACTTATGACAGC
Source organism: Bacillus sp. D48C (assembly GCF_053345735.1). Lineage (NCBI taxonomy): Bacteria > Bacillati > Bacillota > Bacilli > Caryophanales > Bacillaceae > Bacillus > Bacillus sp. D48C. The sequence goes on from NZ_JBKFAQ010000003.1 coordinate 325,365, forward strand.
TCACCGTCGTGAAAACTTAGGTGAACCGATGCGTAATATGTTCCGTGCAATTAAGCGTCTTGTTGATAAGCATGAAGATGTACAAGTTGTGTACCCTGTTCATATGAACCCTGTTGTTCGTGAAATAGCAAATGAAATTTTAGGTGAACATAACCGTATTCATTTAATTGAGCCGCTAGATGTAATTGATTTCCACAATGTTGCAGCTCGTTCATACTTAATGTTAACGGATTCTGGTGGTGTACAAGAAGAAGCTCCATCACTTGGGGTACCAGTTCTTGTTCTTCGTGATACAACAGAGCGCCCTGAAGGTATTGAAGCAGGTACGCTGAAATTAGCAGGAACAGACGAAGAGACAATCTTTGGTCTTGCTGATGAGTTGTTATCAGATAAAGAAGCTCATGATAAGATGGCGAAAGCATCTAATCCTTACGGTGATGGTCGTGCATCAGAGCGTATTGTAGAAGCAATTTTACAACACTTTAATAAGTAAATAAAAAAGGCCCAATCGGATAGATTGGGCCTTTTTGTTATGGCTGATTGCGCATAATCCACTCTGCATGAGCATTTGTAGAAGGTGGCGGATCAGTTGGTGTTTTATTTTGGTTTGTTTCTTTTTTTGTTTGTTCGTTAGAACTTGAATTTGAATCAGGATTTGAGTTGTTTTTTGTAGTTGGATTTTTTGCTTTTTCTCCTAATTCTTTTTCAATTTCGTTACGCACCGTTTCTACACTGATTGGATCTGGAAGGAAGTAATAAATACCGCCTACCTTTTTGTCTTCGCCTTCAAGCTTTAACGTTTGCATTGTAGAAGGATCAAATCCAGAAATTTTATTGTAAAGAGCAAGTCCGTCTGAAATAGGAATGTCGGTTTTTATATATTTTCCAACGACAGCCGTTAAATCTTTAATTTTAAATACAGTAGATGTGGAGTTTAGTTTATGAGCAACAGCGGCCAGTAATTGTCTTTGTCTAGCAGCTCGACCATAATCGCCATTTGGATCTTGCTTTCGCATACGGACGTAAGCAAGTGCTTCTTCACCGTTTAAGTTTTGCTGTCCTTGCTTAAATTGAATTTTTTTGTAGTAATCCACGTCAGAGCGCTCCCAGAAATCGAAGGGTACGTCAACAGTAACACCGCCAACAGCATCAACGATACCTTTAAAGCCTTGGAAATCAATTTTAAGATAATGGTCTACAGGAACTTTTAGAAAGCCTTCGACAGTTTTGATTGCCATTTCTTCTCCGCCGTAAGCATGGGCAGCGTTAATTTTGTCTTCTTTATTTTTACCAACAATTGTAACTCGAGAATCACGAGGAATACTCATAAGTGAAATCTTTTGCGTTTTCGGGTTGACTGTTGCAAACATTAATGAGTCTGTACGACCATTTTGACCGTCTGTCGCATAATCTTCTATACCCATAATGAGAATTGTAAAAGGTTCCTTTGTAATTTCTACATCTTTGTTTCTTAAATCCGATTTTTCACGAGTAAAACCACTATACATCCCCATAAGAGAAGAGTAAGAATTTAACACATAAACTCCTATACTGCCAAATAAAAATGCGAAAATAAGGAAGAAGAAAAGTTTCCTTCTTCGTTTCTTTTTTATTCTGCTATTTTGGAGATGATAATAACGTTCTTCCATATATAATCTCCTTAGTTCGTTAGTTCATTTGTAGGGAAGTAATTCACTACATTAATCTTTAAAGGTGATAAAAGAGTTATGCTTAGATAACATCTTGTTCTAAGTACAACATATCTCCTTCTGTAATTGTACATTTCCCGTTTGTTAATTCAATCATCCAATCTGTAAAGGCTTGTTTGCCGTCTTCTTCAACATACGTATCAAATGTGACATTTTCTAGATAATGTATATCTTTAATGGCATATTTTGAATTGCGTAATTCATTTTCCACTTTGCCAAGTAATGTGTAATCAATCTCGGTTTGCATCACACGCATTAGTTTTCGCTGGACAACACCGACATGATTAATGCCTTCGCTTGTACACTTTCCATATGCACGAATTAATCCACCTGCGCCAAGTTTAATGCCACCAAAATAGCGTGTTACGACAACAACGGTATCTTTTAGTCCACGTTTTTTAAGTACTTCTAGCATTGGTACGCCAGCTGTACCGCTAGGCTCGCCGTCATCATTTGCTTTTTGAATATGATCTTGTTCGCCAATTAAATAAGCGGAACAATTATGTGTTGCATTCCAATGTTGTTTTTTTATTTTTTGTATAAATTCTTGAGCCTCTTCCTCAGTCGTTGCTCGGCTAATATAACAAATAAATCTTGATTTTTGAATGACGATTTCGTGTTCGCCGTAGTCTTTGATTGTTAAATATTGTAATAGCACTTGTATACGCCCCTATCTATCAAAATGACTAGTACTTTCCATTTTAAAAGCGAGGCTTTTTATATTCAAACATTTTTTCTAAATACGTTGAAGTTTTTGGTGATTATTTTATCTTTTTGTTGTAATTTGTCGAGATGGTGAGTATAATTTCAACCGGCATTTCCCTGTATGGATGCACCATTTGTAGTTTTCGTGTAAAATTAGGAAATAAAACTTTTTATAAGGCAGGTACGAAAATGAAAATAGCTATTGTTACTGATAGTACAGCATATATACCGAAGCAAATTCGTGATGAACTCAATATATATATGATTCCATTAAACGTTGTGTTTGGAACAGAATCTTATCAAGAAGAAGCTGAAATTTCAGCAGATGATTTTTATGTGAAAGTACGTGAACAAGAGGAACTTCCAAAAACTTCTCAACCAGCAATCGGAAAGTTTGTTGAGCTATATGAAGAACTAGCTAAAGATTATGATGCAGTTATTAGTATTCACCTATCAAGTGGAATTAGTGGTACATATCAAACATCAACAACAGCTGGACAGATGGTAGAGGGTATTGATGTATATACGTATGACTCTGAAATTAGTTGTGAAGTACAAGGATTTTATGTGCGTGAAGGTGCAAAGTTAGCAAGTGAAGGAAAGAATCCAAAAGAGATTATCGCTCGTTTTGATGAAATGAAGAAAACGATGGACGCCTATTTTGTAGTTGATGATTTACATCATTTGCAACGTGGTGGTCGATTAAATAGCGCGCAAGCTTTCATCGGCAGTCTGTTACAAGTGAAGCCAGTTTTATATTTTAGAGATAAGATCATTATTCCGTTTGAAAAGATTCGTACACGTAAAAAAGCATTAAAACGTATCATTGAAATTTTTGATGAGCAAGCAAGTAAAGGTGTACCTATGGAAGCAGTTATCATTCATGCGCAACGTGAAGAGGAAGCGAATGAATGGAAGAAAGAATTAGAAGCAAAATATCCTCACGTCACAATTCGTACAGGTTATTTTGGAGCTGTAATTGGTACGCACTTAGGTGAAGGTGCATTAGGTCTTGGATGGTATACGAAGTAATAAAGATATAAAAAGCTCTCTTTTTAAGAGGGTTTTTTTACGGGTATGTTACGTTTAGTTGACAAGTTAATATTTGGAAATGGTAAAATGTACGTAAAATAAAATAATGAGGAAAGTTTTATAACTTACTTTTTACAAGAAACTATATTATAATAGAAGAGAGGTGAAACATATGGAGCATAATTCTTGTTTATGTCCAAAGTTTGAGTCAGCTTTTACTTTGCTTAGTAAGAAATGGACTGGCTTAATTATTAAATCTTTGCTTGAAGAGTCGAAACGTTTTAGAGAAATCGCAGATATCATCCCAAATATGAGCGATCGTATGTTGTCAGAGCGTTTGAAGGAATTGGAAAGCGAGGGCATTGTAGTTCGTGATGTTTATCCAGAAGTACCAGTTCGAATCGAGTATGGCTTAACTGACAAGGGAAAAGCGTTAGAAAGTGTTATGGATGAGGTCCAAAATTGGGCTGAGAAATGGATGAAGTAGCATTTCATTTGTATTCGTATATTTAATAAAACGTAAGGGATTCCTTACGTTTTTTCTTTGTTCACAGAAGTGAGAAAAGTATATAAATTTCTACACATACATACAAAAATATACGAATTTTGCGCTAGAGCTACAAATAATATTACATTTGTTTTACAAAAACGTAACATTAGCAAAAAAAATCCCGAATTATGGTATAAATTTTATAGGTTATATACGGAAAAAGAAAAAAGAAAGCGGTGTAAAAAATAAAATGAAAAAGCTAAAAATGGCATCTTGCGCATTAGTTGCAGGGTTAATGTTTTCAGGACTAACACCAAATGTATTTGCAGAAGATAAAATTTCTGACGTGAAATCACAAATTAATACACAAAATGACACTTTACATAAACAACAACAAGAACGTGATGAATTACAAAAACAAATGAATGACTTAAACAAAACAATTCAAGGTTTAGATAAGTCTGTTCAAGAGAATGCTGCAAAACTTGATGAAACAACGAAAAAAGTTTCTGATACTGAGCAATTAATTGAAAAGAAAAATAAAGATATTGCAGAATTACAAACAAAGATTGCAAAACGTGAAGAGTTATTAAGAAAGCGTTTAGTTGCACTTCAAGAACAACCAAATACGAACGTTGTAACAGAAGTTCTTGTAAACTCTAAAAACGTTGCAGATTTAGTTGATCGTTTAACTTCTGTTTCTAAAATTCTTGAGTCTGATGAAGATATCATGAAAACACAGCAAGAAGATCAAGCTAGTGTGAAAAAAGATGTTGCAACGGTAAAAGAGAAACAAAAAGAATTAAAAGAAGCACAAGCTCAAATTGAAACTGCTAAGAAAGAACTTGACGCTGAAAAAGAGAAAAAAGCAACAGCGGTAAACGATTTAAGCGGTAAAATGGATACAGTTGTAACTACAATGACAAGTACGGAAAGCCAATTAAAAGAGCTTGAGAAACAAGCGTTACAATTACAACGTATTGCAGAAGAAGAAGCACAAGCAAAAGCTGCACAAGAAGCTGCTGCTCAAAAACAAGCAGAGCAAGCTGCTAAAGCTGCGCAAGCTCAGCCAGCACAAGCACCTGCAGAGCAAGCTGCACCAGCAAACAATGGTGGACAAGCTCAAAAAGAAGAGCCTAAAAAAGAAGAACCTAAAAAGGAAGAACCTAAAAAAGAGGCACCTAAAGCAGAAAAGAAAACACCAGAGCAAAACCCAGCACCAACTCCACCGGATACTGGCGTAATTGGTAAAGCTAAGCAATATTTGGGTAAGCCATATGTTTGGGGAAGTGCATCTCCATCAAACGGTGGTTTTGATTGTAGTGGATTCATTTCTTACATTTTTGGTGTAGGTCGTCAAGATGTTAGGGGTTACTGGAACTCAGTTTCTAAAATAAGTAGTCCACAGCCGGGAGACTTAGTGTTCTTCCAAAACACTTATAAAGATGGTCCATCTCACATCGGTATTTACGTTGGTAATGGCCAAATGATCCATGCTAGTGATAAAGGAATTGCGTACGGTGATATTAACAGCTCATATAACCAAAAACATTTCTTAGGTTACGGTCGATTCTAGGATCTATAAAAGAATAAAAAACGTGTATAAAGTCGATAGCTTACTATTTTATAAGTAGGTTATCGGCTTTTTTGAGTTTTTACGGGATTTGAAGAAGGGTTTATAGTAGTGCTGGAGGTGATTGTTGATGCTGGCGGGGAAACAGTTGCTATTAGACGAACTTTCTTCAGATTTACAGAGGGAATTAAATGATTTGAAAAGGAAGGGAGAGGTCATATGTGTACAAGGTGTAAAAAAGAAGAATTCTAAATATATGTGCCAACGCTGCGGAAATGTAGATCAGCGGCTATTTGCGTCGTTTTTATGTAGAAGGTGCAGTAAAGTGTGCACATATTGCCGGAAGTGTATAACGATGGGGAGGGTAAGTGAATGTGCTGTACTTGTTCGCGGGATTGCTGAAAGAAAGAGAGAAAAGAAATTAAACTTGTTACAGTGGAACGGGAAGTTGTCTACTGGTCAGAATTTGGCGGCACAAGGTGTTGTAGAGGCTATTAAGCAAAAAGAATCATTTTTTATTTGGGCTGTATGCGGGGCTGGGAAAACAGAGATGTTGTTTTACGGTATTAACGAAGCGCTTCAAAAAGGAGAAAGAGTTTGTATCGCAACGCCGAGAACGGATGTTGTTCTGGAATTAGCACCGAGATTACAAGAAGTATTTCCATATATAAAGGTAGCGGCTTTATATGGAGGGAGTGTGGATAAAGAAAAAGATGCAGTACTAGTCGTTGCGACCACGCATCAATTATTGCGTTATTATAGGGCGTTTCATGTCATGGTTGTAGATGAGATAGATGCTTTTCCATATTGTGCAGATCAAATGTTACAGTACGCGGTAAAACAAGCGATGAAAGAAAGGGCGGCGCGTATTTATTTAACTGCGACTCCAGATGAAACGTGGAAGCGAAAATTTAGAAAAGGTGAACAAAAAGGTGTTATTGTTTCTGGACGATATCACCGTCATCCTTTGCCAGTTCCTTTATTTTGTTGGTGCGGGAATTGGAAAAAAAGCCTCATTCATAAAAGAATTCCTCGAGTTTTACTACAGTGGTTACAAACATACTTAAATAAAAAACATCCTATTTTTTTATTTGTCCCCCATGTGCGATATATAGAAGAGATAAGCCTGTTGTTAAAATCATTAAACAAGCGAATTGAAGGTGTACATGCAGAAGATCCGGGGAGAAAAGAAAAAGTAGCGGCTTTCAGAAAAGGAGAAATCCCATTATTAGTTACAACGACAATTTTAGAGCGAGGCGTAACGGTGAAAAATTTGCAAGTAGCGGTTTTAGGGGCTGAAGAAGAAATATTCTCAGAAAGTGCACTCGTACAAATTGCGGGCCGAGCAGGGCGGAGCTTTGAAGCACCGTATGGAGAGGTCATTTATTTTCACTATGGTAAGACAGAGGCGATGGTGCGCGCGAAAAAACATATTCAAGGTATGAATAAAAATGCCAAAGAACAAGGATTGATCGATTAATGCATTGTTTACTTTGTGATGAGTGTTTTGTAGAAAAGGTTAGTTGGTACACTTTTTTTGTAAAGTGTCATAGAAAATATATATGTGATAGATGTGAGCAGAAACTTTCCTATATTATAGGAGAAATTTGCATGGAGTGCGGCCGACCTTTAGAATTTGTTCCTGCCTCATTTCAAGAAGACGGTATTTGCATAGATTGTATAAGGTGGATGAATGAGGAGAAGTATCGTCCTTTTAAAAACCGTTCGTTATACATGTACGATAATGAGATGAAAGAAATAGTAGCACAGTTTAAGTTTCGGGGTGATGCAGAGTTAGTGCGCATTTTTTATCGTCCTTTTCGAAGTTTATTTCAAAAGTATTTTGCTGATGTTTCAACCGTTATCGCTGTTCCGCTTAGTAAGGAAAGGGAAGTTGAACGTGGCTTTAATCAAGCAGAGTTATTAGCAACTTGTTTGCCTGTCCGTATTTCTGATTTTTCCTTAAGACGGCGAGAAACAGAAAAGCAAAGTAAGAAGACGCGTAAAGAAAGGGTGTCAGGAAGCAATCCTTTTTATTTTCAGGGAGAAGAGATGTTTTGTGGGCAACATATTTTACTCGTTGATGACGTGTATACGACAGGAATTACAGTTAGGCAAATCGGAAGTTTGTTATATGAAAGAGGGGCAAGGGAAGTATCTAGTTTGACACTTTGTAGAAGTTAATATGGCAGTGTCGAAAGGGATAATAAAAAGGCGATAAGTCTTCTTTGACTTCATATGTTGTCATTCGTTATAGTCAAAATATGGGGCGAATGCCCTGATTTTTAGAGTGAAGGGAATGGAATGAACATGCAAGGACGAGTGAAATGGTTCAATGCAGAAAAGGGATTTGGATTTATTGAGCGCGAAGATGGTGACGATGTATTTGTCCATTTTTCTGCTATTCAACAAGATGGGTATAAGTCATTAGAAGAAGGGCAACAAGTAGAGTTTGACATTGTAGATGGAGCACGTGGACCACAAGCAGCTAATGTTGTAAAACTGTAGGAATATTGTTTTTGGGAAGAGAAAGCTGCATTTGTGGCAACGTTATATATATGGTAGAACCTCTTGTTTTTCGCAAGGGGTTTTTTGTTATAGGGTAAGTTGTCAAAAAGTTGTTTCTTTTCTGTAACGAATTGGCCACAGTTATATTCGTTATTCACGATGTTAATAGGATAAAATAAAGATAGAAACGATGCATCTTTTCATTTCAACAAAAAACGATAAAAAAATCGCAATTCCACTAATTTTTTTAAAAAAGTTAGAAGGAGTTTTTAAGCCAGTGTCGAAATTATAGTACATAGGCTTGAAAGGAGGAATTCATCTATGAAATTCAACATTCGTGGTGAAAATATTGAAGTAACTCCAGCATTAAAGGAATATGTAGAGAAAAAACTAAGTAAGTTAGAACGTTATTTTGATACATTCCCAGAGATTAAAGTTAATTTAAAAGTATACTCTGACAAGCAACGTGTCGAGGTAACAATACCATTTACTGATTTATTACTTCGTGCAGAAGAAACTAATAGCGATATGTACGCTGCTATCGATTTAGTAGTTGATAAAATTGAGCGACAAATTCGTAAACATAAAACAAAAGTAAATCGTAAGTTACGTGAGAAAGGTTCTATGAAAACAAACTTTATCCTTCCAGAAGCAGTAGCTGTTATGGATGAGGTAGAAGAGGATGAATTAGAACTTGTACGTACAAAACGATTCGATTTAAAACCGATGGACGTTGAAGAAGCGATTCTACAAATGGATATGCTAGGACATAATTTCTTCGTCTTCACAAATGCTGATACAAATGAAACTAATGTTGTATACGGCCGTAAAGATGGGAAATATGGTTTAATCGAAACTAAATAATAATTCAAAAGCGCAGCCGAATGAGGCTGCGCTTTTTTTGCTGAAAATAGATTTTTAAAAAACTTTTCTTAATTTAGAACGAGACATTCGGCCGATTGTTGTCATAGTTATAAGACAAGTGTTACAATTATCATTAGGTATATACATTTTAGTTTTTTAATTAGGAGAAAAATTGGCATAACATACATTTGATTTTTACAACGACTGATTGTAATAGAGAAAAAGAAAAACAATCGGAAGTTTTATTTTAATAAAAGAGGAGCGTATTTCCTATGATCGGTATTTTAAAAAAGGTGTTTGATGTAAACCAACGCCAAATTAAACGTATGCAAAAGACAGTTGAGCAAATTGATGCATTAGAGTCATCTATTAAGCCACTAACTGATGAACAATTAAAAGGAAAGACGCTTGAATTTAAAGAACGTCTAACAAAAGGTGAAACAGTAGATGATCTACTACCTGAAGCTTTTGCAGTTGTTCGCGAGGCGGCAACTCGTGTTCTTGGAATGCGTCCATATGGCGTACAGTTAATGGGTGGTATTGCCTTACATGAAGGGAATATTTCTGAGATGAAAACGGGTGAAGGTAAAACGTTAACATCTACATTACCTGTATATTTAAATGCTTTAACAGGAAAAGGTGTTCACGTTGTTACAGTCAATGAATACTTAGCACAACGTGATGCGAACGAAATGGGACAACTTCATGAGTTCCTTGGCTTAACGGTAGGAATTAACTTAAATAGTATGTCACGCGAAGAGAAACAAGAGGCTTATGCTGCTGATATTACGTATAGCACAAATAATGAGCTTGGATTCGATTACTTACGTGACAACATGGTTTTATATAAAGAGCAGTGCGTTCAACGTCCACTTCATTTTGCTATTATCGATGAAGTCGATTCTATTTTAGTCGATGAAGCACGTACGCCGCTTATTATTTCGGGACAAGCTCAAAAATCAACAGAGCTATACATGTTTGCAAATGCATTCGTTCGTACGTTAGAAAATGAAAAAGAGTATTCATTTGATGTGAAAACGAAAAATGTAATGTTAACAGAAGATGGTATTACGAAAGCAGAGAAAGCTTTCCATATTGAAAACTTATTCGATTTAAAACATGTAGCACTTCTTCACCATATTAATCAGGGGCTTCGTGCACACGTTGTTATGCACCGTGATACAGATTATGTTGTACAAGAAGGCGAAATCGTAATTGTAGACCAATTCACTGGTCGTCTTATGAAAGGTCGTCGTTATAGCGAAGGATTACACCAAGCAATTGAAGCAAAAGAAGGTGTAGAAATTCAAAATGAAAGTATGACACTTGCGACAATTACATTCCAGAACTACTTCCGTATGTATGAAAAATTATCTGGTATGACTGGTACAGCGAAAACAGAGGAAGAGGAATTCCGTAACATTTACAATATGAACGTTATTGTAATTCCAACAAACAAACCGATTATTCGTGATGATCGTGCTGATTTAATCTTTAAATCAATGGAAGGTAAGTTCAATGCTGTTGTTGAGGATATTGTAAATCGTCATAAACAAGGGCAACCTGTTCTTGTAGGTACAGTTGCAATTGAAACTTCAGAGCTTATTTCAAAAATGTTAACACGTAAAGGTGTACGTCATAACATTTTAAATGCGAAAAACCATGCGCGTGAAGCAGATATCATTGCAGAAGCTGGTATGAAAGGTGCTGTAACGATTGCAACGAATATGGCTGGTCGTGGTACAGATATTAAGCTTGGAGACGATGTGAAAATCTTCGGTCTAGCAGTTATCGGTACAGAACGTCATGAAAGCCGTCGTATTGATAATCAGTTACGTGGTCGTGCTGGTCGTCAAGGGGACCCTGGTGTGACGCAGTTCTACTTATCAATGGAAGATGAATTAATGCGCCGATTTGGTTCAGATAATATGAAAGCAATGATGGATCGTCTTGGTATGGATGATTCTCAGCCAATTGAAAGTAAAATGGTTTCTCGTGCGGTAGAGTCTGCACAAAAACGTGTTGAAGGAAATAACTATGATGCACGTAAGCAGTTATTACAATACGATGATGTACTTCGTCAGCAACGTGAAGTTATTTATAAGCAACGTCAAGAAGTAATGGAATCGGAAAACTTACGTGGCATTATTGAAGGTATGATGAAATCTACAGTAGAACGTGCTGTTGCGCTTCACACACAAGAGGAAATTGAAGAAGATTGGAACATTAAAGGTCTTGTTGACTACTTAAATACAAACCTTCTTCAAGAAGGAGACGTAAAAGAAGAAGAATTACGTCGCCTTGCTCCTGAGGAAATGAGCGAACCGATTATCGCGAAATTAATAGAGCGTTATAATGACAAAGAAAAGCTTATGCCAGAAGAGCAAATGCGTGAGTTTGAGAAGGTTGTTGTATTCCGCGTTGTAGATACGAAATGGACAGAGCATATTGATGCGATGGATCACCTTCGTGAAGGTATTCATTTACGTGCTTACGGTCAAATTGATCCACTTCGTGAGTACCAAATGGAAGGATTCGCGATGTTCGAGTCAATGGTTGCTTCTATTGAGGAGGAAATTTCTCGTTACATTATGAAAGCTGAAATTGAACAAAACTTAGAACGTCAAGAAGTTGTTCAAGGTGAAGCTGTTCATCCATCTAGCGACGGCGAAGAAGCGAAGAAAAAGCCAGTTGTAAAAGGTGACCAAGTGGGCCGCAACGATTTATGTAAATGTGGTAGCGGTAAAAAATATAAAAACTGCTGTGGTATTGTTCAGTAATATAGGGCGGTAGCTTTGGCTGCTTTGCAAACTTTTATATCAAAAATGTATAATTAAGAAGGGTTAAACTCTCTCCGTAATAAGTGGAGAGAGTTTCCCTTGTTTTCATACGAAAGTAACAGCAATTACATAGAGGTGAAGGAAATGGAATTAGTAGAAATTAGACAGGAATTAGAGAAAATGGCTAAGCGATTAGCGGCTTTTAGGGGGTCTCTTTGACCTTCCTACTAAGGAGAAACAAATTGCAGAATTAGAAGAAAAAATGATGAGCGCAGGATTTTGGGATGACCAACAAGGCGCGCAAGCTGTAATTAATGAAGCGAATGCGTTAAAAGATATGGTTGGAAGTTTCCGTCAATTAGATGAAACGTTCGAAAATTTAGAAGTAACGCATGAGCTTTTAAAAGAAGAATACGATGAAGATTTACATGAGGAATTAGAGTCAGAAGTAAAAGGCTTAATTCAAGAAATGAATGAGTATGAGCTTCAGTTACTATTAAGTGATCCTTATGATAAAAATAATGCAATTTTAGAATTACATCCAGGTGCAGGTGGAACTGAGTCACAAGACTGGGGTTCTATGTTATTACGTATGTATACACGTTGGGCTGAAAAACGTGGATTTAAAGTAGAAACGGTTGACTATTTACCAGGTGATGAAGCTGGTATTAAGAGTGTAACTTTATTAATTAAAGGTCATAACGCTTACGGTTACTTAAAAGCAGAGAAAGGTGTACATCGTCTTGTACGTATTTCACCATTTGATTCTTCAGGTCGTCGTCATACGTCGTTCGTATCTTGTGAAGTTGTACCAGAGTTCAATGATGAAGTTGAAATCGAAGTACGTACAGAAGATTTAAAAATTGATACGTACCGCGCAAGTGGAGCGGGTGGGCAGCACGTTAATACGACAGATTCAGCAGTTCGTATTACACATACACCGACAAATACAGTTGTAACGTGTCAGTCGGAACGTTCTCAAATTAAAAACCGTGAGCATGCGATGAAGATGTTAAAAGCGAAATTATATCAAAAGAAACTAGAAGAGCAACAGGCACAATTAGATGAAATCCGCGGGGAACAAAAAGAAATCGGATGGGGTAGCCAAATCCGTTCTTACGTATTCCACCCGTATTCTCTTGTAAAAGACCACCGTACAAATACGGAGGTTGGTAACGTACAAGCAGTTATGGATGGAGAGATTGATCCATTTATTGATGCCTACTTACGTTCTCGCATCTAATAAGTGAAAAAAAGCCAACTAAATTGTTGGCCCACGCTGAGGATATAGAGGATATAAAGAATTTGATTTTATTTTTATAGATGAAGTAAAGAGGAAGAGAAGTTGGAAACGACAACTTCTCTTTTTGATGGGATTATATGTAGATTACAATGGTGTATATTGTTTTGTAAAAAGTAGAGAATAGTAAAATAGAGCGATAATAGGGTAAAGATTTATATAGAACATTTCTAATTTTCCTTTTAAAAAGGATTCTTTATAGAAGTTTTTTAAGCTGTTCACAGAATTGAAACAACTTATGAAAGCTTTATTTTATCAAGGTTCTCACTGTATTTTTGAGGAATATGAAATACACCTTAGTTTTTCTATATAAAGATAATGCTTATAATGAAAATGAGTGTGTTAGGAATAAAAAGAATATCAACAATGGGGAGCGATAGAAGTGAAAAAGAAATTGTTGGCTATTGCGCTAGGGACATCGGTTGTTTTTGCTTTAGGAGCATGCGGAAATAAAGAAGAGAGTAAGTCTTCGAAACAGTCTGCAAGCACAGACAGCGCAGAACAAATTTTCCAAAGAAGTTGTGCTGGATGTCACGCGACAGATTTATCAGGGGCAACTGGACCTGATTTAAGAAAAGTAGGCGGTAAGTACGACGCTGCAGATATCGAAGAGATTATTAAAAAAGGCCGCGGTTCAATGTCACCAGGACTTATTCAAGGTGAAGATGCGAAAAAAGTATCTGAATGGTTAGCTGAACATAAATAAAAAAGGTGAACTGGACGAGTTGATAATATAGGTCAACTCGTTTTCCTTTTCATTTATGTAACATAACTGTAACAAAAATGTATCCGAACTGGAAACCGTTTGATGTTACAATGGGGTTTGTAGAATTTTGCTGAAATATATTACATAGAGTGGTATTGCTTATGAGAAAGCATAAGTAAACTACCTTCAACAAGGATGACTAAGTGAAAATGAAGGATGTCTTTTATTTTCAGATGTACAGAAAAGTATTTCGAAAAAAATCATTAAGTATTGGGTGATAAATAATGATAAAAATGACGAATGTTTATAAGGAGTACCCGAATGGTATGAAAGCCATTGCTGGTCTTACAGTTAACATTAAACAAGGTGAGTTCGTATACGTAGTTGGACCGAGTGGAGCCGGAAAATCTACATTTATTAAAATGATGTATCGTGAAGAGAAGCCATCTACAGGATCAATTAATGTAAATGGACTTGTTATTGAAACATTGGCAGAAAGAGATGTTCCATATTTTCGTCGTCAATTAGGCGTAATTTTCCAAGATTTTAAATTACTACCTAAATTAACGGTATATGAGAATGTTTCGTTTGCTTTAGAAGTAATTGAAGAAGAACCAGATGCAATTCGTGAGCGTGTAACAGAGGTTTTAGGTCTTGTAGGTCTTGAAGATCGTGCAGATGCAATTCCAAGTGAACTTTCAGGTGGAGAGCAACAACGTGTGGCTATTGCAAGAGCGATTGTAAATCGACCAAAGGTTGTAATTGCCGATGAGCCAACAGGTAACTTAGATATTGAAACAGCTCTTGATATTATGAAGATTTTTACTCGCATTAATGAGCGTGGTACAACAATTGTTATGGCGACGCATAATGCAGATATCGTAAATACAATCCGTCATCGTGTAATCGCGATTGAAGGCGGAAAAATTGTTCGAGACGAGATTGAGGGAGGATACGGATATGAAGGCTAAGACCCTTAGTCGACATTTGCGAGAAGGTGTAAAGAATCTATCACGTAACGGATGGATGACATTTGCTTCTGTTAGTGCAGTAACAGTTACATTATTACTTGTAGGTGTCTTTTTAACAGCGATTATGAATATGAACCATTTTGCGACGAAAGTAGAGCAAGATGTAGAGATTCGTGTACACATTGATCCAGCTGCGAAAGAAGCTGATCAAAAGAAATTAGAAGAAGATATGAGTAAGATTGCAAAAGTAGATTCTATTAAATATTCTTCTAAAGAAGAAGAGTTAAAACGTTTAATTAAAAGCTTAGGTGATAGCGGAAAAACGTTTGAGTTATTTGAACAAGATAACCCACTTAAAAACGTATTCGTTGTAAAAGCAAAAGAACCAACAGATACAGCGACAATCGCGAAGAAGGTTGAAAAAATGCAGTTTGTCAGTAATGTTCAGTACGGAAAAGGGCAAGTTGAACGATTATTTGATACTGTAAAAACTGGTCGTAACATTGGGATTGCGTTAATTGCTGGTCTTTTATTCACAGCAATGTTCTTAATCTCTAACACAATTAAAATTACAATTTATGCTCGTAGTACAGAAATTGAAATTATGAAACTTGTTGGTGCAACAAACTGGTTCATTCGTTGGCCATTTTTGCTAGAGGGGTTATTCTTAGGAGTATTAGGATCAATTATTCCAATTGGCCTAATTCTAGTTACGTATAATTCGTTGCAAGGTGTGTTTAACGAAAAACTTGGCGGAACAATTTTCGAGCTTCTACCATACAGTCCTTTCGTATTCCAATTAGCTGGTTTACTAGTGTTAATCGGTGCGTTAATTGGTATGTGGGGAAGTGTAATGTCAATTCGTCGTTTCTTAAAAGTATAAAAAGTTGCAAACATAATTCGTACAAGCTTATCATATAGTAGAAATAGGTAAAGGCATCACACACTGTGTGATGCCTTTTGCTACACCACCTGTGTGTTTTGGAAAGGGGAATTCCGCATTGAAACGTAGAGTTGCAATTATTGGAATGGTTGTTGCATTTTTAATTGGTGCTGGCGGAATGTTTGCAGGCATGTCTGTATTTGGGGTTAACCCAGCAGAAGTAACGCAAACAATTTCGAGTGGGAATGCTAGCACTGCGCAAGGGAATTTGGCAAAAATTAATGAGGCGTATGCACTAATTGATTCACGTTATGTGGAAGACGTGAAAGATGAAAAGTTAGTTGAAGGTGCAATACAAGGCATGTTGTCTACGCTGAAGGACCCTTATTCCACGTATATGGATAAAGAAACAGCCAAACAGTTTAGTGAATCGCTTGATCCTGAATTAGAGGGGATTGGGGCTGAGGTGAACAAAACGGACGATAAGCTTATTATCGTATCACCAATTAAAGGTTCACCAGCAGAAAAGATAGGAATTAAACCGAATGACCAAATTTTATCTGTAGATGGAAACAGTGTGAAAGACTTATCACGTGAAGAAGCAGTATTAAAGATCCGTGGTAAAAAAGGAACGACTGTCGCAATTGAAATTAAACGTGCGGGAGTAACTGATCCGATTGTATTTAAAATTAAGCGTGAAAAAATTCCGATCTTTACAGTGTTTAGTTCTGTGAAGCAAGAGAGCGGAAGAGATATCGGTTATATGCAAATCACTTCTTTTGCTGAAAATACAGCGAAGGAATTTAAGGATCAGTTAAAAGAGTTAGAGAAGAAAAATATAAAAGGCTTAGTTATTGACGTGCGTGGTAATCCTGGTGGTTATTTAAATAGTGTAGAAGATATACTGGGAGAAATTATGACGAATAAAAAGCCGATGCTACAAGTAGAGCAGCGAAATGGTGAGAAGAAGAAATTCTCTACGGAACTGAAAGAGAGAAAACCATATCCAATTTCAGTATTAATTGATAATGGAAGTGCTTCTGCTTCAGAGATTTTAGCTGGTGCACTGAAAGAAGGAGAAGGATACGATTTAATTGGTGAAAAGACATTTGGTAAAGGTACTGTCCAGCAAGCTGTTCCATTTAAAGACGGCAGCAACATTAAATTAACGATGTTTAAATGGTTAACACCGGATGGGAACTGGATTCATAAAAAAGGAATCGCGCCAACAGTAGAAGTGAAGCAACCAAATTATTATCATGCGACACCAATTCAAATTGAAAAAACACTTTCATACAATTCAAATGATGTACAAGTAAAACATGCTCAAGAAATGCTTAAGAGCTTAGGATATGTACCAGGTCGTGAAGATGGATACTTTAGTAAAGAGACAGAATCAGCGCTGAAAGCATTCCAAAATGCGAATGAAATGGAAGCGACAGGACAGCTTGATATAAAGACAGCTGAAGCGATTCAAACTAAAATTATCGAAAAAATCCGTTCTGGAGAAAATGATCTACAATTACAGTCAGCATTAAAATTAATGGCAAAATAAGAAGAAATACAGGCAGTTTGCTGCCTGTATTTTTTTGTGTTAAACAAACGTTTGTTTAGTTATGATAATATAAAAAGAAAGAATGATATAAATGGTGGTGAATGAGTTCGTGGAGTCTTGGATTTTTGAAATAATGCGGGCAGTTGGACGTTTTTTCTTACACCCTGCTGTCTATATATTTGTAATAAGTAGTATCTTCGTTGGATACTTACGTATGTTAAGAGAACGAAAAGATTTTTCTTTTAAAGTTTATGATATTTGGTTTGAACTGCGAACCTCTCTATTTGTAGGGATTGGATACGGATTAGTAGTATCTATTATTACGATTGGGCTTGGACTTGTTGTTTCTAAAGCAAGCTTATGGGCCATTTTAATTTGGACATTACTATTTGGATTAACGGCTATGTATCGATATTTATCAGCGGCTTATACATTTAGCATTGCGATTGTATGTGTTCTATTATCTTCTAAGCTACCAGTTTCCTTCTTACAGCTTCGAGAAGGTGAAGAGAATACCATTGTATCCCTTGCTATTTTGCTAGGCGTTATGCTTATTGTAGAAGGCTTATTGATTTCTAAAAACGCAGTAGGATATTCTACACCGAAGATTAGGAAGGGGAAGCGTGGATTAAAGATTGGTTTACACGAATCAAAGCGTTTATGGATCGTTCCTATTTTTATTCTTGTACCGGGTGATGCGGTAACGCAGTTTATTTCATGGTGGCCTGTCGTTTCAATAGGTTCAAATACATATTCTCTATTTCTCGTTCCATTTTTAATTGGATTTATGAGAAAGATTAAAAGTTATGAGCCGACGGAAGCTTTATTATTTACAGGAAGACGTGTTTATGGGTTAGCAGGACTTGTGCTCGTTTTAGGAATCGCAAGTTACTGGTGGCATGTACTTGCAATTATCGCGATGGGAGTCGCAATGCTTGGGCGTTTCACAATTTCGATGCAAGAGAAAATTACTGATGAAACAAGACCAGCGTATTTTGCTGCACGCAATGATGGGCTCGTTGTACTAGATACAATCCCAAATACAATTGGAGCAGAGCTAAAATTACTACCTGGAGAAATTATTACGAAAGTAAATGGAGTCATTCCAAAAAGCGCCGAGGAATTTTATGATGCGCTTCAAACGAAGACGACAGGAGCATTTTGTAAATTAGAAGTATTAGATACAAATGGTGAGCTTCGTCTTGCACAAACTGCATTATATGCTGGTGGACATCACGAATTAGGTATTGTATTCGTTGAGCAGGAGCATGAGTGGGATTCGGAAGCGATGTAATAGAAGGAATGGTATCACCTTGTGGTGGTACCTTTTTTGTTTTGGGGGAGGGTAGTTAGTAAATGAAATTTATATCGGCGATTATTTGAATATATCGACTCTCTGGAAAAAATGACAAATACCAAAAATCTTATTTTTAGTTTCATAGACGGATAACTTGAATAATTATTTGATAATGGTTATCATTTAGAGAGTCTTTTTAATTTTGGAAAATGGAGGTAAGATATGCTGCGTAAATTTTTTTCTTACTATAAACCGTATAAAGGTTTATTTATACTCGACTTTTCTTGTGCGGTTGTCGCAGGATTACTAGAACTTGGCTTCCCGCTTATCGTAAATCAATTTATTGATAAGTTATTGCCAGGACAAAACTGG
This sequence comes from Bacillus sp. D48C, assembly GCF_053345735.1. Taxonomy (NCBI): domain Bacteria; kingdom Bacillati; phylum Bacillota; class Bacilli; order Caryophanales; family Bacillaceae; genus Bacillus; species Bacillus sp. D48C. The sequence continues at coordinate 344,110 of NZ_JBKFAQ010000003.1, forward strand.
ACGCTTATTTTATGGGCTTGTTTCGGTTTACTTGCAGTGTATATATTAAATGCAGGCTTACAATATGTTGTTACATATTGGGGACATATGCTTGGTGTTAACATTGAAACGGATATGAGGCAGAAATTATTTGATCATATTCAAAAGCTATCATTTAGATTTTTTGACAATAATAAAACAGGTCATTTAATTTCACGTCTTACAAACGACTTAATGGAAATTGGGGAAATTGCTCACCATGGACCAGAAGATTTATTTATCGCTATTATGACTTTAGTTGGGGCATTTTCATTTATGATGATGATCAACTGGAAGTTAGCGCTATTAACGTTCTTCGTCATTCCATTCTTATTATGGTTAGCACTTTACTTCAACAAAAAAATGACAGGTACATTTAGACGTTTATTCTCAGACGTTGCTGACTTCAATGCATGTATTGAGAATAATGTTGGTGGTATTCGCGTAGTACAAGCATTTGGAAATGAAAAGTTTGAGAAAGAGCAATTTGCTGTTAACAACGCTCGTTTCCGCACAACGAAATTAATGGCGTATAAAATTATGGCATTAAATTCATCGATTAGTTATATGCTCATGCGTCTCGTAACACTCTTCGTCTTAATATGCGGTACATGGTTTGTTCTGCAAGGTGAATTAACGTACGGTGGATTTATTGGATTCGTTCTATTAACGAATATTTTCTTCCGCCCAATTGAAAAAATTAATGCGGTAATCGAAAGCTATCCGAAAGGGATCGCTGGTTTTAAGAGATATGTAGAGCTTCTTGAAACAGAGCCAGATATTGTAGACTCTAAAGGTGCGATGGAAGTTAAACATGTACATGGTGATATTCAATATAACAACATTACGTTCGGATATGAAAATAAAGAACCGATTTTAAATGACATTAGTTTGAACATACATGCAGGTGAAACGGTTGCGTTCGTTGGACCATCAGGAGCTGGAAAAACAACGTTATGTAGTTTACTCCCACGTTTTTATGAACAATCGTCTGGTTCAATCCGAATTGATGGTATTGATACGAAAGATATGACATTATCTTCACTTCGTAAACAAATTGGAATTGTGCAGCAAGATGTGTTCTTATTCTCAGGAACGATTCGTGAAAATATTGCTTACGGAAATTTAAAGGCGTCAGAAGCTGAAATTTGGCAGGCGGTAAAACGTGCGCAGTTAGAAGACTTAATTTACTCACAACCAGACGGTTTAGATACCGTTATCGGTGAGCGTGGTGTGAAACTTTCTGGTGGACAGAAACAGCGTCTAGCGATTGCTCGTATGTTCTTGAAAAACCCACCAATTTTAATATTAGATGAAGCGACTTCTGCATTAGATACAGAGACGGAACTAGCGATTCAAAAATCGCTTGCAGAACTATCTGTCGGCCGTACAACATTAGTTATCGCTCACAGGCTTGCAACGATTAAAAATGCAGATCGTATCGTCGTTGTAAATAAAGATGGTATTGCAGAACAAGGTTCGCATGAGGAACTAATTGAGCAAGGCGGAGGATACAGCCGATTATACGAAGCTCAGTTCAGTTCATAAATATAATTTCTGCTGAATTAGTGCACCATAAGTAAGTGAAAATCTTATATGGGAGGCTATAAAGCATGATTGTAACAACAACGTCTACAATTCAAGGAAAAGAAATTATTGAGTACATCGATATCGTCAATGGAGAAGCGATTATGGGCGCGAATATCGTTCGTGACCTTTTCGCTTCTGTTCGTGACGTTGTTGGCGGTCGCGCGGGTGCTTATGAAAGTAAATTAAAAGAAGCGCGCGACATCGCAATGGAAGAAATGAAAACTTTCGCAAGACAAAAAAATGCGAATGCAATTGTTGGTATCGACGTGGATTACGAAGTAGTTCGCGAAGGAATGCTAATGGTTGCGGTGAGCGGGACTGCTGTCCGTATATAAAAGTGAAAAAGCCGTGCTGATGCACGGTTTTTTCACTTTTATTAATGCTATTCTGTGTCGAAGTTCCAATATTTCTTGGGAAATGCGGAAGGCCTTGTCGATATATAGGGAAGACATTAGAGCGCTTCTTTACATTTTCGGATTTGAACTAATAATGTTTCGTATTCTTGTTCGAGAGATGTGATGTCATCGTGATGATTTGGTATGGAAATTCGGCCGATGATTTCTGTTAATTTTGTTTGTAATCGTAATAATTCTTGTTCAGTAACGTTTACAGAATCCCCGGTTGTTCTTTTTGTGTATTGCTCGTAATTACCATGGAATATTCTTGGTTCACTCTCATCTACTTGTAGAATATGGTCTGCAACAGAGCGAATAAAGGCACGGTCATGGCTAATGAAAAGTATTGTGCCAGGGTATTCTTGTAACATAATTTCTAATTCTTCTTGCGTCGCTAAGTCTAAATAGTTTGTCAAACTTATTTCTGTTCGCTATTTTTGAATTTATTATTATACAATTGTGCTTTTGCCAGCGCCTCAGCATCGTTTTGGATTTCATCTAGTCCATTCGCATCCCCAATAATATATCCTTCAAATGATGAACCAACAAAATCAAAGATGTATTGAAACTGAGCGATAAGCGGCAATGCTTTCAGTTTTGGATTGTCTCCGCCAACGATGACAACATACATTTTTTTGCCTTTCATTTTTTCTTTGAAATGAAGAGATGTATCGCGCAAGCTTTGTGACCAACGATCGACGAAGTTTTTCATATGTCCGCTCATTCCGTACCAGTATAGCGGTGTAGCAAAGATAATTGTGTCGTGCTCTAACATGCGTTTCGTTAACTGCTCATAATCATCATTTACAGGTTGGAATCCTTCTGCATCATGACGCTTATCTGTAATAGGATAGACTGTGTGATCACGTAAATAAATTTGTTCTGTTTCAATTCCATCAATCATCATATGTGTTAAAGCTTCCGTATTTCCGTTTTTTCTTGAACTGCCATGTATAACAAACATGTAATCATCCCTTTTCTTTTGCTTGTTTTAGGAGTGAAACGTGTTTTTGCAAATTTGTTTGAATGTTGGAAAGCAATGAGATTTGCTTTGTTACTTCATTGAGTTTATCTTCATAAAGCGTAAGAATGCTGCTGCACGGATTGTCGTATAGGTGCGGTTCAATTGCAAGGCAACGCAGCATCCTTGCCGTCTCTTCTAAATTTAAGCCAATTTGTAAGTACATTTGAATAAGCTCCACTTTTTCGATGGCACTTTCATCAAAATCACGGTAGCCATTTGCGAGGCGCTTAGAAGGGAGTAGTCCCTTTTCTTCGTAATGTCTTAGTGATCTTTCACTAACGCCAGTTTCTTTTGATAATTCTCCAATTCGCAATGTGTTTCACTCCTTTTACATGTATTGTAAACCTTCACACTAATGTGAAGGTCAATGCTGTTTTTTCGCAAAAGAGTCTACATGATTTAAAAACACCTGAATGGCTTTAGACGGGATGAAGTATTTGCCGCGCACGATGGAGAATGGACGGATGAGTTGTTCATTTGGAACTTCGACGTGGAATAGCTCTTTTGCCAGTAGCTCTTTTCGTACAGTCCAATCAGAAAGTATAGCGATGCCAAGTCCGGCACTAACTGCTTCCTTAACGCTTTGGATACTACTAAATGTAAAGAATCGTTTCATTTTCAAATGGTGTTGATGAATAAAGCGGTCACTATAAGCGCGTGTACCAGAACCACTTTCTCTTAATACCCATACTTGATCTTGGAGTGTACTTTCATTTATTTCATTTGTGCGGAGCAGTGGATGATTTGGAGGGACGACGAGCTTCATTTCATCTTGCATAAACGTTTCAACGTCAACGTCGGCGTATACGACTTGCCCTTCCACTAAGCCGATATCGATTTGATTAGAGCGAAGACTTTGTAAAACGTCTTCTGTATTTGAGATAAAGGTATGAACTTCGACGTGTGGATTTTCATTCGCATAGTTAGCCAGTATTTTTGGAAGTAAGTATTCGCCAATTGTGAAACTAGCACCGATGCGAAGAGTTCCTGTTACAACGTTATGTAATTCGTTAATTTCTTGTTTGGCTTCTTCGTAAAGAGAGAGCATTTGCTTTGCATGTATATATAGTATGTTTCCAGCCTCCGTCACTTGGACGTGCTTTGGGGAGCGCTGAATAAGAGTAGTGCCAAATTCGTTTTCTAAGTTGCGTATATGCATACTTACGCCAGGTTGTGAAAGGTTTAATAATTCTGCTGCACGTGAGAAGTGTTTCTGTTCAACGACAGTAACAAATATTTTTAAAATGTCTACGTTCATGTAATGGGCTCCTTTCTTTTTCTATCATCTTATCATAAGTATTTCTGATGATAGAGATTTGGTATTGATATTAAACTTATTATAGAAACTCTCTTATAATGTAAGTAGAAAGAACATGCATGTTCCAATACGATTATTGGGGTGGTACAAGGTGGAACAAACACTTGTTATACAAAAGAAGAAGGGCTTTGGATTTTCGCAAGGAATTGGGATTACATTATTAATCGCAATTGCCGCGAAATATTTAGCTGGGCTTCCATTTTTAAATATTATGGGACAATTAGTAATTGCTATTCTAATTGGGATGGTTTGGCGCGCTGCAATTGGAGTTCCTCATGATGCGATTGCAGGAACGAACTTTGCGAGTAAGAAGTTACTGCGCTTTGGGATCATCTTACTTGGAATGCGATTAAATCTTGTTGATATTGCGAAGGCGGGGCCGAAAGTATTGGTCATCGCGGCGGTTGTTATTACATTTACTATTTTTGTTGTGTACGGACTAACGAAAGTATTTAAAGTAGAAAAGAAACTTGGGATTTTAACAGCATGCGGTACGGCAATTTGCGGCGCGGCCGCGGTTGTGGCAATTGCACCGCAAGTGAAAGCAAAAGATGACGAAACAGCAGTTGGAGCAGCGATTATCGCAATTTTAGGTACTATATTTACGCTTATTTATACGTTATTATATCCAGTGCTTGGTTTATCTCCATACGGTTACGGTGTATTCTCAGGTGCGACGCTGCATGAGATCGCCCATGTCATCGCAGCTGCGGCACCAGGAGGAAGCACGGCTGTAGACATCGCAGTTATCGTGAAATTAACGCGCGTTGCAATGCTTGTGCCAGTAGCGATTTTAATTGGATTATGGTTTGGTAAGAGTGAAGGTAGCGAGGAAAAAAAATCGTGGCGCGATCTTCCAATTCCGTGGTTCATCTTCGGATTTTTAGCGATGAGTGCAGTGCATTCGCTCGGGGTTATACCAGAAGTTGTTGCCGGCTACATTGTTGTCATTGCTTACATGCTGATTGCAATGGCGATGGCGGGGCTTGGTTTAAATGTAGAGTTTAAAACGTTCCGTAAGTTAGGAAGTAAGGCATTCGTGGCGGGGCTGATCGGCTCGGTTTGCCTTTCTATTCTTGGATACGTTCTTGTATATGCGTTAGGATTTATGTAGTAGGACGAAGAAGCTGTTCCAAAAGATATTTTGGGACAGCTTCTTTCTTATGCTTATAGTGCTATCGATGTCGATATATTAAAAAAACGCTGATATAAATTGAACTACTCTTGTACTTTGTTAGAGTAGATGTTTAGTGAAATGTTTTTCTAAAATTTGTAAAGATATCTTTACTTGTTGCTGGAAAATATTTATAATTTAAGTAAAGATATCTTTACTTTTGAAGGTGGATCCTATGGGTGTGAAAAATAAAATAAAAGAGTTAAGAAAGCAAAATCATATAACACAAGTTGAAATGGCAAAGGCGATGCAGGTGACGCGGCAGACGATAGTGGCGATTGAAAATCATCATTACAATCCGAGTCTAGAGTTATCCTTAAAAATCGCCAAGTATTTTGGAGTGAAGGTGGAGGAAATCTTTACGCTGAAGTAAGGGAGAAAGAAAATAAATGATAAGTTTGAGAGATTTCAATTAGATTAAACGTTTAAATATATAAGGATTGGTTTTGGTTTATTGATAAGTATCGCATCAACGAGCGTGTTAGCAACAAGGAATAGATAGAAAAAAGGGGAACTGGGATGGGATTACCGGTATTATGTGTCGCTACGGCTATTTTTGCTTTGTTTTGGGGAATGCAGAACTTCTCTCGTAATCCAGTGCCAAGTATTTGTATTATGCTCGGTACTGTCGGTTTATCATATTATTTATTAGTTTCAGCTCATTATCATAAAACAGCAACGAGTGTTGTTGTTGGAGCACTTATTTTATTTTGTGGGCGCGCCATACAAAAGGGGTTATTTCCATAAAAGCTGTTTATACACTTTGTATAAACAGCTTTTTGTATTTTTTTACAAATTACTTGAAAGTTACGTAACGTCATCTTTTATAATGAAGGGGAAGAGGTGATGGTAGTGATTTCAATACAAGAATTGACGAGAGAAACAGGGGTTACAGTACGTACATTACGTTATTACGATCAAATAGATTTGTTAAAGCCGAGCGGGAAAACAGAAGGTGGGCATCGTTTATATAGTGAAGTTGACGTAATAAGGCTGCAACAAATTTTATTTTTAAAGGAAATGGGATTTTCATTAAAAGAGGCTGCGAATATGTTAGTAAAAGGTGAGCTTAACTTAAAGGATTCTCTTGAAAAACAACTTCGGTTTGTACAGGAAGAACAAAAGAAATTTAATCGAATGGAGCGTGTTTTACAAGCTGTTGTTTATTCGGTAGATGTGGAGGGAGATCTTGATTGGAAAGTTATGTTTGAACTTATTCAGCTTTCGAAACAGTCTCCTCGTATACGTGAAATATTCCAAAATGAAGTGTTTTCAAAGGAAGAACAAAAGTTGCTTCACAATTTGCCGAATATGAGTGAAGAAGATCCGAATGTTTTAGAATGGGTAGATTTATTAAAGCAATTCCGTACTTTTATGAAGGAAGGTAAAGAAGCTGCTAATGATGAGGTACAAGGGGCAACGAAAAAATTAATGCAGAAGTGTTTAGAAATGGCTAATGGTGACGAAGCATTTTTAGATAAGTTATGGGAAGTTAGAAAATCGAAGGAAGATTCACAGAAAATGAGCATGTATCCAATTGAAGAAGAACTTTTAATATATATGGATGAAGCTTTTCGTATTTATGATGAAAAGGAGAAGGATAAATGAGTATACTCGCAGAATATCGTTGGTATTTTTTAATTGGGGCAGAAATTGTATTTTGGTTATCAGCTATCGGTTTCTTTTTACTCCGTTACGGATTCCGTTTGAAAAAGGCGAGCTTTATTATGGGGATTGTACTCCTCGTAAATGAAGTGTTTATTTTAACATTAGGGGTAGTGGACTATTATCAAACAGGAAAGTTCTCTAATTTTCAAATCATTACTGTAATTATTTTATTGTATGCAGTTTTCTACGGGAAAAAGGATTTGAAGAAGCTGGATATATTTGCGCAAAAGCTAGTTGCGAAATGGCGTAATGAACCAGCGCCAATTATGGAAGAGCACGTAGAATTAACAGGTATGGCCTATGCGAAGCAGGAAATAAAAAATTGGGTATTACATCTTGTTTTATTCGTTGGTGTGCACATATTCTTTTTCTTTGCGTATGGATTTATTTCGTTTGAACAATGGGGTAATTGGTTAGAATCGGGAATCGTTTTAAATAAAGCTGCAAGTCGCGTGAGCCAAGTGTGGGCAATTATATTTTTAGTTGATACAGCGATTTCATTTTCATATGTGATTTTTCCGAAGAAGGAGAAAGGAAAAGAAAAGCTACTTTCATAGTTGAAAGTAGCTTTTGGGTATACAAATAATTTTTATAGGAGAGGATGACAATAGGAAAAAGAATCAGTTTTATATGTCTATTTCTCTTTAGTTTAGTAGCATGTGCACCATCTAACACTACAATTAACAAGAAGAATGATGTCATTGTAAAGGGAACCAGGATTTCCAATCTAGATAAATTCGAGCAGTTCGTTTGGAATGTGGAACAAGGGAAAGTTGATGAAATAAGAATTGTACAGTATACCGATGAAGGTGACCCGGTTTTTCAAACGTTAGAGCATAGTGGGAAAGATATCCTTTATGTGTTAGATAGTAGACAAGACAAATTTGCTGGTGAGGATAAAAGGTTATATAAAGATAGCTGTAAAAGGATTGTTAAAGAGCAGCGTGAATCGCAAACGGCTTATAGGTTAATAGACTGTGTGAATGAAAATGGGCGCAATGGATATGACTTAGTATATGTACCTAAAAAATAGAGTTAGTAGAGGAAGGAAGTATTTACTCCTTCCTTTTTCTATGTGTATATTGTCGAAAACTTTACCGAATATCTGTTCGTTTTTTTAGGTTTTTTATAGGTATTCGTGGTAAAATAATAATACAGATTTTTATGAGGAGGTCGGATTTTCTTGGAACGTCAATTTGAAATTGTCTCAGCGTATTCCCCGCAAGGTGATCAGCCGGTAGCTATAGAGAAGCTTGTAGAGGGAATTAATAGTGGAAAGAAAAAGCAAGTGTTGCTTGGAGCGACAGGAACGGGTAAGACATTTACGATTTCAAATGTCATTAAAGAAGTGCAAAAGCCAACACTTGTCATGGCTCACAATAAAACATTAGCAGGTCAGTTATATAGTGAGCTAAAAGACTTTTTCCCGAATAATGCAGTTGAATATTTTGTTAGTTATTACGATTATTATCAGCCAGAAGCGTATGTACCACAAACAGATACGTTTATTGAAAAGGACGCGCAGATTAATGATGAAATTGATAAATTGCGTCACTCGGCAACGTCTGCATTATTTGAACGGGACGATGTAATTATCGTTGCGAGTGTATCGTGTATATATGGTTTAGGTTCTCCTGAAGAATACCGCGAGTTAGTTGTGTCACTTCGAGTTGGTATGGAGAAGGACCGCAATCAATTGCTTCGTGAACTTGTTGATGTACAGTATGGACGTAATGATATTGATTTCAAGCGTGGTACATTCCGTGTGCGCGGAGATGTAGTTGAAATCTTCCCAGCATCACTTGATGAGCATTGTATTCGGATTGAATTTTTCGGCGATGAAATTGATCGTATTCGTGAAGTAAATGCGTTAACAGGTGAAGTATTAGCAGAACGTGATCATGTAGCAATCTTCCCAGCATCTCACTTCGTTACACGTGAAGAGAAAATGAAGGTCGCTATTGAAAATATCGAAAAAGAATTAGAAGAGCGTTTAAAGGAATTAAATGATAACGGTAAGTTGCTAGAAGCACAGCGTATAGAGCAACGTACACGTTATGATTTAGAAATGATGCGCGAGATGGGCTTTTGTTCAGGGATTGAAAACTATTCCCGTCATTTAACACTTCGTCCAGCGGGTGCAACGCCGTATACGTTATTAGATTATTTCCCGAAAGATTTCTTAATTGTTATGGATGAGTCGCACGTATCAGTGCCACAAGTAAGAGCGATGTATAACGGGGACCAAGCACGTAAGCAAGTGCTTGTGGATCATGGATTCCGTCTGCCGTCAGCTTTAGATAATAGACCGCTCATGTTTGATGAGTTTGAGGAGAAAACAAATCAAGTTATTTACGTTTCGGCGACGCCAGGACCGTATGAGTTAGAGCAGTCACCAGAAGTAATAGAACAAATTATTCGTCCAACAGGGCTTTTAGATCCACCAATCGATATACGACCTATTGAAGGTCAAATTGACGATCTATTAGGAGAAATTCAAGATCGTATTGCAAAAAATGAACGTGTACTAATTACGACTTTAACGAAGAAAATGTCAGAGGATTTAACGGATTACTTAAAAGATGTAGGAATTAAAGTGAACTATCTTCACTCTGAAATTAAAACGTTAGAACGTATTGAAATTATCCGTGACCTTCGCCTTGGTAAGTTTGATGTACTTGTCGGTATTAACTTATTACGAGAAGGATTAGATATTCCAGAAGTATCACTTGTAGCGATTTTAGATGCTGATAAGGAAGGGTTCTTGCGTTCAGAACGTTCGTTAATTCAAACGATTGGTCGTGCGGCGCGTAATGAAAACGGCCGCGTTATTATGTACGCAGATCGCATAACGAGATCGATGGGAATTGCAATTGAAGAAACGCAGCGTCGTCGTACTATACAAGAAGCTTACAATGAAGAGCATGGTATCACGCCGAAAACGATTCAAAAAGGTGTTCGTGATGTAATCCGTGCAACGACAGCGGCTGAAGAGACAGAAACATACGAAGCAACTCCTGCTAAGAAAATGACGAAAAAAGAGCGCGAAAAGACAATTGCGAAGATGGAAGCAGAGATGAAAGAAGCAGCAAAAGCGTTAGACTTCGAGCGTGCAGCTGAACTAAGAGATTTACTATTAGAATTAAAAGCGGAAGGGTGAAAAGAGTGAGTAAGAGCAAGGATTTTATCGTTGTAAAAGGTGCTAGAGCACATAACTTAAAAAATATTGATGTAACCATTCCGAGAAATCAGCTTGTCGTTGTAACGGGATTGTCTGGTTCGGGGAAATCATCATTAGCATTTGATACGATTTATGCAGAAGGGCAGCGCAGATATGTAGAATCGTTATCTGCGTATGCGCGCCAGTTTTTAGGACAAATGGATAAGCCGGATGTAGATACGATTGAAGGATTGTCACCGGCGATTTCAATCGATCAAAAAACGACGAGTCGTAATCCACGTTCAACTGTCGGAACAGTGACGGAGATTTATGATTATTTACGTTTATTATTTGCACGAATTGGTACGCCAATTTGTCCGAATCATGGGATTGAAATTACATCACAAACAGTCGAGCAGATGGTAGACCGTGTTCTTGAATATCCTGAGCGTACGAAATTGCAAGTGTTAGCGCCTATCGTGTCTGGGCGTAAAGGAGTGCATGTGAAAGTACTTGAAGATATTAAGAAGCAAGGGTATGTTCGTGTACGTGTTGATGGTGAAATGCTTGATGTGTCTGAAGAGATTACGTTAGATAAAAATAAGAAGCATTCCATTGAAGTTGTAATTGACCGTATTGTTGTAAAAGAAGGAATCGCAAGCCGTCTTGCTGATTCACTTGAAAGTGCATTAAAGCTTGGCGGAGGCCGAGTGTTAATCGATGTAATGGGAGAAGAGGAACTTCTATTTAGTGAACATCATGCTTGTCCGCATTGTGGTTTTTCAATCGGAGAATTAGAGCCGCGTATGTTCTCATTCAACAGTCCATTCGGAGCATGTCCTTCTTGTGATGGACTTGGTTCAAAGCTAGAGGTAGATTTAGAACTTGTTATTCCGAACTGGGATTTATCATTAAATGAACATGCGATTGCTCCATGGGAACCGACAAGCTCACAATATTACCCACAGCTTTTACAATCTGTATGTAATCATTACGGCGTTGATATGGATGTGCCTGTGAAAGATATACCGAAAGATTTATTTGATAAAGTGTTGTACGGAAGCGGTGAAGAGAAAGTTTATTTCCGCTATGTAAATGAATTCGGTCAAGTAAAGGAAAATGAGATTTTATTTGAAGGTGTTATTCCAAACATTGAACGTCGTTATCGTGAAACGAGTTCTGATTACATTCGTGAGCAAATGGAAAAGTATATGGCAGAACAAGCTTGTCCGAAGTGTAAAGGCGGCCGCTTAAAGCCTGAGAGTTTAGCTGTTTTTGTTGGTGATAAAACGATTGCTGACGTAACGAAGTATTCAGTTCAAGAAGTACAAGAATTTTTCTCGAATGTAGAGCTAACGGAGAAACAACAAAAAATAGCTCATTTAATTTTAAGAGAAATCCAAGAGCGCGTTGGGTTCTTAGTGAACGTCGGTTTAGATTATTTAACGTTAAGTCGTGCCGCAGGAACTTTATCAGGTGGTGAGGCGCAGCGTATTCGTTTAGCGACGCAAATTGGTTCTCGTCTTACTGGCGTACTTTACATTCTTGATGAGCCTTCTATCGGTTTACATCAGCGCGATAACGATCGTCTTATTCGTACGTTGCAAGAAATGCGCGATTTAGGTAATACATTAATCGTTGTTGAGCATGATGAAGATACGATGATGGCTGCTGATTATTTACTTGATATCGGACCGGGTGCAGGTATTCACGGTGGGCAAGTTGTATCGGCAGGGACACCAGCTGAAGTGATGCAAGATGATAATTCGTTAACAGGAAAATATTTAAGCGGTAAAGAGTTTATTCCAGTTCCACTTGAAAGACGTAAAGGTGCCGGACGTAAAGTGGAGATTGTCGGCGCAAAAGAGAATAACTTAAAGAATGCAAAAATGTCATTCCCACTCGGTACGTTTGTAGCGGTAACAGGTGTATCTGGATCAGGTAAAAGTACGATGATTAATGAAGTACTATATAAATCGTTAGCGCAAAAGTTATATAAAGCGAAAGCGAAGCCAGGTACTCATAAAGAGATTAAAGGTCTTGAACATTTAGATAAAGTAATTGATATTGACCAGTCACCAATTGGTCGTACACCACGTTCTAATCCAGCGACGTACACAGGTGTATTCGATGATATTCGTGATGTGTTTGCACAAACGAACGAAGCTAAAGTGCGCGGATATCAAAAAGGACGTTTCAGCTTTAACGTAAAAGGTGGCCGTTGTGAAGCGTGCCGTGGAGATGGAATTATTAAAATCGAAATGCACTTCTTACCAGATGTATACGTTCCGTGTGAAGTTTGTCACGGTAAACGTTACAACCGTGAAACGTTAGAAGTGAAATATAAAGATAAGAATATTTCTGAAGTGTTAGGGATGACAATTGAAGATGGAGTAGAATTCTTCGCCAATATTCCTAAAATTAAGCGTAAACTTCAAACGCTTGTAGATGTTGGGCTTGGTTATATGAAATTAGGGCAACCAGCTACGACTTTATCTGGTGGTGAAGCGCAGCGTGTGAAATTAGCTTCTGAATTACACCGCCGTTCTACAGGTCGTACGTTATACATTTTAGATGAGCCAACGACTGGTTTGCATGCACATGATATCGCGCGTCTTCTAGAAGTGCTGCAACGCCTTGTTGAGAGCGGTGAGACGGTACTTGTAATTGAACATAATTTAGATGTGATAAAAACAGCTGATTATATTGTTGACCTTGGACCAGAGGGCGGAGATAAAGGTGGACAAATCGTTGCTTCTGGCACGCCAGAGCAAGTAGTAAAAGAAGAGCGCTCGTATACTGGTAAGTATTTAAAAGAGATTTTAAATCGTGATAAAGCAAGAATGAAAGAGAAAATAAAAGAAGTAGAGTTATCGCAATAAGTGTATGAATAAAACCGGGTGGAAATGACACTCGGTTTTTATTGTATAGGGGGAGATGATGGAGTTTTTAGATGTGTTGCGAAAGAAGAATATGAAGGTAAGAAAGTTCCAAAAGTGGGGTGTATATTTTCGGAAGCGCTGGGAGAATAACTTTGCAAACCATTTAAGTGATGAAGAAAAAGAAGACATTTTTTTTTACGGAGATAAGTATGTATGTGGATATCTTTGGCACATATTTAGTTATGAGAAAAAGAAGTGCTTAGAAGGAATAGAAGCAGAGAGCGCGTTTCATAATGAAGTGAAAAAGGAGTGCTACATTTTCTACCAACACTGTGATGAGGTACTATTAATAAAGGATGCGAGTTTATTACATATGGATGATACATTGTGTGAGACAGATGATGCGTATAAAGGTGATATCTATATTGTAGATAAAGATTTCACCTGGACTTTTGTAAAAACTCATGAACATAGATGGTGTGGTCCCTATTTCACAAAGAAATGTTGGTAGGTATACAAGCGTGAAGAGTAGAATAAGTTGGTATAAGTATTTGTATGATACTTGCGTTTATTGTCTATTAGCGTATGATGAAATATATATGTTAAAAGGATGTGTAAGAAAATGAGATGGATTGTATCACTTCTTGTAAATAGCGTTGTGTTAATCGCTGTATCGGGACTTTTAAAAGGGATTGCACCAGACGCGTTTTACGTAGCAAATATACAAACTGCAATTATTGCGAGTATTATTTTGGCTGTTTTAAATGTGTTCGTAAAGCCGTTTTTAATTTTAATTACGCTACCAATTACTGTTGTAACTTTCGGCTTCTTCTTAATTGTTATTAATGCGATTACGTTAAAAATAGCAGATTCATTATTAGGAGATGCTTTTAATATATCAGGATTTGGTGTAGCGATTGTTGCGGCAATTTGTATTTCAATTTTTAATATGATTATTGAAAAGGCAATTGTGGAACCTCTATATGAAAAAAAGAGAAAATGACAAAAAGAAAAACATTTCATTATTCGTATGAAATGTTTTTTTCTATTTATCAGAAACCGTATTTCTTGTTTCCAGAAAAAAATGGTACAATATCCGGTAGAATGGAATTTTACATCAAACGAGACTGAACCCGCAGCGGAGTGGAGGTTTATACATATGCCAAAAGTAAGGACAAAAGATTTAATTGAACAATTTCAATTGGAGTTAATAAGTGGTGAGAAAGGAATTCATCGTCCGATTGATACAAGTGATTTATCACGACCTGGAATTGAAATGGCAGGATTCTTTACATATTATCCAGCTGATCGCGTGCAGCTTCTTGGAAAAACGGAGCTTACGTTCTTTGATACGTTAACGACAGAACAAAAACAAGAGAGAATGAAAGCGCTTTGTACCGAGGAGACGCCATGTATTATTATAACTCGTAATCAAGATGTACCAGATGAGTTATTACAAGCATCACGTGAATCAGGCATGCCTTTATTACGTTCTTCTCAAACGACAACGAGATTATCAAGTCGTTTAACCAATTATTTAGAAGGTAAGCTAGCACCAACAACTGCTGTTCATGGTGTATTAGTGGATATTTACGGTGTTGGTGTTTTAATTACAGGTCAAAGTGGTGTTGGTAAAAGTGAGACAGCTCTTGAACTTGTGAAGCGTGGCCATCGCCTTGTTGCGGATGATAGTGTAGAAATTCGCCAAGAAGATGAAGACACATTAGTAGGAAGCTCACCAGATTTAATTGAGCATTTATTAGAAATTCGTGGTCTAGGTATCATTAACGTTATGACGTTATTCGGTGCAGGGGCAGTGCGAAATTATAAGCGTATTACACTTGTTATTAATCTTGAAATTTGGGATCAAAAGAAAAATTATGATCGCTTAGGTCTTGATGAAGAGAAGATGAAAATTATTGATACAGAACTTACGAAGATTACACTTCCGGTTCGTCCTGGTCGAAACTTGGCTGTTATTATTGAAGTAGCAGCGATGAACTTCCGTTTAAAGCGTATGGGAGTCAATGCAGCACAGCAGTTCTCAGAACGATTAATGAGTGCGATTGAGTTAGGGAATCAGGAGTAAACATTGGAGAGGGAGGTCATACATATGCTGTTAGGTTCTGTACCGCAGCTTGACCGCGTAGCTGTCCAACTTGGGCCGTTTCCTGTTTATTGGTACGGGATTATTATCGGTACAGGTGTGCTATTAGGTCTTTGGCTAGCAACTCGCGAGGGAGAAAGGCTAGGTATTCCAAAAGATACATTTGTTGACCTTGTATTAATTGCAGTACCGATCGCTATTCTATTTGCGAGAATGTATTATGTTATTTTTGAATGGGAATATTACGCGCAAAACCCGAGTCAAATTATTAATATTCGTCAAGGTGGCTTGGCGATTCATGGTGGTTTAATCGGAGCGGTTATTACCGGAATTCTTTTTGCAAAGCGACGCGGGGTTTCATTCTGGAAGTTGGCGGATATTGCTGCGCCAAGTATTTTACTAGGACAAGCAATTGGCCGATGGGGAAACTTTATGAACCAAGAGGCACATGGTGATGAAGTAACGAGACAGTTTTTAGAAGGTCTTCATTTACCAGATTTCATTATTAATCAAATGTATATTGAGGGTGTGTACTATCATCCGACGTTTTTATATGAATCATTATGGAATTTTGTAGGTGTAATTTTACTACTTGCATTAAGAAAAGTGAATTTACGCCGCGGGGAATTATTCTTCACATATTTAATTTGGTATTCAGTAGGACGCTTCTTCGTAGAAGGCTTACGTACAGATAGTTTAATGCTAGGACCACTTCGCATTGCACAAGTAATGTCAATTGGACTTGTTGTTATTTCTATTATTTTCATTATTGTGAGACGAAAAATGGGGCAAGCTGATAAAAGATATTCGGAAAATTAGAGAAAAGTAGCATCTTATTGTAAGATGCTGCTTCTTTCATATTCAGGAAAGCGAAAGGACTAAGGCAATGAGAATAAATACAGTGTTATTTGATTTAGATGGAACTTTAATTAATACAAACGAACTTATTATTTCTTCTTTTTTACATACTTTAAATACATATTATCCAAATCAATATAAGCGTGAAGATGTGTTGCCATTTATCGGTCCATCTTTGCATGATACTTTCAGCAAGATTGATGAAAGTAAGGTTGAAGAGATGATTACAAGCTATCGCGAATTTAACCATGATCATCATGATGAATTAGTAGAAGAATATGAAACTGTATATGAAACAGTTCGAGAGTTGAAGAAGCAAGGTTATAAAGTTGGTATTGTTACAACGAAAGCGAGACAAACCGTTGAGATGGGATTACAGTTGTCAAAGCTTGATGAATTTTTTGATGTTGTCGTGACAATTGATGATGTAGAGCATGTGAAACCACATCCAGAGCCACTTCAAAAAGCGCTTGAATTATTAGATGCAAAACCAGAAGAGGCATTGATGGTTGGGGATAATCATCATGATATTGTCGGTGGTCAAAATGCGGGGACGAAAACAGCTGCGGTTTCATGGACGTTGAAAGGTAGAGCGTATTTAGAAGCTTACAAGCCGGACTTTATGCTAGATAAAATGAGTGATTTGCTACCGATTTTGTCTAATATGAACCGTTCATAAAGGTCCAAGTAAGTTAGTAGAGGAGCGAGCTAAGTGCGACGGACAACGCGCTATCCTGTTTCAGGAGGAAATTCATTATGGAATGTGTATAAAACAGTGTCTTTTTGGAAGGTAATGAAAAACTTTATTATTATCCAAATTGCGCGTTACACGCCATTTTTATCTGTGAAGAATTGGTTGTACCGTACTTTTTTACGGATGAAAGTAGGAAAGAAAACATCATTTGCACTTATGGTAATGCCGGATATTATGTTCCCAGAAAAGATAACTGTGGGAGAGAATTCGATTATTGGTTATAACACAACGCTTTTAGCACATGAATATTTAATTCGTGAATATCGACTTGGGGAAATCATCATTGGAAATGAAGTGATGATTGGAGCGAATGTAACAATATTACCAGGTGTGAAAATTGGAGATGGTGCGACTGTCTCAGCTGGCACACTTGTTCATAGAGATGTACCGAGCGGAGCTTTCGTAGGTGGAAATCCAATGCGTATTATTTATACGAAAGAGCAAATGACCGCAAGAGAAGGTTCATGGTGAAAATGTAACATTTCTCTTCTTTTTTTATGAATAAAAAGGAAATAATTGAGTAGAATATACTGTTTTGTTTTTTACGGAATCGTGTATACTTATAGATAGAAGAATGTGTGAACGAAGAAAACAAAAAACTGGAGGATATATGGGGAAAAATCAAAGAATATATAAGGAGAACGGACAAGTTATCTCTTTTAATCAGCTAGCGGACTTCTTTTATAAAAAAGGGATGAGAGCTTACAAAGGGCAAAAATTGCAAGATGCAATTAAATATTTTCGAAGAGCGGCACAAAGTGAGAAGGAGCCGTTTATTTTATGTCAATTAGCATCAGTATTATCTGAGGCTGGTGAATATCAAGAATCGAATCAAATCTTCTTAAAGTTAGTTAGATCTAATCCAGAACTTGAACAGTGCTATTATTTTATTGCAAATAATTATGCATATATGGGGTTATTTCAACAGGCGAAGAAATATGCGGATCGCTATTTAGAATTTGCAAAAGAGAAGGAATTCGTAGAAGATACATTAGAACTTCTTGAGATTATGGAAGAAGAAGCAATGGGTGCGGAAGAGATTGAAGATGAAGATGATTTAATTGTTATGCAGGAAGAAGCGAATCGTTATATTCGTAATGGACAATTGGAAGAAGCGATTGCTACATTAGAAATTGTTACGAAAGATTATCCGGAATTTTGGTCAGGTCATAATAATTTAGCCATTGCACATTTTCAATCTGGTAATGTAGACAAGGCACTGAAGTTAACAGAAATGATTTTAGAGAAAAATCCTGGTAATATACATGCGCTTTGTAATACGCTTATTTTTCTATATTCAATTGGAGAGCATAAACAAGTAGAAGCGTTAGCGGGACAGCTAGTTTCAGTATATCCGATTTCATTTGAACATCGTTTGAAACTGGGAACCACACTTGCAACGATTGGTTATTTCGAGCATGCATATAAATGGTTCAAATTATTAAAGCGTCAAGGATACGAGGGAGACGTTAGTTTTTATTATTGGTTTGCATATTCTGCTTATATGGTGAAAGATCAGCAACTAGCTGAAAAAATGTGGCAACATGTCGTGGAATTGCACCCTGATAAAAAAGGAAAAGAGCCCTGGAATGCGCTGAATTTAGCAGATGAAGGACAAAGTTTGCTATTTGAAGAATTACGAAAATCATTTCAGCAAAGTGCGACGTTAGAAGAACAAATGCTGGCTTTATATTTAATGAATGAATTGTCAACGCCGGAGAAGGTTGGATTCTTCTTTGATATAACGCAAGCGAAGAACGGTGTTCCCATCGTATCACAACTTGCAAATTACTTCTTTTTACTTAATAGTCATAAGAGTATTCCAGCTGATTTACAACAATTTGAGCAGTGCGTACGAATCGCGGATGCATTATACAATTATACGAAAAAAGATGATGAATTAATTGAAGAGTGTTTACACTTTTGGTTTTGTACGTTCATACGTTTATATACATCTGGAGATATATTTACAAATGTGTACGGCTGGTCAGCTGCGATTGAATACATTGTACGCGGCGAACAAGGAAATAAAATGACACAGTCGGAGCTTGGAGATGTATATAATGTATCTGTAGCGACTGTCCGAAAGTATGTGCAAGCTGTTAAGCGTACGCACACATAAGATAAGCAAATCATTGGGAAAAAAATGATGCTAACAGTATAATGAGGGTAACTTAATTGTGTAGGAATGGATAGGAGTGAATAGTGTGTCAGAAGAAAAAATTTATGATGTCGTTATTATTGGTGCAGGACCAGCTGGTATGACAGCTGCAGTATATACATCTCGTGCAAATTTAAGCACATTAATGCTTGAGCGTGGTATTCCAGGTGGCCAAATGGCAAACACAGAAGATGTAGAAAACTACCCAGGTTATGAGTCTATTTTAGGACCAGACTTATCAAATAAAATGTTTGAGCATGCGAAGAAATTTGGTGCTGAATATGCATACGGTGATGTGAAAGAAGTCATCGATGGTAAAGAATACAAAACAATTATTGCTGGTAAAAAAGAATATAAAGCACGTGCAATTATCGTTGCAAGCGGTGCAGAGTATAAAAAAATTGGTGTACCGGGTGAAACAGAACTTGGCGGCCGTGGTGTATCATATTGTGCAGTATGTGACGGGGCATTCTTTAAAGAAAAAGAACTTATCGTAATTGGCGGCGGAGATTCTGCTGTTGAAGAGGGTGTATTCTTAACGCGCTTTGCATCAAAAGTAACGATTGTTCACCGTCGTGACACGCTTCGTGCACAGAAAATTTTACAAGACCGTGCTTTCCAAAATGAAAAAGTAGATTTCATTTGGAACCATACTATAAAAGAAATCAACGAAGCAAGTGGTAAAGTAGGAAGTGTAACACTTGTCGACGTAAACAGTGGAGAAGAGAAAGAAGTCAAAACTGACGGCGTATTCGTATACATCGGTATGTTACCATTATCAAAACCATTTGTTGAACTAGGTATTACAAATGAAAATGGTTACCTTGAAACGAACGAACGTATGGAAACGAAAATTCCTGGTATTTTTGCAGCTGGTGATGTTCGTGAAAAAATGCTTCGTCAAATTGTAACTGCAACAGGTGACGGTAGTATTGCAGCACAAAGTGCTCAACATTACGTAGAAGAATTATTAGAGGAATTAAAAACTGTATCAGAAAAATAAGGGATAATATACCTTGTGAGAAGAAAGCTACCGACAGGAGCTTTCTTCTTTTTTTGTTTGAAAATGTCAAAATTTTGTCAAAAAATATTAGGATTATAAGCTTTCTTATTGATATACTGGACTTTACGGAAAAAATCACTATAAGAAATGAGGAATTTATTCAGTATGGAATGGCGTAATATATATCGTGGATTTTGTATGGGCGTTAGTGATTTAATTCCTGGTGTGAGCGGCGGTACAATCGCTGTTGTGTTAGGGATTTATGAACAATTGCTTGCGGCAATTAGTGGATTCTTTAGTCGTGAATGGAAAAAACATTTAGGATTTTTAATTCCCCTTGCAGCTGGTGTGGCAGCAGCATTTTTAACGTTAAGTCACGTTATTAAATATTTACTTGCAAATCATTATGAACCGACTCAATTTTTCTTCCTCGGTTTAATTATTAGTATATTACCGATGTTAATGAGAGAAGCTGATGCAAAGTCATCGTTTAAAGGTAAGCACATTGTTTTATTAATAGTTGCAGCAATTCTTGTTGCGATTACAGCTTTCTTTAAACCAGATAAGGCAGCAGATCCAATTACGACGTTAACAATTTTAAATGCAATTGGTTTATTTTTCGCAGGATGGATGGCTAGTATGGCCATGCTGCTTCCTGGGATTAGTGGATCGTTTATTTTATTAATTATTGGTGTGTATCCAACAGCAATTAACGCTTTAACTACACTTAATTTACCTTTAATCGTGGTTATCGGTGCTGGTGTTATGGTCGGATTTGTTGTAAGTAGTAAAGGCATTAGTTTTTTATTAGATCGTTATAAAAGTATGACATTTGCGGCAATTATTGGACTTGTAATCGGTTCGATTGTAATTGTGTTCCCTGGGATTCCGACTGGCGGATTTTCAATTATAAGTTCGATTATTACCTTTATTTTAGGATTTGCGATTGTTACTTATTTCGGTAAGAAATAAAGGCTTTAATCCCCTTGGCGATAAAAATCGTTAAGGGGATTTTTTATGCTATTCATTGAAAGTCTAAGCATTTACATTGCTTGTTATAGAAAGCTTTTTTAAAATTGTTGAGTAGCATATGCTTAACGAAAGAGGACTGGCTCCTTCGTTGTAGCAAACTGTTTTTGATAGTATAATGAAAGAAGTATGCAGTGAGGAATTTTACTGCAAGTAGCTGAGGTGAAGAAACATGCAAAGAGTGACAAACTGTGTGTTAATTAGAGATAATGAAGTACTCTTACTCCAAAAACCTCGCCGAAATTGGTGGGTTGCACCAGGCGGGAAAATGGAGCGTGGTGAGACTGTAAGAGATTCCGTTGTTCGCGAGTATCGTGAAGAAACAGGTATTTATTTGAAAAACCCAGCGTTAAAGGGGGTCTTCACCTTTGTCATCCAAGAAGGTGATAAAGTTGTTTCTGAATGGATGATGTTCTCCTTTTTAGCGACAGATTTTGCAGGAGAAAACAAACTAGAGAGCGAAGAAGGCATCATTGGTTGGCATACATTTGACAAAATTGATGATTTAGCAATGGCGCCAGGAGATTATCACATTATTGATTACTTAATTAAAGGAAATGGCATAATCTACGGTACATTTGTATATACCCCAGATTTTGAGTTGCTTTCATATCGATTAGATCCGAGTTAAACCGTCAAGGAGAGGATACGATGACAGAGAATAATGATATAAAAATGGTAATTATTACAGGGATGTCTGGAGCTGGAAAAACAGTAGCTTTACAAAGTTTTGAAGATTTAGGATATTTTTGTGTAGATAATTTGCCACCGATGTTATTGCCAAAGTTTATTGAACTTATGGCGGATTCAAAAGGGAAAATGAATAAAGTGGCACTTGGTATTGATTTACGTGGCCGCGAGTTTTTCGAACATTTATGGGGAGCGCTTGATGATTTATCAGAACGTACATGGATTATTCCTCATATTTTATTTTTAGATGCGAAAGATAGTACGCTTGTAACTCGTTATAAAGAAACGAGACGTTCGCATCCACTTGCACCAACTGGTTTGCCGTTAAAGGGAATCGAAGCAGAGCGCGATTTATTAACAGATATGAAGGCACGAGCGAATATTGTGCTTGATACATCGGATTTAAAACCGAAAGAATTACGTGAAAAAATTGTTCACTTGTTCTCAACAGAAACTGAGCAAGCATTTCGTGTAAATGTTATGTCATTTGGATTTAAGTACGGTATTCCAATTGATGCAGATTTAGTATTTGATGTTCGTTTTTTACCAAATCCATATTACATTCCACATATGAAGCCATTAACAGGACTAGATGAAGAAGTTTCTTCGTATGTACTGAAATTTAATGAGACACATAAGTTTTTAGAGAAGTTGACGGATCTGATTACTTTCATGTTGCCTCATTATAAAAGAGAAGGCAAAAGTCAACTTGTAATTGCAATTGGATGTACAGGTGGACAGCATCGTTCTGTTACGCTTACAGAATACCTTGGGAAACATTTGAAACCAGAGTATAGTGTTCATGTATCTCATCGTGATGTGGAGAAGAGAAAGGGCCATTAAGGGATGAAAAAAGAGAGAAAGCCTAAAATTGTTATCATGGGAGGCGGAACTGGACTCTCTGTTTTATTAAGAGGATTAAAGCAATATCCTGTTGATATTACAGCAGTTGTTACAATCGCTGATGATGGTGGCAGTTCAGGTAGATTACGTGATGAGCTAGAAATTCCACCTCCAGGTGACATCCGTAACGTACTTGTTGCGTTATCGGATGTAGAGCCACTGGTGGAAGCTTTATTTCAGCACCGTTTCACAACAGGGGACGGACTGAAAGGTCATGCGTTAGGAAATCTATTGTTGGCAGGTATGACCTCAATTACAGGAGACTTTTTCCATGCAATTACGGAAACAAGTAAAGTATTAAATGTCAGAGGACGTGTATTACCAGCAGCGAATCAAAGTGCGGTACTTCATGCGGAACTTGAAGATGGAGAAATTGTAACAGGCGAATCAAAGATTCCTTATTACGGAAAGAAGATTAATCGTGTCTTTTTAACTCCAGAAGATGTAGAGCCATTGCATGAAACCTTGGCTGAGATTAAACGAGCTGATTTACTCGTTTTCGGTCCAGGAAGTTTGTATACAAGTATATTACCCAACTTAGTTGTTAATAAAATTGGGGATGCTGTTCTTGCTGCAAAGGCGAAGAAGGTGTATGTATGTAACGTTATGACACAAGCGGGTGAAACGATGGGATATACTGCTTTTGATCATGTGCAGGCTTTACACGATCATTTAGGGCAACCATTTATTAATACTGCAATTGTAAATAACCGTGATATTCCTTGTGAATTACGTAAGTTATATGAGGAAGAAATGTCTACACCAGTTGTAGTGGATGAAGAACGTTTTGCTGAAAATAATATTGATGTCATTCAAGGTGGATTAGCGAAGTATGATGATCGTGTTGTAAGGCATGATACGTTAAAGTTAGCTTCGATTTTATATTCATTGTTATAAATATGCGTTGCCTCGTTTGAGGTAGCGCTCCTCATTCATATAGGACAAGAATTTTGTTCCATAATAATCGTATAAGGAGGTGTTGACTGTGTCATTTGCATCAGAAACAAAGAAAGAGCTGACGAACCTTGAAATGAAGGAATGCTGTGAAAAAGCTGAATTATCAGCGTTACTTCGAATGAATGGATCGCTTTCTTTTTCAAACCGTCGTCTATCTATTGATATTCAAACAGAAAATGCGGCAATTGCAAGAAGAATTTATACGCTTTTGAAAAAGGGATATGACGTAACGGTAGAATTGCTTGTTCGTAAAAAAATGCGATTGAAGAAAAATAATGTATATATCGTAAGGCTTGTTGAGAAGTCTCGCGAAATATTAGCCGATCTTCATATCGTGCGAGATGACTTTTCATTTATTCGAAATATATCACAAGAATTGATTGAGAAGAAGTGTTGTAAACGATCGTATTTACGCGGTGCATTTTTAGCAGGTGGTTCAGTAAATAACCCAGAAACATCATCTTATCATTTAGAGATCTTTTCGTTATATAAGGAACATAATGATGCTATATGTGAACTAATGAACGGATTTGATTTAAATAGTAAGACGCTGGAAAGAAGAAAAGGGTACATTACGTATTTGAAAGAAGCGGAGAAAATTACGGAATTTTTAAATATTATTGGTGCTCATAATGCGCTTTTAAGATTTGAAGATATTAGAATCGTACGTGATATGCGTAATTCCGTAAATCGTTTAGTGAACTGCGAAACAGCTAATTTAAATAAAACAATTGGTGCAGCGCTAAGGCAAATTGAAAATATCCGCTATATTGATGAGACGGTTGGTCTTGATATATTGCCAGATAAACTACGAGAAATTGCGCAGCTACGAAGAGATTATCAAGATGTAACATTGAAAGAGTTAGGTGAGATGGTATCCGGGGGGAAAATTAGTAAATCGGGTATTAATCATCGTTTGCGTAAAATCGATGAAATTGCAGAGAAATTACGCGCGGGGGAAACGGTAGCAAAAAAATAAGAGGTTAAAGGGGAAATGGAGCTGTGGTTCAAAAACGAGTTCAGGTTTCATTAAAAAACGGTTTACAAGCACGTCCGGCTGCGTTGTTTGTACAAGAGGCAAATCGCTTTCATGCAGATATCTTCATTGAGAAAGATGGAAAGACAGTAAATGCAAAGAGCATAATGGGGATTATGAGCTTAGCAATTGGAACTGGAAGCATGATAACAATTACAACAGAAGGTTCAGATGCAGAAGAGGCTTTAGAAGCATTAGCTGCATATGTACAATAAAGAGCTATCGCGTATATGCGATAGTTTTTTTGTTTTGTTGTTTGTGCGGATTAGCGGGGAGGGGTATTTAGCTGGTTTGTCCTTGTCGGAGATTGTCGGTAAATCGATATGTTGTGTCGAACCGTTGATATATTAAAAAAATCGTTGATATAATTTGAGTTTTGTTCGATATAATTGAAAAATCGTTGATATATTTAGAGGGATACTGGATGGGGTATGTGAGCGGGGAACAATATATAAAAGAAGCGCCCAATTATAGGGCGCTTCCGCTTTAAATGTATCCAGCTCCAGCGGCTAGAATGGTCGGTGGCTTCGCTTCTTCCGCCGAGGTAAAAAGCACCTCTTTGTCAGAAGCTCCATCCTCCTCCCATTCTGAACGAGCCGCTTCCGCTTTTAGTATATCCAGCTCCAGCGGCTAGAATCTCCGGTCGTTTCGCCCTTCATTCGAGGCAAAAAGCGCCTCGGAATCAGGTGCTCCATCGCCCTGCGATTCTGAATGAGCCGCTTCCGCTTTTAGTTATTAACGATTTGTAAAGATCTTATCGATTAAACCGTATTCTAAAGCTTTTTCTGCTGTCATGAAGTTGTCGCGGTCTGTGTCGCGTTGTAGTACTTCAAGTGGTTGACCAGTGCGGTCAGCAAGAATTTGGTTTAGTTTTTCACGTAAGAATAGGATACGTTTTGCAGCGATTTCGATTTCAGTCGCTTGACCTTGTGCTCCACCAAGTGGTTGGTGAATCATTACTTCACTGTTTGGAAGTGCATAACGTTTTCCTTTTTCACCTGCTGCAAGTAAGAATGCACCCATAGATGCTGCCATACCGATACAGATTGTTGATACTTGTGGTTTAATAAACTGCATTGTATCATAGATTGCCATACCTGCTGTGATAGAACCACCAGGGCTGTTGATGTAGATGTGAATATCTTTTTCTGGATCTTGAGATTCCAAGAATAAAAGCTGGGAAACGATTGAGTTAGCTACGTTGTCATCAATTGCACTACCAAGCATAATGATGCGGTCTTTTAATAGTCGAGAGTAAATATCGTAAGCGCGTTCTCCACGATTTGTTTGTTCAATTACTGTAGGAATTAAATTCATCTGTTATTTCCTCCTTCTAAAGCTTTCTTAGTCTTATAATACAATTATGGTCAATAAAGGTCAAACGAAACCACTTTAAATCAAAAAAATATGTAGTTGTATCATGAAATATTCGCTATGTTTTCGAAATTCCCTGCTTATGTATCTTCAACATCATAACCGAATTCCATAAATTTAAACGTTATGAAAACTGAAGAAAAAAGAAAAGAACGCCTTTTAACTGAAGCGTTCTTTCGATAGTTAGTCTTTTAAAAGATAGGTAACTCTATTTAAAATCTTTTCGATTTGTTTCGCGTTTTTACTATACATTTCGCTTGCTGATTTCGACTTTGTTTCTAGGGAAAATAGTTCAAGATCAGCATGACATTTTTTTAAAGATGCTAATAATAAAGGTTTGTTTTGAGGAGAAGGCATTTGGAGTTTGTCATTGTAAATGTCGATAGTAAGTTGTCCGTATGAATCCACTTGACCGAGAAAGACATTTTCAATAACAACACCGAGCTTTTCTAGTTCAGAATGTAGCCAAGCGCGGTTATGTCCACTAGAGGATAAAGGTTCATCTAAGACATTGCCATCCATAATAACAGTTTGCGGTTCTTTTTCATTCGGTACTTTTAATCCAAGGTCTTTTGCAGTAATGGGCTGAGAATCTTTCTTTAATAATACATTTAATTCTCCGCTCGGTTCTAAGACAGCAAATTCGACTTCCGCTATACTAAATGCACCATTTCCTCTAAGAAGTTCAAGTAACTCATCACTTGTATATTTCTCTTTCTTTAAATTATCCTCAAGTACTTTGCCATCCTTTATTAAAACTGTAGACTTCCCTTCAAAAAAATCTCTAGCAGTTTTGTTTTTTAAGGAAAGAATTCCGACAAAAAAGGGTACTGATGCGAAAATAAGTATAGCAAAGACACCGTGGAAAAACTTTTGATCAAGCCCTGTAGCTATTTGAGCAGCGATATCACCGATTGTCATTCCCGCTATGTATTCAAAAAAGGAAAGCTGAGAGATTTGCCTTTTTCCTAAGCACTTTGTAATAGTGAATAAAATAATTAATATGAATACAGAGCGAAGGATGACAAGTGTCCATTCCGGTAGGTGAGACATAGTTATTTCCTCCAGTCTACTTAAAACCCTTTATATTGAGGTTCTTCACGTTCTAATACTGAAACTCTATCCTGTAAATCAGCGATGACACTGTCCATTTCTAACATACATTCATGAAATACGCGTTTAGCTTCATCGTCTGTAGAATTTAGTGAAAGGGAACTTAAGCTTGCTTGAGCGCCTCTTACACTAGCAAGGCAAGTTTTTACGCTAGCGATAACAGTCATATAAACACCTCTTATCCTTTCGGTTTAAATAACAATGCTCCAATGAAGCCGAAAATAATAGCTGCTGATACACCGGCGCTCGTTACTTTAAACATGCCGGTAATAACGCCAACGATGCCATGTTTTGCAGCTTCTTCCATTGCGCCATGAACGAGGGCATTACCAAAGCTTGTAATAGGTACAGTTGCCCCGGCTCCAGCGAAATCAATTAATGGCTCATACAAATTAAATCCATCTAATATAGCTCCAGCAACAACGAGTGTTGCCATTGTATGAGCGGGTGTTAGTTTGCCGACATCAAACATAAGTTGGCCGATTACACATATGAGTCCGCCAATGACGAAAGCCCAGAAAAAAATCATTGCGTTGCACCTCCAAATTCAATCGAAACGGCATGAGCGATACACGGAATCGTTTCTTCTTGTTGGAATGTAAGTGGAGATAGTAAAGCGCCTGTCGCAACGACAAGTATTTTTTTGAACTCTCCTCTTTTCATTCGGTTTAATAAATGACCGTACACGACTGTTGCGGAACATCCTGGTCCACTAGCACCGGCTATGACAGGCTGTCCTTCTCTATAAATGAGGAGTCCGCAATCTTGAAACTGTTCGCTCATTACTTTTGTTCCGTGTTTATGTAGTAAGTCATAAGCAATTTCGCGTCCTACATGTCCGAGATCGCCTGTTACAATTAAATCGTAGTAAGAGGCATCAATTTGACGTTCGCGTAAGTGAGCTTCAATTGTGTCGACGGCAGCTGGAGCCATTGCACCTCCCATATTAAACGGATCCGTTAATCCCATATCAACGACTCGTCCGATTGTGGCAGATGTTACCCTAGGGCCGTGCCCAGTATCGCTTAAAATAGCGGCTCCTGCTCCGGTTACTGTCCACTGTGCAGTAGGCGGCTTTTGTCCACCGTATTCGGTAGGATAGCGGAACTGTTTTTCTACAGCGGTGTTATGACTTGAGGCACCAGTTAATAAATATTTTGCGCCCTTTGCGTTTACGATACTTGCCCCAAGTGCTAAACCTTCCATGGAAGTAGAACAAGCCCCGAATAATCCGAGATAAGGAGTGCCCAGTGTGCGGCAAGCAAAGCTTGTAGGGGTAATTTGATTAATTAAATCTCCTGCGAGTACGAATTGAATATCGTCTTTACGAAGTTCTGCTTTTTCAGTAGCCCGGCTACAAGCTTCTTCGAATAAAATTTTATGTGCTTTTTCATAGGAATCTTGTCCGAGCCATAAATCTTCATGAAGGATATCGAAGTCTTCTGGGATTTTCCCTTTTGCCTCAAAAGGTCCACCAACGACTCCTGTTGAAATAATAACGGGTTTGTTTTCAAATACCCACGTTCGGTGTCCTTGTAACATTTATAGCCCTCCCCATTGAACGAGAATCGTTTTAATAAGTGCGATGACAAAAGCCGAAAATACACCAAATAAAATAACAGAGCCAGCTAATTTAAACATGTTACCGCCAACACCAAGAACAAATCCTTCCGTTCGGTGTTCGATACAAGCTGCAATAACGGAGTTTCCAAATCCAGTAACAGGTACAGCTGTACCAGCACCAGCAAACTGCCCAAAACGATCGTATATACCAAATCCAGTTAGTAACATAGAAATGAAAATAAGAGTTGCGACGGTTGGATTTCCTGCCGAACGTTCAGTGAAATCAAAATATGTGATGTAAAAAGTAGAAATGAGTTGTCCGATGAAGCAAATAAAACCACCAACGAAAAAGGCTTTTATACAATTTTTTAAGACAGGTCGTTTCGGTTCGCGTTCTTGTTCGAATTTTTTATACTCCTGTTGTACAGGGGTTAAGTTTTTATCTTTACTAGACATTGCAATCCTTCCTTTTCTTTTAAAAAGCGTTAAGTGTTAGACTCCATTTTTTTACCAATGAGTTTTAATTGCTTATTAATCTCATCTTTAGATACTTTTTTTTCCTTAATCTTTCTTTCGAGCTTTTCGAGTAACATAAAGATTTTTTTATCTGTACTTACACGAACATCGAAAGTAGGGTGCTCATCACTTAGCTGCTTTTGAAGCTTTTTACGAAGCGGTTTTAATCCAAACCTTTCGTGATGCTCAGGTGTAACTGCTATGTAGAGATCTAAATTTGAATTCACTGCTGTGCTTTTTATAATTTCATCCATAGCGAGAGCTCTTTTCTTCGCTCCTTGTGATATAGATTGATTAAAGGATTCCGTACTCGTCTTTGTTAACTTTGGACCTTTTTCTTTCTCCGTTTGTTTTGCTTCTTCTTTCACTTTTTTATCTAAAGGACTATTATCACATCCGGTAAAAGAGCTAAATAGAAGTGCAAATAATGCGGTTATGAGGCCGAGTTTTCGCATAATTATCATTCCATTTCTATTGCAATATGTAATGTGATAGAAAAAGGATGACTGCATATCATCCTTTTTCTATTTCACAGCAAGATTGGTTCGTTATTGCTGTGAGTATTGTGGTTCTTCCTGTTGGACTTCTTCAACACGTGGGTTTAAAGAATCGATAATCGTTTGTGTTTGCTGCGCAGCTGTTTGAAAAAGTTGCTTAGCTTGTTGGTTATCCGTATCAAGAGCGAATCCCTCTAAGCTAGCTTGTGCACTTTTTAATCCAGAAACAGTTTGCTTTAGTTTCGTAATTACAGTCATTGAATGAAGCCCCCTTTGGAATATCAATTCATAGGTTATAATTTGTGAGTTGGGATGAATTTATGATTGGAAAATTTAGGGGTTGAATAGATTTTATATGCTTTTAGCTAAGATGTATAAGGTATTACGGGGATATTTTTATTGATTTAGATGGATTTTATTGCTATTATTATGAGAAGAAAATGAAGTGTTTTCTATAATCATGCGCCCATAGCTCAGTCGGATAGAGCGGTGGTTTCCGGTACCACGTCTGTCGGGGGTTCGAATCCCTCTGGGCGCGTCAAAAAGTCCTAACTTACGTTTTGTAGGTTAGGACTTTTTTTATTTCCCTCTTGTTATATCTGATAATAAGATTTACTATTAGTACTTGATAATAATTTTTATAACTTATTATTTTCTTTCAATATTATTCAAATTTCGGTTGTAAGTTGTAAATATCATTAATACATATAAATTAATAATATTTTGGAATGGGCGTCTGCGTGAGGATTCTCCTTTTACCAAACTTATTGTACAATAGAAACAAGGGGGAGATTAGTTTGAAGGCAAGTCTTTTACAAGAACAAAGCTTACGTTTGGCAATGACACAAGAGTTAAGGCAAGCGATTACAATGCTTCAGTATAATGTACAAGAATTATCGGAGTTTTTGTATGAGCAATCGTTAGAGAATCCCCTTATTGAGTTAGGTGGTTTTGAGAGGGAGAAGAAAAAGAGCTCTAACAACAGTAAAAGTACCAGCAAACAAGTCGAGAATCAGATGGAAATCTACAGTGTGGATTCTACAACGATTCAGCAACATTTATTAAATCAAATACAGTATTATAAAATAGATGAAGAAGAGCGGAAAGTGGCTTCTTTCATTATTATGAACATGGATGGAAACGGGTATTTACAAGAAACGAATGAAGAGTTAGCAGAGCTCCTTTCTGCGCATATTCATGTAGTTGACCGCTCTGTAGAGCTTGTCCAATCACTGGAGCCAGCAGGGGTAGGGGCGCGTAATATTCAGGAATGTTTAACCTTACAATTGAAGCGCTTACAAAGAAGGGATGGATTAGCGGAAGATATTGTAGAGGAGCACTTTGCTTATTTCGTGAAGAAGGATTGGCGAAAGCTCGTTCATGTGCTGAAGTGTAGTAATGAAGAATTACAATCGGCGGTGAACTGTATTACATCATTGCAGCCGAAACCGGGCCTTGCGTATTCTTCGGATAAACCACTGTATATTGTGCCTGACATGGCAGTGAAAAAAGAAGGCGATCGCCTCGTTTTACAGATGAATGAGAGAAATATGCCGAGAATTGAAATTCACTCTGAGTACAGTGCGCTTCTTAATAATAGTGAAAGTGAAGTAGCATCTTACGTTTCAGAAAAGTATCAGCATGTGCAATGGATTATGCGCAGTTTGAAACAGAGAAAACAAACACTTCTGCAAGTGATGACGATTATTATGGAAAAACAACGTGATTTCTTTTGGGAAGGTCCAGCGTATTTGAAGCCGCTCGCTTTAAAAGAGGTGGCGGAAGAGCTAAGTGTGCATGAGTCTACGATTAGTCGTGCAACAAGAAATAAGTATGTGCAAACGCCACACGGTTTATTTGAGATGAAATCGTTCTTTAGTAATGCAGTTTCGACGACAGAGGATGAGGCAGTTTCAACGAAGCGAGTGAAACAGTTTATTCAAACGCTTGTGGAAGCAGAGAATAAGAAAAAGCCACTCTCAGATCAAAAGATTTCAAAATTATTAGAAGAAGAGCATGAAATTGTTATTTCTCGAAGAACGGTGGCGAAGTATAGAGAACAAATGCATATCCCAGCTTCGTCATTGCGAAAAACAATCGGATAGGTGAAGAAGATGAAAGTTGTGCTGTATACAAAAAAGAATTGTGGTCTTTGCGTGCAGGCGAAACAAGTTTTGCAGGAAGTACAATGTGAATATTCTTTTCAAATCGAGGAAATAGATATATATGAAGATAATGACCTTTTAGAAAAATATCATTTAATGATTCCGGTTGTAGAAATAGACGGAAAACAAGTAGAATATGGTAACATTCACAAAGGTGTCATAATAAACTATATAAAGAATGCAGTTAAGAGTTGAATAAGTTTCTATCTCCTGTTACAATAATACACGTAGCAGGGATTATTTTTTTAACCTATGTGGGACACAAAATGTCACTACGGGACGTAAAGTGACCACCGAGGAAAAATGAACCAATGTAGTGAGGAGAAAAGATATGCGCTCATGGATTCAGAACACAAAAAAATTATTACCTGATCTGCTACCTGTTATGCAAACGAGAATGCAAATTCTTCAATACATTAGGCTCATGCAGCCGATTGGAAGAAGAAACTTATCAGCAAGCCTCGGTATGACAGAACGAGTATTGCGAAGTGAAGTTCAAGTTTTGAAAGAACAAAACTTAGTTCACGTCGCTTCTTCTGGAATGACTTTGACAGAAGAAGGAACAGCTTTAGTTCTTGCTTTGGAAGACTTTATGAAAGAAATTTCCGGGTTAAAGGTTTTAGAAAAGCAACTTAAGGAAACATTAGACTTGGATGAAGTTTTCGTTGTCCCTGGTGATAGTGATGAATCACCTTGGGTCAAACTGGAGATGGGCCGTGCTTGTGTGACTTGTATAAAAGACCGTCTGACAGCGAATAATATCGTTGCTGTGGCTGGAGGAACTACGCTAGCTGCTGCTGCGGACATGATGCAACTTGATTGTAAAGATTTACATATGCTATTTGTCCCAGCACGTGGTGGAATCGGAGAAGGTGTTGAATTAGAAGCCAATACCATTTGTGCCAAGATGGCGCAAAATACGATGAGTAATTATCGCTTATTGTATGTTCCAGACCATGTTAGTAGCGAAGCATATGCGTCTATTGTGACAGAGCCTTCCGTGAAAGAAGTTCTTGAGTTGATTCGATCTTCCAATATCGTCATTCATGGAATAGGTGATGCGTTAACAATGGCACGTCGCAGAAGTACTTCGGAAGCAGATTGGTTAAAGATTCAAGCAAGCGAAGCAGTTGGTGAAGCTTTCGGTTACTACTTTAATGAAGAAGGAAATGTTGTTCATAAAGTAAGAACAGTTGGTATGCAATTAGAGGATTTACAAAATGTATCTCACGTTGTTGCAGTCGCTGGAGGTTCTTCAAAGGCAAAAGCAATACAGGCTGTAATTAAACAAGGGCACACTTCAATTCTAATTACAGATGAAGGTGCAGCAAAACAGTTAACAAAGGGTTTTACCCTTTAATATAATCCCCCAAGGAGGAAATTCAAATGACTAAAATTGGTATTAATGGATTTGGACGTATCGGACGTAACGTATTCCGCGCAGCTCTTAACAACTCTGAGGTAGAAGTAGTAGCAATCAACGACTTAACAGATGCTAAAACATTAGCTCACCTTTTAAAATATGACACAGTTCACGGAACTTTAAATGCAGAAGTATCTGCTAACGAAAACAGCATCGTTGTTAACGGTAAAGAAATTAAAGTTATCGCTGAGCGTGACCCAGCTCAATTACCATGGAGCGACTACGGAGTAGAAGTAGTAGTAGAATCTACTGGCCGTTTCACTAAAAAATCAGACGCTGAAAAACACTTAGGTGGATCAGTTAAGAAAGTTATCATCTCAGCTCCAGCTTCTGACGAAGATATCACTGTAGTTATGGGTGTTAACCACGAACAATACGATGCAGCTAACCACAACGTAGTATCTAACGCTTCTTGTACTACAAACTGTCTAGCTCCATTCGCTAAAGTATTAAACGAAAAATTCGGCGTAAAACGCGGAATGATGACAACAATTCACTCTTACACTAACGACCAACAAATCTTAGACTTACCACACAAAGATTTACGTCGTGCTCGTGCAGCAGCTGAAAACATGATCCCAACATCTACTGGTGCAGCTAAAGCTGTAGCATTAGTATTACCAGAACTTAAAGGTAAATTAAACGGTGGCGCTGTACGTGTTCCAACTGCTAACGTTTCTCTTGTTGATTTAGTTGTTGAACTTGACAAAGAAGTAACAGTTGAAGATGTAAACGCAGCATTCAAAGCAGCAGCTGAAGGCGAATTAAAAGGTATCCTTGGATACAGCGAAGAGCCATTAGTATCTATCGACTATAACGGATGTACAGCTTCTTCTACAATCGATGCATTATCTACAATGGTAATGGAAGGTAACATGGTTAAAGTACTTTCTTGGTACGATAACGAAACTGGTTACTCTAACCGCGTAGTAGACTTAGCAGCTTACATGACTTCTAAAGGTCTTTAATTCTTAATTATATAAGCAATCAATGACAAAACGAGGGAGAGGGTTTGTTCCCTCTCTCTCTTCTTTCGTTTTAAAAGCAAATGTGTTAAGCTTTTGAATGGGTTTTGTCAATCCTAACTAGTAGTCGGAGGGAAATCCAATGAACAAAAAATCAATTCGTGACGTAGATTTAAAAGGTAAGCGTGTATTTTGCCGCGTTGATTTCAACGTACCTATGAAAGAAGGCAAAATTACAGATGAAACTCGTATCCGTGCAGCTCTTCCTACAATTCAATATTTAGTAGAGCAAGGTGCGAAAGTTATTTTAGCAAGCCACTTAGGCCGTCCAAAAGGTCAAGCGGTAGAAGAATTACGTCTTACTCCAGTAGCAGCACGTTTAGGCGAGCTTCTTGGTAAAGATGTTAAAAAAGCAGACGAAGCATTCGGACCAGTTGCACAAGAAATGGTTGCAGCAATGAACGAAGGCGACGTATTAGTTCTTGAAAACGTACGTTTCTATGCGGGCGAAGAAAAGAACGATGCAGAACTTGCGAAAGAATTTGCAGCACTTGCTGACATCTTCGTAAACGATGCATTCGGTGCAGCTCACCGTGCTCACGCTTCTACAGCAGGTATCGCAGACTACCTACCAGCAGTATCTGGTCTATTAATGGAAAAAGAGTTAGATGTATTAGGTAAAGCACTTTCTAACCCAGAACGTCCATTTACAGCTATTATTGGTGGTGCGAAAGTAAAAGATAAAATCGGTGTAATTCGTCATCTATTAGACAAAGTAGATAACTTAATCATCGGTGGCGGACTTGCTTACACGTTCGTTAAAGCTTTAGGTCATGAAATTGGTCTATCTCTATGTGAAGACGACAAGATTGAACTAGCTAAAGAATTTATGCAACTTGCAAAAGAAAAAGGCGTAAACTTCTACATGCCAGTTGATGTTGTAATCACTGAGGAATTCTCTGAAACTGCAACAACTCAAATCGTTGGTATCGACTCTATCCCTTCTAACTGGGAAGGCGTAGACATCGGTCCTAAAACACGTGAAATTTATGCAGATGTAATTAAAAACTCTAAGCTTGTTGTATGGAATGGACCAATGGGTGTATTCGAAATGACTCCATTCGCAGAAGGTACAAAAGCAGTAGGACAAGCATTAGCAGATGCAGAAGATACATACTCTGTTATCGGCGGTGGTGACTCTGCAGCAGCTGTTGAAAAATTCGGTATGGCTGATAAAATGAGCCACATTTCTACTGGCGGCGGTGCGTCATTAGAATTCATGGAAGGTAAAGAGCTTCCAGGTGTAGTTTGTCTTAACGACAAATAAGTAGCAGCCAAAGAAAAAGGACGGTGCAAAGCATGCGTAAACCAATTATCGCAGGTAACTGGAAAATGAATAAAACTCTATCTGAAGCAGTTAGCTTCGTAGAGGAAGTTAAAGGTCAAATCCCAGCAGCTTCAGCTGTTGATGCAGTAGTTTGCTCTCCAGCTCTATTCTTAGAGCGCCTTGTAGCAGCAACTGAAGGAACTGATTTACAAGTAGGTGCACAAAACATGCACTTCGAAAAAAATGGTGCATTCACTGGCGAAATTAGCCCAGTAGCACTTAGCGACTTAAAAGTAGGCTACGTAGTACTTGGCCACTCTGAGCGTCGTGAAATGTTTGCTGAAACAGACGAATCAGTAAACAAAAAGACTCTAGCAGCATTTGAACATGGTTTAACACCAATCGTATGTTGTGGTGAGACTTTAGAAGAGCGCGAAAGCGGAAAAACATTTGATCTAGTAGCAGGTCAAGTGACAAAAGCACTTGCAGGTTTAACAGAAGAGCAAGTTAAAGCAACTGTTATCGCTTATGAGCCTATCTGGGCTATCGGTACAGGTAAATCTTCTTCTTCTGCAGATGCAAATGAAGTATGTGCGCACATCCGTAAAGTTGTTGCAGAAGCTGTTTCTCCAGAAGCTGCAGAAGCTGTTCGTATTCAATACGGCGGTAGCGTAAAACCAGAAAACATTAAAGAGTATATGGCACAATCTGACATCGACGGCGCTTTAGTTGGCGGTGCTAGCTTAGAGCCTGCTTCGTTCTTAGGTCTTCTGGGGGCGGTAAAATGAGAAAGCCAACAGCTTTAATCATCCTTGACGGTTTCGGACTTCGTGAAGAAACTCACGGGAATGCTGTAGCACAAGCTAAGAAACCTAATTTTGATGGTTACTGGAACAAATTCCCTCATACAACGCTTACAGCTTGTGGTGAGGAAGTAGGTCTTCCAGAAGGTCAAATGGGTAACTCTGAGGTTGGTCACTTAAATATTGGTGCTGGCCGCATAGTATATCAAAGCTTAACACGCGTAAACGTTGCAATTCGTGAAGGTGAGTTCGATCAGAACGAAACATTCCAAAATGCAATTAAAAGCGTAAAAGAAAAAGGTACTGCTCTTCATTTATTCGGTTTACTTTCTGATGGTGGTGTGCACAGTCACATGAACCATATGTTTGCTCTTCTTCGCTTAGCAGCAAAAGAAGGTGTGGAGAAAGTTTATATCCATGCGTTCTTAGACGGCCGCGATGTTGGACCACAAACAGCAAAAGGTTATATCGATGCAGCAAATGAAGTAATTAAAGAAACAGGAGTAGGACAATTCGCGACTATCTCTGGTCGTTATTACTCCATGGACCGTGACAAGCGTTGGGATCGCGTAGAAAAATGTTACAGTGCTATGGTGAATGGTGAAGGCCCTACTTATAAATCAGCAGAAGAGTGTGTAGAAGACTCTTATGCGAACGGTATCTATGATGAATTCGTATTGCCGTCTGTAATTGTTAACGAAGATAACACGCCAGTTGCAACAATCAATGATGATGATGCAGTTATCTTCTATAACTTCCGTCCAGACCGTGCAATTCAAATTGCTCGTGTATTTACAAACGAAGACTTCCGTGAGTTCGATCGTGGTGAAAAAGTACCTCACATTCCAGAATTCGTATGTATGACACACTTCAGTGAAACTGTAAATGGTTACGTGGCATTCAAGCCAATGAACCTTGATAACACTTTAGGTGAAGTTGTTGCGCAAGCGGGATTAAAGCAACTTCGCATCGCGGAAACCGAAAAGTATCCGCACGTTACATTCTTCTTTAGCGGTGGTCGTGAGGCTGAATTCCCAGGAGAAGAGCGTATCTTAATTAACTCACCGAAGGTTGCAACGTATGACTTGAAACCTGAAATGAGCATTTACGAAGTAACGGACGCTTTAGTAAATGAAATCGAAAATGATAAACATGATGTTATCATTCTTAACTTTGCAAACTGTGATATGGTTGGCCATTCTGGGATGATGGAACCAACAATTAAAGCAGTAGAAGCAACTGACGAATGTTTAGGAAAAGTTGTAGAAGCGATTCTTGCAAAAGATGGTGTAGCACTTATTACTGCTGACCATGGTAATGCCGATCAGGAGTTAACTGCTGATGGCGAGCCGATGACAGCTCATACAACTAACCCGGTTCCTTTCATCGTTACAAAAAATGATGTAGAGCTTCGTGAAGGTGGTATTTTAGGAGATATCGCTCCAACAATGCTTACACTTTTAAATGTGGAACAACCGAAAGAAATGACAGGTAAAACAATTATTAAATAATTTGCTTATATAAAAAGGAGAGAATTTATTATGTCAACAATTATTGATGTTTATGCTCGCGAAGTCCTTGACTCTCGTGGTAACCCAACTGTAGAAGTAGAAGTTTACACAGAAAGCGGTGCTTTCGGACGCGCTATCGTACCAAGTGGTGCATCTACTGGTGAGCACGAAGCAGTAGAATTACGTGACGGTGACAAATCTCGTTACCTTGGTAAAGGTGTTGTTAACGCAGTAAACAACGTTAACGAAATTATCGCTCCAGAAATCGCTGGTTTCGATGTAACTGACCAAGCTGGTATCGACCGTGCTATGATCGAATTAGACGGCACTCCAAACAAAGGTAAACTAGGCGCTAACGCTATCCTTGGTGTATCTATGGCAGTAGCTCACGCAGCAGCTGACTTCGTAGGTCTTCCATTATA
Organism: Bacillus sp. D48C; assembly: GCF_053345735.1. NCBI lineage: Bacteria > Bacillati > Bacillota > Bacilli > Caryophanales > Bacillaceae > Bacillus > Bacillus sp. D48C. The sequence continues at coordinate 382,516 of NZ_JBKFAQ010000003.1, forward strand.
CCGTTACCTTGGTGGATTCAATGCAAAACAATTACCAACTCCAATGATGAACATCATCAACGGTGGTTCTCACGCTGATAACAACGTTGACTTCCAAGAGTTCATGATCTTACCAGTTGGTGCTCCAACATTCAAAGAATCAATCCGTATGGGTGCTGAAGTATTCCATGCACTTAAAGCTGTATTACATGACAAAGGTCTTAACACTGCAGTAGGTGACGAAGGTGGATTCGCTCCAAACCTTGGTTCTAACCGTGAAGCTTTAGAAGTAATCATCGAAGCTATCGAAAAAGCTGGTTACAAAGCTGGCGAGAACGTATTCTTAGGAATGGACGTTGCTTCTTCTGAGTTCTACAACAAAGAAACTGGTAAATATGACCTTGCAGGCGAAGGCCGTACTGGCTTAACTTCTGCAGAAATGGTTGATTTCTACGAAGAGCTTTGCAAAGACTTCCCAATCATCTCTATCGAAGATGGTTTAGACGAAAACGACTGGGATGGTCACAAATTATTAACTGAGCGTATCGGTGATAAAGTACAATTAGTTGGTGACGATTTATTCGTAACTAACACTCAAAAACTTGCTGAAGGTATCGAAAAAGGTATCTCTAACTCAATCTTAATTAAAGTTAACCAAATCGGTACTTTAACTGAGACTTTCGAAGCTATCGAAATGGCTAAACGTGCTGGTTACACAGCAGTTGTATCTCACCGTTCTGGTGAAACTGAAGATGCTACAATTGCTGACATCGCAGTTGCAACTAACGCTGGCCAAATCAAAACTGGTTCTATGAGCCGTACTGACCGTATTGCTAAGTACAACCAATTATTACGCATCGAAGACGAACTAGGCGAAATCGCTGTTTACGATGGTATCAAATCTTTCTATAACATCAAACGATAATTGTAGAAAATAACGACAGACCGTGAGAAATCACGGTCTGTTTTTTTATGCTAAAATTGTTCGCCCGTCATAAGTGACATGAAATGTTTGAAGAAGCGGTTATAATCAAAATCAATTGCGATTTGATGACTCGGCCAATCAATAAATGGCTTAGATTCTCCTAAAGAGCGAAATTCTCCAATGCTTGCCCCCTGCGCATAAGATTCTGTCATGACAACGATAGGTGATTTGTGATAGGTAAACATAGAGTTATCAAGTAAAGCGAGTATTGGCATTGTGTCATGGAAGGGGCTACCCTTTAAATGTGGTAGGGCGTCTTTATAATATCCGTAGTAATAATGATCGAATAAAGGTTTGACAAGTGGGGCTTTTCCTTTTGTTTCAATATACTCCGCCATCTCGGGTGTAATGACGGAATATTGGGTGACGTTTAATGGGTATATGTACATGTTAGCTGTAGATTGGAGGACTATATTAGCAGCAGTAGGATCGCCATAAAAGTTTGCTTCGGAAATAGGGGTAACATTACCAGGGTGTAAAAAGGCACCGCCCATTACGTAGTAAGATTTAACTTGCTTCATTAACTGTTTACATACGATGAATAAAATTGCTAGGGAGGTAAGTCTTCCTAAACTTACAATGATTAATTCATCTTTATACTGCTCAATAAGAGGAATAACTTCAAAAAAATTCTCCAATTCTCCGTTAGTCACATTTACCTTTGGAATAATTGGCCCGAGCCCCTGTTTCCCATGTACATCCGTAAAAAACGCAGGTGGGGCACCAGTAAGAGGACGTTCTGAACCACCGAATATCTTGATATTTCTATTCTTTGTTTCGTTATTAAAAAAATGAGCATTTTGTACGGCCATTTTTTTCGGGACATTACCGTAATCAGCAACAATACCGATAATTTCTATTTCATCAATAAAGAAAGCTAAGAGGAGAGCCATCGTATCATCAATCCCAGGATCACAAAAAATGAGAACTTTTTTGGCATATGTTCACCACCTATCTTGTTTATCCCTTACAAACCCGCTTGATGAGGGCTAACAATCAGTATGGATGTGGGAATCCTCATGGATTAAAGTTTCACTTTATATATATGTAAGCTTAAGGATAAAAAGATTATTTTATTGAAATAATAGTCTTATAAATTCAGAAAATAAAAACTTTTTATATTAGGTCAAGGTTTTTGACGTAATTTTCGTTTGGAAATGCAGTCATATCAAGGTTGTAAGCGTATAACAAAGGCTGTTTTTGCTGTCAAGTTGATAAATTGCAGCTTTTTACAATTTATACTATGATAAAGATATTAACAGAAGATCGTATAAACATGAGGGATGATGAACATGAAATTTACAAAGATTCTTGTCCAAATTGCTGCTCTTTACGTGTTTTATATGGTTGGAACTTGGGTGCAAGAAATGCTAAATATTCCAATTCCAGGAAGTTTGATTGGGATGTTCCTCTTACTTGTTTTACTTAGCCTAAAAGTTCTTCCAGTGAAATGGTTCGATTTAGGAGCAGAAACACTCGTTGCTATTATGCCGTTTTTATTAATTCCGCCAACGCTTGGCTTAATGAATTACGGTGCTTTTTTTATGAGTAAAGGAATTTCTCTTTTCATTACAGTTGTAGCGAGTACATTTTTAATTATTATTGTCGCAGGACATACAGGACAATATCTTGCGAATAGGAAGGAAAGAAAGTCGCGATGAGCCAAATATTAATCGGAATCGGTTGGGTTCTTTTTACGGTGCTATTATATCAATTATCTAAAAAAATCTATAAATTATTTCCAACACCATTCACCATTCCAATGCTTGTAGCAACAGGATTAATAGCTTTCCTATTTATCGTGCTTGATATACCATATCAACATTATATGGAAAGTGGTGGTGGCTGGATTGCAAAGCTACTTGGACCCGGTGTTGTAGCATTTGCAATTCCTCTTTATAAACAACGTCATGTTCTGCAAAAGTATGTTGTACCGATTGCCGGCGGGGTATTAGTAGGTACAACAGTTGCAATCGCTAGTGATTTTGCCATTGCTTCACTTATGGGAACAGATAAAAGCTTAATCTTATCGTCTTTACCAAAATCGGTGACAATGCCAGTTGCGATGAGCGTTTCTGAACAAGTTGGTGGTGTACCTTCCTTAACAGCAGCTTTCGTTGTTATCGCAGGTATTACTGGAACGATTACAGGACCTCTCTTATTAAAATGGAGCCGTGTTACAAACTCAGTTGGTAAAGGTATCGGATTTGGATGTGCTTCTCATATTATGGGCGTTATGAGAGCGATGAAAAATAACGAACATGAAGGTGTTATTGGATCGGTAACAATGACATTAACAGCAATTTTGACATGTTTACTTGGACCGTTATTTGCAATGATGTTTATGTAATGGAAGAAAAGCGGGAGCGACTCTATAGCTCTCGCTTTTCTATAGGATTTATGCTACAGTTACAATAACTGAATCTTTGTAGGAGGTACGCCAAGTGCATACGTTATTATCCGTTTTACTTATTACTGTATCGATTTTAATGATTGTTATGGTACTTATGCAGTCTAGTAATAGCTCAGGCCTTTCAGGTGCAATTTCAGGCGGTGCAGAGCAATTATTTGGTAAGCAAAAAGCACGTGGAATTGAAGCAGTATTAAACCGTATCACAATTGTTTTAGCTGTATTGTTCTTTGTATTAACAATTGCTGTTACGTACTTAAACTTATAGAATTGAAAGAAGAAGCGTTAGTAAGATGTACTAATGGTTCTTCTTTTTTGTTTTGCCATTTGAAAGATGTTTCTAATTAGATTATAGAAATATAAATATGGTACACTAGATATAGAAAGAATACGACTAGATTACAGAAGAGAAAGAGGAGAAGTACATGATGAAATTAGCATCTCCGAAACCATTTACATTTGAGGGTGGAGACCGCGCTGTTTTATTACTACATGGATTCACAGGGAACTCAGCTGATGTACGTATGTTAGGGCGTTTCTTAGAGAAGAAAGGCTACACTTGTCATGCGCCAATTTATAAAGGGCACGGTGTACCACCAGAAGAGCTTGTTCATACAGGTCCTGAAGATTGGTGGCAAGATGTAACGGAGGCATATCAGCTTTTAAAAGATAAAGGTTTTGAGAAAATTGCTGTTGTTGGATTGTCACTTGGCGGCGTATTTTCTTTAAAATTAGGTTATACAGTACCGGTTTTAGGTGTAGTACCAATGTGTGCACCGATGTATATTAAGAGCGAAGAAACGATGTACCAAGGTATATTGGCATATGCCCGCGAATATAAAAAGCGTGAGCAAAAATCACCAGAGCAAATCGAACAAGAAATGCTGGAATTCCAAAAGACACCGATGAATACATTAAAAGCATTACAACAATTAATTGCTGACGTACGTAACAATGTGGATATGATTTATGCACCAACATTTGTTGTACAAGCACGTCATGACGAAATGATTAATACAGATAGTGCTAACATTATTTATAACGGTGTAGAATCTACGTTAAAAGACATTAAATGGTATGAAGACTCTACGCATGTCATTACACTTGATAAACAACGTGACGAGCTACATGAGGATGTATATAACTTCTTGGAGCAACTAGATTGGTAAGATCTAGTTGCCTCTTTTTTTCATAAGGAATTTTTTGTGAAAACTGTAAAAATCATAAGAGGAGTATTGAAGTTTCACTTTATACATCCCCTATCTTTCGGATACACTAAATAATATAAGGTTTTAAAGGAGGTATTTTTGCTTGGAAGAAATCACACAAGAACATATTGATAAGTTGTTATTATTTATGAGAGAAGAAGCGTATAAACCGCTAACGATACAAGAGTTAGAAGAGGCATTTGGAATTGAAGGTTCTGAGGGCTTTAAAGATTTTGTAAAAGCACTTGTAATGATGGAAGAGAAGGGACTTGTTATTCGTACACGTAGTAATCGATACGGTCTTCCTGAAAAGATGAATTTAGTACGAGGTAAGTTAATTGGACATGCACGTGGCTTTGCTTTCGTTGTGCCAGAAGAGAAGAAAACTGGAGACGATGATCTTTTCATCCCTCCTACAGAATTAAACGGTGCACTTCATGGCGATACAGTATTAGCACGCCTTAGTTCTCAATCGAGCGGTTCACGTCAAGAAGGTTCAATTGTACGCATTTTAGAGCGTGGAACGAAAGAACTTGTTGGTACATATACAGAATCGAAAAACTTTGGATTTGTTATACCTGACAATAAGCGCTGGACGAGTGATATCTTTATCTTGAAAAGTGCATCAATGGGTGCTGTAGAAGGTCATAAAGTAGTTGTGAAAATTACGAGCTATCCAGAAAATCGTTTAAGCGCAGAAGGTGAAGTTATTCAAATTCTAGGTCATAAAAATGATCCAGGAGTAGATATTTTATCTGTCATTCATAAACATCATTTACCTTTAGCATTCCCTGAAGAAGTGATGGAGCATGCAAACAGTGTACCAGAAACGATTTCAGAAGAAGATTTAAAGGATCGTCGTGATTTACGTGATCAAATGATCGTAACGATTGATGGTGCAGACGCGAAAGACTTAGATGATGCTGTTACAGTAACGAAGCTTGAGAACGGTAACTACAAGCTTGGCGTTCACATTGCGGATGTAAGTCATTACGTTCAAGAAGGTTCTCCAATTGATGTAGAAGCAGCGGAAAGAGCGACGAGTGTGTATCTTGTTGACCGTGTAATTCCGATGATTCCACATCGTCTATCTAACGGTATTTGCTCATTAAATCCGAAAGTAGACCGTCTGACATTATCTTGTGAAATGGAAATCAACAACTTAGGTGATGTTGTTAAACACGAGATTTTCCAAAGTGTGATTAAAACGACAGAGCGTATGACGTATGCTGACGTAAGAAGCATTTTAGAAGATGAGGACGAAGAGTTAATTAAGCGTTATGAGCCATTAGTACCGATGTTTAAAGAGATGGGTCAATTGGCACAAATTCTACGTGAAAAACGTATGCGCCGTGGTGCAATTGACTTTGACTTTAAAGAAGCGAAAGTATTAGTAGATGAAGAAGGAAAACCGACTGATGTTGTTATGCGCGATCGTTCTGTATCAGAGAAGTTAATTGAAGAATTTATGCTTGTTGCGAATGAAACAGTAGCAGAGCACTTCCACTGGATGAACGTACCGTTTATGTACCGTGTCCATGAAGATCCGAAAGAAGATAAGCTTGAGCGTTTCTTCGAGTTTGTAACGAACTTCGGATATGCGGTAAAAGGACGTGCGAATGAAGTACACCCTCGTGCGCTGCAACAAATTCTTGAAATGGTTCAAGGACAGCCTGAAGAAGTAGTTATTTCAACGGTTATGCTTCGTTCTATGAAGCAAGCTCGTTACGATGCGGATAGTTTAGGGCATTTCGGTTTATCAACTGAGTTCTACACACATTTCACATCACCAATTCGTCGTTACCCAGATACAATCGTTCATAGATTAATTCGTGAATACATTATTAATGGTAAAGTCGACAATGAAACGCAAGCAAAATGGCGTGAAAAATTACCTGAGATTGCAGAGCACTCTTCTAATATGGAACGCCGTGCTGTTGAAGCAGAGCGTGAAACAGATGAGATGAAAAAAGCAGAGTATATGGTTGATAAGATCGGTGAAGAGTATGACGGTATGATTAGCTCTGTAACAAACTTCGGTTTATTCGTAGAGCTTCCAAATACAATTGAAGGTCTTGTACACGTTAGCTACTTAACGGATGATTACTACCGTTATGACGAGCAGCATTTCGCTATGATCGGAGAGCGTACAGGAAACGTATTCCGCATCGGTGACGAAATTACAATTCGTGTTATTAACGTAAATAAAGACGAGCGTGCAATCGACTTTGAAATCGTTGGCATGAAAGGTACACCTCGTCGTAAGTTCAAAGATCGTCCAGTCGTTATCGAGCAGCCAAGAACAGGCAGAAAGAAACGCGGTGGACGTAGCGAGCGCAGTAATGAGCGCGGCGGTGAACGTGGCACAGGTAGAAAGTTTGACCGTGGTGGCAAAGGTAAAAGCACAGGAAGAGGATCCGCATCAGCAACAGCATCCACGTCTGCTAGTCAGCCAGGGAAAAAAGATGGTAATGGCAAGAAGAAAAAAGGATTCTTCGAAAACGTACCAGGATTCAAGAAGAAAAAGAAAAAGCGTAAGTAAGAAAAGGATGGCTTCGCTTTGATGAAAAGCGAGGCTTTTTTTCTTTTTGTTGGAATCTAGCTACAGTGGCTAGAATGTTCGGCGGCTTCACTTCTTCCCGAGAGGCAAAGAGCGCCTCAAGGTCAGAAGCTCCATCCACCTCACATTCTGAGCGAGCCACTTTCGCTTTTTATTAACATTTGTTACAATAGTAAAAATAGAGGAGGGACGTTATATGCCAAAGGGTACAGGTAAGGTTATTGCACAAAATAAAAAAGCATTTCATGATTATTTCATCGAAGAAACATACGAGGCAGGGCTTGTCCTTCAAGGAACGGAAATTAAGTCGATTCGCGCTGGTCGCGTGAACTTGAAAGATGCGTTTGCACGTATACATAACGGTGAAGTATGGGTTCATAATATGCACATTAATACATACGAACAAGGGAATCGTTTCAACCATGATCCACTTCGTACGAGAAAATTACTTCTTCATAAAAAAGAAATTGATAAGCTAGCGGGCGCTGCAAAAGAAACAGGTTACGCATTAGTTCCACTTAGAATCTATTTGAAAAATGGATTTGCAAAAATGGCACTTGGTTTAGCAAAAGGTAAGAAACAATATGATAAACGTCACGATTTAAAAGAGAAAGAAGCGAAACGTGAAATTGCACGCGTGTTCCGTGATCGTCAAAAGATGTAATACAGATATTTACATTTGTAAAACGGCGCGCGTATGATATAATAACTTATGTAAGGTTGTTGCACATTGAAAAACAGCTCTTAGTAGCTATCACGATATTTTCTTCGTATGCTCCATTTTTATCATGGGGACGTTACGGATTCGACAGGGATAGTTCGAGCTTAGGTTGCGAGTCGAGGGGATCGGCCTCGTTAAAACGTCAAAGCCTATAATTGGCAAACAAAACAATCTTTCTTTAGCTGCTTAATTGCACTAAAGGTTCCTCCCTCCATCGTCCATGTGGTAGGGTAAGGGACTCAAACTAAGTGGACTACGCCGGAGTTCGCCGTCTGAGGGCGAAGGAAGAGAACAATCAGACTAGCAACTTGGAAGCCTGTCGATAGGCCGAAGAGTTCGCGAAATGCTAATATATCGACTACACTCGTAGAAGCTTAAGTGCCGATATTTTTGGACGTGGGTTCGACTCCCACCGTCTCCACCAATACATATTTGGTGGTTTTTTATTTTGTATGATATGAACCATAACTTTGCCAGATTGGCGAGGTTATGGTTCTTTTTGTTTGCGGCAAAGATATGGTTCTAACAAACTCTTTTTATATTACTTATAAAAGGAGTAGCATCATGGAAATGGGTATATACAACGTTAAGAAAATTACAACATATAAAAAGGAAATTCCTAAGTGCAAAGGAATTTCCTTTTTATAACTGGCTCATGTTGCTAGCGCCTTCTTTAATTTAATTACATTTACTCCCTCATTTTTCTAATAATGGAGCAAACTTTTCATGTTTATAAATTCCTTCAGATTCTGAAAATGCTTGAGAAAGAACAGTATCAATAGACTTAATTAATGAATTTAGGGCATATTGGACTGAACCATTCTCGAAATCCTCTAATTTCTCCGGTAATTCATCTTCGTCTAAAATAAAGTATTCACCATTTGGAAGTGCTAAAATATCAATAATTAAATCTTCAAAAGTCACCATTTTATCATTTATACATGTATTCTTTACAATGTTAAAATAGGAGCCTAGGTAATTCCCTTTATTGTCCCTCCAGAAATATAAATTATATGGACGATCTTTCCAATAATAAGCTATTGTATAACTTCCTCTAGGAATCGTTAATTTGTTTCGACCAGCCAACATTGTAAAGGAGTCTTCGATAATGTGAAATAGCACAAGGCTTTGATCTTGTGCATTTAAAAACTTACATTTATATTCTAGAACTTTAGAATCATATCGTATTTTCCTCTCTATAATTTCATCGCAGTGACATTGATGTGTATTTAAATTAAACAAAATTGTATTCACCCCTTCTTTAATCTACTAAATTAATTATGGTATAAGTTGGTAAAACTGTATGCCTCCTCTTGCGGTCAGCTTATGGGTTAATAATTAACTTACGGCCAAATTATGCTTCCCATTCTAGTGAATAATTAAATAATTATCTGCAAAAACAAGGGTTTTCTGGAAAACTTATGCTTCCTGTAGCGGCAACTTTATGGGTAAAGTCAAATTGTATGATATGAACCATAACTTTGCCAGGTTGGCGAGGTTATGGTTTTTTTGTTTGTGGTTTTATAGAATGCTGAAGTTGATGGGACGGTATCCTTGAAACAGAGAATAAAAAAATGGTTATTGATGATAAGTAGGGAGGTACTATAGCTGCTAGTAAACGCCCAACTGGTGAGTTTGTATTAAAATTTTAATTTATTACAATCTTCATATGTTTTGTGTTTTTAACCATACCTATTGTAAGATTATATAGAGTTCTCCTAATAAGCTGTTTTAATGGATTATTTAGGAATCTTAAATTTATAAATCTTAAATTGTTTTTTCGGGATAATTTTTTATCTAAATAAGTTATATTGAAGTAGAGGTGAACCATCGGTGAGGCAGGTGTTAGTAATTAAGAATGAAAGGTCTTTAGCGAAGAAAATCGTAAGCGGTCTAACGCAAGAAGGCTATTTCATTTTAAAACTTCACAATGAAAACGAAGGTTTAAATATAATATATGAACAAGATTGGGATATTATCGTATTGGATTGGGATTCATTAAGTATATCGGGACCGGAAATTTGCAGACAAATACGACTTGTTAAAACGACACCGATAATTATTGTGACCGACAATATTTCTAGCGAGGATTGCGTGGCAGGGCTACAAGCAGGTGCAGATGATTATATAAGAAAACCATTTGTGAAAGAAGAATTAGTAGCAAGGGTTCAAGCTATTTTAAGGAGAAGTGATTGTAACCAGCAAAATGAGACGAATTTTTTTCAGTTTAAAGATCTCTTTGTTGATGCATCTAGCAATATTGTGAAAAAAGGTGGCGAAAACCTCTCGCTTACTAAGCGCGAGTACGACTTACTTGTATTTTTAATCAAGAATAAAAACACAATATTAAGCCGTGAAATGCTTTTGAATCAAGTTTGGGGATATAACGTAGTAGTAAATCCAAATGTAGTAGATTTATATATTGGGTATGTAAGAAAAAAGTTAAAGTGCGAGAAGAAAGACAGATATATTCAAACGATACATGGTAGAGGTTATTCAATGATTGAATGATAAAATAAGGTAATAGAAAAAAAGTAAAACTGTTTCATTCAGTTTTACTCTTTTTTCTATTGAATCTAATAATCAAATAGTTTCTTAGAAGTATTAAAAGACGTAAAAAAATGGATTATAAAAATATTAGCTATTAATGAGCGTGTTTTGTAGAGGAAATCATGATTAATCAACACGCCTGACTTCACATATTACTTTTGGTGCCTGATTTTATGAATTCACACCATTCACAAGATTTTCACAGAATTAATGACTATACTAATTAACAGGATGTTCAAATGAAAATGATTATCAATAGCGATTCAATTGAATAAAAATTAATTTCTAATTCAATCTATGGATGTCATCATTTTCGAAATAAATTACACTATAAGGAGTATACATATGAAAAAATCTATGCTTTTAAAATTAGTGAGTATTCTAGCAATTTTCACTTTAATGTTAGTAGCTTGCTCAAATCCAAGTAATGATACTAAAGAGTCAAAAGCTAATAAAGATAATGGTAGTGATAAGACAAAAACGGTTGAAATCACTGATGCTCATGGAACTGTTAAAGTCCCTGTAAACCCAAAGAATGTAGTTGCTTTGGATAACAGAACTTTTGAAACTTTATCTGATTGGGGAATTAAATTAGCGGCTGCTCCAAAGGATATCATGCCTGCAGATTCAGCATATAAAAAGGATGATTCAGTTCAAAACATTGGAAATCACCGTGAACCAAATCTTGAAATTATTGCAGCTGCAAATCCTGAACTTGTAATCGTTGGTCAAAGATTTGCTGGTCATTACGAAGAAATCAAAAAATTAGTACCAAATGCAGCTGTTATTGATCTTAATGTTGATGTATCTGAGAAGGCTACTAAGCCTGGCGAAAACTTAGTAAAAGGACTTAAAGATTCTACAGTTACTTTAGGGAAAATTTTTGATAAAGATAAAGAAGCTAAAAAATTAGTAGCTGATTTTGATAAATCTATTGAAAACGCAAAATCTGCTTATAACGGAAAAGATAAAGTTATGAGTGTTATCGTTACTGGTGGGAATATCGGTTTTGCTGCGCCGCACTCTGGTCGTGTTTGGGGACCAATGTATGAAATTTTCGGTTGGACTCCAGCATTAGAAGTTTCAAATTCTACTGCAGGTCATAAAGGTGACGACGTTTCTGTTGAAGCTATTGCACAAACAAATCCTGATTGGATTTTCGTATTAGATCGTGATGCTGCAACATCTGATGCAGCCACTTCAGCTCCAGCTAAGGATGTTATTTCTAAATCACCTGCTCTTCAAAACACAACTGCTGTTTCTAAAAACCAGGTTATTTATGCACCAGAAGATACTTACACAAATGAATCAATTCAAACTTATATAGAGTTATTTGGAAATATTTCAAAAACTTTAGCTAAGTAGTGTAAAGGAGTACGAAGCAGTGTCAAAAAATATAATTTCTAGGGTTGAGAATATTTCTCAACCCCAGTTTTATAATCACAATAAATTATGGACAAAACCTTTTATAATAGCGATTATAGTTGTTCTAATTTTAGGGATTATATCACTGTTTACTGGAGTTTATGATATACGTGGACAAGAGGACGGAATGGAGATGTTTTTCATCACTCGTGTTCCAAGAACAGTTGCATTAATGCTTACTGGAGCTGCAATGGCGATGGCAGGGCTCGTAATGCAACTCATTACACAGAATCGCTTTGTTGAACCTACTACAACAGGGACTATCGAATGGTCAGGCTTAGGCCTGCTTTTTGTGTATTTACTATTTCCTGCCCCAACTTTAGTGCAAAGAATGACTGGTGCAATCATTTTTTCTTTTATAGGAACTATGATTTTTTTTCTATTTTTAAGAAGAGTTAAGCTTCGTTCGTCTTTAATTGTCCCGATTATTGGATTGATGCTTGGAGCAGTTATTTCTGCAGTGTCTACTTTTTTGGGACTCCTTTTTCAAAAGACGCAAAGTATTGAAACTTGGTTCGTAGGTTCATTTGCGAACGTTCAGGTAGGAAGATATGAATATTTATGGCTGATTGTTATCATTACTTTTCTTATTTTTATGTATGCTAATAGATTGACTTTAGCTGGACTAGGAGAAGATGTCGCAACAAGCCTTGGAGTTAATTACAATAGAATTGTTCTTTTTGGGACTGCTCTTATATCTGTTGCAGTTGGAATTGTTGCAGCTGTTATTGGACACTTACCTTTCTTAGGATTAATTGTGCCAAATATCGTTTCAATGTTTAGAGGTGATGATCTTAGGAGTAATTTACCTTGGGTTTGTGTGATCGGAATGGGGTCAATAACTGCCTGTGACATCATTTCTCGAACAATTATACAGCCTTTTGAATTACCTGTTTCTTTAATACTTGCAACAGTGGGAGCAGTCGTGTTTATTACTATTTTATTGAGACAAAGAAAACCAAGGAGGCTACGATGATCACATTAGAATATAGAAAAAAAGAAAATGTCGAAATCGATTCTAGCCTTCATAATGAAAGTAGATCAGCTAGCGCTTTTCGGTCTAAGAAGGAAGCAAGACGTTATTGGATTTTACTGATTACATTGATTGCTTTAGGTCTCCTTTCTTCATATGGACTTTTAGTTTATAACAATCCAGTTCCGATAGATTCACCTTCTTTTATCCCAGTCGTTAAGAGAAGGATAGTAGCTATTGTTGCAATGATTATCGCTGCAGTTTGCCATAGCTTGTCGACAGTTGCTTTCCAATCTATTACGAATAATAAAATTATTACTCCATCGCTTTTAGGTTTCGAATCACTTTATTCAGCAATTCAAACGAGTACAATATTCTTCTTTGGTGCTAGTGCATTAATAAATTTTAATGGAATTGGATCATTTTTATTCCAAGTTGTTGTTATGGTCTTCATGAGTTTGATACTTTATGGATGGTTACTTTCCGGTAAATACGGGAATTTACAACTTATGCTTTTAGTTGGAATTATTATTGGTACCGGGCTAAATTCAGTGTCAACTTTCATGAGAAAACTACTTGCGCCTTCAGAATTTGATATTTTACAAGCAAGATTATTTGGTTCTGTTAATCATGCAGATCCTGCATATTTTCCTATTGTAATTCCTATGATCATAATTGTAGCAGTATTAATTTTGGCTCATTCTAAGAATTTGAATGTTTTGTCACTAGGAAAAGATGTTGCTACTTCTTTTGGTGTTAAATATCAACCTAGTGTAATTTATACGCTTGTATTAGTAGCTATTTTGATGTCCATTTCAACAGCTCTAATTGGACCACTTACTTTCTACGGCTTTTTAGTAGCAACTTTGAGTTATCAGGCAGCGTCAACTTATGATCATAGATACATTTTTCCGATGGCTTTTGCTATAGGATTTTTAATAATGACGAGTGCATACTTTTTAATGTATCATGTATTCCATGCTCAAGGTGTAGTTTCAGTTATTATTGAATTATTTGGTGGAATCATATTCTTAACTATAGTTTTAAGGAAGAGGGCTTTATGATAAAAATTGATAATGTTAAAAAGTTCTATACTGATAAGGTGAAGATAGGACCTTTGGATATTGAAATACCAAAAGCAGGCTTTACTTCTTTAATTGGACCAAATGGCGCTGGAAAGTCTACGACACTTTTGATGATTGGAAGACTTTTAGATATGGATGAAGGTCAAATTCAGGTAGCAAATATGGATGTTTCTGAATCCAAATCAAAAGACTTAGCAAAAATTTTGACTATATTGCGACAAGAAAATCATTTTGTAACTAGGCTTACTGTTAGACAATTAGTTGGATTTGGGCGCTTTCCTTATTCAAAGGGAAGATTGACTAAAGAAGATGAGGTTATCATTTCTAAATATATTGATTTCTTAGATTTAACTAGTTTAGAGAATAGATATTTAGATGAGCTTTCTGGTGGTCAAAGACAAAGGGCATATGTAGCGATGGTATTGTGCCAAGAGACGGAATATGTACTTTTGGACGAACCTTTGAACAACCTTGATGTTGCTCGTTCTGTTCAAATGATGGAGCATTTGAGACGTGCAGCTAATGAATTTGGACGAACAATTTTGACTGTCATGCATGACATAAATTTTGCGGCTAAATACTCTGATAAAATTTGTGCTATGAAAGATGGACAAATTGCTGCTTTTGGAACAGTAGAAGAGGTTATGGATCCAACACTTTTGACAGATATTTTTGAAACAAAAATAGAAATTATTAATGGTCCTTATGGGCCAATAGCAGTTTATTAGTTATAAAATGTCTTGCGTAGATTATGCAAGACACTCTAGTTGAAGTTGCTGTCTGTATTTTATAGGCAGCAACTTTTTTTATGTGATTACTCATAAAATGCAAAAGAATGCTTCACCTTTTCAAGTATGTACCAAACGAAAAAAATATCTCTGTATAACTTTTTAAAAGAATTCAGTTTGTTTTTGATATGTAATATTGCATATCAGAGTGTATTGATAAAAGTGTAAGGTGTCACTATAATGAGGGCATAAAGATAAACCACATTATCGTAGCAAGAAAAAGGAGGAAATAATATGGAAATCGCAATGGCAGTTTTAAAATTTGTAGGTGGCGTAATCCCGTTAATTCAAGAACTTTTAAAAGCATTTATGTAAGTTTATTAATTAGCTATCATTTATCAATCATTATCATATTTTACTAAAAAAAGAACGGGGTGATTTTTCTGAATATTAAGAAAAACACTAAAAGAAGAAAGTTCCTTGCATGTTTATTAGTTAGTTTATGCACTATTAATTATTCATCTATTTCCTTCGCAGAAACACAAGCAAGTAATGTAACTGATGTAACTAAAAATGCTAGTGGCATTGATACTGGTATAGCAAATCTTAAATATAATAATCAAGAGGTTTTAGCTGTAAATGGTGATAAAGTAGAGAGTTTTGTTCCGAAAGAAAGTATCAATTCAAATGGTAAATTTGTAGTAGTGGAACGCGAGAAAAAATCACTTACAACGTCACCGGTCGATATTTCAATTATTGATTCTGTAGTGAATCGCACGTATCCAGGAGCTGTACAACTTGCAAATAAAGCTTTTGCAGACAATCAACCGAGTTTATTAGTGGCTAAGAGAAAGCCTTTGAATATTAGTATAGACTTACCTGGCATGAGAAAAGAAAATACAATCACTGTTCAAAATCCGACATATGGTAATGTAGCTGGAGCAGTAGACGATTTAGTATCTACTTGGAATGAAAAGTATTCTACAACACATACGTTACCTGCAAGAATGCAGTATACAGAATCTATGGTTTATAGTAAATCACAAATAGCAAGTGCTCTTAATGTTAACGCTAAATATCTTGATAACAGTCTAAACATTGATTTTAATGCGGTTGCAAATGGAGAGAAGAAAGTGATGGTAGCGGCATATAAGCAAATATTTTATACGGTAAGTGCTGAACTACCTAACAATCCATCCGATCTTTTTGATAATAGTGTTACTTTTGACGAGTTAACTCGTAAAGGTGTAAGTAATTCGGCTCCACCTGTTATGGTTTCAAATGTAGCTTATGGTAGAACCGTTTATGTAAAATTAGAAACAACATCTAAGAGTAAAGATGTACAAGCTGCTTTTAAAGCCTTACTTAAGAATAACAGCGTCGAAACGAGTGGACAGTATAAAGATATTTTTGAAGAAAGTACCTTTACTGCTGTAGTATTAGGCGGAGATGCGAAAGAGCATAACAAGGTTGTTACTAAAGATTTCAATGAAATCCGAAATATCATTAAAGATAATGCTGAATTAAGTCTTAAAAATCCAGCATATCCAATTTCATATACAAGCACTTTCTTAAAAGATAATGCAACTGCCGCTGTTCATAACAATACAGATTATATTGAGACGACAACTACAGAATATTCAAGTGCTAAAATGACACTTGATCATTACGGTGCTTACGTTGCTCAATTTGATGTATCTTGGGATGAATTCACATTTGACCAAAAGGGTAACGAAGTACTAACACATAAAACATGGGATGGTAGCGGAAAAGACAAAACGGCTCATTACTCTACAGTTATCCCTCTTCCACCGAACTCAAAAAATATAAAAATTGTAGCAAAAGAATGTACAGGTCTTGCATGGGAATGGTGGAGAACAATTATTAATGAACAAAACGTTCCATTAACAAATGAAATAAAAGTTTCAATTGGAGGAACAACATTATATCCAACTGCTAGTATTAGTCATTAGTTATAAAAAAAGCGCCCTATAAGTAGGGCGCTTTTTATTCTTTCCAAAATTGTTCTAATAGAATGACAAGCATGGTACCCACAAGTAAGCCATTACTTAAAACATATTGTAAGGAAGAAGGAACTCCGCTAAATGCACTTTCTGGAAGAAACAATATTCCCAAACTGATTAATAATGAAATTCCTAATATAGTTAATCGGCGTTGATTTAAATCTTCACGTAAAATGGATTGAAATGAAATGCCTATTACTTGGACAAATGTAGCTAAAAGTGCAGCATTAGCAATAGGTCCTGGTAGCAAGGATATAAAGTTTACAATTGAGGGAATAAAAGAAATTCCTGCTAATATAAGACTTGCTATAAGGAACGACTTCACTTTTCTTTGTCCTGTTAGTTGGATAAATCCTGCTGATGCAGGTAATGGTACAATTCCAATTGTAGAGAACAACGACGAGATAATATGTGATATACCTCCGACCCATACACCACGGTTCAGTGTTTGCTTTTCATTTTCTTTAGATAATGGAGCCACTTGTTTTACAGCCGAAATAGCAGCGATTGTATTTGCAACTAAAAGAAATGTAAATAAAGTTGCAGTTAGAGTCATTCCAATATCGAATCTAGGTGTGCCCCAAGCAAATATCTCTGGTAACTTAACTAGCGTTGTATGCGAAGGGATATGAGATGATTTTCCTAATACTGCATACAAAAGCCAACCACATGAAATTCCAAGTAACACAGCGTAACTTTTCATCCATCCTTTCCCTTTAATTGATAAGAAAGTAATAAGGGCAAAAACAAAGAGAGCAATAGTAGCTGTTGTATAGTCAGGATGGGTTGCAGATCCTTGTAATCCTATCATTCCTTTTAGTAACACACCACTAAGCTGAAGAGATAATATTAAAAGAAAGGTTCCTGTAACCAAGGGTGTAAATAAGCGTAAGATTCGATGAACAAGCCCTGTTATACCAAGAAAGAAGAGTAATATACCTGCAATAATTAATCCGCCTTCTAAAAGTTGCAATACGTCTTTTGCACTTTGTCCCTGATGCATAGCGACTTGTCCCAATATGACAAATATACTTACCCATGAACCGGCTGGCCCGTCCGCAATGGGGTAACGATGCCCAAACCACGCTTGTAGAAACGAACTTACTCCCACGACTAAAAAAGTTCGCTGCATTAATGTTGAGACATCCTCTATTGGTAAATGGAATATGCCACCAATAATGATAGGTAACGCAATTGCATTTGCTAATAGAAACACAAACCATTGTAGAATACTAAAACTCGTATCAAAGTGTTTTTTATTCATATTATTCTCCTTTGCCGAAAAAGAATCTCATAGTAAAAATCCATCCTTTCTACACAGTTAGATTAAAAAGGATGGATTTATTAAATCTATAAAATTATTTTAATTATATAGATAGATTTTTAATTAATTACCATGTACGGAATGGTAAGAATTTCCCATTAAGTGTAATCACGATACGAGGATCGCCACCTTTTGGATCTTCTTGTGTATCCACACCTAGGTTGAAGTTAATCGCACTCATTACACCTTCGCCGGCTTTTTCTAAGATTAACTCTCTAATAGTTGGTGCATATTGTAACATCATTTCATATAAACGATATGCAATCGGGTCCGTAGGAGGCATTTCCATCACTTGGCCGCGAAGTGGAACTACTGTTAATGCTTGAACTACTTTTTCATCTAATTCTAATAGTTTACCAATTTTTTCTGCTTCTGGACGTGTCATTGTAGCTTGTCCTAATAACGCTGTTACAACCCAAGTCTCAGAGTGTTCACTTACTTTTGCAATTTCTTCCCAAGTTAACCCTTTTTCAATTTTTGCCGCTAAAATTTTTTGCGTAGCTTCTTGTCTATTCATATCTAATACTTGTTTTTTCATATCTCATAACTTCCCTTCATATACGTGATAATTATTATTTTGTTTTACTATTTAACGCTTTATATCCATCAACCACTACATCTAATTTACCTGTGTGAGGGTCAATAACTAAACCATGTACAGGAACATCTTTTGGGATAAGTGGATGATTTCTTACTAAATCAACATTAGCTTGCGTTGAGTCGCAAACATCATCGAATCCGAATAACCATTTTTCAAGGTCAATACCAGCATATTCAATCGCTGATAAAATTTCTGATGAAGCTACTCCGCGATCTAATATTTTTTGAAGTGTTCCTTTTGGATTCGTTTGGCTCGCGCCACATCTATGGTGTCCAATAAGGAAGATTTCATCTGCATTTAAATCGTATACTGATGCTACAACACTTTGCATAACACTATCGAAAGCAGAAGCAATTTTACCACCTGCATTTCTGATAACCTTTGCATCACCATCGTGTATATCTAAAGCTTTTGGAAGTAGCTCAATTAAACGAGCATCCATGCAAGAAACAACAACCATACGTTTTTTAGGCATTTTTGTCGCTTCACGAGGAGCGTATTCCTTATTTTCTACAAAATGTTCATTGAACGATAGAATTTCTTGTAATAACATATTTGTAACCTCCTTTAAATCTAGATGTATTTTTTTGTTGTGTCCTCTGTGTTATAAGTAAATATAGCTGATAAATAATGTGATGTAAGAGGATAAACTAAGTATAGTGAATTGTATCGATAAGCAGAATAAGTTGGCGAAACACTTTCGGGCTTTCTACTTTCACGGTGAAAGGATTGGTTTATATCATTGATCAAACAGATTTTGAGATACTGAAATTATTAGGAGAAAACTCAAGAATACAATGGAAAGAACTTGGCCAAAAAATACATATGACGGGGCAAGCTGTAGGAAATCGAATTCGAAGATTAGAGGATTTAGGGATTATTGAACAGTATACAATTGCAATAAACCGAATCAAATTAGGACAAGTAGTGACTGCATTTGTTACTTTGTTCGTAACAACAGCTAATCACCAAGAGTTTATGAATTTCTTTCAAGGAGAAGAAGGGATTTCTGAAGTACACCGTATAAGTGGTGAGGGGTGTTATTTATTAAAAACACATTTTGCTTCCAACGAAGACTTAGATAACTTTCTAGGACGACTATTAAAATACGGGAACTATCGTGTTAACTTATCAATAGGAAAGTTGAAATAAGGTTTCTTTTCTTTGGAGGAGATAGTAACGTTATTTGCTAAACTTTATTTGTATAGAGATAATGAAGTCGTTTAATGTTTATCTTAAATAGTCAGAGCCTTACTACAATTTATGTGTAGTAAGGCTTTTTAAAGTTGTTATATTCAACAATTAAGCTGAAGTGTTGAGGGGGGATATGAGACGATTTCTTTCAAGAGAATCATAAATGATTTTGTCTTAAGAAAGATCTTGCAACTCAGTACAGGATCTTTAATTAAACGTTTTTAAAAGCTAAATTGTGGTTTCATATCCCCTTTATAAGGTTCATGTTCAACGAATATAGTTATATCCTTACCAGCTTGGTCTTTACCAGTTCTTTTATACGTAAATTTATTCTTATTTAGTTCAGTAAGTTCAAGAGCAGCACCATATTTATTATTTCCAATTGAAACATGGGCTCTTATTTTATTTTCATGTACAACATCGAAGTAGCCATAATCACCGCGGCTTTGACCTGTTTCGCTATTGAAGAACTCATATTTATTAGATTTGTCATCAAATTTTGCTAGACTTATAAAATTCGAATTAAATTGTGTTACATCGTTACCAGCTTCGTCTAATACCTTTGTTCCGTGCCAAAGGGTACCGCCTAAAATTTTATCTCCATCAACATTTTTAACAATATCTCCTGTAGTCGTGTTCAGCTGCTTGTCCGGATCAGTGAAAGAAAGTTCTTTTTCTTTATATGGAACATGTTCAACGAAAACTTCTACATCTTTACCGTTAGCGTCTTTCCCCATTCGTTTATAAGTAAATACATTTTTATTTAGTTTTGTCATGTCAACGACAGCTTGATACTTCATTGATACTGAAATTAATATTCTCTTCTTCCCATCATTTGTGACAAAGAAAGTTCCTTTATCGCCACGACTTGCACCTGTTTTAGCATCAAAAAATTCATATCTGCCTGACTTCGCATCATATTTTGCAAGACCAATGAAGTTTGCATTCTCTTTTGTTAAGTCATTCTTATCTTTGTCATACACTCGTGTACCTTGCCAATTTGTCTTGCTAAGAATATTAGCCATTTTTTGCCCTTTAGTTAATTTATTTTCCTTTTTTGTTTCTTTAGCAACTTGTTCTTGTTTTTGTTTACTATGATTTTCTTCAGCTTTAGTACCAGCACACCCTGTTAATGCTAATGTGAATCCGAGCAGTACGGATGATAGTGCTTTTGTTTTTTTGTTCATGTTTTATCGTCTCCTTATTTTAGTACGGTTTGCGATTATAGTAGCAGTGCGTCATATATGAACTTAGTTGCTACGTTTCTTATGTTAATACCCGACTATAAACTGCCTCTAAATAAAACATTAAAAAAAGATAAACTAATTCCTAAAAAATGTTCATATTTATAAAAAATCGCTAGCTTGTTGTAGTGCCTACGAGTAATCCAACAAATACATTGTAATGAAGAAGGAAAGTCGCTAACAATAATGTAATTCCTAATGGAGCCAATCGATTGTATTGCAAAATTTTCGAGCTAAACTGTAGGGGAAATGAAGATTTTATAGAATTCGTTTCGTATAGGAAGGGGATGTCCATGTTTGATTCAACAGATTTTAAGATTATACAATTACTACAAGAAAACGCTAGAATGAACTGGAAGGAAATTGGGGAGATAGTACATTTGACTGGTCAGGCTGTCGGGAAACGAATTCATAAATTAGAAGAGGCAGGTGTCATTCAAAAATATACGATAAATATCAACAGGGCTAAGCTAGAAGGATCTATTATGACCTTTGTTACACTATTTTTGCATGCACCGCACTATCATAATCAAATTCAAAAATTTTTTGAAAAAACGGACGTAATTACTGAAATGTATCGTATAAGCGGCGATGGGTGCTATGTCATGACTCTTCACACATCTTCGCATCAGCAATTAGAAGAGACTCTTGCAGATGTTTTACATTATGGTGATTATCGTATAAATACTGTCATTAAGACAATGGAAAAAAAGAAAGAATAAGATACTTATCCTTTCTTTTTTTTTGAACTGTAATTTTTTATTTGCTCTTGTTTATAAAACAGTTTGCTGACATGACTGTTGCATAAATATCACCAAACTCTAATGCACTCATGAACGATTGATGAGCGTGTACTGCGGGGATTAGATTTCCTTGAAATTCTAAATCTTTTGTTGTACAAGCATCTTCAATTACAATACATTGAAATCCGAAGTCACTGGCAGCGCGTACTGTTGCATCAATACATACATGAGTCATCATACCGCAAATGACTAGTTGATCTATTTTTTCTGTCTTTAATGTTTCTAATAAATTTGTTCTTAAAAAACTGTTAGGGTGATGTTTTTGAATGACTCTTTCGTTAGCAATCGGTTGTACATCATCATAAATTTGAACACCTACTGTATCGGGTAAGAAGAAAGTAGCCCCTTCGTTGTTCGCAATATGTTGTACGTGAATAACTGTTTTATGCTTTTCGCGAAATACTCTCAAAACTTCTTTCGCTTTTTGTGCGGCTTTTTCAGGTTGATGTAATTCCATATTGCCACCTTCAAAGTAATCATTTTGTATGTCGACTAATAGTAACGCTTCGTTCATAGTTAATCCCCCCACATATATTTGTACAGTACGTTGTTTGTACTGTACCGTTATTATATAAAGTGTAGGTATGCGGAAGTAATAGCGTTATGAAACGATTTTAACGTATATAGTTTCATTGTGAAAAAGGTGAAAGTTGGTATAGGCACAAATGGATTTTGTGGAATTCACGGCAAAGTTATAGGTAGAGTGGCGTTGTAGGATAAAAACCATAACTTTGCTGGAGGATCGGGTTATGGTTTTTTTTATGAGGAAATGCGATTTTAAGTTTTTGCTGAAGATGTTTTTCTAGGATATGCTGTGAGTGATTGAAGTGAGGTAGTGTCGGATATTGTCGACCGATCGATATATTAGAAAAATCGTTGATATATTGTGAGTTATGATAGATATATTGGAAAAATCGTTGATATATTGCTAGTTGTGATAGATATATTGAAAAAATCGTTGATATATTTGTAAAGGGGTGTTTGAGGTGATTGTGAAAGAAAGAAAAATACCGATTTATATAAGACAGTTAGAAGCGCTTCTTAGAAGGTTACCTGTATATCATCCGAAACGAAATATAATTGGAGAAAACTTGGCAAAACACATGGCGGGGTATAAAGGGGAGCAAGCGATTGATTATCCACTTAGTTTTATTTCTGAGAAAGAGTACAGTGTTTTACATGATGTTCGCTTATCTAATCATGATCAATACTTTCAAATTGATACTATTATCATTTCCACAAAGTTTCTTCTGTTTCTTGAGATAAAAAATATAGCAGGTACATTAATATTTGATACAAAGTTTAATCAACTTATCCGAATAACAGAAGGAAATTCAGAGGGATTTCCAGACCCTGTTTTACAAATAAAAAGGCAGGAAATACAACTTAAAAAATGGTTAAGCTTACATGGATTTTCTTCTAGTCTTCCAATCGAGTCCCTCGTTGTTATTAGCTCGCCTCGTACCATTATAAAATCTTCAGATGACAATCTTCTTCATACAATTATTCATAGTGCAAATCTACCTCATAAAATAAAGTGGTTTGAAAGTAAATATAAGAAAAAAGTTATAGATAATGTAGATAGGCTCATTCATCAAATAATAGCGGAGCATTCTCCACTTCAACAAAATATACTTGAGCAATATAAAATAGAAAAAGAGGAGTTGCTAAATGGAGTACAATGTGAGAAATGCTTAGTTATTCCAATGGTTAAAGTTAAGAAGGGGTGGCGTTGTACAAGTTGTAAAGATTTTTCAAAAGTGGCACATGAGGGTGCTATACGAGATTATGCATTGCTCATTAGTACGACATGTACGAACGGTAATTTGAAAGAGTTTCTCCATGTTTCGTCAGGTATGGTTGTAAACAGAATTCTCCACACACTAAATCTGGCCTATACTGGCAACAACAAAGGACGAATATATGATTTAACTTCTTTCCAATCGTAATTTTGCTATAATAAATAAGTACTCATACGAAGGGGAGTTTAAAGATAAAATGAAGTCGTTTAATATCGATCATGTTATAGCTAGTATTTTGCAATGGATATTAAATATAGCTTTAATTATATTATCCATTGTGTTATCGATTTTCTTAGTGAATGAGACGATCACGTTTGTGCAGTATATTTTTTCGTCAAAAGAGTATACGTCTTATAAATTGGTTGAAAGTATCATCGTCTATTTCTTATACTTCGAGTTCATTGCATTAATTATTAAGTATTTTAAATCGAATTATCATTTCCCGTTACGTTATTTTATTTATATCGGAATTACGGCTTTAATTCGGTTGATTATTGTGTCTCATGAGGAACCGATGGAGACGTTATTATACGCAGGAGCAATTCTTGTTTTAGTTATTGCTTTATACATATCGAATATGAGAGATTTGAGAAAAGAGTAGTAGTGCAGACGTAAGTTTGCACTACTTTTTTATGTGGAATTTTCCACCCTATGATTTTGGGGCTGTAATCAAATGAATAGTGTCAGGACATTCTAATTTATAAGTTACTTTGTTGTCTTCAATATCTTTCTTTATCTTTTGACATGTAGTATTCGAATATTGTATCTCTTGGTTTTCATTATGTTTCTCATTTGTTTTTGTGTAGTCGACATCATAATAGACGGAGGTAGATTCCTTTTCTTTTTTTACAGTTAAATCAATAATAATAGGCTCGTTCTTGTTATTAAATTTAGTAATTCTAACTGAATCGTCTTTATTTGAATTATAGTTTTTTACGAAAGTATCTAATTTCTCTATGTTATAAACTTCATCGTTTTTCTCAATAATATCACCACGTTTTTTGGAAGCCTCAAAAGTATATGTCTCGTTTTTATCGTTTTTTTGCTCATTATTAGTACAACCAATAAGAGTAAATAAGGCTAATGAGATTACAGATAACGCATATTTTCTATATTGTATTCTCATAGATTCAGCTCCTTTTCTTAATTTTTAACGATGATATATTTATAATTTTATTTTATCTTAATGAGCTTTTTGGAAAGCAAAAAGACTGTTCTTTTTTCGTTAAGTTACTGTAAATACCTACATTCTTTATTAATTAGTTATAAATTTCGGCATAATATTTTTACATTAGTTTTTACATCTTGACCTTCAAGTTGCTTGAAAGTTTACAATGAAATTAGGGCGTTTGAAATCGAAAAAAATTGAGAAATTAAGTGAAGAGGTTTCTTTTACTTGGAGGTTATAGGAATGAATCAGGAATTGAAGTTACGTCCATTAGAACGAGAAGATTTAAAGTTTGTACACGAACTGAATAATAATGCCCATATTATGTCGTATTGGTTTGAAGAGCCGTATGAGGCATTTGTGGAGCTGCAGGATTTATACGATAAACATATACATGATCAAAGTGAACGACGATTTATCGTTGAGAAAGACAATGAGATGGTTGGATTAGTTGAGTTAGTAGAAATCGATTATATTCATCGTAGAACAGAATTCCAAATTATTATTGATCCAAATTATCAAGGATATGGTTATGCAGCAGAGGCGACGCGTTTAGCGATGGATTATGCTTTCGCTGTATTAAATATGCATAAGATTTATTTAGTTGTGGATAAAGAAAATGAGAAAGCAGTCCATGTGTATAAAAAGGTTGGATTTATAGTGGAAGGCGAGCTTTTAGACGAGTTTTTCGTTGATGGTAACTATCATAATGCGATAAGAATGTGTATGTTCCAGAAGGAATATTTTAAAAATAAGTAGTTGAATGATTTGGAGGTAATGTTGACGCTTCGTAAAACTGTATGCTAAAATCCCTTTTAAGTATTAAGGAAGGTGCAGAACATGCTTTATATAAAATTTGTAAAACTCATTAGAAAACTTTGCTCCGCACAAATGTATACGGTGAAGCGTTGTACGGAGCTTAATCAAGGGGCATAAATCCCTATATTCATCGACTGAATAACTTTTCTAAAAAAGTATAGTTTATCTATGCTTATTTGGTTATGGTTTTTCAGTTGATGTATAAAATAGATTAAGGGGCCATAGACAATGCTTTGTCTATGGCCCTTTGTGTATATTATTCCGATGAGTATTTACTGTAAATTGGAGTAGTATAGGAAAAACCACGAAGCAGAGGGCTAGTGTCGAATGACGCTATCTCTCTGCTTTTTTTAATTTCAGGAAAAGAGGAATAAAAATGAGTTTACTTAAAGTTGAAAGTTTATCACATAGTTTTATTGATAAAGTATTATACGAAAATGCTTCTTTTGATTTGCATAAAGGCGAGCATATGGGAATTGTTGGACAGAATGGTGCAGGGAAAAGCACATTAATGAAAATATTGGTGGGGGAAATTATTTCTGATAAGGGGAGCATTAAGTGGCAACCTAATATTCAAATTGGACATCTTGATCAATATGCAGAAATTGATGGGAGCTATACTATTTCACAATATGCAAAGCGAGCCTTTTATGATTTGTTTGAAATGGAAAAGAGAATGAATAAGTTATATGAAGAAAGTGCGATGACTGGAGATGAGAATCAACTATTGAAAGCAGCTGAAATACAAGAACAGCTTGAGGCTCGTGATTTTTATTCAGTAGACAGCGTAATAAATAAGGTGGCAGCCGGTTTAGGTATTGATGCGATTGGGATGGATCGTGTTATTGGTGAATTAAGCGGAGGGCAGCGTGCAAAGGTAATTTTAGCAAAGCTTTTATTAGAAGAGCCTACTATTTTATTACTAGATGAACCGACGAATTTTCTCGATAAGGAGCATGTGGAGTGGCTTGCTAATTATTTAATGAATTTTGAAGGAGCGTTTATTGTCGTATCACATGATTTTGATTTTCTGGAAAAGGTAACTTCTTGCATATGTGATGTAGAGTTCGGAACGGTTAAGAAGTATTACGGAAAATACTCAGATTTTGTAAGACAAAAGGAGCATTTGCGAAAAGATTATATTCGCCAATATTATGCACAGCGAAAGAAAATTGAAAAAACGGAAGAGTATATTCGTAGAAATATTGCTGGGGTGAATTCAAAAATAGCGCAAGGTCGTAGAAAACAATTGGAGCGTATGGAAAGAATTGCGCCACCAAGTTTTACTCATAAACCGTCTATTCATTTTCAGGAACTTCCCATTTCAGTTCAGACAGTTCTTGAAGTAAATAACCTTGAAGTTGGTTACGATTTCGCTCTCTTACCAAAGTTAAATTTTTCAGTAATGGGTGGGCAAAAACTTGTTATTACAGGTTTCAATGGAGTAGGGAAATCTACTTTATTAAAAACAATCGTTGGAAATATTGCTAGCATTTCTGGAGAGTTTCACTTTTCAGAGCAAATAAAGATTGGATATTATGAGCAAGATTTAAATTGGAGCAATGATTCTTTAACGCCGCTTCAAATTATTTCAGAACAGTTTCCTAAACTGAATATGAAGGAAATACGCCATCATTTAGCTGCGTGTGGTGTGAAGGATACGCACGTTTCGCAAGAAATTCGGACGTTAAGTGGTGGTGAACAATCGAAGGTGAAACTGTGCGGATTATTACTATCACCTTGTAACTTCTTAATTTTAGATGAGCCGACAAATCATTTAGATGCAGAAGCGAAGGAAGCTTTGCAAAAGGCGCTAATTCAGTTTAAGGGCAGCATTATACTCGTATCTCACGAAGCAAGTTTTTATCTTGATTGGGCAGATAGCATCTTTGATATAGAGACAGGATTAGTTAAGGGGGTGTGAAACATATGAGTGAAAACAATTGGAAAACGAAAATTATATTATTTTTGACCGCTCAAACTATTTCGTTGTTCGGTTCCTCTCTCGTGCAATACGCGATTATATGGTATATCACCCTTACAACATCATCAGGAGTGATGTTGACTATTTCAACTGTTTGCGGTTTTCTACCACAAATTGCGATATCTTTGTTTGCAGGTGTTTGGATTGATCGTTATGACCGTAAAAAGATGATTATGTTATCGGATGGGGTTATAGCGATTGCGACGTTAGTTTTAGCAAGTTTATTTTTAACAGGATATAAAAGTATTTGGTTACTTTTTATTGTGTTACTCATTCGTTCAGCTGGAACAGGAGTACAAACGCCAGCTGTGAATGCATTAATTCCGCAAATCGTTCCGAAAGAGTATCTTATGAAAGTAAATGGAATAAATAGCAGTATTACATCTTTAATTATGTTTCTTTCTCCAGCAGCAAGTGCTGCGATTCTTTCTATTGCCAGCATTGAAACAACATTTTTTATTGATGTTATTACAGCCATGTTTGGAATTAGTATTATGTTTGTTATTCAGGTCGAAGGACATGTGAATGTAGAGAGTAAGCAAAAATCTAATCTACAAGGAATTAAAGAAGGGTTCTCTTATTTAAAAGAAAATGTATTTATTAAAAGGCTAATCCTTTTATTGATTATCGTCATGATTTTAATAAGTCCAGCTGCTTTTTTAACGCCTTTAATGGTAACTCGTTCTTTCGGGGCCGAAATGTGGAGACTTACTGCGAGTGAGATGACCTTTAGTGCGGGTGCGGCAGCTGGTGGCGTATTGATTGCGGCGTGGGGTGGTTTTCCTAATCGTATGCATACAACAGCGCTAGCTTGTGCATTATATGGACTGCTTATGATTGGACTCGGAATAGCACCGATATTTACTATGTATTTAGTATTTAATTTTTTAATTGGTATAACAATGCCGTGCTTCAATACACCAGTTACTGTGTTATTGCAGGAGAAAGTAGAACCATCGATGCACGGGCGGATGTTTAGCCTTGTACAAATTGCGAATTCATGCGCGCTTCCTTTAGGA
Organism: Bacillus sp. D48C; assembly: GCF_053345735.1. Taxonomy (NCBI): domain Bacteria; kingdom Bacillati; phylum Bacillota; class Bacilli; order Caryophanales; family Bacillaceae; genus Bacillus; species Bacillus sp. D48C. The sequence continues at coordinate 411,122 of NZ_JBKFAQ010000003.1, forward strand.
ATGATAATATTTGGTCCATTGTCGGATATGTTTAGTGTAGAGGTTTTATTAATTTATGCTGGGATATTCGTGCTATTTTGCGCAATGTATGTTGTATTAAGCAAGAGGTTTGAAGTGTAAATATTTATGATTTAGAAGGTTTGCGAAGTGATTTAAGATGCTTCGTAAACCTTTTTGTTATTAGTTTAGTCAATAATTATTTATTGTTAAACAATAAATAATTATTGACTGTTAATGTTGTTTTAGATAATATGATGTTAACGATCTAAGGAGAATTACATGAGTAGAGGAGAATGTGAAATGAAAAATAAATACGTAGTAGCTATTTCTTTAATGATTTTAGCGATTATTTCTTTAACTATACATGCTTCAAACAGTAAAATAGGAGCGGATGGATTCCTTGAAGAACCTTTCTTTTTCCTAGTACCGATAAGTTATGTATTGTTCCTTAGTGGTATTGGTGTATTACTATTTGGATTTATTACTTCAAAGCTGAAAAAGGGCAATAGATAGGAGCTACCAATAGGGACAAAACACTCACTATGAAATAGAAACATACCATATGGAAGAAAAAGAATAAGTGAGATGAATCATGATGAATCATTATTTTTATAATGGTAGACAAGTAGGAGCAGCTATTACGCTGGCTGGGGCACAAGGGACAATTCATGCTGTGAATCAGGCTATTCAAATGCAACAACAAGCATATTTTGCACAAATGATGCAAAGTCAGTATATGCCGTATTCACAACTTCCGATGCAAATTGTACATTACGATGTACATCCAGCTGGTTTATTTTCCATTCCATATGGCGGGACATACTTCTTATGAAAGAAAGCGACTGGTTAGAGTCGCTTTTTTTTATATTCCGCCTAGCTTCATTCCAAGGAAGGCAAAGGCGATACCAATTATGTAAGTAGCACTTAAATATAAAAGGAAGATGTACAGTTTTTTACGATTGAGAAGCTGAACAGATTCTAATTTAAGCGTAGAAAATGTAGTGAATGCGCCCATAAATCCAGTACCTAATAATAGTTGCCAGCCTGTAGTGACTCCGTTGCCAATTATATATCCAAGTAAAAATGCCCCTGTTATATTAATAAGGAATGTAGCAATTGGAAATTGTGTTTTATTTCTTTTCTTAAACCAATTGCTAATTGCAAATCGTGTAATCGCGCCGAAAAATCCACCTGTTGCCACTAATAAAGCTTCTATCATAAGTGATCACCTTCCGTAAGATGTTTCTTAATTAAGAAATCACCTAGTGTATAGCCAAGACCAGACATAATGAGACCACCAAGTATGCTGCATGATACATATAAGAAAGCCGTATCCCATTCAGAATGATTGATTAGTTGCACAGTTTCTACACTAAATGTTGAAAACGTCGTAAAGGAACCAATGAATCCAGTCCCAATGCCTGTGATAATTTCTAATGGTGAGATGTTTCGCCGAGCGATATAGGTAGTTAGCCACGCTAATAGGAAGCAGCCGAGTAAGTTGATGAGCAATGTAGCTAGCGGAAATGAATGATTCCATGAAGTATGAATAGTAAGACCTAAATAATAGCGAGAAAGGGCTCCTAATATACCGGCTATGCCAACGATAATATAAATCAATTTCTTCACCTCTTTAAATAGCTTGCTCAAAAAAATAGACTCCTACCAGTAGTTATACTGGTAGGAGTCATTAGCTAAGCAGCAGTTATGGCGAACTCCATCGCCTCTGATTATTACATATAGTGTACTAAATATACCGTTTAATTTCTAGTGAGGAGGTGGGTGTAACTTTTCTTTTTTTGATGTTTGAAGGTTTTTTAGTAATTAAAATGAGATCGATTACTTATCAACTAAATATAGTGATATACAGTTTTAATTATGATAAAATGTTTCTTATGTGTGTCGTTTTATTTTATTTGACTGAAAATAAAGAAAAATAAATTCGCGTGAAAAGGAGTCATTTATTTGAAGAAATTTTTAAAAATCGTATTTATATGTGTTTTAGTATTAGCGGGCATTGTAGGAGGATTTCTAGCGTATATGACACTTACTAAAGAACAGCCTGCTGATGTTATAAGCTTGAAGGTGGAGAATAATAAGGAGCGCGTATTAGCGACTGGAAATGAATTTAAAGTTACAACATTTAATATTGGATATGCTGGGTTAGATAAGGATCAAGATTTCTTTATGGATGGTGGAAAGGGATCTGGTTCAAGTAGTAAAGAGCAAACGGAAATTAATTTAAAGAATATGCTTTCGTTTTTACAAAATGAGAATAGTGATTTTGCGCTATTACAAGAAGTTGATATAAAGTCACTTCGTTCATTTGATGTAAATGGACATGAATTTTTGAAAAAAGGATTACCTGATTATGTTTCGTCATTTGGCAAGAACTACGATACGAAATGGGTTCCAGTGCCAATAACAAATCCAATGGGATATGCGGAGGCTGGATTAAGTACGTTTTCTAAATACACTGTTCAAGAAGCGAAGAGGTTCCAGCTGCCTGGAATGGAGCCTTGGCCAAAGCGTTTGTTTGATTTAGATCGAGCAATTGTGGAATATAAAATTCCTGTTAATAATGGGAAACATGTTAGACTCGTAAATCTACATTTGTCTGCTTATGATGAAGGCGGGAAAATTAGAAAACAGCAAGTAGAGTATTTAAAAGAATATATGAACAAGCATTATGAAAATGGTGATTACGTAATAATGGGCGGAGATTGGAATCAATTAGTTTCGAACGCTCAATTAAGTGATCCGAAGTTTGTGAAAGAGCGTCCTGAGTGGTTAGTAGAGTTACCGAAGGATTTTACGGACGGTGGCTTTAAGTGGGCTGTAGATCCGTCTGTTATGACTGTGAGAGATGATGTAAAGAAATATGTCGAAGGTGAAAATTTCGTCACTATTATTGATGGCTTTATCGTTTCACCGAATGTAGAGATTGTAAATGTACAAGGGAAAGATTTAAAGTTTGAAAATAGCGATCATAACCCAGTGAGTGCGGTATTTAAACTGAAGTAATTGATATGTATAAGTAGAAGGTGGGGCTTCATATGGAGTGGTTAAAGAGGACTTGTTTTTCTAACCTTGAGAAAGAATCACAGAAAAATCATTTATTACTGTTTATAACGATTTGTAGTTTCTGCCTTGGGATAATCGCGATTGGGTATTATGGATATATTTTTACAGAGAGAGCAATAGCGTTTTGGATTTGTGGTATTTCGGTCGTTGCATTTGGAACGCTTTTTACTTTTATAAAAAATATGGAATCAGCGTATAAATATATCATGACATTTATGTTGCTTACCATGTCTTACATCATGGTACAAGCTTTTAATGAAAGCCCGGCTGTATTTCAAATGGTTTATTTTACATTAGCTGTTTCACTTATTTACTTAAGTGAGCGCCTCATTTTAATTCTTGGCGGGGTAGCTGTTGTGATCACATTTATTCTTTGTAGCTATTGGCCGAAGCAATTTTTTGCTTATACAGCCTCGTCTGAAGCTGCTAATTTTGCAAGTTTGTTAGCGATTGTAACAATTGCTATGTGGGGCGTCACGAAAATCGGTTCTAATCTGCTCCTTCATTTAAGTGATGAGAAGCAAGAAGTAATGAGAAAAGCTCAGGAGCTAGAAGAGACGCAAAGGCTTATTGAAGAAACAGTTGTGAAACTAGATAGTAATTTCAATCATTTAAGGCAAAATATGAACACGTCGATGGAATCGATGAGTGAAATTAATTTTGCCTTTGAAGAGGTAGCAGTTGGTACGCAATCACAATCAGAGATGATGTATCGTTCGGTAGAGGTATTGAATGATATGGAGGGAAATATTGAACAAATCATCTCTCAAGTAAGAACTGCATCGGCTCGTGTGGATGAAAGTTTAGACATTTCAAAAGGTAGTGTACATACTTTAAGAAATTTTGAAGCTAACATGAGAAGTTTAAATGATGTTGTTTCACAGTCTGGAATTATATTTAGAGATTTAATGATGCAATCGAAACAAATTAATGAAATTGTAGATGTAATAACGAATATTTCAAGTCAGACGAGTTTGCTAGCTTTAAATGCAAATATTGAAGCTGCGAGGGCAGGTGAGCATGGAAAAGGTTTTGCTATTGTAGCGAGTGAAGTGTTAAAGCTTGCTGAAGAATCAAATCGTTCTGCGGGAAGAATTCAGGGGATTTTGAAGGAGTTTAGTAATCAAGCAAGTAAGGTAGAAGTGCAGGTAGAGAAGTCAGAAAGAGTACAAGAAGAGTGTAACGAAATGTTAGCAAGCGTTTTAACAAACGTAACTGATTTAGGGAAGTTTATTGATGCGATTAATAAAGTAATGCGAGAGGTTGTTATTCATCAAGAAAGTTTCCAAGTTAAAACGACGAATATTGTAAAGGATGTTACGCATGCTTCTAACGTAATTCAGCAAACTTCTACAGCTACAGAAGAAGTGCTAGCGAGTGTGGAAGAAGAAAAACATCGAAATGATATATCGGTGAAGACGTTACATACTGTTAGCGAGCAAGTGAAGTTACTAGAAGATATTCTAGAAAAGTAATATTTCTTGAAAAGGGCACACCATGTGTGCTCTTTTTTCATTTAAATGAATACTTGATAGTAATTTAATTGCTTTTCTGCGCGTTTTCTGCCAAGCTTAAGGAGATAAAGTGAGACTAATACCTACTGATTATTAGTTGAACCTCGCAAATAGCGGGATAAAATACTTCAAAGAAAGAATTATATAGGTGACGAATATGATTGAAGTTAAGACTTCTGAACTTAGTGATGGAGAATTTAATAGAGGTGTATTTGCAACTCGTGATATTAAAAAGGGTGAGTTGATTCACTCAGCACCAGTTATCTCTTATCCGAATGAACAGCATGAACACATTGAAAAAACGTTACTTGCTGACTACGCATTTGAGTATGGGGTAAATCATACGGCATTCCTGTTAGGATACGGCATGTTATTTAATCATGCATATAATCCGAATGCAACGTATGAAATTGTCTTCGAGAATCATACTTTTAACTTCTTCGCGTATAAGGATATAAAAGCGGGAGAAGAAATTTTAATCAATTATAATGGTGAAGTGGATGACGATGAGCTATTATGGTTTGATAAGGAAAAAGAAGAGAACGAAAAATAATTTAATGAGTATAGAAAGAGCACATTCTGTGGAATGTGCTCTTTTTTCATTGATGTAAATAAAGTAAAAAGTACAAAAAAATACCACTTTCTTTTTGTATGGTATAGTAAGATACTGAGGGATAGTGTTTTGAAAAAGTCACATATTTTACAAATTGTTGTCTTTCTGATGACATGTCAAGTTTAGTAGTCCATTTGGGTTGCTTTATTATGCAATATATATTTTAATATGAGTGGCACCTCTTATAAATTAAGAGGTTTATAGGTGTCTCGAATTGATTTTGGGTACACTGTATCCACCACTTTAGGTTCTTTCATGTACGTGGGGATATTATGGGCCCGTATAACGGGATAAAATGAATATAGAAATAGAGGAATCGTAAAATGAATATGCAAGAGGTTTATAAATATTTAAGTACGGTATTGCCTGAAGGACATGTTAAACAAGATGAAATGTTAAAGAATCATACGCATATTAAAGTTGGCGGAAAAGCAGATGTTTTCGTTGCGCCTACAAATTATGATGAAATTCAAGAAGTTATCAAATATGCGAACGAATATAATATTCCAGTTACGTTTTTAGGAAATGGATCGAATGTCATTATTAAAGATGGTGGAATTCGCGGGATTACAGTAAGTTTAATTCATATTACAGGTGTTACTGTAACAGGAACGACGATTGTAGCACAGTGTGGCGCAGCAATTATTGATGTATCACGCATTGCATTAGATCATAATTTAACGGGTCTTGAGTTTGCTTGTGGTATTCCAGGTTCAGTTGGCGGAGCATTATATATGAATGCTGGTGCATACGGCGGTGAAATTTCGTTTGTATTAACAGAAGCTGTCGTAATGACAGGTGATGGAGAGCTACGTACTTTGACGAAAGAAGCATTTGAATTTGGATATCGTAAGAGTGTATTTGCGAACAACCATTACATTATTCTTGAAGCGAGATTTGAACTTGAAGAAGGTGTACGTGAAGAAATTAAAGCAAAAATGGATGATTTAACGTTTAAGCGTGAGTCAAAACAGCCTCTAGAATACCCTTCTTGTGGTAGCGTATTTAAGCGCCCACCAAATAACTTTGCTGGTAAGTTGATTCAAGACTCAGGACTACAAGGTAAGCGAATTGGTGGAGTAGAAGTTTCTTTAAAACATGCTGGATTTATGGTGAATGTTGATAACGGAACAGCACAAGATTACATCGATTTAATTCACTTCGTACAAAAGACAGTTGAAGAGAAATTTGGCGTGAAGTTAGAGCGAGAAGTAAGGATTATTGGAGAAGATAAGGAATAACGAAATACGTATGAAGATATGGATTATTTTAAAATAATATTTGGGTATTGTTGACAATTTGTTTTCAATTCAATATAATGGCTAATAATTTAACAAATAACATACGTTGAAAGAGCCCAGTAGCAGTTTGTCACTGTTAACGAGAGAGCTAGGGGTTGCTGGAACCTAGCACAAACAAACTTGCGAATTACACTCTGGAGTATCTTAGGTAATGCTAAGCGGACTAGCAATCGATATTATTGCTAAGAGTGGTATGAGTAGCTATGCTATTTATGCAAACTGGGTGGTAACACGGTGAATAATCGTCCCTATGTCTATCGTAGACATAGGGGCTTTTTTGTTTTTAAAAAATAAAGGGGATGACAAAAGATGAATATTATTGATGAATTAGAATGGCGCGGCGCCGTTAATCAGCAGACTGACGAAGAAGGCTTACGTAAGCTAGTAGAAGAGAAAAAGATTTCACTATACTGCGGAGTTGATCCAACTGGTGATAGTATGCATATCGGACATTTGATTCCGTTTATGATGATGAAGAGATTCCAATTAGCTGGCCATCATCCTGTTATTTTAATTGGCGGGGCAACAGGAACAATTGGTGATCCGAGTGGACGACAATCAGAGCGTCAACTTCAAACGTTAGAAGTGGTTCAGCATAATGTAGATGCGTTAACAGCACAAATGAAAAAGCTATTTGATTTTGGTGGAAATAGCGAAGTGAAGATGGTAAATAACTATGATTGGACACATGAAATAAATATTATTGAGTTTTTACGTGATTACGGGAAAAACTTTAGCATCAATAGCATGTTAGCGAAGGATATTGTAGCAAGCCGCTTAGATACAGGTATTTCTTTCACAGAATTCACATATCAAATTTTGCAAGCGATGGATTTTCACCATTTATACACGAAAGAGGATGTTCAACTTCAAATTGGTGGTAGTGACCAATGGGGAAATATTACGAGTGGTTTAGATTTAATTCGTAAGTTAGAAGGTCATGAGGCTAAAGTATTCGGATTAACGATTCCGTTATTATTAAAATCGGACGGTACGAAGTTTGGTAAATCAGCAGGTGGTGCAGTTTGGCTTGATCCTGAAAAAACGACACCGTTTGAATTTTACCAGTTCTGGGTAAATACAGATGACCGTGACGTAATTAAATACTTGAAATACTTTACGTTCTTAAAGAAAGAGCGTATTGATGAATTAGCAGCGAAGGTAGAAGTCGAGCCTCATAAACGTGAAGCGCAAAAAGTGCTAGCGGAAGAAATGACGAAATTCGTTCATGGAGAAGAGGCGTTATTACAAGCTGAGAAAATTACAGCAGCGTTATTTAGCGGAGATATTAAATCGTTAACAGCTGATGAAATTGAACAAGGTTTTAAAGAAATGCCAACATTCCATTCTTCAAAAGAGACAAAAAATATTGTAGAGTGGCTAGTTGATTTAGGAATTGAACCATCCAGACGACAAGCACGCGAGGACATTAATAATGGTGCGATTTCTATGAATGGTGAGAAAGTAACAGATGTGGGTACGGATGTTACTGTAGAAAATTCATTTGATGGAAGATTTATTATTATTCGTAAAGGGAAGAAGAACTACAGCCTTGTGAAGTTAGGCGAATAGTTTGTGTGAAAGGGGTGGGAGTAGGAAGAATACTTCCACCCCTTTCATATACACAATTTGGACATAAAATAATCAGTAAATTTAGATAATTAAAAGGGTTATATTATTCTTCTGCCGAATATATAAGTTAGAGAAAATTACGGATAAAGTGAAACTTTAATCAGTGGGGGGATTGTTCCTCCCCACTGATTATTAGTTGAACCAATCGGGCTTTTACGGGCAGTTAATCTTCCGACTTCATCCCTGCATTCACTGGATTTTAAGGTGGAGGTTTTACTGCCCGTTAATGCGGGATAAAAATAGCCCGAACCATGCTGGGCATGATTCGGGCTTATATTCAGATTAGTAAGCTAAGCTGAATAGACCTTTAATATGTGATAAGTAACGAACGTTACTTGCTTCTTTCATTAATGATGCTGGTAAGCCTTTAAGTGGAGTATTGCTTGCTCCAATTGTAGCAACCGCATCTTTACGTCCTAGACTAGCAAGTGTTCCAGAGTTTACAGGTGCGAACTCTTCGAATGCTTTGCCTTCTAGTGCTGCGTATAAGTTGTATCCAATTAACTCACCCATTTGCCAAGCGATTTGTGCAGTTGGTGGGTATGGACGACCGTCTGGAGAGAAGACAACAGCGCTGTCTCCAGCAACGAATACGTCTTTGTGAGAAGTAGATTGTAGGTATGCATCAACTGTTGCACGACCACGGTTAACTTCAAGACCTGATTCACCGATTAATGGATTACCTTGTACGCCACCTGTCCAAACGAATGTGTTAGCAACAAGTTTTTGACCGTCTTTTAAGTCGATCTCATTGCCAGCAACGTTTGTTACAGGAAGACCTGTTAAGAATGTAACACCGCGTGCTTCTAGGCTAGTAGTTGCACGTTCGATTAAGTGGTCTGGTAATACTGGAAGGATTTTTGGACCTGCTTCAACAAGAAGAAGTTTAACTTCTTTTGGATTTACGCCGTGGCTTTTTGCAAGTTTAGGCATAATGTCAGCAAGCTCACCAACTAGCTCAACGCCAGTTAATCCGCCACCACCGATTACGATTGTAGCATCAGCTTCGTTTTTCGTTTTCGCGTATTCACGAATACGGTCTTCAACGTGTTTGTAGATTTTGTTTGCATCAGCAGCAGATTTTAATACCATGCTGTTTTCTTCTAGTCCTGGAATACCGAAGTAAGCAGTTTTACTTCCTAAAGCAACTACAAGTGCATCGTAAGATAAAGTAGTGCCGCCAGCTAGTTTGATTTCTTTGCTATCAACAGAGAATGACTCAACTGTTGCGATTTTAAGATCGATATCTTTGCCTTTGAAAAGCTTTGTAAGTGGCATTGCAATTGCTTGCTCAGCAACGTTACCAGCTGCAAGGCGGTGTAGTTCAGTGATGATTTGGTGTGTTGGGTATTGGTTAATCACTGTAACTTGTGCTTCTGATTTGCTGTAATATTTACGTACGTTTAAAGCGGCAAGAAGACCGCCATAACCAGCGCCTAAGATGACAATTTGTTTTGACATAGTATGATATCCCCCGTCTTTACTAATTGTTGTTATAAGTTAAATTATTTATTGTTACGTTCTGCACTAATTTGAAGATATGCGTTCACAAAGCGGAACATTTTTTGTGCTTGTGGATCTTTTAGTAATTTTAATAGACCGAATAGGCCGATAACTTCAGTACTTTCGTCAGCACGATCTTTCGCTTCGATTGCAGTTGCAGCCATGCTTTTCACTGTATCTTTTACAGGTTCTACAAGCTCTGTAATTGCACCAACAGTGTCGCTTTTTAATACTTCATCAGTAGCAACAGTTTGAGCGAAGTCATAAGACTTAGTTAAAATGTTAACAAGCTCAGTTAATTTTGGAAGCTGTTCTACTAGTGTTGTTAATGATTCTTGTACCTCAGGTTTTAACAACTGATCAAGTACATCAAGTTGTCCTTGGCTAGCAGAAATTTGTACAGTTTCTTGTTCTGGCTTTGTTTGAGTCATAGTTTCTGGCATCTCCAATTCTCCTTTACGATAGCAATACTCTTATTTTTTATAAGTAAGATAGTAAACGTTTACGAAACTTTATGCAAAGTTTCACAAAACACAATAAAATGCCTTTAAATCTATGGCAGCAAACAAGCTGACATAAATCTAAAACCACATTTTCTTACCTATTGTTTATGAACTGTCCGATACATGGCTTGTCCGCATAATGGAAAAGCTCCGCTACCGGAAAGTGTATATAATATATATCCTATATTATATACTATATGCACCTATGTTAACATAAAAATGATTCCTAATTATTTGATATTGAGTGTATAACCTAGTGCTGACAAGGTATGAAAGCGTATAAAATATTTTGTTTTAGTTAGAAATGTACATATATATATAGAAAAAAAGGAAAAAACGAACAAATTCATGTTCGTTTTTTCCTTTTTTTCTATTATTCACCTTCTGCAATTAGCATCGATGTATTACCTTCTTTTTCAAGATGACATTCGCCCCAAGTACAAAGAGAGTCAAGAATTGATTCTAAAGACCAACCGTAATCAGTAAGGGAGTATTCTACTTTTGGCGGGACTTGGTTGTAGACTTTTCTTTGAATGACCCCGTCGTCCTCTAATTCGCGTAATTGCTGAGTTAACATTTTTTGTGTAATACCAGGCATTAAACGTTTTAGTTCACTCGTTCTTTTTGTGCCTTTCGTTAGATGACAAAGGATAACAACCTTCCATTTTCCACCGATAACCTCTAAAGTCGCCTCTACAGGAATATTGTATTTCTTCATATGAAACCCTCCTTTTATGAGTAAAGTAAGCTTAATAATACAAATGTTACTTTTTAGTACCTATAGCACTTTAAAGTACGTACTTTTTATCATGTTAAATATGTTTCATAATAGCACATGTGAGAAGCAAGTGAGTAGTACGGTACCAAAAAGTGACTATGTTACTTTTTAGTGCCTATCGTACTTTAAAGTGCGTTCTTCAAAAAAGGAATGAAACCATTCATAATAGCATTTGTAAGTATAAAATATATTTTTTAGAAGATAAAAGGGCCTTTTTATCACACTATTATGATTGGATTTCTTGTAATAAGGAGGAATTCAATTGAGTTTATATACAGTACCATCTTCAGAAGTTCAGACGAATCGAAGAAGTATGTTTGCTTTATTAGCACTAGCAATTAGTGCATTTGGGATTGGTACGACCGAGTTTATTAGTGTCGGTTTACTACCATCTATTTCGAAAGATTTAAATGTTTCGGTTACAACAGCTGGTTTAACCGTTTCTTTATATGCATTAGGAGTAGCGTTTGGTGCTCCAGTATTGACGTCATTAACAGCTAGTATGTCGCGAAAGACGTTGTTAATGTGGATTATGATTATTTTCATTATTGGCAATGGTATTGCGGCAGTAGCAACAAGTTTTACTGTGCTACTTATCGCGAGGGTTGTATCTGCGTTTGCGCATGGGGTTTTTATGTCAATTGGATCTACAATTGCGGCTGCGCTTGTACCTGAGAATAAACGTGCAAGTGCAATAGCATTTATGTTTACTGGTTTAACTGTTGCGACTATTACAGGTGTACCAATTGGAACATTTATCGGTCAACAATTTGGCTGGAGAGCATCGTTTATGGTTATTGTGGCAATTGGAGTCGTTGCTTTAATCGCCAACAGTATGCTAATTCCTTCTAACTTAAAAAAGGGTACGTCTGTATCATTTCACGATCAATTTAAGTTGATTACGAACGGAAGACTATTACTTGTATTTATCATTACTGCATTAGGATACGGGGGAACATTCGTAACATTTACGTATTTATCTCCGTTATTACAAGAAGTAACAGGATTTAAAGCAAGTACCGTTACAATTATTTTGTTAGTATACGGAATTGCAATTGCGATTGGGAATATGGTCGGCGGAAAATTATCAAATTATAATCCGATTCGAGCGTTATTTTACATGTTCTTTATTCAAGCGATTGTATTATTTGTTTTAACATTTACAGCGCCATTTAAAGTTGCTGGATTCATTACAATTATTTTTATGGGACTATTTGCGTTTATGAATGTCCCAGGGCTACAAGTGTATGTCGTTATCTTGGCTGAGAGGTTTGTACCTAGCGCTGTTGATGTAGCATCAGCGATTAACATTGCAGCATTTAACGCAGGAATTGCTCTTGGTGCTTACTTGGGCGGTATTGTAACGAACTCGTTAGGATTAATTCATACGACTTGGGTAGGCGGAATTATGGTAGTAGGTGCTGTGATTTTAACAGCGTGGAGCATGACATTAGAAAAAAGAGATCAAGTAAAATAAAAGGAGAGAAAATAAAATGAAAAACTTACAAAGTAAAACAGTATTAAATAATGGTGTAGAAATGCCTTGGTTCGGTTTAGGTGTATTTAAAGTAGAAGAAGGACCAGAACTTGTAGAAGCTGTAAAATCAGCGATTAAAGCAGGATACCGTAGCATCGATACAGCTGCAATTTACGGAAATGAAAAAGCTGTAGGTGAAGGAATCCGTGCCGGTATTGAAGCGACTGGTATTTCAAGAGAAGAATTATTTATCACTTCAAAAGTATGGAACGCAGATCAAGGATACGAAGAAACAATTGCTGCATACGAAGAGAGCTTAAAGAAATTAGAACTAGATTATTTAGACCTATATCTTGTTCACTGGCCTGTAGAAGGAAAATATAAAGATACGTGGAGAGCGCTAGAAACACTTTATAAAGAAGATCGCGTACGTGCAATTGGCGTAAGTAACTTCCAAATTCACCACTTACAAGATGTAATGAAAGATGCAGAAATTAAGCCAATGATTAACCAAGTAGAATACCACCCTCGTTTAACACAAAAAGAATTACAAGCTTTCTGTAAAGAACAAGGTATTCAAATGGAAGCATGGTCACCACTTATGCAAGGTCAATTATTAGATAACGAAACATTACAAGCAATTGCTGAGAAACACGGTAAAACAACAGCACAAGTGATTTTACGTTGGGATCTTCAAAACGGAATAATCACAATTCCAAAATCAACGAAAGAACACCGCATTATTGCAAACGCGGATGTATTTAACTTTGAATTAACAAAAGAAGACATGGAAACAATCGATGCGTTAAACGAAAATCACCGCGTTGGTCCAGATCCTGATAACTTCGATTTCTAAGATTAAAGTAAGAAAGAAAAAAGAGTGCTTTTATGCACTCTTTTTTTGTGCATAAAAATATTTTCTAATTAAATACTACTTAGTATTAAGTTTGTTATTAAGGGGCTGTAAATATGAATATAAAGCAATCGTTCAAACTTTTAGCTATGTTTTTAAGTGTCTTATTTGTATTATTCCCACTTCAAAAAGCATTCGCAGAGGTTATGGACCATACAAAGTATGAAATGGATTGGAGTTATAGTAGGTCAAAGAAGAAACCAATCCGAACAGAACTTATTAAAACGGCAGATGGAAAAATTGCATTTTGCTTAAATGTAGACTTAAAATCTCCGAGCGGTCAAGACTTACCAGAAATGGGTAAAGTAGATATTAACGTGTACCGTGTACTGTTGAATGGATATCCACAAAAGAGCCCACAAGAATTAGGGGTATCTGATTGGAGAGAGGCGCATTACGCAACGCAACTGGCAGTGTGGAATGCGTTAAAACAAATTGATGTTAATGATTTAGATTTCCGCAATAAAAATGTAGAGAAAGTAACGAAAGACATCGTTGCAAAAGCAAACGCTAGTGAAGAGTTACAAGAAATTACGATGAGTGTAACTCCTACAGAAGAACAAGAAGCAGTATTAAAAAATGATTTCTTTGAAACAGGTTTATATACAGTAGAAACAAATGCAAAAAGCGGAACGTATAAAGTGCAAGCAACAGGTGCACCAGCGGGCGTGAAGTTTGCAAATGAAAAAGGCGAAACAAAAACAGAATTTAATGTAGGAGAGAAGTTCCGCATTTTAATTCCGAAACAAACACCAGCTGGTGGATTTAGCTTTAAAGTATCAGGAAATTTAACGAAATTACAAGGGATTGCGCATAAAGGTACACCGACTATTCAAAATGCAGTAGTATTACTTGAGCGTAGTGAAGAGAAAACGAGCCCTGAGTTAGCGGTAAGTTGGAAAAAGGCTGAGGCTCCAAATAAACCAAATAAGCCATATACTCCAAATGAACCGCATAAACCGAATCAATATAAAAGGTAAATAAAAGCATTGGCCTATGCCAATGCTTTTTGTATGCAAGGATTAAAGTTATATTAAGAAAATAATAAAATAGATAAAATAGTGTTTTTACAGAGTAAATTATATTTTAAAATAATATAAATATAACTAAATCCTAACGTTACGATTAATAGATTAAATTCACAAAATTGTAATATTATTCTTGGGGGGAGGCTATTAAATACAGGTAAAAGCGTGTAAAATTCAGTTGGAAAAACTACCTATAGATGGTCATATATGAAGAAAATGTAAGGTTTTATTTTTAGATGTATAGATGACGAGACTAAAATATATCTTTTACTATTTTCCTTTTATGTAAGAAGAGAACTCATCACAAGTAGAGCGAAGTGAGGAGGGCGTAATACATAAAAAAATTTACAATATAAGAAAGCGAATACATTTAGAGAAATGCGGTAGTAATTGATATAGGTGCGAGAGGTGTTAGTCTATTCAATAAATGTTTTTATAAAAATAATAGGATTTCTTATTAAATGAATATATAGGATGGTTTGTCTAAAAAAAGGACAGGGGACACAGATTATGTCAAAGCAGAAAAAGAGTAGGGTATTAGTAGCTGGTATTTGTATATCTACATTATTATCACCAGTAGCTTTCGAAGCATCGAAAGGATATGCGGCGCCTTTGGAAGAGAATAAGGGCGGGCAGTTGGAAGAGAGTAAAGAGAATCGTTTGGAGCAGAGAACGTTTCATTTGCCTGGGAAAGGTAGTGTTGAAGAAGAGCAAAAACGCTTAAAAGTACGTTATGTACTTTCAACAAATGAACCAACTGGAATTTATGCTGGTCCAAATGAAGAAATTAAAATTGAAATAAAAGGAACGCAATCTATTAAAGCGTTCATAGGAACGAAGTCATATGATGAAAAAGGGTTTGAAGAATTTGAGTTAAAACCTGGTGAAAATAATATTTCATCTTCAAGAGGTGGAATACTATATTTTTATAACATGAATAATGATGGCGAAGTAACAGCTTCAGTTATTCATGGAGGAAGTCATTTTCCATTATTTGTATTAGGGAAACACACAAAAAAAGATTGGGATGCAATGTTAAAAAAGTATAAAAATCCTTATGCAGTTGAATTGAAGGGTGAGAGAAGTTTAATTACTGCAAGTCCTGAAGCAGTGGCAAACTATATGGGAGAGACGGATCCAGTAGAATTAATGAGGCTACATGATAAGATTATTCGCTTTGAAAATTCTGTAGCAGGATTATCTGAAGATGGTATAGGGGTGTCAAAAGCTCCAAACCACTATATCCAATTTGTTGAAAAGAGAAAACCAGATAAAGATGATTGGATGTTTGCTACTCATTATCATACAGGGTATGTTCCAGAGACTATGGATAGGGTTTTAAATATAAAGAGATTACAAGGAGATGGCTGGGGACCGTGGCATGAAGTAGGGCATTTACATCAGCAAGCTCCTTGGTTTTGGTCAGGTGTAGGAGAAGTAACAGTAAATATATATTCATTATCGGTTCAAAGAATGTTAGGCAATAAATCAAGTCTAGAAGAAGATGGTCATTATAAAAAAGCTTTTGCTTACTTAGATAATCCTGATGCTCAAAAAAAGATGGAAGAATTCGAGAAACTAGTAATGTTTTGGCAACTTGATTTAGCTTATGGAGAGCATTTTTACCCTAATTTACATCAAATGTATCGCTTATTACCAGAATCTGAAATGCCTGCTTCAGATGAAGATAAAAAGCAAATGTTTATTTATATGGCATCGAAAGCGGCTAAACAAAACTTAGTGCCGTTTTTTGAGAAATGGGGATTAGGTCCAAATGATGAGGTTAGAGGGAAAATCGAAAATTTAAATTTACCTAAATTAGAAAAAGAAATATGGAAAGCAACAGATAGTAATATTATTCGTGAAAAACAAGTGAAACCATACGGCGGGCTTCCTTATGGTGAAGCGTCTACTGTGGTACAAGATCTCATCGTTGGTGCGAATTTTAATGAAAATCTAGCAAATAGTCTTGTTCAAAATTTAGGTGAAAATGTAAAAGTAACAGGTAGAATTATGTGGCCGTATTTAGAGGTTGGAAAAAGAGCGGTATTAGTAGAAATTGAGGATGAGAAAGGACAGAGAAATTTCATTTCTGTTCCAGTTAACAGTCTTTATGGAGATACTATGGTATTTAAAGGTTACGGTGATGAGGTAAATTCTGTTATAACGCTCCTTCATGATGAAAAGAAAATCAACGTTTCTTTCGTTGGTAATGAGTTTCATGAGCGCTTTAAAAATGAAAAGTATGTAGGGATTACCTTATATGATAAGGATGGAAATGAAAAGAAAAATATTTCTATAGAAGGGCAAGAAAATTCTAAAAAAGTTGCTTTGCAACTTGAAGGTGTTGAACTTCAATATGGCGATATTATGAAAGTATATCATGCAGAACCAAGTCGTTTCGATTGGTATCAAAGTAATAAACTTGTAGATCAAGGTGGAGCTAAGAATAAAAAAGAAAAGTTCTTTAAGATTACTCCACAAGGATATGAACTAATAGACGGTATACAGGAAGTAGAAGCAGTACCGCAAAAAGTATTAATCGGGGCAGACGCTGAAAAATTAGAAGCGAAAAACTTTGTTCAAGTAAAAGGTGGAGAAGTAATTGGATTTGTAGAAAAACCGAATACAATGAAAATCGGTGAACAAAAAGTAAAAGTAGAAACGAAAGATCGTTTCGGAAATAAGAAAGTGACGGAAGTGCCAGTAGAAGTAACTTATGGAGATAGCCTATTTGTATATGGATTAAGTTATGGTAGTGACGATATGAAATCGATTATAACGTTACATCATGATACGAAAAAAATGAGTGCGACAGATACGGATAATTTGATTCATGATTACTTTGGAGATGAGAAGTATTTTGAATTCACCTTGTACAATAAAGAGGGAAAAGAGAAGAAAAATATAGAGGTAAAAGGCTTGGAGAATACAGAAGCTTTTGCCAAGGAAGCAAATGGGTTAGCATTTGAATATGGAGATGTGGTGAAAGTATACCATGCAGAGTCTTCACGTTTACATTGGTATCAAAAAGGTTTATATGTGGGAGAAGGAAAAAATAAAGAAATAAAAGAATTATTCTTCGAAATTACTGAAAATGGATTTGAAAGATTAGAAGCTCTGCAAGAAGTAACAGCAGTACCACAAAAAGTAGTTATTGGAACTGACGTTGAAAAATTAGAAGCAAAAGATTTTGTGCAAGTCAAAGACGGAGAAGTAGTAGGATTTGTAGAAAAACCGAATACGACAAAGATTGGTGAACAAAAAGTAAAAGTAGAAACGAAAGATCGCTTTGGTAATAAGAAAGTGACGGAAGTTTCATTAGAAGTGGTTTATGGAGATAGCATTGCATATGCAGGAAATGGCGATGATATTGCTTCAATTGTAACTTTAAAGCACGAAGAGAAGAGATTCCATGCAACTGATATGGATAGCGAAATTCATGAGTATTTTAATAAAGAGCTATACATGGGGATCGCGTTATACGATGGAGAAGGAAAAGAGAAAAAACATGTAACAGCAGAGGGACAAGAAACATCAGAGAACTTTGCGAAGCAAGTGAATGGTATACAGTTCGAGTATGGAGATGTAGTGAAAGTATTCCACGCAGAACCGGATCGTTTGAAATGGTATCAAAATAATACACTTACTGGTCAAGGTGAGAAAAAAGGAACAAAAGAACTATTCTTCAAAGTGACAGAAAAAGGTTTTGAGAGAATGGATATGTTGCAAGAAGTCACAGCGAAACCTCAACAAGTAGTAATCGGAACAGATGTTGAAAAATTAGAAGCGAAAAATTTTGTTCAGGTGAAAGACGGAGAAGTAGTAGGATTTGTAGAAAAACCAACTACAGCAAAAGTTGGAAAACAAACAGTAAAAGTAGAAACGAAAGATCGCTTTGGTAATAAGCAAATAACAGAAGTGCCAGTAGAAGTGATTTACGGAGATAGCATTATGTTCTTCGGTACATGGCACGACGAAACGAATATTAAATCGATTGTTACATTAAATCATGAAGAAAAGAAATTCAGTACAACAGATTCAGAAGGTCCAATGCATACTTCATTTGCAGATGAGAAGTATATGGGAATGACTGTGTATGATAAGGATGGAAAAGAGAAGAAAGATTTATCAGTAAAAGCATCGGAGAATACGAAAGTATTTGCAGAACAATTTAATGGAATGACTTTTGAATACGGTGATGTAATAAAGGTATATCAAAGAGAGTTTGATAGATTTAAAGTGTATAAAAAGAATGAACTAATGAATGCGCAGTATGGTGTTCATGAAGTGCTCTTTAAAGTGACAGAGCAAGGTTTTGAGAGAATGGAAGCACAACAAGAAGTAACAGCTATACCGCAAAAAGTAGTAATCGCAACAAACGCTGATAAATTAGATGCAAAAAACTTTGTTCAAGTGAAAGATAGAGAAGTAATTGGATTTGTAGAAAAACCAAATACAACAAAAATCGGTAAACAAACAGTAAAAGTAGAAACGAAAGACCGTTTTGGAAATAAGAAAGTAACGGAAGTACCAGTAGAAGTAACATATGGAGATAGTCTTGTATACCAAGGGCTGGGTGATGATATTCGTTCTATTGTAACGTTAAATCATGATGATAAGAAACTACATGTAACGTCTACAAATGAACAAATTCATAGTTACTTTAACAATGAATTATATATGGGAATTACCCTATATGATCAAAATGGAACGGAGAAAAAACATGTAACAGCAGAAGGACAAGAAACTTCAAAGAATTTTGCTGAGCAAGTAAATGGTATGATGTTCGAGTATGGTGATGTAGTAAAAGTGTATCATGCAGAATCTGATCGTTTAAGTTGGTATAAAACTGGTGAGTTAATTGGAAAAGGGGATGCGAAAAAATTTAAAGAGATTTCCTTCAAGATTACTCAAAATGGCTTAGAGCAAGTACGATAATAAGAAAAAGCTCGTAAAACATTATGTTTTACGAGCTTTTTTATTATTCAGCTTCAGAAACAACTGTGAAGCGTTCGTTTACATGTTTTGGATTTTCGATTTCATCAAGTGCTGCAACTGCGAAGTCCTCGTAACTTACGTAGCTATCACCTTTTGAGTTAACAAGAAGATTGTCTTTGCCAGCTTTGTAAGAACCAGTGCGTTTTCCTAATGCGAATAGTGCAGAAGGGCTGATGAATGTCCAAGTGATATCATTTGTTTGTTGCAAGATTTCTAAGTTTTTACCTTGGTTTTGAGCTGTTGCAAGGTATTCGCCTGGGAAACCTGGTGTATCAAATACACGTGTTTTTTTTTCTTCGTCTACAAATAAGCTTCCTGCTCCGCCAACTACAAGTAATTTTGTATTTGGTGCACCTTTCACAGCTTCAATAAGTACGTTTCCTGCATCTACGTGAAGGTGTTCTTGCCCTGCTGGAGCGCCAAATGCATTTACAACTACGTCGAATGCTTGTAGGTCGTTAGATGTAAGAGAAAATACGTCTTTTTCTAAAACTTTTACGTTTTCTTCTGTAATTTTTGCAGCGTTTCTTACGATTGCAGTTACTTCATGTCCACGATCTAATGCTTCTTTTAAAATACGACTTCCTGCTTTACCAGTTGCTCCGATAATTCCGATTTTCATAATAAATCCCTCCAAAGTGTTTTGTTAAATTGTATATCTGAAAGTGAATGAATGTATTGTAATTAGGTTTGTTACAACTTGTTGTAATCATTATAGTTACAGGTAGGTGTTTTTGTCAATGGGGTAGTTTGTAGATTTATTTTTTGTTTTAGTATGCACAGTTAGAGGGAGGAGAGTCATAAAGATATTGTTACTTCGCGCTTGGCTAATATTTGGAAATTGCAAATTGTCGAAAAATGTTGATTTTTGAATGTTTTTTAAATATAATTCGTTTTATGGAGAAAAGGAGGGGTTAATTGTATGAATATTTTGGAACAATTCGTTTCATCAACGAATACGATTCTTTGGTCATATATTCTTATTGCAATGTTAATTGGTTTAGGGCTTTATTTTTCTATTAAATTGAAATTCGTACAGCTTACTCATTTAGGAGAAATGATTCGTTTAATGAGTGATGGACTAACTGGCAAGACACGTAAAAAGGGCAGTGTATCATCGTTCCAAGCATTTTGTATGAGTTCTGCAGCTCGTATTGGTATCGGGAACTTAGCTGGTGTAGCGTTAGCTATTTCTATGGGAGGACCTGGAGCTGTATTTTGGATGTGGGTTATTGCGATTATCGGTGCTTCTTCAAGTTTCGTAGAAAGTACGCTTGCGCAAATTTATAAAATAAAAGATGGCAGTGGCTTCCGTGGTGGTCCTGCTTATTATATGGAAAAAGGTTTAAATAAACGTTGGATGGGGATTTGGTTCTCTATTCTGATTACAATTAGTTACGGTTTAATTTTCAACTCAGTACAAGCAAATACAGTAACATTAGCATTTGAAAATGCATTTGGCTTAGAGCGTTATATTGTTGGTATTGTATTAGCTGCATTAGTTGCGGTTATTATTTTTGGTGGTGTAAAAAGTATTGCACGTATGTCGGAAATGATTGTTCCGCCAATGGCGCTTATTTATATTGCCGTAGCTATTTTTGTTGTCATTAAAAACTTCTATTTAATACCAGATGTGTTTACGGAAATCTTTAAAGGTGCATTTGGTTTAGATTCAGCTGTAGGTGGCGGTATCGGTGCTGCGATGAAATATGGTATTCAGCGCGGATTATTTGCGAACGAAGCAGGTATGGGTAGTGCGCCGAATGCGGCAGCAACAGCTGATGTAACGCATCCAGCGAAACAAGGTTTTATTCAAACGATTGGAGTATTAGTAGATACATTCTTAGTATGTACATCAACAGCATTTATCGTACTATGTTCTGGTGCATATAAAGCAACGAATTTAGAAGGTATTGAATTAACACAAAATGCATTAAGTTCACAAATTGGCCCATGGGCGAGCAGTTTCTTAGCGATTATTATTTTCTTATTTGCATTTAGTTCACTTCTAGGAAACTACTATTATGGTGAAACAAATATTGAATTCATTAAGCAAAGCAAAACGTGGTTAACAATTTATCGTATTGCGGTAGTTGGAATGGTATTATTCGGTTCTGTTGCGACGCTTCAAGTTGTATGGAATATGGCGGACTTATTTATGGGGCTAATGGTAATCACGAACTTAATTGCGATTACACTTCTCGGCCGATTTGCGTATGCTGCATTGGCAGACTATGTAAGGCAAAAGAAACAAGGAAAAAATCCAGTCTTCAGTGCAGATTCTATTCCTGGTTTAACGAATACAGAGTGTTGGGATAAGTCAGCGGTAACAGATAAAGAAAAAGCAGTGTAAATGAAAAGGAGAG
>NZ_JBKFAQ010000003.1:433000-484984 GCF_053345735.1 Bacillus sp. D48C
CTGTATTAAAAGTATGACTGGTCGGAGAGGATAAGTGATTGAGTATTGGATAAATGTATGTAATGGCTATATTTTTATGTAAAAAAACACGTATGTTAATTTTGTTAACATATTCATGTTATAAAACCTTACATAAAGTTCTTGATTACTTAAAGTTTTTAGAATATAATTTTCTTATTGTTAGGAAGAGGGGGCAATGCAAATATGGATTTTTTAGCTAGGGTAATTGGGGATGTAAATAATATCCTTTGGTCATATGTCATTATTGCGATGTTAATTGGGTTAGGGCTCTATTTTTCATTTCGTGTGAAATTTGTCCAAGTTCGTTACTTCGGTGAAATGATTCGTTTGCTTGGGGATGGAGCAAGCTCGAAAACGAGAAAAGCGCAAAAAGAGAAGAGCGGCGTATCATCATTTCAAGCGTTTTGTATGAGTACAGCTTCTCGTGTAGGTACTGGTAACTTAGCTGGTGTAGCTATTGCAATCTCAGCAGGTGGTCCAGGAGCAGTATTTTGGATGTGGTTAATCGCGGTAATTGGGGGTGCTTCTGCATTTGTAGAGAGCACATTAGCGCAAATTTATAAAGTAAAAGATGGGAATGCATTCCGTGGGGGCCCAGCGTATTATATGGAAAAGGGTTTAAAGAAACGCTGGTTAGGTGTTGTGTTCTCTGTTCTAATAACAGTAAGTTTCGGATTGATTTTTAACGCTGTACAGTCTAATACTGTAGCGGCTGCCTTTGATGGGGCGTTCAAAACAGATAGTAGATTAGTAGGTCTTGTTATGGCTGGTTTACTTGCAGTTATTATTTTCGGCGGAGTAAAACGAATTGCTCGCGCGGTTGAAATGATTGTTCCAGTAATGGCAATTATTTATGTAGCAGTGGCATTATTCGTTGTTGTAACAAACATTACGGCAATTCCATATGTATTTAAAGAAATTTTCTTACATGCTTTCGGAATTAAAGAAGTAGTAGGTGGAGGATTAGGAGCTGCGATTTTATTAGGGGTAAAACGTGGATTATTCTCAAATGAAGCAGGTATGGGTAGTGCGCCGAACGCAGCAGCGACTGCAAACGTAACGCACCCAGTTAAACAAGGTTTCATTCAAACTTTAGGGGTATTTACAGATACATTATTAATTTGTAGTTGTACAGCATTTATTATTCTTTTATCAGATGTGCATAATGCAGCTGATTTAAATGGAATTCAATTAACGCAGCAGGCGTTAAGTCAACATATCGGTCCATGGGCTTCTATATTTGTAGCAGTTGCAATCTTCTTGTTTGCATTCAGTTCATTAGTAGGTAACTACTACTATGGTGAAACGAATATTGAGTTCTTAAATGGAAGTAAAGTGCTATTAAATGCATACCGCATTGCTGTACTTGGTATGGTTATGCTAGGGTCCGTGGCGACAATTCAAATCGTTTGGGATTTAGCAGATTTATTTATGGGAATTATGGCTGTTATTAACTTAGTAGCAATTGTATTCCTTTCTAAGTACGCTTTCGCAGCGTTATCAGATTATATTAAGCAAAAGAAACAAGGGAAAGATCCAGTCTTTTATGCGGAGTCTATTCCAGGTTTGAACAATACAGAGTGTTGGGATAAGCCAGAGGTAGCTGATAAAGAAAAAGCAGTATAATGAGGTGAGCATCAAGTGAAACTTGATGCTCATTTTTTGTTGGTTCAGCTATTTGTGTGAAGTGAAACTCCCGTTCATTAAAGTTTCGCTTTATAATGAAAAAGACGAACATTCATGAATGTTTCATAATAAAACGTATTTTTTTTAAGAAAAATGCGGATATGAATTATGATTTATGTTAGAATGGAAAATGCCTTTGAAATAAGAGGTTTTATGATCTTTCCTATCCGATTGAAGGTTTTGGAGGAGAAATGGAAAGTTCGGATTATTTCTTGTTTCGAATGGTCAGACGTTCAACGTTAATGAAGAGTTAAATGGAGGATTTTATTAATGAAGTTTGTTATGTTCCTTGTAGGATTACTCGTTGTATTTGTACTCGGTTTTCTTATAAGTGCCGATCGAAAGAAGATTAAGTATAAACCAATCACAATTATGCTTATTATTCAGCTAGTATTATCTTATTTCTTATTAAATACGCAAGTTGGTTATATTTTAGTAAAAGGAATTTCAGATGGATTTGGCGCACTTCTTGGATATGCGGAAGCTGGAATCGTTTTCGTATTTGGTGGTCTTGTTAATAAAGGAGAGGTTTCATTCTTCTTAACAGCGCTATTACCAATCGTATTCTTTGCGGTTTTAATCGGAATTCTGCAACACTTTAAAATTTTACCAATATTTATTCGTGCTATTGGTACGTTGTTAAGTAAAGTAAATGGTCTAGGAAAACTAGAATCATATAACGCAGTAGCAGCTGCCATTGTTGGACAAGCAGAAGTATTTATTACAGTAAAAGATCAATTAAGTAAAATCCCAAAACATCGTTTATATACATTATGTGCATCTTCTATGTCGACAGTATCGATGTCAATTGTTGGTTCTTATATGAAAATGATTGAACCAAAATATGTAGTAACAGCACTTGTATTAAATTTATTTAGTGGTTTCATTATCATTCATATTATTAACCCGTACGATATTACAGAAGAAGAAGATACACTGAAATTAGAAAATAAGAAGAAACAATCATTCTTTGAAATGCTAAGCGAATATATTATGCTTGGTTTCACAATCGCGATCACAGTAGCGGCAATGTTACTTGGTTTCGTAGCATTAATTACAGCAATCAATAGCTTGTTTGATTCAATGTTCGGTATTACATTCCAAGCTATTTTAGGATATATTTTCTCACCATTAGCATTCGTAATGGGCATCCCGCAAGCAGAAATGGTAACAGCGGGACAAATTATGGCAACAAAATTAGTATCAAACGAGTTTGTTGCGATGCTTGATCTTGGAAAAGTAGCTGGTGATTTATCGGCTCGTACAGTTGGTATTCTTTCTGTATTCCTTGTATCATTTGCGAACTTCTCATCTATCGGAATTATCGCAGGTGCAACGAAAGGTATCGATGAAAATCAATCAAATGTTGTATCATCATTCGGCCTACGCCTTGTGTACGGTGCGACATTAGTAAGTATTTTATCAGCGATTATCGTTGGTGTTATGTTATAAAGTGAAACTTTAATTAGTGGGGGGAGCTTTATCCCCCGCTGATTATCAGCCCTCACCAATCGGGCTTTTATGGGCAGTTAATCACCCATCTAACTTCTTTGTTTTCGCTGAATGTTGAGATGGGGGTCTTACTGCCCGTTAAAGCGGGGTAAAAAAAGGATGGCTCTAGCTCATAGCTAGGGCTATTTTTTTATGGTAAATTTGCATGAAAAAACCAATTAATTAGGAATATATTAACATATAAAAATCTTTTAAAATTTATATTGCATTTCACCTAGATAACGCTTACAATTTGATTTGTAGGTGGTATCAATTTCAGACTTTCAAGTATGGTAGGAGAGAAGAAGCTACCTTTTATAAATTGCAATTTATGTAAACGCTTACTGATTTTAGATGACAGTTGAATAGTTTTTAGGGGTTTTAAATTTTTTTAACAACAATGGTCAGACGTCATTCGTTATACGTTATACGACCAATAACTCGTGGGAGAAGTGGGGGATTCACATATGAAAATAGTAATGTTTCTAGTCGGTTTACTTGTAGTGTTTGTACTAGGTTTCCTTATCAGTTCAGATCGTAAGAAAATTAAATATAAACCAATTGCACTTATGCTTGTCATTCAATTGGTACTTGCGTATTTCTTACTAAATACAAAGGTCGGATTTGTATTAGTAAAAGGGATCGCAGATGGATTTGGTTCTATTTTAAAATTTGCGGAAGCTGGGGTTAACTTCGTATTTGGTGGTCTAGCAAACGATGGACAAGCACCATTCTTCTTAACAGTATTATTACCGATTATTTTCTTAGCAGTATTAATCGGGATCCTGCAACATATTAAAGTTTTACCGATTATCATTCGTGCAGTCGGTTTCCTATTAAGTAAAGTTAACGGTTTAGGAAAACTAGAATCATATAATGCGGTAGCGGCTGCAATCGTTGGTCAAGGGGAAGTATTCATTACAGTAAAAGATCAACTAAGCAAATTACCGAAAAATCGTTTATACACACTTTGTGCATCTTCAATGTCTACAGTATCGATGTCAATCGTCGGTTCTTATATGAAAATGATTGATCCAAAATATGTAGTAACAGCACTTGTATTAAACTTATTCAGTGGATTCATTATCGTTCATATCATTAATCCATATGAAGTAAAAGAAGAAGACGATATTTTAGAATTACAAGAAGACAAGAAACAAACATTCTTTGAAATGTTAGGCGAATATATTATGCTTGGTTTCTCTATCGCTGTAACAGTAGCGGCGATGTTAATCGGTTTCGTAGCATTAATTACAGCAATTAACGGTGTATTCGATTCAATTTTCGGAATCACATTCCAAAGCATTTTAGGATACATTTTCTCACCATTAGCATTCGTAATGGGTATTCCAACATCAGAGATGCTACAAGCAGGACAAATTATGGCAACAAAATTAGTGACGAACGAATTCGTTGCAATGCTTGACCTTGGAAAAGTAGCTGGCGATTTATCAGCTCGTACAGTAGGTATTTTATCTATCTTCCTTGTATCATTTGCGAACTTCTCATCTATCGGAATTATCGCAGGTGCAACGAAGAGTATCGATGGCAAACAAGCAAACGTTGTATCATCATTCGGTTTAAAACTTGTATACGGTGCAACGTTAGTAAGTATATTATCAGCGATTATCGTTGGGGTTATGCTTTAATAAATTAAGAAAAGCAATGAGCGTAAGCTCATTGCTTTTTTGTTTAACTTGCTTTATCCAAATCTCTTTTAAAACGTGGTTTCTCTAAATAAGTTCCCAGTCTCCACACATATTCCACTGGACCCATCCGGTATTTCTGGAGCCAATAGGTGCTAACGAATAATTGAATCGTATAAATTCCGATGGTTAAAAGAATACCGAAGAAATAACCGATTTTACCGTATAGGCCAAATCCATATGCGTAAAAAATAGTTGTTGCAATAATAGATTGTGCTAAGTAATTACTAACGGACATTTTTCCCATGTTCGCCATGTATGTTAGTAGACGAGATGCTTTTTTGTAATGGAATAATAAAATAATCGTACTTCCGTAAAAGAAGGTCATAGTTACTGGTGTAAGGCCATCTTGTAACATAATTAAAATCGGATGCTTTACGAACATAGCTAAGATTTTAATTGTAAAAGAGAAGAGACCGGTGGCAAACCATATTTTTTTGACAGCAGGTATATGTTTATTGACCTCAAATAGCCAGCCTTTTTTCCCTACATACATTCCGAGTAGGAACAGTGGAGACATAAAAATTATTGCGAAAACTGATATGAAAAATAATCCGAATGCACCGTCAATTCCCATGTAATCAAAAGGATTTTCAGTCAATCTAAAGTTGACGTGATCCATATAGCCTCCGGTTTGATGGACTTTATGTTCTTTTTCAGTATAAGGTGCGAAATCATTTATATTTGTAGATGGATCAGTTTGATAGGACATAAGTGTAATAAGTGCGAGTAGAATAATCGCCCAAATGAGCAAAGTTTTCGGTTTTCGATTGATGAACATCATTAAGAAAATCCCGATAACTCCGTATGCAAATAAAATATCTCCCTCCCAAACAAAAGTGCCGTGAATGTAGCCAAGTAGTAAAAGAATGATAATACGTCTTATGTATGTAGGGAAGAATTTTTTTCCTTTTGCGATAATACTTTTTTGTAACAAAATAATGCTAAGCCCAAATAGAAAAGAAAATAGGGATATAAAATTGTGTGTGCCGAAAAATTGAATAAACCAATTAGCGCCTTTATCAAGATTGCCGAATAGATAAGTGGGTTTTTCACTGGTGAAGAACCCAAATTGAATTAATGTCATATTGACTAGTAAAATGCCAAACAAAGCGAAACCACGAATTGCATCGACAGCTTCTACACGTTGATTCATTTTTTCTCTCCTCGTATATTGTTTTTATATTGAAAATAATACCATTTTATAGCTGGCGCTATGTCAAATATGAGGAAATTTAAGGTGATTTTAAGATAGAGAGCAAATAAAAAATCACCTTAATACATGTATTAAGGTGATTGAAATATTACTCAGCTGGAGGTGTAAATGTACGTTTCTCTAATTCAGCATCTAGCATAAATAGTGCGTTTGAATCACTTGTAATACGTTTTAGTTTTTGGATGATGCTATCAAATGAAGCTTCTTCTTCTACTTGCTCATCGACGAACCATTTTAAAAATGTAATTGTTGCGTGTTCACGCTCATCCCAAGCGATATCAGATAAGTTATAAATACGCTTCGTTACTTCACGCTCGTGCTCAAGTGCCACTTCAAAAGCGTTCAATACAGATTCATATTCGTTATTTGGATTATCAAATCCAGTAATAATAGCACGCTCACCACGGTCATTAATATAGTTGTAAAGCTTCATCGCGTGGAAACGTTCTTCTTCAGCTTGTACAAGGAAAAAGTTAGCGAATCCATCATAGCTCTCGGCTGTACAGTAAGCAGCCATTGCCATATAAGCATGGGCAGAGTAAAATTCAAAGTTCATTTGTTCATTTAATGCGTCGTGTAATTTTTTTGATAACATAAAATCCCCCTTAATATTGTGACAAGAATATTATACCATAATTGATAATGTTCTCATTTAGATACTTCGAACCTTTTTGAAAGCTTTGTGACGTGTGCGTCCATAATGTCTTGTAAGTCTAAATCATATTTTTGCGAAAGAATAATAAGGTTAGATAGTACATCGCCAAGTTCTTCTTTTAGTTCTTGTTTTAGCTCTTCTTCTGTTTTCGCATCTTCATCAGGGCGATCGCGGCCGATTTCAATAGCACGAACGACTCGTGAAACTTCCCCAACTTCCTCGGTTAAGAAATTTAAGCGAATAAAGGCATTATACTGTGACCAGCTTCGTTTTTCGTAAAATTCCTCAACCCATCTTTGAAATGCAACGATATCCATTTCTTCCTCACCTCCTCAATATGTTGTACAATGTTCATTGTAACATAACAATATACAGTATCGGGGTGTAGGGATGAGAAAGATTTGTGTGTTTGCAGGTTCTAATTTAGGGGAGAGACCAGAATTCAAAGAGCAGGCAATTCAGTTAGGTAAAATGTTTGTTGAGAACGACTATGAGCTCGTATACGGTGGTTCATGTGTCGGATTAATGGGAGAAGTAGCAAACGAAGTTCTTCGTTTAGGTGGACGTGTAACAGGGGTTATGCCGCGCGGTCTATTTCGAGGAGAAATTGTACATACAGGATTAACAGAATTAATTGAAGTAGAGACAATGCATGAACGTAAAGCGAAAATGGCAGAGCTTGCGGATGCTTTTATTGCGCTTCCAGGCGGATACGGAACGTTTGAAGAACTATTTGAAGTTGTATGTTGGTCACAAATTGGTATACATAATAAGCCAGTTGGTTTATTAAACATAAAAGGTTTTTACGGACCAATTTTGCAAATGGTTGAACGTTCAGCTGAAGAAGGATTTATGAATCCATCAAATAAAGAATTGATCGTTTCAGCTGAGACGGCAGATAAACTAATTCATGCAATCCAAAATTATGAGCGTCCTGTTTTGGGAACGAAGTGGAAGCAACTATCATAGCAAATACGGAAACACATGTCGTTTTAATTTAAGATGGCATGTGTTTTTAATTTGGTTAAATATGTTAATGTTTAGATGTAATGTTTTGGGGAAAGGAGAAATAGATGGAGGAGTTCGTATATTTACGTCCGGTTTTTAAAAGTATTTTAGCAGCATCTATTCTTGTTATGCTAATTGTTTTGAGACAGAAGAAAGAGTTGATTAATGAATTTTCGCTTTGGTTTATCTCGGTATTGTGTATCGGTGTTTCCGCGATAACGTTGTTTATGTCCGGATTTATCGTTGATGAGTATAATCTAGGTGGAGATCCACAATCGTTTTGTATGTTTATTGCGATTGGTTGTATTAGTGGTCTGAATTTCATTATTTATTACAGAAGGCAATAAAAGAGGCATTCCATATTACTTTGGAATGCCTTTATCATTTTGATTGCTTTGTTTTTTATACAGGTACCAGCCACCCCAGCCGCCACCAATTGCTACGACAACGAGGAAAGCATAGTCCTTAACCTCGACACGTATATTGAAAATATTAGCTATAAGTAAGAGAATCCCAACTGTTATTAACGCAAAAAACGCTCTAATTAAGTAGTCTTTCAACTGAACCACTCCCGTCATTTAAGTAGTAAATGATGAATTTGGAAAAGCCTTTTGGATCTATGATACTAAAGGGTGTTTCCTATATTTTAACATAAAAAGGATTGTAATATAGTGATAAAAGTGGGGGCGAATTGTGTGTTAATACTGTCGTGATTTGTCGGTAAATTGATATCCCTTGTCGAATCGTTGATATATTGAGGGTAATGATCGATATAATGAAAAAATCGTTGATATATTAAGGGGAATGATCGATATATTTGAAAAATCGTTGATATAATTTCGTGTACCGTTAAGTGCAACCATTACAGAAAAAAGCGACTCTGAGCGAGCCGCTTCTGCTTTTAATGATATCCAGCTCCAGCGGCTAGAATCTCCGGTCATTTCGCTCTCTCGCTCGAAGCAAAAAGCGCTTCAAGGTCGAGAGCTCCAATGTCCTGCGACTCTGAGCGAGCCGCTTCCGCTTTAAAGTCTATTATTGATTCAAGAACGCGCGTAGCATCCAAGCGTGTTTTTCTAGTTCTGTGTAGATGCCTAGTAGTAGGTCAGATGTCATTTCGTCGTCAGAGTCTTGAGCGATTTCCATGCCTTTTTTCAGTTCGACTAGCATCATTTCGTAGTCTTTCATAATTGCTTCGACCATCCCTTCTGCAGTTTCTCCGTATGCTGCTTCTTGAATAGAAGATAGTTCTAAGTATTCTTTCATTGTTGCTACTGGTTTGCCGCCAATTGCTAAAATGCGTTCTGCAATTTCATCGATGTGAGTAGCTGATTCTGTGTAAAGTTCTTCGAATTTCTCGTGTAATGTGAAGAATTGAGGCCCTTTTACGTACCAATGGAAGTTGTGAAGTTTTGTGAATAAAACGCTCCAGTCTGCTACTTGTTTGTTTAATACCTCGATTACTTGTTTGTTCATTATGATCAATCTCCTTTTGAGTTGTTATGTTATATCAATTACTAATTTATAATTATTATAATCTAGTAATTGATATAAAACAACCCTTTTGCTGAAATTAATTTGAACAAATTATGAACTGTTGTAAATAAAAATCCCTATTACGGTGAGGTAATAGGGATTTTGTTTGATATATAGCTCTTGTTCTAAATGAGCCGCTTGTGCTTTTAATGATATCCAGCTCCGGTGACTAGACCAGTCGGTCATTTCGCGCCTTCCTGTGAGGCAAAGAACGCCTCTTCGTCAGGAGCTCCAATGCCCTCCTGTTCTGAGCAAGTCACCTCCGCTTTTAATTAATATCCAGCTCCAGCGGCTAGAATCTCCGGTCATTTCGCTCTCTCGCTCGAAGCAAAAAGCGCTTCAAGGTCGAGAGCTTGAAGTGTCCTGCGATTCTGAACGAGCCGAATCCGCTTTTAATCATTACACAGCCTTCTGTTTTTCTTCTACATCCTGTCCATCCCAGCACTCTGTATTCTGTAAACCAGGGATAGAGCTTGCAACGAAAACTGGATCTTTTCCTTGTTTCTTTTGCTTCAAATAGTCTACTAATGCAGCGTAAGCAAATTTGCTAAGGAATGAGATGGCAATTAAGTTTGTGAATACCATTAGTCCCATGAATAAATCAGCTAAACTCCAAACTGTTTTAAGAGCAGCGATTGATCCGAAGAATACCATTCCGACAACTGCAACACGATAAATCATTAACCATGTTTTGCTTTCTTTAATGAATGCAATATTTGTTTCACCATAATAGTAGTTTCCTAGTAGAGAACTGAAAGCGAATAGGAAAATAATAATCGCTAAGAAAGTGCTTGCCCACGGTCCGATTTGTGAACTTAAAGCGTTTTGTGTTAATTCAATACCTTCTAAATTTGATCCTTTGTAAAGTCCAGAACATAATACGATAAATGCTGTTGATGTACATACTAAGAATGTATCTACGAAAACACCTAATGCTTGAACAAGTCCTTGTTTTACAGGGTGAGATACATCTGATGTTGCTGCTGCGTTAGGAGAGCTACCCATACCTGCTTCTGTCGCGAATAAACCGCGCTGAATTCCGAACTTGATTGCTGCTCCAATACCACCAGCGATGGCTTGGTCTAAACCGAATGCACCGTTAAAGATTTCCATGAAAATGCTTGGTAACATATTGAAGTTGTTAATAACGACAAAAATAGCCACGCCGATATAAACGATTGCCATTGGCGGAACAATCATTTCTGTAATACGTGAAATGCTCTTAATACCACCAAAAATAATGACTGCAACTAATAAGGCTAATAGAGCTCCTACGATTGTTCGCTCTAGTCCAAAAGCATTTTCAAACGCTATTGTTACTGTATTCGCTTGTACTGAATTGAAAATTAATCCGTACGCAACTGTAATAAGAAGTGAGAACCAAACACCCATCCAGCGTTTGTTTAATCCTTTTTCCATGTAATATGCCGGCCCACCACGGAACCTGCTACCATCTTTTACTTTATAAATTTGAGCGAGCGTACATTCTACGAAACTAGTAGCTGCTCCGATAATTGCGATAAACCACATCCAAAATATTGCGCCAGGTCCACCCATTGAAATTGCTAGTGCTACACCGGCTAAGTTCCCGATACCGATACGTGCTGCTGCACTTAAGCAAAATGCTTGGAATGGAGAGATGCTATCTTTCTTTTTTTCTTTTCGATTAAACCCTTTACTAATTAAGCTGACCATCTCACTGAAATGAGTAATTTGGACAAATTTTAATTTAAAAGAGAAGTAAAGACCGAAGCCGATTAGCATTGCAATAAGAATATATGACCATAAAATATTATTCGTTACCTCAAGGAATCTGCTAAAGATATCAACCATATAATACACTTCCTTTTTTTCGTAATAAGAAAATTATATGCAAAAAATATACGAGAATCAATTTTTCTAAAAAATTATGTTACTTAAATCGATTTTGTGTTATGATTATGTTACATCGTAATATTTTTAGAATTATTTACATTTTAAAAAACTAAATTTAAAGCGAGAAAGTGGGGATAATTTGAAAGAAGATTCTTTATTGAAAGTAAGCCTTGAGAGTTTGAAAATGAGAAGTAATATGTTTTTTATCATTACATCTTTAAGTATCTTTTTAGGGGCAACTTATTATTACAATAAAAGATTTCCAAATCACAAATATCCTGAGTGGTTAGAATTTCTAAAGTTGATTGGATGAATAAAAGACAGAAAAACAGAAAATTAAAATAAATAAGTTATGGAGGAGCTAAAAATGAATATTAGAGAAAGTGAACTTCCGGGTATTGGTTATAAGTTTCAAATCGTTACGAAAGGTAACGAAAAGATGGTAATTGTCATTCATGATGATGGGCGTAGAGAAATGTATCATTTTGATTCAGACCATGAAGAAAGCATCTCAAGTATTTCACTACGTGACTCAGAGGCAAGGCAAATCGCAGCAATATTAGGTGGAATGGTATATAAGCCTAGGGCGTTAGAAAATGTTGAGATGGTTTTTGAAGGTTTAGCGATTGAGTGGTTCAAAGTGGAGAATACAGCTCCAGCAATCGGAAAAACAATTGGCGATCTTGAAATAAGAAAAACATATAGCGTAACGATAATCGCAGTTATGAAGAAGAACATGAAGAAGCTATTTAATCCAGGGCCAGAAACAGTAATTGAAGAAGGAGATATGCTTGTAGTTTCAGGTGAGAGAGAAGAAATTAAAAAAATCATTAATGAATTACTTTCAAATAGGGGGGACTGACTAGATGGATACGTTAATTTTTGAAGTTGGTACAGCTTTAGTTTTAGTGGCAATTGCAGCGGTAATTGCTGGAAAATTTAAATTCTCAGTAATTCCTTTTCTAATTGTTCTCGGAATGTTAGTAGGACCGCATGCACCGACAATAGGTGTTATCGATCTCAAATTTATTGAAAGTGCAAGTGTAATTTCCTTCCTTGGACGGATTGGGGTTCTATTCCTTCTATTCTATCTAGGATTAGAATTTTCAATGAAAAAACTAATTAAATCTGGACGCTCTATTGCGATTGGCGGAACGATTTATATTTTAATTAACTTTTCACTTGGTTTGTTATACGGATTTATAATGGGATTCCCATTACTAGAAATCTTAATTATTGCGGGTATTATTACGATTTCTTCTAGCGCTATCGTTGCTAAAGTGTTAGTGGACTTAAGAAGAACTGGTAATAATGAAACCGAATTAATTTTAGGAATTATTATGTTTGAAGATATATTCCTTGCTGTATATTTATCAGTTGTTTCTGGTTTAGTACTAGGGGATCACGCTTCCTTCTTAGGCGCCCTTACTTCAATTGGAATTGCTTTAGGATATATGCTTCTATTCTTTATAGTAGCTAGAAAGGCTACGCCGTTATTAAATAAATTGCTCAATATTAGCTCAGATGAAATCTTTATTATTGTAGTATTTGCTTCGTTATTCTTCATTGCTGGTTTTTCAGAAACAATTCACGTTGCAGAAGCGATTGGGGCACTTCTTCTAGGATTAGTTTTCTCTGAGACAGAGCATAGTGATCGAATTGAACATCTTGTTGTTCCATTTAGAGACTTTTTCGGAGCTATTTTCTTCTTCAGCTTCGGGTTAAGTATTGATCCGTTCTCATTAGGAGGAGCGATATGGTTAACGTTAGGTGCTGTCCTTCTTACAATAATCGGCAACTTTGTAGCAGGAATGATTGCAGGAAGACAAGCAGGGTTATCTCATAAAGCATCAACAAATATCGGATTAACAATCGTTTCACGAGGAGAGTTCTCCATCATTATGGCTAATATCGGTATCGCCGGTGGTTTAATGTCAGTACTGAAACCCTTCTCAGCACTATACGTGCTTATACTATCCATTTTAGGCCCACTTCTGACAAAGGAGTCGAAGAATGTATATAAATTCTTAAATAAAATCTTTAAGTGGGATACGAAGACTAACTAAATTTTAAAAAATAAAGTACAAGATATTTCCTGCTTGTACTTTTATTTTTGTAATGAAAACAGTAAAGAGAGGTAAATGATGTTAGGAGAGTTGATTCATTCGGTTTTAGTTTTTTTAGAAGGACTTGGTTATTGGGGAATTATGCTTGGATTAATGCTAGAGGTTATTCCAAGTGAAATCGTATTGTCTTATGCAGGTTATTTAGTATCAACAGGAAGCATTACATTTTGGGGCGCTGTCGCGTTTGGTACAATTGGTGGTGTAATTGCACAACTATTCATTTATTGGATCGGTCGATACGGAGGAAGACCTGTTCTTGAGCGATATGGAAAATATATTTTAATTCAGAAGAAACATATTGATTATGCTGAAGATTGGTTTAATCGTTACGGAACTGGCGTTATTTTTACCGCACGTTTTATTCCGGTTGTGCGTCATGCTATTTCGATACCGGCGGGTATTGCGAAAATGTCACATGCTAAGTTTATTACGCTAACTACATTAGCTGTTATTCCGTGGTCAATTGTGTTTGTATATTTAGGGTTTAAATTAGGAACAGAGTGGGAAAGCATTAATAAAGTTGCGGGGCCATATGTGAAATACTTTGCACTTGCTGCTATTGTTTGTGCAATTGGTTATTTTGTATTAAAAAAAGTGATGAAAAAAAAGTGATTACGGAAAAGGAATCTATGTCGACATAGGTTCTTTTTTTATTGGCATTTTTTCAAGGATGAAAGAATACGTTTAATATTTACCATATTGTGGCATACATATAGAAAAAGGGTGCTTGGAAAGGGGAATAAAGAGAAATGGAACTCCAGTTTCAAAATGTATATCAACAGGTAGAGAATTGGTATGTGTTGGATTCGGAGCTTCATTGGGATGTCAAAAAGCTGAGAGAGGATTTGTTCTCTCTTATTGAAGCATGTAAAACGCCCGTTATTTTTTGTGATACGTGTGATGCAAACGATGTGCTTCTATCATTAGGGGAAGAGGAAGAAGAATTCCTATTCCCAGTAGGTGGTTTTTATCATAAAGAAAGACAATTAATTTTTGTTTGTATGTGGGAAGAGTATGAGCAGGTGCTCAAAACACTACTGCATGAGTTTCGTCATGCGATGCAGCATAAGAGAGAAGTATTGTATGTTGGAAGTGAAGTGTACGAAGATAGATGGATTGAAAAAGATGCGAGGAAGTTCGCGGAGAGGAAATTGGATGAATATAAGAATAGAAAGTTAATGTAAAGCATAGTGGAGAAATAGCGCTGTGCTTTCTTTATACTTATTAAAAATAAGTATTTGACTTTTATAAAGTTTAGTTCTAAACTAATGATATGAAACGAGCGAGGTGATGAAATGAAAGCAGAAGATAGACTCGGATTACTATTATGGTTTCGTTTATCACGCTTTTATAATAAGAGTATTCGTGAGACGAATCAGCATTTGAAAGAATGGAATGTATCTGCCGCTCAGTTTGATGTACTAGCTCAAGTTGGAGGGCATAATCGTCTAACGCAGCAAGAGCTTGGAAATAAGCTATTTGTTACGAAGGGAAATATCACGCAGCTTTTAAATAAAATGGAGCAGCTAGAGTGGATTCGTCGTGAACAAGAAGGTACTACAAAATATATTTCGTTAACAGAAAAGGGAAAAGTTTTATATGAAGAAATCGTCCCGCCTCAAGAAACATTCCAAGCGGAGCAGTTTCAAAAATTAAATGTAGAAGAACAACATCAATTATTACAATTACTAAAAAAATTACAGTGAGAAAAAATTTTAAAATAAATCTCGAATTCGATATAGTATGAGGTGAAGGATATGTTTAGAAAAGTTGATCATAAAAATATGGGCAGAGCAAATCATGGTTGGTTAAATACACATTTTCATTTTTCTTTTGCCAATTACTATAATCCAAATAACATGAACTTCGGAGCGTTACGTGTTATTAATGATGATCTAGTAGCGGCACAAACTGGTTTTGATATGCATCCGCATCGTGATATGGAAATCATTTCGTACGTTGTAGATGGTGCTTTAACACATGAGGATAGCATGGGGAACCGCGGAACAATTGAGCGAGGACATGTTCAATATATGAGTGCTGGCACAGGTGTATTTCATAGCGAGCATAATTTAGGAAATGAAACACTACGTTTATTACAAATTTGGATTTTACCAGATCGTGCGGATCATAAACCAAACTATGGTGAGTTTAAATTTGATTGGAGCGAGCGTGAAAACGAATGGTTCCATATGGTATCTCCAGTAGAAGGAGAGGCACCAATTCAAATTCACCAAGATGCAAATTTATATTCTTTATCGTTAGATGCCGGAAAAGAAATTCATTTTCCTGTGCGAGAAGGCCGTCAATTGTATCTTGTTCAAATTGAAGGAAGCAGTGTAATAAATGGTGAAACGTTTGTTATGCGTGATGCAGCAGAATCTGTAGAAGAAGATACTCACATTCAAGCGAAAGAGCAATCACACTATTTAGCAATTGAATTGAAAAAACAATAAAAGGCTTGTAGAAAAGAGGACATCTGATAGGATGTCCTCTTTTTTGATTGGAATTATCTGAAAAATGTTTCTCAAATTTTCGGTAGAGGTATCGGCTGTAAAAATCAGAATTTTATAAAAGTGTCAAAAATCTTTATGGGAATGGGGAATGTTATAGTGAAAAAGCAAGTCATTTCATCAGCATTAGCGTTAACTGTTATCGCCGGGGGATTTGGAGCGTTTGGGGCAACGACAACGAAAGCGGAAGAACAAAAAATTCAATATCATCAAGAATTTAAAACACCTGCATACATAGGTGAAGAATGGAAAGCACCGGAAGGACTAGATAAAAAAGAGACGGTCTTTCAATACTTAGAGAGTAAGAAAGATATGTTTAAATTAGCAGGAAATATTGAAAAGCATTTTAATATCGTTGGAGAAGAAAAAGACGCTGAATCTGACACGACACATGTGAAGCTAGTTGAGAAACATAATAACATTCCTGTGTACGGTTCTGATCAAACTGTTACACTTGATAAAGAGAATAATGTAAAAGCATTCTTCGGACAAGTTATTCCGAATTTAGATGATAAAAATATCCCTGCATCTGCAAGCATTAGTGCGGAACAAGCAGAAACAATTGCAAAGGCAGATATTGAGAAAGAAATTGGTAAAGTAAAGAATTATGATGGTGTGAAAAAAGATTTATTTGTATATGAAAAGGACGGTAATTACTACCTTGCATACTTAGTTAAGGCATCGATTTCAAAACCAGCTCCAGGGTATTGGCATTATTTTGTTGATGCAACAAATGGAAATGTTATTGAGAAATATAATGCTGTAGATCACGTTACAGGGTTTGGCTACGGAGTATTAGGTGCTAGACAATCATTTGAAATTGCCCAAGATGAAAAAACGGGAGTATTCAACTTATTTGACGGTAAACGAGGACAAGGTATTCACACATTTGATGCAGAAAATATGGATGAAAACTTGTTTAATTTATTCTCACAATGGCTTGGATATACAGGCGAAGAAGTTGAAAGTAAATCTAAGTTCTTCGAAGATAAAGCTGCAGTTGATGCGCATGTAAATGCAGGAAAAGTATATGATTACTACAAAAAAACATTTAATCGTAACTCTTTCGATGATAAAGGTGCGAAGCTTATTTCAACTGTTCACGTAGGGGAGAGCTGGAATAACGCAGCTTGGAACGGTGTGCAAATGATGTATGGTGATGGCGATGGAAAAACATTCATTCCATTATCTGCTGGACTTGATGTTATCGGTCACGAATTAACGCATGCTGTAACTGAACATACAGCAAACCTTGTTTATAAAAATGAGTCAGGGGCGTTAAATGAATCGTTATCCGATATTATGGGTGTTATGGTTGAGAAGAAGAGCTGGGATTTAGGTGCTGACATTTATACACCTGGTAAACCAGGCGATGCACTTCGTTCACTAAAAGATCCAGCGTCTATTCCAAACCCATTAAAACCAGGTGAAGGTTACCCAGATCACTATAGTAAACGTTATACTGGAA
Organism: Bacillus sp. D48C; assembly: GCF_053345735.1. NCBI lineage: Bacteria > Bacillati > Bacillota > Bacilli > Caryophanales > Bacillaceae > Bacillus > Bacillus sp. D48C. The sequence goes on from NZ_JBKFAQ010000003.1 coordinate 450,299, forward strand.
CAGCTGATAATGGTGGCGTTCATATTAACAGTAGTATTAATAATAAAGCTGCTTATTTAGTATCTGAAGGCGGAGATCATTACGACGTGAAAGTAGCTGGAGTGGGCCGTGAAGCGACAGAAAAAATTTACTACCGCGCTCTTACGAAATATTTAACTGCAAACTCTGACTTCAAAATGATGCGTCAAGCTGCTCTTCAATCAGCCGAAGATTTATACGGTAAAGATTCTAAAGCTGTACAAGCTGTAACGAAAGCTTATGATGCAGTAGGCGTAAAATAATAGGAAAAAAACCTGACTAGAATGTCAGGTTTTTTTCTTTATCCCGCTATTTGCAGGGCAGTAAGACCCCCACCTCAAAATTCATCGGAAGCAAAGAAGTTAGGTGGGGGCCCTGCTGCCCGTAAAAGCCTGATTGGTGAGGGCTGATAATCAGTGGGGAATGAACAAAACCCCCACGGAATAAAGTTTCACTTTATTCCGCTAGTCGCGAATACCTAATGCGATTTTCGCCATACGTGACATACGTTCTTTCGACCACGGTGGATTCCAAACGACATTTACTTCTATTTCATTAACTTCAGGTACGTTTGTTGATAATACTTTTTTAACGTCTGATACGATTTGCCCAGCCATTGGACAACCGATAGAAGTCATAGTCATCGTAATGACAGCATTATTATTTTCATCTGCTGTAACATCATACACTAATCCAAGATTAACGATATCAACACCTAGTTCAGGGTCAATAACAGCTTCTAAATTATCCAATAATTTATTTTCAAATGCTTCTTGTGACATAAGCAGCCCCTCCTATATTTTAATGATATCGATTCTCATTATAACGGAAATGAGCATAATGTGCAGGAAATGAGCTCAAAAAAAATATCCCTCTTTGAAAGAGGGATATTTTTTGAAAATCTATTCTGTTTTAAAATGAGATACGAGTTGATCTAACTCTTCAACTGTTTGTTTCATTTTTCCAGCAGTTACTGTCATTTCATTCATAACGATAACTTTCTGTTCAGCAGATTGTGCCGTTGCGGCGGTTTCGCTGGATACTTCAGTCGAGATAGAAGCGATGTTATTAAGTGAAGCATTCATTTCTTCAGCACTTGCAGCCATCTCTTCAGCAGTTGCTGATATGTCTTGCATTTGAGTAGATACTTTATTTACTTGTTCTACAATTGTTGTGAAAGAAGTACCAGCTTCACGAATAACATGAATGCCTTCAAATGCTTCAGAACGGCCTTGAGACATCATAGAGCTAGCAGTTTCTGTATCATTTTGAATTTGATGTAGTAATTGATTAATGTCTGTTGCAGCTGTTTTAGATTGTTCAGCAAGCTTTCGAACTTCGTCAGCTACGACAGCAAATCCTTTTCCTTGCTCGCCAGCACGAGCTGCCTCAATAGAAGCATTTAAAGCAAGTAAGTTTGTTTGCTCAGCGATATTAGAAATAGATTGTACAGCGGTATCGATATATTTCGTATGAGTGATTAGACGTTCAACCACTTCTGACGTAGCATTTACAGCTTCGTGTATCGTTGTCATTTGTGAAACGGATTTTTGGATAACGGTACTTCCATCGCTAGCATGTTCAGATGTGGCAACAGCAAGTTCCGCTACAGATGAAGCAGATTCAGCAATACGTTGAACACTTACTGCCATATCGTCCATTGCAGTTGAACTTTCTTCAATACTAGAAGCTTGTGATTGAATACTTGCGTTTAAGTTAGACATTGAGCTTTGGACTCTTACTGTCGCCTCACGTGATGTATTCGTTTTTTCTAGCATGTTTTCAGAAGCGGTTTGTACTTCCACTGATGTTTTTTGAACACGATTAATAATATGTTGTAGGTTTTCTAACATTTTATTAAATGATGCTGCGATAGCACCGATTTCATCGTTGCTATTTACTTGTAGACGTGCCGTTAAGTCACCTTCTTGAGAAGCTAACTCTTTTAGTTTCGTGTCAATTTGTTGAATTGGTTTCACAAGTTTACCAGAGAACCACCATGCAAGAATAATTGCAGCGACAATACAAATAACAAGTGATAAGAAAATAACATATTCGATTAAGAGTGCAGATTGGTCAATTTTTTCAATAGATTGTTCACGTAATGTAGCTTGTTCATTACTGTAATTGGTGAAGTCACCAATTACTTTATAGACAGTTCCGTTTTCTGAAGAAGCTACTTGTAAAGCTTCTTCCCATTTTTGTTCTTTTGCAAGAGTGAATACTTTTTCTTCAACGAACTTTCTCCAAGTAGACCCTAATTCCATTGTGCTTTTTACGGACGAAGAAAGATTTGGATTAGAAAGAAGTTTATCTTTTGAATCCTCAAGACGTTTACTCATCTCATTAAACTTGTCTAATTCGACTTGATCATGTTGTAGTAAATAACCTCTTAAAGCAGAGAGCTGTACTTGATAAGCATCTCCACGTTCTTTCAATTCTGTTGCCAGTGGAGAAATTTCTTTTTGTAATGTTTCAGCTTTACGAGATTGGTCAATAGCAAAAAATAAAATAAATGCTAAGGCGATACCGAATAAAGCGCAAATCGTTCCCATCATGAACATAAGTTTTTTTCTGATACTTACAAAATTCATATGATAAAAAGCCTCCTTTGTGAAATCTTAGTATTAGAATTAATAAATGTAAAAAATTGAAAGAAAGCTTTACTCCAGTTGGAATAAAGCTTTCTTATTTCCTTTAGGAATTATAGCAGACGGAATGAGAGATAGAAAGAGATATTTTAAAGTGAAAAAAGAGAGACTGTAAAACTTTCTTTCTTATACCTTTGAGCTTGTGTCATTTTCACTTTAAGCGTTTGTTTTGAAATGAGAAACGAGAATTTCAAGTTCTTGTACGATGGTTTTCATTTCAGATGATTTGTTAGCCACGATACTCATTTTGTTTACTTGATCACCAGCCGAATGTGCTGTTTGTGATGTTTCTGCAGCAACTTCGTTTGAAATAGAAGCGATATTATTTAAAGCTGCGTTCATTTCTTCAGAGCTTGCAGCCATCTCTTCAGCAGTTGCAGACATTTCTTGCATTTGCGTAGAGACTTTGTTAATGTGGTTAACAATTTCTGAGAATGAAGATCCAGCGGTACGAATAACCGTAATTCCTTCAGAAGCCTCTGCTTGACCTTGTGTCATCATGTCATTTGCTATTTTTGTATCGGCTTGAATTTGATGCAGTAAATGGTTAATGTCAGTTGCGGCTAGTTGAGATTGTTCAGCAAGTTTTCTAACTTCATCAGCAACAACAGCGAATCCTTTGCCGTGTTCACCAGCACGAGCTGCTTCAATAGAAGCATTTAAAGCGAGTAAATTTGTTTGCTCGGCGATATTAGAAATAGATTGAAGTGCAGTATCGATATGATTTGTATGTGTAATGAGTCGCTCAACTACTTGTGATGTAGCGTTAACAGCTTCGTTAATTGTATGCATTTGTGTAATAGATTTCTCAATGACTTTATTCCCATCATCTGCTTTTTCTGAGGTTGTGACAGCTAAACTAGTAACAGAAGAGGCGGCCTCAGCAATACGCTGAACACTCGTTGCCATGTCATCCATTGAGGTTGAACTTTCTTCAATGCTAGAAACTTGTGAACGAATATTGTGTTCAAGAGCATTCATAGTTTCTTGTGTCCTTGCGGTATTTTCCATAGAAGCGGTTGTTTCGATAAATACATTTTCGGAAGCTTCTTTTACACTTGTTGATGTTTGTTGAACTTGTTTTATTATATGCTGTAAGTTAGTGAGCATTTGATTAAAGGAATTTGCAATGTCACCAATTTCATCTTTACTCGTTACGTGTAATCTAGCCGTTAAATCTCCATCTTGAGAAGCTAATTCTTTCAACTTCTCATCAATTTGTCGAATTGGTTTAACGAGTTTACCAGAGAACCACCATGCTAATAAAATAGACGTTAATGTACATGTAATGAGTGAGAAGAAAATAATATATTGAATAAGTGATGAAGAAGACTCGACGTCAGCAATTAATGCGTCACGTTTCTCATTTTCTTCATTTGTATATTTATTAAAACGACCTAACAGATCATTTACATAATCTGTTTGTGCTAAAGCAATTTTAGATGCTTCGTCCCATTTTCCTTCATGCGCAAGAGGTAGTACCTCATTATCTATGACGCTACGCCATTTTCCTCCCATTAAAATGGCTTCTTTCATTCCTTCTGGGAGCTTCTTGTCACTTGTTACTTTCTCTCTAGTATCAGCTAATTTTTTCCCTTCTCGGTTGAACTTATCTAATCCTTTTTGATCATGTGATAGCAAATATTCTTGTAAACCAGCAACTTGTGCCTGGAACCAATCGCCACGTTCTTTTAAAATCGTCGCTCTTTTCGATACATCATTTTTTAACGTTTCGATTTCACTTGCTTGATTCATGGCGAATGAAAGAATAACAATAAGAGCAATGCTAAATAAAGAAGAAATGCTTAAGAGTGTGAACAGTAGTTTTTTTCGAATACTAACATATTTCATCGTTACCCCTACCCTCATTTAAACTGTTTATTATGATTTATAGATATTTGAAGCGGAATTAATAAAAACATTATTATGAAGTTATTAATCTGTTCAATGAAAATTATAGCAGATAATGGAAGGAGTCAGATTGGTATTAGAAAAAGTTCTTAAAATGTATACATTTGTATATCATAAAATCCATAAATAAATATTAGAAATGCTATTGAAATTTGAAATAACATCATGTATACTTCTAATTAGTTGATAACGATTATCAGTATCAACTAAAACATTACTCTTCGTTATGTTGGTCATACCCCTTTTTGACGACGTAAGTCAGAGACGAAATGTTGAAATATCTTGTGTCCTATTCTACAGAATTATGGTAATCTCCAACCTCAACTTATATGCGCGAGCATGCAAAAAAGGATCCTATCCGTGAAGGGATCCTTTTTTGCATGCTCGCGCAATTATTGTATATAGACCGGGTATTTGTTCTTCAATTCCTTCTGGGGCAGTAGAAGGGAAGACCCACTTTTGATGAGGTCCCTGTTCTTCAATTAGTTTTTCAATCTTAAAATGTTCTTCGGCGAGTGTTGTAATAATTTCTCCTAATGTCCAGCGACGGATGGTTGTTTTCGGTAACGATTCTTTCTGCGCTTCTGTAAGAAGAATGCTATAAGCAACATCATCTTCAATCAATTCTTCATCGAAATAATTTCCACTTGCTCGAAACGATGGGTGGTCTACTCCTAATAGCTTTGTGTATATTGGATGGTAATCGCGAAGGATAAGTATTCCACCTGGCTTTAGTAGTTGAGAAATTTTTTTGAAAAGTGGTTTTAAATCTAGAAAGTAATGAAGTACACCAAGCTCCAGTAATACGATATCAAATGATTTGGAGAGATTTACATCTAGTACATCAGAAACGATGTAATGAATAGAGACGTCTGCGGCGGCAGCAAGTTCATTTGCATATTTTGCATTACTTGCTGAAATATCAACAACTGTTACGTCAGAGCCTAAAAGGGCGAGAGCAACGGCCTTATTCCCTTTTGATCCTAGTAAATTAATAATATGTTTTCCTTTCGGAGATTGTATGTAAGGTAAATAGTGATCTACCTCGCGCATAGGGTCTTCCATGATTTTTTTCGCATAATCCTCCGGTGCCCCATGGCGATTCGTCCAAGCTTCATAAGCAGCTGTATTCCAGCTTTTTTCATTAATAGTGCTTAGTTGTTTTTGGTTCAATGTTATCACTCCTTTTGTGAACGTATAGTTATTCGGCAGGGGGATGGGATTTCCTTTTCTTTCTGAATAAAAGTTTGATTTTTCTGTGATTAAGTCGTACAATACTTTTTATACGTAAAAGCGTTGAAAAGGAAAAGTAGGATGAACACATTCTTTCCAGAGAGCTTCGGTAGCTGAGAAGAAGCAAGAATATTCATTTGAACAATGGCCTTTGAGCTTCGTCCTGAACTTATCAAATGATAATAGTAGGCGGCGACGAGAGTTGGTACTCGTTATCAAAACCACAGTATAAGAGCATATAGCTCCGTACTTGTTAAGGCTAATTATGTGAGTAATTGGCGAAATAAGGTGGTACCGCGACTGTTTATACAGCCCCGCCCTTATCTTTTTTAAGATAAGGGCGGGGCTTTTTTATATTTAAAAGGAGGAATGTAAGATGAGTATTTTTATTGGAGGCGCTTGGCCGTATGCAAATGGCTCGTTACATCTTGGTCATATTGCGAGTTTGTTACCTGGAGATATTTTAGCACGTTATTACCGGGCAAAAGGTGAGAATGTGTTGTATGTTTCGGGCAGTGATTGTAATGGAACACCGATTGCAATTAGAGCAAAACAAGAAGGTGTGACAGCAAAAGAAATTGCTAATAAGTACCATGAAGAATTCCAGCGATGTTTTCGTGATCTCGGTTTTACGTATGATTGCTATACACGTACCGATAGCGAGCATCATCATGAAACTGTTCAAAAAGTTTTTTTACGTTTATTGGAAGAAGGCTATATTTATAAAAAAACAGTGGAACAAGCGTACTGTAAAACGTGTACGCAGTTTTTACCAGATCGTTATGTAGAAGGAATATGTCCACATTGCCATGAAGCAGCAAGAGGCGATCAATGCGATGCGTGTTCAGCTATTTTAGATCCACTCGATTTGTTAGAAAAGACATGCAAGTTATGTGGTAGTACACCATCTGTAGAGGAAACAGAGCATTTTTATTTTGCATTGCATACATTTCAGCAGCAAATTAAAAAAGTTGTAGAAATCGCAAAAGAAAAAGGAACATGGCGTGATAATGCAATTCAATTAACGGAAAGATATGTAAAGGAAGGCTTACAAGATAGGGCTGTATCAAGAGATTTACCAATCGGGGTACCAATTCCAGTGAAAGGGTATGAAGATAAGAAAATTTACGTATGGATAGAAGCAGTGGCAGGATATTATTCAGCGAGTAAATATTGGGCTGAAGAAACAGGAAAAGATGATCATGAGTTTTGGAATAGCGATGCGCAAACATATTATGTACACGGCAAGGATAATATTCCATTTCACTCCATCATTTGGCCAGCGGTTTTACTTGGAATAGGAGAGGAAGCAATCCCGCGTCATATCGTTTCGAATGAGTATTTAACAGTTGAAAAAAGAAAGTTATCTACGAGTAAAAACTGGGCAGTATGGGTGCCTGACATATTAGAACGTTACAATCCAGATTCTATTCGTTACTTTTTAACAGTAAATGCACCAGAAAATCGTGATACTGATTTTTCATGGCGTGAATTCATTTACAGTCATAATAGTGAACTGTTAGGTGCATACGGGAACTTCGTGAACCGGACATTAAAGTTTATTGAAAAATATTATGATGGCATTGTGCCGCAGGGAACTATCAATGTAGAACTGAAGGATAAAGTAGAAGGATTATATAAAAATGTAGGAGAGGCGATTGAGCAAACTACATTTAAGGTGGCGCTAGAAACAATATTCGATGCCGTACGTTTTGCAAATAAATACTTTGATGAGAGGCAGCCTTGGAAAGAAAGAGAAGATAATCCAGTTTCATGTGAAGAAACGATTTATAATTGTATTTATCTTATTGCTAATTTTGCAAATCTCCTTGAACCATTTTTACCATTTTCAAGTGAAAGAGTTCGAAGCACATTGTCGATTGTGAACCGAAATTGGGAACCGCAAAATACGTTGCCGAATAGAATTGATAGCGTGCAGCCATTATTTGAGCGAATCGATGTAAAACAAATTGAGCATGAGATAGAGAAGCTGTATGTAGCGGCAAAATGAGATAGAGAAAAAGACCTTTCAAGTAAATGAAAGGTCTTTTGTTATGCAGTATGATTCTCTTTCTTATCTTTCAAAAAGAAAAGTACAGCAAGGATTACAAGAATAATAGCTGCAATATCATACGTTATTTTAAATGTAGTATTAAAGTTTAAGTACTCTACGAAAGGAGTTTTCACTGCTCCTGCATATATACAAACGGGAATGAGAAGTAAATCGTAAAATTTCTTTTCTTTCATATATCTTATTAGGAAGAAGATACACATAATAGCAAAAAATACGATGCTTAAAATAGTCATTTATACCTCCCGATAAATTTACTTATTTTAATTGTAGTTATATTTTTATCCCGCATTAACGGGCAGTAAGACTCCACCTCAAAATTCAGCGAAAGCGAAGAAGTTAGGTGGGGATCAACTGCCCGTAAAAGCCCGATTGGTGAGGGCTGATAATCAGTGGGGGATGAACAAAACCCCCACTAATTAAAGTTTTACTTTATATAAATTCTGTATTTTTTTCAAGCGCTATGCACGCGATTATGTTTCCTTTCTTTCCTAGCCGTAAGCAGCTGGGGAGTGAAAATTCCAAGCAATATAAAAATAATTCCAATCCACTGCATGAAGGTTACGACTTCATGTACAAGTGTAATAGAAGCGATAATAGCAGTTGGTAATTCAGCTGCACCTAATATCGTGCTAAGTCCTGTTCCAACTTTTGGTACACCGATTGAAAAACAAATGACAGGTACAACAACGCCGAATAATCCGAGGAAGAAAGCATATTTCCATAGACCAGCTTGCAGGGCACCATCTGTTAAAAAGGTCGGCGGGAAGAATAGGCATACGATAAGAGTTGCACTTGTTGTCATAAGAAAGCTTTTCGTATAAGGGGGAACATCTGTAGCAACGCGTCCGCTTGCAAAAACATAGAATGAAAAAGAGACAGCAGCTAATAGTCCAAAGATAATCCCTTTCGTAGAAAAACTTTGTCCGAGGCCTTCAAATATACCACCTGCAAACAATGTACCAGCAAATAAAATAAGGATAGATATGATCTTATCGCGGCTTGGAAATATTCGATTTGCAATTGCTTCGATAATGACACCAATCCAAGTGAACTGAAAGAGTAGGACGACAGCGATAGATGCGGGTAGCTCTTCTACAGAAATAGCGTAGAAAATTCCAGTCATACTCATTGTTGTTCCGACGGTTAGTAATGAAAAGAATTGTTTTTTTGTTACTTTATGACGTGAAAAGAAAAGAACGAGTAGAAATAGTCCAATCCATCCGAAGACATATTGTCCCCCTAATAGTTGATGTGCTGAAAATCCACTTAGGAATCCGAGTTTGAAAATAGTTGAAAGTATGCCGTAGCTGCAAGCACCGAATAAAACGAGCAATGAATATTTAAACTTATCCATAAAAAATCCTCCTTTTAAGTAATAAAAAACGCCCGCTATCCAAATAAGGATAACGGGCGAACGAAACAGAGTAAGACACTCTACAAAATTCCGCCACTCACACATAAAGTATGAGTTTGGGGTATGTAATTATAGTGAATGCTACATTGCTTTTGGGAATACAATGGAGCATTTTACACCTTGAGCTGTGTTTTGTATTCCGTAAGGAAATTGATGTTTATCTAATATTTGTTTCACGATATATAATCCAAGACCGCTACCTTGTACTAAACCGTGTTTATCAGGGTTTGCACGATAGAAAGGCTCAAATAAATGAGCAAGTTTATCTTCATCAATTTGTGAACCTGTATTTAATACTTCTAATGCGTAACCGTTTGGTTTTTCATAAAGCTTTATATATACGTGCTGGTGGTCAATTGTATAATGAATTGCATTTGAAATAATGTTAAAAATAGCAGTTTGAATAAATTTAGGATCAGCTAAAATTTGTACGTCGTGTTTAATATTAGATTGTACATTTAATTGTTTTACAGATACAAAGTAATCTACTTTCTTCATAACATCCTCAATAATATTAGATAAAGAAATGACTTCTAAATTCGGTTTAAATTGAGGGTTTTGTATTTTGGATAATTCCGACATTTTTTCCGTTAATATGTTAATATCTTGCATCATTTCATAGGAACGTTTTAAATATTTATCTCTATCTTTATAAGCTCCAATTCCGTGAATCATGCCATCTAGTTGTCCCATAACGGCTGCGATTGGTGTTTTTAATTCATGGGATACCATAGACATAAATTCTTTACGAGATTGCTCTAATTGTTGTTCCTTTTTGAGCTCATTTCTTAAATCTTGATTGCTTGCATGTAAATTCTTCACAATATTTGGTACTTGTGAAGCGGCTACTTGCAAATTAAAATCTGTTTGATCTGTATTTTTGTTAAGTAGTTTTTTATCTGAGAAATCAAGATTCATAATATCTTTTAAAGCATCGCTCATATATTGAAAAGGTTTGGCAATTAGTTTTGTATAAATTAAAGATCCGAGTAGTGATAATGCAAGCATTGTCGCGCCAATATGTGGAGCTAATTGCTGCAACGCATCTGCTAACTTTGGATTATCATTTATATCATTTATTTTACTTGCTGCATTTTGTGTATGTAAGGCATCATTATTAGCGACTTTCTTTTCTGCTTCTGTAAGCGGATTAGAAGTGCTATTTTTCCCCGAAAGGTTTTGTGTATGTTCTTTTGCTTTTGCAGTTTGGCTAGGCTGCAAAAGGTGATTGATAGCTGTAGAAAGAGATTTATAATCTATAATAGAAGATTGGAAATTGGAAATGCTTCCCTCTGACACAGCTTTATTTTGATTCGTTTTACTTTGATTGTTTTGCTTATCTAAATCCGCCTGTTCTGTAGTCGGCGTTCCATTTTCTTTCGCAAAATGTTCTTTATCGTAGTTTGAAGCTAGAAAGTAAATAATTTGATAAAGACAAAGTGATAAAAGAATACAAAATAATAAGGTTTTGATGAAAATATTTTTGGTGATGTTGTCTTTGCTACGATTCGATTTTGTAGCCAATGCCTTTCACCGTTTTAATATAAGTAATTCCTAATTTTTTTCTTAAGTTTTTAATATGTGTATCTATAACTCTTACATCACCATAATGTTCATAGCCCCATACCTTATTCAACAAATCACTTCTTGATAATACTTTTCCTCGATTTTGCAGTAAAGTATAAATAATTTCAAATTCTTTTGTTGTCAATTCAATTTGATTACCATGAACATAAGCTGCATATGCTGTAGAGTTTAACATCAATTCATGGAATTGTAGTATAGTTGCAGCTTCTGCTTCCTTCGTTGCTGCCCTTCTTAATACAGCCTCTACACGCTTAATAAATACAGTGTAATGGAACGGTTTCGTAATATAGTCATCAATACCTAACTCAAATCCTTTAATTTCACTTTCTTCATTATGTAAGCCTGTTAACATAATGATTGGTACATCAGATTGTCCTCGCATAATTTTACAAATACTATAGCCATCTATATCTGGTAACATTACATCGAGGAGGACAAGATCGTATGAATTTTTTTGGAAAAGAAGAATACCTTCTGTTCCAGCACCAACTACATCAACAGTAAAGTTTTGTGCCATTAGAAATTCACGAATTAGTTCTTGTATATCTGGGTTGTCTTCAATCACCAGTATATGCGTCATAGTAACACCTCCTAAATAACGCTTTTTACTGCAATATTCGAATTCATCATTTTTCGAGTGACTCAGATTGTTTATACATATAATAAGCCCCCGCTATAAAATAATCATGAAGGTAGCAAGGGGAATAGTTTAGTGTTACTGAATAGTTCAGAATTACAGTAGTTCTATTATAGTATGTATTATAAAATTTATAAAACATTATAACTGTATAATTTTAATATCTACGTTTATCAATGTTTAAATATCAGCTAATCAAATCTATTCCTATTATATATGTAAATACAGTTGTTTTGCTACTGTAAATGAATAAATAAAATAAGCCAAGACATAAAATTCTTGGCTACACATAAATCTTGTTTTTAGGCTATTTTACAGTGACAGTAGCTTGCTGCTGAACGCGCTCAAATAACCAGTGTATATCATTGTTATACATACGAATACAACCAAGTGTTGTTGCTTTGCCGATTGCTTGATTATTGTTAGTTCCGTGAATTGCATAAGTTGTTCCGTAAGTTCCTGCCATATTTAATCCGAGCCAACGGTCACCAAGTGGATTACGTGGATCGCCGCCTTTAATTTTGCCTGTATAATAAGGGCGGTTTTTAATTTTATTTACGATTTGAAAAGTTCCTTTAGGTGTAGGTGTTGCTGCTTTTCCAGTAGCGACAGTAAAACTTTTTATAAATTTTCCATCCTGATAATAATCCATTTTATTTAACTGAGTGTTTACGATTAATTGATCTTTCGTTGTAGCGGCCTCTGCGCTAGCGAATGGAAGAGTTAAAAATCCTAATGATAATAGTGCGCTTAATAATAATTTTTTCATTGTTATTCTCCTTTTACTATCGTAATAGTCTTACATACAATGAAGTTGTAATCCTCGTAAAGCTTTATTTACATTTTCATCTAATGTTTCAAAGAATGCAGTGATTTTGCTGTTGTGTTTGTTGTTTTTATCAATAAGTAATCTTTCATTTAATAAAAGCTCACCACGTAGTCCAAAACTTTGAACTTGAATATTTAGCTCATCTTCATTTTCAGAAATGATTGGTAAGAAATAATGAAAAGCTTTTGTTGGAATGATGTAGCTTTTGCCAATCATGCTTTCTTGATTTGAATTAATCCATTTTTTCGTGACAATTTTAATATTCTTTTTTGAAACGATAAAAGATAGTGTTGTAGATTTTGTTAAACTTACGTCAAATTCACTTGTTTCACACATGTGTAAATTAAAAACGGTTTCATTTTGATGAGATTCAACATTTGTATTAATAAAATCGTGCATTTTATATGCTTCCATTTCGTATTCACCCTTTTTTCAATTTCGAAAACGACTTATATTTATTCAAATTAATGCTTAGTCATATATTGGTTAAATTTTTCAACAAATTCCGATATAATCTTACAATACGTATATGAAGCTAATATGAAGTTAGGATGAGTTTGTGGTGGTTTTTTATTGAGAACAAAATTAGAGGGGTTTTTAAGTGTTAAAAAATGGATAAAATTTGCATGATATTAATGCGTCTTTTTGTTATTTCGACTTAAAAAATGATTTTTACTAATTAATAAAGAACGGAAATCATTAGTGTGACCCTTACAAAAATGTAATAAAAATGTAAGCTATTGTGATAGTTATTTCGACAATTTTTTTATACAATAATAGTAAGAAGTTGTACGTGATTGAAAGGAGAGATGACATGGAATGGATTCATGAATTATTTCAGCAATACGGGTACTATGTTGTACTTGTCGGCTTGCTGTTAGAATATATTGCACTTCCGTTTCCGGGAGAGCCCACATTAGCATATGCGGGATTTTTAGCGCAGAAGGGTGATTTAAGTTTACCGATTTTAATCATTCTATCCTTTATTGGGACAAGTGTAGGAATGACGATTCAATACTTTTTAGGAAATAAATTAGGTATGCCTTTCATTCAAAAGTATGGAAAATACGTATTTTTAACACAAAGAAAAATTGATTTAACGAGAATGTGGTTTGATAAGTATGGGTACTTCCTGATTTTTATTGGTTTCTTTATTCCTGGTGTACGTCATTTCACAGGATACTTTGCAGGAATTATTAATTTACCATTCCGTCGTTTTGCCATTACAATTTATTCAGGCGCTCTATTTTGGGTATCATTCTTCTTAATCGGTGGTTACTGGTTAGGTGGAAACTTACATGACATCTTTGGAGTGCTAGAAGATCATATCGGTAAAATCATTGTTGGAGTTATCGTTATCGTAGCAATTACGTTAGGTGTTCGTTTCCGCAAACAGTTAAAACGAGTATTACTACAAAACGCAAGCTAATATGAAATCCATTCTATGTCAGAATTTAGGAAGGCAGTGCAAAAGCACTGCCTTTTTTATTTTATTGTTAAGACTATGTTTAATGCACATTTTACATTCTTTATAGGAATTTGATACAGGATAAGAAATAAGTATCTTGTCAATTATTATAGTCGTAATGACAATTATAATTGACAAAAATAAGGATATTATTTACAATTTTAATTAAATAAATGAAAAAGAGGGAAGACATGAAGCTTCAAAATCGAGTGAGGGAATTGCGAGCAAAGCATCGTTTATCACAAGGGGATTTAGGGAAAGCGATTGGATCATCACGGCAAACGATTAGTTTAATTGAGCGCGGGGATTATGCACCATCTATTGTATTGTCGTTAAAAATCGCACAAATTTTCAATGTATCGGTGGAGGAAATATTCACGTTAGTGGAGGGGGAAGAGGATGATGAAGAGTAAACGAAAAAAACAATTTGATTCTGTGGGGAAAATAGCATTAAGTATGATGGGTGGCTTTTTAACGTCTTATATAGCTTTAAATTTACTCTCGGATGAACCGAGAAAATTATCATCCAATACATTTATAGGCATATGTACTATTTTTGGAATCTTAATGATGTACTACACTTGGAAGAATACGCGTATGTTAGCGGAGGCACGCGATGAAGAAGAGAGCGTACAAGGCAGAAAATTAGGCATTATAAGTATATATTTACGTGTAGGTGATATAGTGACGCAGGCATGGTTTGTATATGCAGTTATTACATGTAGACGTGCACTGTTGCAGGATACTAATGTTTCATTTGCGGTGTGGAATTTAGTAGCTTCTATTGTTTGTTTAACTACTGTAGTGATTATCGGGCTCATAACAAAAAATCGTTATAATAAGCTATACCCTGAACAAGGTGTAACGTATATGGAATCTATGAAAATGTGGACGAAAAACGCAGATGAAGGATTAAAGCACATTGTGCATGAGGCTGGATATAAAGCGTATGAATTTACGAATACAATATTGGCATATGTATGGTGGGCTGCCGTTATATATACAGCTGCTAGTAATATCGATTTTGTATTAATTGGCTTAATCTCATTTATTTGGATATTGCATCTCGGGAAGTTCATGTACGAAATGCAGAGAAAAATGATTTATTAAGGGGAGAAAAAGGTGGATATTTTAAGAAGGCCAGCTGGCTCAATGACAGTGGCGCTAATTCTGTCCATTTTATACGGAGTAATCCGAACTGGGAAATTAGAAGTAATTTTGAACCTATGGGCAATAGTTGGAATTTCATTGTTAGTGTTAGCCATTCATGAGCTAGGACATGTAGTATTTGGTGTAATAGGTGGTTTAACATTTAAATTTATGACAGTAGGACCCATTACTATTCAAAAAGAAAAGGGAAAATTACGCATTCGAGAAAATAAATTATGGGCGTACTTTGGAGGTGTTGCAACATTAGTACCACCTTCTATAGAGACACCGAATCTTTCGAAAAAGTGGGCGTGGCTCACTTTAGGTGGACCGATTACGAGTTTACTATTTGGTATTACTTCCGGTTACATATACATGGTGAGTTATTATCAATATCTTTTATATTTTTCCTTTTTCCATTTTGCAATCTTTGCGGTTACAATTGTGCCGATAAAAGGAATGCTTATGAGTGATGGGATGCAATTTCTTATTTTAATTAAAGATGATGAAAGAGCTAGAAATCACTTATATGAGATTCAAATATCGAGTGAGTTATTTAGTTATAAAAGACCGAAAGATTGGGATGAAAGATTAGTAGAACTTAGTGAGGAGAAAATAAAAGAGAATAAAGGGATAAGGGAGATAATGAGTAGACTTATGCTCGTCTTTTTTGCTCGTGCAGATCAAGAGGGAATGGAAAGAGCGATACCGTATATAGAACGAATTGTTCAATTACCTGTAACGAAAGAAAATAAGTTTTTCGTTAGTAGTTTTCATAGTTGGTACCTTTTATATAAAGCCCTTTATCAGATGGATAGTCTTTCTTTGCAAGAAGCAAAGGAACATGCAAAGGCTATTACAAAAATGGACCTAAGTGGATATTACCGTACACAAGGGATTATTAAATATGTAGAGGGCAATATGGAAGCGTCCCGTACTTATATGAAGAAAGCCGATCAAGAATTAAAGAGCGCCGAGAAGAGTGAGATGGGATATTTACAATTAGAAAGAGAATGGTTTAAGCAGCTGAAAGAGAGGGTATCTTACGATGGGTGAGGTATCCTCTTTTTTATATGTCATCTTATGCCGTTCCATAAACAGCCTAGGGCGAGTAAAATGAGATAAGAAGAGCAAAGCTTGGAGGAAGTAAATATGGAAATTTTATCAATTATTTTGATAGTCTTGCTCATTTATGTTGTTTTTAAAGTAGCATATGTAGCATTAAAGATACTCGCGATCCTATTGATTATCTTTTTAATCGTAGAGTTCGGCAGTAAGTTGCTTGGGGGATAGGGTATGTTGTACGTTTTGGATGTCTAAGGTTGTCGTTAAATCGATATCTTGTGCCGAATCGTTGATATAATGAAAAAATCGTTGATATAAGTGGAGAAACGATCGATATATTTGAAAAATCGTTGATATATTTAAGTGAATACGAAGTGGGGTATATGGAAAAGAAGTTGCCGTTGGGTAGCTTCTTTTTATTGTAGTGCCGGTGTATGCAAACCAACATAAAAAAGCTGGAAGAATTCCTTCCAGCTTAAGAGTTACTTTCAATTTGGCGACCGCTATCTTCTTCATTGTCTTGTAATAGGTTGAATACGTCTGCTAAGCAGAATGCAATGAACCAAGTCCATAGACCGTGGAAGAAAGCTGAGCTTAATTGAAGTGGTAATGTATAGTTTGTCATTGAGTAGGAAATACATCCACCAACGATTCCAATCATTGTTAATAACATTGTTTTCTGAGCATTTTCTTCTGGATTGAAGAGGAAGTAAATGTATCCGCCTAAAATTGAAGCGCTTACAAGTGTTTCGATTCCATTAAAAATGATATTCTCTCCAAGCTGTGTGTTTGTCCAGAAACAAATCGTACCGCCGATAATAGCAAACAGGACAGCTATTGTATATCGTATATATTGATTCATATGTTCATCTCCCTATGTAATAAGATGATTTGGAAGTCAAAAAGGTAGGTATAGTATATTGAAGTGAGTTTTAATTGTACGTATCTTTTTATAAAAAGATCATTGAAGAGTAACTAAGATGATCGGTTGTTTAAACCGTTACGTGTATGGTGTCTGAAATATACCCGACTGCTCGTTTCTTTTTGCTTGTAAAATAAGAGAAACTTCCAAGTCTATATACTCTTTTTTTGTGAGTCTGCTTTCATTATAACACATTTAGGGACATAATAATAGAATTATCTGATTTTGTAATAAGTGTAAAAAATAAAAAGCGTAAGGAAATACCATTAACAATGCAGTTTAGTGGAAGAAGGATTTTAATTTATTATGATGAAATATGTAATCAAGGTGAGATCTAAGAAGGAGGCTTAAATACAATAAAAAATGTTTTGTAGCATGAATGTAAGGGAGGGGAGCTAACTTGGAAATCACAACAGAAAGATTAATAATTAGACCTTTTAAGAGTACTGATTTACAGGATGTATTTGCTATTTATAATAATGATGATACATGTAAGTTCCTATTACATAATAAGTGGACTCATGAAGACATGCAGAAAAGATTTAATAAGAAGCTAGCAAACAATGCACTTACTGAAGAATCAATATTAAGTTTGGCAGTTATATACAAGACTAAAGTAGTTGGTGACTTATCCGTATGGTACACAAATATGAAGGATACTGTTGAGATTGGTTATAGTTTTTCAAATGAAGTAGTTGGAAGAGGTTTGGCAACAGAAGCAGTAAGTAGTTTGGTGTTTAAATTATTTAATGAATGTAATGTACATCGTATACAAGCTAATCTTGATGCACGTAATACAGCTTCAAAAAAATTGTGTGAACGAATAGGTATGAGAAAGGAAGCCCATTTCATACAAGATTTTTGGAATAAAAATGAATGGACAGATAGTTTTGTATATGGAATGTTATCCTCCGATTTGTAGTAATAAACTTCGTGATTTTATTATGCTAAAGGGTGCGTTAGTTGAATAACAAAGGGCATAACATAGTATATATGACTAATATGTTATGCCCTTTAATGTATTAACCTTTTTTATATACGTTTGAAACGGCCGACAATTTCAACTGTTTCAGTAATGTTCATAAATGCTTTGTTATCCACTTGACGGATAATACGTTTCATTTCGCCTAACTCATAGCGAGTCACGACAGTGTAAATCATTTTTTTCTTATGGTTTGTATAGCCGCCGACAGCGTCTACCATTGTCACCCCGCGTATGCCGTGATGTAGTAGTGCGCTTTTTATTTCCTCGCCTTTTTCTGTAATAGTCATTATCGTTAATTTAATATGTTTCGTATGCACAGCATCGATAACTTTGCTGACTACAAATCGACTAATTAACGTATAAAGTGTAATATCCCATCCGAAAATAAAACCTGCTGCGACAAGTAAGATTAAGTTGAATACAAATATGATTGCTCCAATTGAAACATCTCGATATTTTGCTACAATCAATCCAACAACATCAAAACCACCTGTTGAAGAAGCAAATCGGAATATAATTCCTGAAGCTGCTCCGCAGATAACACCACCGAATACAGAAGAAAGTAAAATATCGTCTGAAACTTGGTGTACCGGGATAATATTCATCGCTAAAGATGACACAGCTACAAAGTACGCTGTTAAAAAGGTTGTCTTCTTGCCTAAGTAAAAGTGACTTAAAATAAGAAGAGGAATGTTTAGTAAAAAGATAAGTGCACCGATATTGTAGTGCATTAAATAACCGATAATCATCCCTACACCAGCGAATCCACCGCTAATCATATTATGCGGGATAAAAAACATATTCATAGAAATTGCATACAAAATAGAAGCTATAAAAATAACAACCAACTGTATCATAAATTCTAAATGAAATGTTTTAGCTGCTGGGAAGGATAAAAAGGCGGTGTCGGGAACGTAATCGGCGTCTCCTAGTTGACCCATAGTATGTTTCATCTCCATATTCATTTTTGATTACAAGAAGAGAATAAAGGTTTTTTCAAAAACTGGCAATAGTTTTATTATAATGCAAAAATTTTATAAATTTCTAATAAATCAAGCCTATTCATTGATGTGCGTGAATATACTAAAGAAAGCGAATACAACGTTTCTTAATTATTGTTTTCTTGAGAAAATATGCAAAATAATTTTTTTGAAAATAAAAGGAAATAGAGAATGTTTGCCTAATGTGCTAAAATGACCTTATTAAGGATGTGAAGCGATGGAATTTTTATTGCAGGATGCAATTTTATATATATCGTTTGTAACGACGGCACTTTGTTTATTAGAAGTTTTCTTCCTTGCTAATGTTTCTCGCTTTGTGCGTCAACAAGCATCAAGCGGTAGACAAAGAGCTTTTGCGTTAGTTGATACATGTGAAGATAGTGCGGGAAATGTACCGCTATTTTCTATTTTTTATAAATATGGAATGATTCGTTCTGTACGTAGACAAGAATCAAGTGAAGAGAATGATGAGGTCGGTCCGTATACACCAATGTTTCGCTAAATAATTACGAAACATTGGAGGAATGAACATGTTAAAATCATACCGAGCTGTGCTCGTTAGTTTATCATTATTACTTGTTTTTGTTTTATCTGGCTGCAGTAATGCAGCCCCAATTGATGCACATAGTACTGGGATTTGGGATCATTATTTCGTATATCCAATCTCGTTTATGATTCAATTTGTTGCTCATCATATACCTGGAGCTAGCTTTGGGATTGCAATCATTATTATGACGCTCGTTATTCGTTCAGCGATGATTCCATTAGCTGTTTCACAATATCGTAGCCAAGCGAAAATGAAGAAAATGCAACCTGAATTGCAGAAGCTAAAGAAAAAGTACGGTGATGTAGGCAAAGATCTTGAAAAACAAAAGCAGTATCAAAAAGAAATGTCAGAGCTAATGAAATCAGGCGGTTGGAATCCACTTGCTGGTTGCTGGCCAATTTTTATACAAATGCCGATTTTCTCTGCTTTGTATTATGCGATTAGCAGAACGGAAGAGATTCGCACATCTTCTTTTTTATGGGTGAACTTAGGACATGCAGATCCATATCATATATTACCGATTATTGCAGCGTTAACGACATTTATTCAGATGAAAGTTTTCCAATCTAATATTACACCTGGAGAACAAGTACAGATGCTAAAGATACAGCAAATTATGATGCCGGCAATGATTCTATTTATGGGGTTTGCGGCGCCATCAGGACTTGTATTGTACTGGATAACAGGTAACTTATTTACAATGACACAAACAATCGTATTAAGAAAAATAATGGAACGTGAAGAGTTACAATTACAAAAAGCATAGAGAAACACCGCTCATTATGAGCGGTGTTTTTTATTCGAAACGTTAAGGGAATTTTAAGAAACCAACATTACTATTGGCATTGTATACGAAAGTGTACATGCTTTAGAAATATGAAGGAGGAAATTTCCTATGAAGAAGAAAACAGTTGGGTATTTAGCGATTGCAGGTGCTTTATCATTCGGAATCATTGGAGGAGTCGGTATTCCGGCATTCGCGGCAACGAATACTCCAGCAGCTGAACAGTCTACAAAAACGGCGAAAAAGGATTTGGATGACGCTACAAAACAAAAAGTAAAAACAATTATGGACGATACAAAGAAACAGTTAGAGAAACTAGGTGTAAAGCTTCCGGAGAAAGAGAAGCGTAAAGACATGTTTGCAGGATTAGATGATCAGGCGAAAGCAAAAGCGAAGTCGATTTTAGAGCAAAAGAAATCTGGAAAATTAACGCATGAGCAAGCAAAAGAGGAATTAACAAAGCTAGGCGTGAAAATGCCGGAGAAAGGTAAACATGGAGACATGTTTGCTAACTTAGATGATCAGGCGAAAGCAAAAGCGAAGTTGATTTTAGAGCAAAAGAAATCTGGAAAATTAACGCATGAGCAAGCAAAAGAGGAATTAACAAAGTTAGGCGTGAAAATGCCGGAGAAAGGTAAGCATGGAGACATGTTTGCTAACTTAGATGAACAGGCGAAAGAGAAAGCGAAGTCGATTTTAGAGCAAAAGAAATCTGGAAAATTAACGCATGAGCAAGCAAAAGAAGAATTAACAAAATTAGGTGTGAAACTTCCAGAAAAAGAGAAGCGTGAAGACATCTTTGCGGGATTAGATGAAGCAACAAAAACAAAAGCAAAAGCGATTTTAGACAATGAAAAGAAACAATTAGAGGAATTAAATGTGGATCTTCCACATCACAAGTTTTTTATGAAAAAAGAAGATAAATAATTGATTTATGTATCTTTCGTGGGGCAACCGGAAGGTACATGCGAGGACCGATTTCTACTTATAGAAATCGGTCTCTTTTAATGATTCAATAAGATTCTTTTCATTGTTAGTATGTATCCGAAGACGCAGTAGAAGATTGCAAAACCGATAAACACTTCCGTATATTGATATTTACCCAATACGTAGAAGGAAACAGCTGGTATAATAGCTACCGCTAAAATGCTATAAACAGGATACTTGTTTCGATACATGATAGCGAATAGAACAGAGAGAAACGTAGCGATGATACAAAAGACAGCAATCATTATTGGTACACCTCCTAAATGAATTATACCATTTTTAGGGAATTAGAGAAGTTTTGTATCTTCTGTTATAATATAAGAAGAGAAATATTTCCTATGTTATATAAAAAAATATATTGATTTTTTCTAACAATTCAATATAATGAACAATAACTACAAAATTCGACATCAAGAAGTGATGATGAGGACACGATTAATTTTTTACGATTCCCAGAGAGGGAAGCCTTTGGCTGTGAGCTTCCTAATACGGAAAAATAGATTACCACCTCTGAACTGCAGCAGTGAACGAACATCTAGTAATTGCTTGCCGGCAAAAACCGTTATTTAGACTTGAGAAATTGGTGAAGTGTGTTACTTTGCGAATTGAAACAAGGGTGGAACCACGAATACAACACTCGTCCCTTTTTTAGGGAGGAGTGTTTTTTTATTTCATTTTTGCATCACACTAGAATTGGAAGGAGGATACGCAGCATGCATCATGATGAGAAGAACAAAATTGGTTTAACAGTAGCACTTTCTATCGTAGTAGGAACGATTATCGGGTCTGGTGTATTTATGAAACCAGGAAGCGTATTAGATTACTCAGGGAGTTCTAATATGGCCATTCTTGCTTGGGTAATTGGTGGTCTGTTGACGTTAGCAAGTGGTTTAACAGTAGCCGAAATTGGAGCGCAAATCCCGAAAAATGGTGGGTTGTATACGTATTTAGAGGAGATTTACGGAAGTTTTTGGGGATATTTATCAGGCTGGATGCAAACAATTGTTTATGGACCAGCTATTATCGGAACATTAGGTTTATACTTTAGTTCTTTAATGATTAATTTTTTCTATTTAGATAAAGTGTGGAATTTACCAATCGCAATCGGAACAGTTGTGTTCCTTGGCTTTGTAAATAGTATGGGAACAAAATACGGAGGTATCGTTCAAACAATCACGACAATTGGGAAAATGATTCCGATTGTATTAATTGTCGTGTTAGGTTTTTGGAAAGGAAACAGTGATATTTTTAACGTAGTAGTGCCGATATCAGAAAATCAAAGTATCGGTATGGCAATTTTAGCAACGTTATTTGCTTATGACGGCTGGATTTTACTTGCTTCGATTGGTGGAGAAATGAAGAATCCAACAAAGTTATTACCGAAAGCAATGACAGTTGGGATTTTAATTGTAACAGCTGCATACGTATTAATTAACTTGGCGTTATTAAATGTATTACCAGCAGCGAAAATTGTAGACCTTGGAGAAAATGCAACAGCGACAGCTGCGGGCATGTTACTTGGAGAATATGGCGGGAAAATTATTAGTATCGGTATTATCGTTTCTATTTTCGGTTGTTTAAATGGAAAGATTTTAACATTCCCACGTATTCCAATGTCTATGGCGGAACGTGGACAACTTCCATTTTCTAAGTTTATTGCAAAGGAAAGTCCAAGATTTAAAACACCAGCAAATGCGATTACTGTTGAAATCATTTTAGGAATTATTTTAATGATTATTAGTGATCCAAATAAGCTATCTGAGATTTCCGTATTTATTATTTATATTTTCTATGTAATGACGTTTATTGGTGTCTTCATTTTAAGGAAACGTAATAAGAATAAAGAGCGTGCATATAGTGTACCGTTATTCCCAATCGTACCAATCGTTGCGATTTTAGGTTCGTTCTTTGTAATCGGTAGTGCGATTATTAATGATCCGGTAAGTTGTTTCTTATCAATTGGAATTGTCTTTACGGGACTTCCGGTGTATTGGTACTTGAATAAGAAGAAAGAAACAGAATGATGGAAGGGTAGGCGTATAATACGCCTACCTTTTTTACTGTAAAAAAATTGTACTTGCGTCCACTTTCTATTTTGGTTACTATAGTCGTAGTAACCAAAACAGAAAGCGTGGGGAAAGACTTGAATTTTCGTGTTTATATTTTAGCTATCGCGGCTTTCGTAGTCGGAACGGTTGAGCTAATTATAGGAGGAACGCTCGATTTAGTTGCCAATGATTTAGGAGTATCTATTAGCGCAGCTGGTCAGCTTATAACAATATTTTCGGTAGTATTTGCTTTGTCAGGTCCAGTTTTATTAGCTTTGACAGGGAAGTTTGAAAGAAAAACATTGTATGTTGGAGCATTATCGATTTTCTTAATCGGAAATATTATTTCGGCATTTAGTGTGAATTACGGAATGCTAATGTTCTCAAGGGTTATTTGTGCGGCGAGTGGTTCATTAATTATTGCACTATCGGTAACACTTGCTTCTAGTGTAGTAGAACCGCATTTTCGTGCGCGTGCAATTGGAATCATTTTTATGGGAATTAGTGGATCACTTGTACTTGGAGTACCGCTCGGTCTTGTACTCGGAAATGCATACGGATGGCGTGCGCCATTTGTATTGATTTCAGTATTAACAGTTATGGCAATTGCTTGTATTTCATTGTTCTTAACGAAAGTACCACCGACATCGGTATTATCAATAAAAGAACAACTTGCTACTTTAAAAGATAAAAAAATTGTAAGTGCACAGTTAACATCATTTTTGTTTTTAACGGGGCATTTAACATTGTATGCATATTTAACACCGTTTTTAAAAGATGTTATGCATGTTGAAGCAAATTGGATTAGTGTGTTTTACTTCATTTTCGGAATCGCAGCAGTAATCGGCGGTGGATTCGGTGGATGGCTTGCTGATAAATGGGGATCGAAGAAAAGTATTATCTCGATTATTATCGTATTTGCATGTGCAATCTTCATGTTGCCATTAATGACATTCTCATTCCCACTCTTCATCATTATGATGGGACTTTGGAGTATGCTGAGCTGGGCGATTTCACCAGCACAGCAAAATTATTTAATTGACATTGCACCGGAATCAGCTGGTATCCAGCAAGGTTTAAATAACTCTGCGCTTCATTTAGGAATTGCACTCGGTTCAACAGTAGGCGGAGTTGTTATTGAAAAATCATCTGTTATATATAACGCTTGGGTAGGCGGTGGCTTTATTATATTAGCACTGCTTTGCGCGATTTTCTCGATTACGAGAGGACGCTCTACTCAGTTTGCGAAAGAAGAATCTATCGTTTGATAGGTTCTTTTTTTATTTGTAAAAAATTGCAGGTTTTAGTAGAGAAATGGAGAAAGGGTGTATAGCGAGGTGAGGTATATGTATACGAATTTTTCAATTATTGGTCTTCTAATTTCAATGCTCCCTTTGTTTCTTATTATTCTTGCACTTAGATGGGTTCGTTTCATCTATAAAAATTCAGAGAAACAGGTAGAGCAAAATGAGAAAATCATTGAGCTGTTGATGGAGATAAAGGAACAAAACGAAAAGGAGTCTAAGTGAAAAACTAGACTCCTGTTTATTATTTAATTAGTATCTTAACTTCATCAACAAACTCTTAATTTCCTCATCTTCCATAAAGAGATCATGGTGTTTTTGAGTAATCTTTGCAAGTGCAACGTCGTGATAGAAAAATTCTGTAAAGAACTTTACGAAAGGTTGTGACATTGTTTTCATCGCTTGCCATGACTCTTGTTCTACGCCAGCAAATAAAATTTCACGATCGTCAACGATGAGTAGCAAGTAGCGCTCTAATGCATTAGGCTCTTCAGCTGGGATTAGAAAATGCATGTTTTCTAAGTCTGTTTCTACTTCTCCAACAATAAGGGATTCAATTTGAACACCTTGTTTTGCTTTTTGTTCTAGTAAAGGAAGATATTCTAAAAGAGTATCATTCCAAGCTGAAATACGGATTGATTCTTTTGCACTTTCAATGAGTTCTTTACTTTGAACTCGAATAGAAGATTGCATCTTTAAGCTCCAAACACGGTCATCTGTAAATGATTTTTTTGATATATTTGTTTCCAGTTCCTTAATATTTGATTGAAATTCTGTCGTTAATTTTTCAATTGCTAGCTTTAGTGGTAATGCTGTATACAATTTTTTCTTTTCTGAAACAGAATCCATTACCATTCCTTTATCGATTAGGCGTGCTAGTACTTCATATATTTTTGCTTTTGGAACACCTGAATGCTTCACAATTGTTGTAGCATCTAATGGTTCATTGCTTGATACGACAACTTCATAAGCTTGGCTTTCATATTGTGAGAAACCGAATTTTTGTAACATAGTTCCCTCCGAACGAATGAGATTATATTTTAAGGATAATGAACTATTTGTTTTTGCACAAGTGGTAGTCCGTTTTCTAATTGTATTAAGGTGAGAATTAATTTCAATTTTTTAATTTTATCTATTATACTTAATATAATGATTAATAATATTTCAATTTAATGCGAAGGGGATGCTGGGGGGAAGATGTTAAGAAGTTTACGTTTAAAAATTGCGGTAGTGTTTTCAGTACTTATTTCTATGATGTTCGTAATATTGGGTACAGCTGTGTATCAATTACAGAAAGAAAAGGAAGTGCGTTCCTTAGACGAGTATTCTCAAAATGCGATGGATCTTGTGACAGAGCAACTTACGACATTTGTTCAAAGAACGGATGAAGATATGGGGTATTACGCGAACAGTGAGATGATTCGTAATATGCTTCAAGGTGGGGTTACTCCAGAAGAGGAAGCGTTTTTAACGAAAGAGTTTGCGGAGTATAAAAAGAATCATCCTGGTATTTTAGATTTATATATTGGTACGAAAGATAAAAAAACATTAAGTGCCAATCTTGCTGAAGGTGGGCAAGTGCCAGAAGGATATGATCCAACGACAAGACCATGGTATAAAGATTCAGAGGCTGATGTAAAAAAGGTCCATTGGGGACAACCTTCTTATGAAATTGCAACAGGAAAGTTAAGTGTAGGTGTTTCTAAAGCAATTACAGCTCAAGATGGATCTGTATTAGGCGTTGTTGCGATGGATGTATCGCTTGGGACGATTCAGAAGTTGCTTCACAATATTCAATATAATAATGACGGAGAAATGTTTATTATAAATGATAAAAATATGGCTCTTGTTTATCCAGAAAAGATAGGGAAAGATGTTTCTAAAGAGCCACTTATAAAGAGCTTAAATAAAGAGGTAACAAAATATGCGGTCACTACAATAAAAGGTGAAGATGTAGTTGTTTATAGTCAATCATTTGATACGATGAAATGGACGATAGGAATCTTTTATCCGAAAGAAACGATCGATGGGCTATTAAATAGTACGAGAAATACAGTCATTATGATGGCGTGTATTAGTTTATTAGTTGGAATCGTAGCTTCCTACTTGTTCTCAAGAAGATTAGCAAGACCACTGCAATTATTAAAGAATCACGTTCAAAAAGTAGCAGAAGGGGATTTAACGCTGCGAATGAAGGTGACAAGTAAAGATGAAGTTGGAGAGTTGACGAAGCACTTTAATGATATGGTTGAACAAATGAATGAAATGGTAAGTAAAATTAAAAACAGCGTATCAACAGTGCAACAATCAACGAATAGTTTACATTATTTAACGAACGAAACAGTAGCGGCTAGTAGAGAAGTTTCCGGAGCAATGGATGATGTGAGCGGGGGAGCTTCTACTCTTGCGAATAGTGTGGATGAAGTTTCAGCTCAGCTCGAGAATATGGCAGAGTCAGTGGAACAAATGAATAGCTCCGTTGGTGAAATAAAAGGAGTGACTGGCAAAGCGGAAGAGGCATCTAAGCAAGGATTAAATACAATGAGGAACTTAGTCCGTACGAGGGGACAATCATCTTCGATTGTTGTTCATACAGAAGAAGCATCGGATAAGTTAGAACAAAGAGTTGGATCGATTCAAAATGTTGTTGAGCTTATAAAAGGTATTTCGGATCAAACAAATTTACTTGCTTTAAATGCCTCGATTGAAGCTGCCCGTGCAGGTGAGCAAGGTAAGGGATTTGCGGTTGTTGCTGAAGAGGTTCGGAAATTAGCGGAACAATCAAAAGAGGCAACAGGAGAAATCACAACGATGATTGGTGATGTGCAATTAGAAGTAAAAAGGGTTGTAGAAGTTGTAAGTAAATTGAAAGACATTGCAGATGTGCAAAATAAAGTGACGACAGAGGCAGAAATGGAGTTCCGCACAATTATGTCAGTTGTAAATACGATTAGTACTTCAGTTGAAAAAATTGTAGAAGAGGTACATAACATAGGTTACGAGCAAGGAGAAATTACAGCGGTAATGCATACAATTGCTGGTACGAGTCAAGAAAGTGCAGCTGTTTCTGAAGAGGTACATGCTGCAACTGAATCACAGGTTAATCATCTAGAAAAGGTAGCCCACACGATGGAAAGTTTGACAGAGCATATGAAAGATTTAGAAAGATTAGTTGAGCAGTTTAAAGTGGAAGAGTAACATATTAGTAAAATGATGAGGATTTCGGTAAAATAGACAATGGATATATAAGAAGCGATTATAGGAGGAAGACTACTATGGCAATTGTTGACGTATCGATTATTCCGGTAGGAACAGGTAATCCAAGTGTTAGTGAATATGTAGCAGAAGTACAAAAGGTGCTAGAGAAAAATGCGGATCGCGTGAAGTATCAATTAACACCGATGAATACAATTATTGAAGGAGATCTTCCTGTCGTTCTAGAAGTAATTCAACAAATGCATGAAGTTCCATATACGAAAGGTGCACAGCGTGTTGCAACAACGATTCGTATTGATGATCGTCGTGATAAAGTAAGCACAATGGAGAAAAAATTAAACTCTGTCCGATCAAAATTATAAGAAAAAGCAGCGATCTTCGCTGCTTTTTTCATATAGGAGGTAAATAAAATGAGTGAAAAGTTTAACGAGCAGTTTGACGGTTTACTAGAGAAATACACTGAGCTGTTACTTGGCGAGAGTAATGAAGAGCGAAAAGAACAGGTAAAGAAGTGGGCACTTTATTCTTACATAGCGAAGACGATGCCAGCTTTAGTGAAGCATTGGAATGAAACTTATCCAGATGCGAAAGAAGAGATGGTACAGTTAATTACGGATATTAAAAGGCTGAATGAGGAGAAGCGAAATGAGAATTAAAAAACTTAGGTGATGCTACTTTAAGTTTTTCTTATTAATATCCTTATATAATTTACATGGAATATTAAGGGTTTTATAGGCATGTCGAATATTTTCGGTATGCCTATTTTTGCCCTAGTAAACCCGTTTTTTCTAAATGTCGAAAAATATTCCCTTCATATTTGCATGCGAGAATATAGGTTTTTAAATGTTTTTATAGTATTTTATAAATTATCTAAATAATTATTTGTATCCAATAATTTTAAACAGTGATATAATTTTGAAGAGGGGTAAAAAACAGATAAATTACAGTCATAGGGGTGAATTACATGGAACAATTAATGCGAAATTCGTTTCTTTTCTTATCTAAAAATAAAGCGCTAACAAAACTGGCTAAAAAGTACGGTTTACGCTTTGGTGCAGGTCGCTTCGTCGCAGGGGAGACGATTGAATTAGCGACAGCTGCCATTCAGGCATTAAATAAGCAAGGTCTTTGTGTAACAATCGATTATTTAGGTGAATTCGTTGATAATGAAGCGGAAGCAAATGAAATGGCTAACCAATCGATTGAAGCGATCCGTGCAATTGGAAGAGAAGGTCTTGATTCGCAGCTTTCTTTAAAGATGACTTCTATGGGATTAGATATCTCTGATGAAATCGTAATGAACAATATGCGCCGTATTTTAGAAGCTGCAAAAGAAAATGGTGTGTTCGTTACCATTGATATGGAAGACTATACACGCTGTGGTAAAACAATTGATATCTTTAAACAATTAAAATCTGAATACGATAATATTGGTACTGTTATTCAAGCTTACCTATATCGTACAGAAAAAGATATTGAAGATTTAAATGCTTATAATCCTAATTTACGTCTTGTAAAAGGTGCTTATAAAGAACCTGAAGAAGTGGCGTTCCCGGATAAGAAAGATGTAGATGACAATTATAAAAAAATTATTAAAATGCACTTATTAAATGGAAATTATACTGCAATTGCTTCACATGATGAAGCGATTATTGAATATACAAAAAAACTTGCTGAAGAACACAACATTCCAAGGGATCAATTTGAATTCCAAATGTTATATGGTATTCGTAATGAGCGTCAACTTGAGCTAGTAAAAGAAGGTTACAAAATGCGTGTTTACGTACCTTATGGAAACGACTGGTATGGCTACTTCATGCGTCGTCTAGCAGAGCGTCCAGCAAACGTTGCGTTCGTATTAAAAGGTATGGTTAAAAAATAACCAAGGAGAAAATACTCCTTGGTTATTTTAATTGCTGAAATGCATAATGTGCCATTTTCTTCGTATCAGGATATAGTTGCGCGCGAGTAGAAGATAATACGACGTTAATGACGCGTTTACCGTCTTTTTCATCGACTGTTACGACTGTATATTTGCCAAGTGCTGATAGACCACTTTTACTTCCAATCGCATATGGATCGTCATATAGTTCTTCTCGTCCATAGTTTGCGATGTTTGGAGAGCGTTCTGAAGTATGTAGAGTTGTACGTGTTGAATTCATATATTCTAAAACAACTGGATACTTTAATGCTTCTTTCGTAATAATAGCAATGTCATATGGTGATACTTTATTCCCAATTGCATCAGCACCACTTGCATTCTTGAAAGTCGCATGCTTTGTACCAAGTTCCTTCGCTCTAGCATTCATCATCTTCACAAATTCATTTTTTGATCCTGCGATATGTTCTGCAATTGATTCAGCTATTGGATCTGCACTAATGATAAGCATAAGTTTTAATGCCTCATCACGCTTTAATTTTTCCCCAGCACGAAGTTTAATTTTCTTACTTTGACTTTCTGTTTTAATTGCGTTTTCTGTAACTGTAATTTCTTCATCTTCTTTTACATTCTCTAGTAAAAGAAGGGTTGTCATCATTTTGGCTATACTAGCCGGATAAGAACGTTCGTCTTCGCGTTTCCCATACAAAATTTCACCTGTGTCTGCATCGATTGTAACGCCATATTGCCCAGTAATCTTAGGTTGATCAGCTCTTACAGCTTGTTGCCTCTGTGCATAAGAGAAGAAAATCATCCCTGTAAATAGTGTAGCAATCATTACAATCATAACTATTGTTCGTTTCATCATCGTTCCCTCTTTTGTTTTCCATATGTACAAATAAATTGGGCAGAAAAAGCAGCCATTAATCATTATGCCACGTTCTCTGCCCAAAAATATAGCGTTATTTTTCGCCCATATTATGCTTCTTATATTGTTGATTATTACCTTGGCGTCCTTTTTCAACACCGTGATTATGCGGACCTGCATTTCCAGTTACACTAGCTGCACTAATTCCAGCCTTAGAAGGGTTCTTCTTAAGTTTTGCCATATATATTCCTCCAGTTTCGTCAGATTATAAAAAGGAAAAGTGCATTTAAACAAAGAAAATACACATATATAGCATAGCCAAATGAAAGAAAAATATTTATTTCAGAAAATTTTATCAATAAATATATTGCGAAAATTTAAACAGTATCATATATTTATTAGTAGAGGATCACTCATTGATTGCGACTTATGTCGAAAAATTGAATGAGCATTCATTCAAGAATAGGGGGAGAATTGGATGTTCCAAATTAAAAAGGCTGCTGTTCTAGGTTCAGGCGTAATGGGTTCAGGGATTGCGGCACACTTAGCTAATATTGGTATTCCGACATTATTGCTTGATATTGTACCACCTGCGCTAACAAAAGAAGAGGAAGCGAAGGGACTTACATTAGAACATAAAAGTGTGAGAAATCGTTTTAGTAATACGGCTGTGCAAAAATTATTAAAGCAAAAACCAGCTCCTCTGACAGTGAAAGGAAATTTAGCACTGATTGAAGCAGGTAACTTAGAAGATGATCTTGAGCGTCTAGCTGATGTAGATTGGATTATTGAAGTAGTAGTTGAAAACTTAGATATTAAAAAGAAATTATTTGAAAAAGTAGACGCTGTTCGTAAACCGGGTTCTATTGTAAGCTCGAATACGTCAGGCATCTCAGTTGAAAAAATGGCAGAAGGTCGTTCAGACGACTTCCAGAAACACTTCTTAGGCACACACTTTTTTAACCCACCACGATATTTAAAACTTCTAGAGGTAATACCGACGAAAGAAACAGATCCACAAGTATTAAGCTTCATGAAACTATTTGGCGAAGACGTTCTTGGAAAAGGCGTTGTTATCGCAAAAGACACACCAAACTTTATTGGAAACCGCATCGGTACGTACGGTTTATTAGTAACTCTTCAAGAGATGATAAAACGCGGCTATAGCATTGGGGAAGTTGATTCTGTAACAGGCCCACTTATTGGTCGTCCGAAGAGCGCGACGTTCCGTACATTAGATGTTGTCGGTTTAGATACATTCGTACACGTTGCAAATAACGTATATGAAAACGTACAAGAAGAAGAGCGTGATGTATTTAAAGTACCAGCTTTCATGCATGACATGCTTGAGAAAAAATGGCTTGGAAGTAAAACGGGTCAAGGCTTCTTCTTAAAACAAGGAAAAGAAATTTTAGAATTAAATCCTGAAACGATGGAATACGAAGCGCGTAAAAAATTAAAAGCTGCATCCGTAGAGTTAAGTAAACAAGAAAAAAGATTAGCGAATAAATTGAAAGCGCTTGTATACGCGAAAGACCGTGCAGGAGAGTTGTTATGGAACATCATTACACCAACTCTTTTATACTCTGCAAAACTTCATAAAGAGATTGCTGACGATATCGTTGCAATTGACCAAGCGATGAAGTGGGGCTTCGGCTGGGAGCAAGGGCCATTTGAAGTGTGGGATGCAATTGGTGTTGAAAAATCTGTTCAAAAGATGGAAGAAAACGGCGTAGTTGTTCCTACTTGGGTGAAAGAAATGTTAGAGAAAGGTTTCACTACTTTCTATAAACATGATAATGGCGATAGCTACTATTACGATAATGGCGAATATAAGCTAATCGAGCGTAATAAAAAAGCAATTTCTCTTAAGCAATTAAAAGCGAAAAATGGTGTATTAAAGAAAAATAGCGGAGCGAGCTTAATTGATTTAGGCGACGGCATCCTTTGCTTAGAGTTCCATTCGAAGAGCAATGCAATCGGTATGGATATTACGCAAATGATTAACTACGCTGTTGATGAAGTAGAAAAGAATTATAAAGGTCTTGTTATCGGTAACCAATCGAAGAACTTCTGCGTTGGTGCGAACCTAGCAATGATCTTAATGGAAGCACAAGACGACAATTACTTTGAAATTGAGTTGGTTGTGAAAAACTTCCAAGATGCAATGACGAAAATTAAGTACTCTTCTAAGCCAGTTGTAGCAGCACCATACGGTATGACGCTTGGCGGAGGTACAGAAGTTTGCTTACCAGCAGCTAGCATTCAAGCTTCTAGTGAAACGTATATGGGCTTAGTAGAAGTTGGTGTTGGCTTAATCCCTGGCGGAGGCGGTAATAAAGAGCTATACATTAAACACTTAAATAAAATGCCAAACGGTGTAGAGTTTGATCTGCAAAAAGTTGCGAATAAAGTGTTCGAATCTGTAGCGATGGCGAAAGTTTCTACATCAGCACAAGAAGCTGTATCGAACAACTTCTTAGGCGATAAAGACGGTATTAGTGTGAATGGTGATCACTTACTATATGATGCGAAACAGAAAGCACTTGCTTTATATGAAGCTGGCTATAAAGCACCGATTCGTAAAAAGATACCAGTTGTTGGTGAAACAGGATATGCAACTCTTGTACTTGGTGCAGAAGCAATGCATTTATCAGGTTACATTTCTGAACATGATCTTCACATTGCGAAGAAACTTGCATATGTCATTGCGGGCGGAAAAGTGCCGTACGGAACAGAAGTTGATGAGCAGTATTTATTAGATGTAGAACGTGAAGCATTTATTAGCTTAGTAAGTGAGATGAAATCACAAGCAAGAATGCAGCACATGCTTGTAAAAGGAAAGCCATTACGTAACTAATAACGAGGGGAGATATCGTTCATGAGAGAAGCTGTCATTGTTGCGGGAGCAAGAACACCAATTGGAAAAGCAAAGAGGGGTTCATTAAAAACAGTTCGTCCTGACGATCTAGGGGCGTTAGTAGTAAAGGAAACGTTAAAGCGTGCAAATTATGAAGGACCAATCGATGATTTAATTTTCGGTTGTGCGATGCCAGAAGCAGAACAAGGTTTAAATATGGCTCGTAATATCGGCGGACTAGCAGGACTTTCTTACGATGTTCCAGCTATTACAATTAACCGTTACTGTTCTTCTGGTTTACAAAGTATCGCTTACGGAGCAGAGCGCATTATGCTTGGTCACTCTGAAGCTGTATTATCAGGCGGAGCGGAATCAATGAGTTTAGTTCCAATGATGGGACACGTTGTTCGTCCGAATAGTCGCCTTGTAGAAGCGGCTCCAGAATATTATATGGGTATGGGACATACAGCAGAGCAAGTTGCTGTGAAATATGGAATTTCTCGTGAAGAGCAAGATGCATTTGCAGTAAGAAGTCATCAACGTGCTGCCAAAGCATTAGCGGCAGGAAACTTTGCTGATGAAACAGTATCTGTAGATGTGACGTTACGCTCGGTTGGCTCAAACAATAAACTGCAAGAAGAAACAATCATTTTCGCACAAGATGAAGGTGTGAGAGCAGAGACGACGCTAGACATTTTAGGGAAATTACGTCCAGCATTTAACGTTCGCGGTTCTGTAACAGCTGGTAACTCTTCACAAATGAGTGACGGTGCAGCATCTGTACTATTAATGGATCGTGAAAAAGCAGTGAGCGATGGCATGAAGCCACTTGCGAAATTCCGTTCATTTGCAGTAGCTGGCGTACCACCAGAAGTAATGGGAATTGGCCCAATCGCTGCAATTCCAAAAGCGTTAAAACTAGCTGGCTTAGAGCTATCTGATATTGGCTTATTCGAACTAAACGAAGCATTTGCTTCTCAATCGATCCAAGTTATTCGTGAACTTGGTTTAGATGAAGAAAAAGTAAACGTAAACGGTGGTGCAATCGCACTTGGACATCCACTTGGCTGTACAGGAGCAAAACTAACACTATCTCTTATTCACGAAATGAAACGCCGCAACGAACAATTCGGTATCGTAACAATGTGTATTGGCGGCGGAATGGGAGCAGCGGGAGTGTTTGAATTACTATAAAAAAAGTGGAAGCGGCTTGTTCAGAATGTGAGGAAGAAGCGAAGCCACCGAACAT
>NZ_JBKFAQ010000003.1:485059-569629 GCF_053345735.1 Bacillus sp. D48C
CCGCTGGAACTGGATTAGATAAAAAGTGCAGGTGGCTCGCTCAGAACAGGAGGGCGTTGGAAGCCCTGACGAAGAGGCGCTTTTTGCCTCACAGGAAGGGGTGAAACGACCGACTGTTCTAGCCACTGGAACTGGATTATAAAAAAAGTGGAAGCGGTTCGCTCAGAACGAGACGACGCTAAAGCAAAGAATGGAAGCAACCAAGGTTTATAAAAAATAAAATTGAGAGCCAGCTTCTTTCAAAAAGAGAGAAGCGGCTCATGAAAATATGAAGGAGGAAATTTTCATGGAAAAAACAGTAGGAAATGCGGTTAAAGGCGGTAGCTTTTTAGTTGATGAGATTACGATTGATCAAGTGTTTACGCCAGAAGATTTTTCATCTGAGCATAAAATGATTGCAAAAACGACAGAGGACTTTATCGTAAATGAAGTTCTTCCAGAGCTTGAATATTTAGAACAACATGAGTTTGATCGTTCTGTTCGTCTTTTAAAAGAAGCTGGGGAGCTTGGTTTATTAGGCGCTGACGTACCAGAAGAGTACGGCGGAATTGGTCTTGATAAAGTAAGCTCAGCGTTAATCGCAGAGAAATTCTCTCGCGCTGGCGGCTTTGCAATTACTCACGGTGCTCACGTAGGTATCGGATCGTTACCAATCGTATTATTCGGTAACGAAGAGCAAAAGAAAAAGTATTTACCATTACTTGCAACTGGTGAGAAATTAGCTGCATACGCATTAACAGAGCCAGGTTCAGGATCTGACGCATTAGGTGCAAAAACAACTGCACGTTTAAATGCAGAAGGTACACATTATGTATTAAATGGTGAAAAACAATGGATTACAAACTCTGCATTCGCTGACGTATTTATCGTGTATGCAAAAATTGATGGAGAGCACTTCTCAGCATTTATCGTAGAGAAAGAATATGCTGGCGTATCTACAAGCCCAGAAGAAAAGAAAATGGGTATTAAATGTTCTTCAACTCGTACGTTAATTTTAGAAGATGCATTAGTACCGAAAGAAAACTTACTTGGTGAAATCGGTAAAGGTCATATTATCGCTTTCAACATTTTAAATATCGGCCGTTATAAATTAGGTGTTGGTACAGTTGGATCTGCGAAACGTGCAGTAGAAATTTCAGCACAATATGCAAACCAACGTCAACAGTTCAAGCAACCAATCGCTCGCTTCCCATTAATTCAAGAGAAACTTGCGAATATGGCAGCAAAAACATATGCAGCTGAAAGCTCTGTATATCGTACAGTAGGTTTATTCGAAAGCCGCATGAGCACATTATCTGAAGAAGAAGTAAAAGACGGTAAAGCAGTAGCAGCTTCTATCGCTGAATATGCAATCGAGTGCTCTTTAAACAAAGTATTCGGTTCTGAAGTATTAGACTATACAGTAGATGAAGGTGTTCAAATTCACGGTGGTTACGGGTTTATGGCAGAGTACGAGATTGAAAGAATGTACCGTGATTCTCGTATTAACCGTATTTTCGAAGGAACGAACGAAATTAATCGCCTAATCGTACCAGGTACGTTCTTACGTAAAGCGATGAAAGGTGAATTACCACTTCTTCAAAAAGCACAAAAATTACAAGAAGAGTTAATGATGATGATGCCAGAAGAAGTAGGCGATGAGCCATTAGCACTTCAAAAATATTTAGTAACTAACGCGAAGAAAATCGGCTTAATGGTAGCTGGATTAGCTGCTCAAAAATACGGTAAAGCATTAGATAAAGAGCAAGAAATTCTTGTGAATATCGCTGACATTGTAAGCAATCTATACGCAATGGAATCAGCTGTTCTTCGTACAGAAAAAGCAATCAAAACAACTGGTCTTGAAAAGA
This sequence comes from Bacillus sp. D48C, assembly GCF_053345735.1. Taxonomy (NCBI): domain Bacteria; kingdom Bacillati; phylum Bacillota; class Bacilli; order Caryophanales; family Bacillaceae; genus Bacillus; species Bacillus sp. D48C. Next base: position 486,910 of record NZ_JBKFAQ010000003.1, read on the forward strand.
ATAAACAAAAAGTGTTATACACTGAAGTATTCTGCCAAGAAGCATTTAACGAAATCGAAGCAGATGCGAAAGAAACACTTATCGCAGTTGAAAACGGCGACATGCTGCGCATGATGTTATCATCATTACGTAAATTAACTCGCCACACACCACTTAACGTAATTCCGAAGAAACGTGAAATCGCTGCGAAAATTTTAGAAGATGAGCGTTACACAGTTTAATATCTTTAAAGAACAGTAGTCGTTTATACGGCTACTGTTCTTTTTTCTGAAAAAATGAAATTTTTAGTGGTATAAAACTAATACCATTAGTATAATAAAACTAATGGTATTAGTTTTCGTGAAGAGGGAGATGGGAATATGAGAATGATGCATGAAAAAACGGTATATCAATTGTCATTTTTGCCAAGAGCGTTTCCTGTGAATTGTTACTTTGTGGAGGAAGAGGATGGTTTAACTTTAATTGATGCTGCTTTGCCATATAGCGCAAAAGGAATTTTACAGGCGGCTGAGAAAATAGGAAAACCAATTACGAATATTGTATTAACACATGCGCATGATGATCACATCGGTGCATTAGACGCATTAAAGGAAGTACTCCCTCATGTTCCAGTCTACATTTCTAAGCGGGACGCAAAGCTGTTAGAAGGAGATACGACGTTACAAAAGGATGAACCAAATACGCCAATAAAAGGCGGTGTACCTAAAAAGATAAAAACGGTACCTGATGTTTTATTGGAAGATGGCGACCGTGTTGGATCGCTTCTTGCGATTATGACACCGGGACATACGCCGGGCTCCATGTCGTTTCTTGATGTACGAAATAAAGCTCTTATTGTTGGGGATGCATTTCAAACAAGAGGAGGTATGGCTGTTTCGGGACAAATGAAATTTTGGTTTCCGTTTCCAGCGATGGCAACGTGGAGCAAAGAAATATCATTACAAAGTGCACAGAAGCTAAGCGAATATGAACCTTCCTTGCTTGCGGCAGGGCACGGAAAAATGATAAAGGATCCAGGGGCTGTCATAGAGCTTGCTATTCAGGAAGCGAAGCGGAATATAGAAAGTAAGAAAGAGGGTTAATTTATGTCACCTAGAATCGGACTTACATTACAGAGAATTGTAGAAACAGCTGCAGAAATTGCAGATACAAATGGAATACAAGAAGTAACGTTAGCTTCATTAGCGCAAAGATTAGGGATACGTTCGCCCTCACTATATAATCATGTAAAAGGGTTACAAGATGTACGGAAAAATCTTGGTATTTACGGAATACAACAGCTGCATAACAAACTGGAAGAAGCAGCCGAGGATAAACAGATGGATGAAGCAATTCATGCATTAGGAGAAGCATATGTAGCATTTGTCCGAAAACATCCTGGACTATATGAAGCAACTTTTTTACGAGATGAAGAAGTAAGAAAAGCAGGTGATGGAATTGTAAAGCTTTGTCTTCAGGTTTTACAACAGTATGGCTTAGAAGGAGAGAATGCACTTCATGCGACACGCGGATTCAGAAGTATTTGTCATGGATTTGCTTCGATTGAACAGCAGGGCGGATTTGGTTTGCCGTTAGATTTAGATATAAGTTTACATGTATTGTTGGAAACGTTTATTAAAGGGTTACGTGAATAAGAAGCGAGGCAAACAAAAACCTTAGAAGTGATTCTAAGGTTTTTTAGTGCATATAATTCGAAAAGAGCGGTAGGCTTTTTCTCATTACATGATATTATTTAGCAGGTTTGAAAAATGTGTATATAGCTACGGAAAGGCAAACGAAAATAAAAGCAATAGGATCTTGATATGGACTAGGCTCAGAGCCCTTCTGGATTTCTGTAAGGAAGTCATGTGTTTTCATGTTCATTGCTCCTTTAACTAATAAGTTTTATATGATGCGAGGGTTATGGTGGATAGATAAGAAATTTTTGGAATTTCATCTAATAATTATTCTATAGTAATCTAATTCCAAAAACTATATAATACAAAGCTTTCATGATATGTAAAATTGCATATTATTCTTTTTGAAAAATTTGTTATATTATCTATATATTTGTATTAAAGGGTTTTTGTTAAGGTAATGAAAACAAATGGAGGAATAGTATGAGAAAAACAGTATTAGACGCGTATAATGCAGAAAGAGAAGTAGATAACATAACATATAAAAATCTAGTTGTAACGATTGCAAGCATTCTAGGGTTCTCACTCTTAGGGGGATTATTCCTTGCTTTAGCCCTTGGGATTTTTGGAGAAGAGGTATTACGTGCTAATTTAGAGGGATATTATTTACTTCTATTTGATGCAGCTGTTGTTACTATTGTTTTATTTGCGTATAAACCAGTGCTTCATTTTATTAAGAACATATGGGATGTATCTATTTTAAAAAATGGGAAAACCTACTTGTATTTATTAATAGGTTTTATCATCATTGCATTAACTCAGTATGTAATGTTAGAGTTGTTTAGCTTTGAAAGTGCAGAGCAGCAACGAGATCAATTAGGGAGCTTAGGACTTCAAAATAGTCTACAAAGTATTATATATGTGTTAAGTGTTGCTATAATTACACCAATTAAAGAAGAAATTTTATATAGAGGTATTTTGTATCGATTTTTTGAAAAGAAATATAGTTTTCTAGTTGGTATCATTATTTCTTCCTTTATCTTTGGGATTCTTCATGGTGGTTTTCCAGTTACGGCAATGATTATGGGGATTGTATTTGCTATGTTATATAAGAAAACACAATCTATTTTACCTAGCATTATTTTACATATTGTATGGAACCTACTTGTGAGTATAAGTATGATTGTTTCTTTATAAAATTGAATGAATATTTAGCATAAAAGATGAATGGCCTAGCTATTCATCTTTTATTTTGTTTATATGTGCGAAAAGTTGATGAATACAATCCAAAAAGAACCAAATACTAATGATGAATGAACAAAGAAAGGCGGGTATGTTATATGCAAAATTTAACAGAGCTTGAAGTAGAAAACTTACGTCATTTAATTGGTGGACACGCAACAATTATTAACAAGTTGGAGCAGTATGCACAGACGTGTACAGATCCACAACTGAAACAAATGCTACAAAAAGATGCGCAAGATGCAAGAAATACGAAACAGCAATTAATGACTTTCCTAGGATAGGAGGAAGAGAAAGATGAATGAAAAAGATATGGTAAATGATTATTTAGCAGGATTAAATGCAAGTTTAACAAGTTATGCAAATTATATTTCTCAGTCTGATAATGAACAGTTACATCAAACGTTAATCCAAATTCGTAATCAAGATGAAATGCGTCAACGTAATATGTATGAGTACGCAAAGCAAAAGAGTTATTATAAACCAGCAGCACCTGCGAATCCGATGATTGTGCAGCAATTGAAAAGTCAGTTAAGTGCAGAATAATAGGATGAAAAAACGAGCGAAAATGAATTCGCTCGTTTTATTTTTTGTATGTCAATAAATACATAATAAATATTTTTCCAGTTGTAACAAATATGACGAAAATGGAATATAACAATTCACAAAAAGGACAAAAACTTTGTTCAATATTTCACAAAGTATCCATGGTTTCTATCGTGGGAACCTCTATAATTAAGAATGTAAAGAACAAAAGAAATAGATTATATGATCAATTAGGAGAGATTGCTATGAAAAGACATACAAGAAAAATTGCAATTATCGGTACTGGATTAGTTGGATCAAGTTGTGCGTATTCCATTGTAAATCAAGGGATTTGCGAAGAGCTATTATTAATTGATATAAATCATGAACGTGCAGTTGGGGAAGCAATGGATTTATCACATTGCATTAACTTTACAAATACAAGAACAAAAGTATATGCAGGAAGCTATGAAGACTGCAAAGATATGGACATTGTCATTATTACAGCAGGACCAGCACCAAAACCAGGGCAAAGTCGCTTAGATACTTTAGGAGCGAGTGCGAAGATTATGGAAAGTGTTGTTGGTGGCGTAATGGAAAGTGGATTTGATGGTATTTTCTTACTTGCATCGAACCCAGTTGATATTATTACATATCAAGTTTGGAAATTATCTGGATTACCTAGAAATCGCGTAATCGGTACTGGTACATCACTAGATTCTTCTCGCTTAAGAACAATTTTATCTGAAATGCTACATGTAGACCCTCGTAGTATTCATGGGTATTCATTAGGAGAACATGGTGATTCTCAAATGGTTGCTTGGTCTCACGTAACTGTTGGTGGAAAGCCAATTCTGCAAATTTTAGAAGAACAAAAAGAACGATTTGGTGAAATAGATTTAGATGAAATCGTTGAGAAGACTGCAAAAGCCGGATGGGAAATTTATAAACGTAAAGGAACTACTTATTACGGAATCGGAAATTCTCTAGCATATATTGCAAGCTCAATCTTTAATGATGATCACCGTGTCATTGCTGTATCAGCCATTTTAGATGGTGAGTATGGTGAATATGATATTTGTACAGGAGTACCAGCTATTATTACTAGAGACGGTATAAGAGAAGTTGTAGAACTCAATTTAACAGAGGATGAAGAATCTCGATTCGCAAAATCAAACGATATTTTACGTGATTATATGAAAACAATTGGTTACTAACTTATAGAAGAAGGTGAAACAAATGAAGGAATATATAATGTCTCGTGTATTTAAAGCATCTGCTGGAATCGCACAAGGTATTTTCGTATCCCTCGGAATTGGTTTACTGATCGAAAATATAGGAAGAATTGTTGATATACCATTACTTATTACAATCGGAGTTGTTGCAAAATCACTTATGGCACCAGCAATTGGTGCCGGAATTGCTTTTATGCTCGGTGCAAATGGCCTTGTAATCTTCTCGGCTATGGTGGCTGGAGCAATTGGTGCCGGATCCATTTCAATTACTGAAGCAGGTCTAATTATTAAAACAGGTGAGCCAATCGGTGCTTTATTAACAGCAACTTTAGCTGTATATATTGGTAAACGTTTAAGCGGAAAAACTGCGTTAGATATGATGCTCGTTCCATTTGCGGCAATATTAGGTTCTGGTTTAGTAGGTATTTGGTTATCTCATAATATTACTCCTGTTTTAAATACAGTTGGAGCATTTATTAAAGATAGCTCAGCTGGTAGCCCGTTTATCGCTTCTATCGTCATTGCAGTAGTTTGGGGATTATTACTTATCTCTCCAGCTTCATCAGCTGCGTTAGCGATCGCACTTAGCTTAGACGGTGTTGCAGGTGGTGCTGCTCTTGCAGGCTGCGTTGCTCAGTTTATCGGATTCTCTGTTATCTCAGCGAAAGAAAACAATTTAGGTGGCATATTAGCTCAAGCACTTTGTACTCCGAAAGTACAGTTACCAAATATCACTAAAAATCCAATGATTCTCGTCCCAACTGTCGTCGCCAGTGCTATAGTTGGTCCAGTATCCGCATTAATTTTCCAACTGGAAGCAGGAAAGGAAATTGCAGGTCTTGGATTAAGTTCTCTTATCGCACCAATTAATTTAATTTCTAGCGAAGGATGGGAAGTTGTCCCAGCGATGGTAATCACTTATATCATCATTCCAGTAGCTGTTTCTTATATACTTTACATTGCTCTTAAAAAAGCAGGTCGTATTCACTCTGGTGATATGACTGTACCGCAATCTTAAATTGAAAATCTCCTTAATAATAGATAAAAGCAGACTGAGCCACAGTCTGCTTTTTTATGTTACATTTTATGATTTTGTTTTACTGGAACTTTTATTGGTTCTTTTGCTAATAAGAGCTGAACGCCGAAGTATAGTATGCTTGCAAGTGTCATTCCAGAAACGGCATCTAAAAAGGCATGCTGCTTCGTAAATAGCGTTGATAAAATAATAAGTGTACCGAAGAAAGTAAGGATGTAATATTCAAAAGCATGTTGTTCTCTACGCTTAAAGGCAGCTAACATAATTACAAATGTAGTAAGAACGTGAATGCTAGGGAAACAGTTTACCGGTTGATCGATACTATAAATATAGCGAACTAGTTCAGAAAATACATCTGTTCCAACGACAGTCGGACGCGGTACAGTTGTTTGCCAAAAATAATAAATAGAAAAACAAGCAAGCTTTCCAAAAATAACACTACTTAAAGTGACATAATATTGCTTTCGGTCAGCGAAGCAGTAATAAATAAGTGCGCCGTATAAGTATGGAAACCAAAGTAAATAAGGAATAATAAATGCTTTTACAAATGGAATCCAATCATCTACTACAGTTGTAACGTCTACTGCGTGAACAGTCGATTTATTTAATACGTCGTAAAGGGGACTTACGAGTACGAGTAGAAGTATATAACTTAACGGAAGAAAAGATGAAAGTTTAAATTTCTTCATGTTGATCTCCTATGTTTAGTAATGTAAGTAAATTCAATTGATTATAATATAGAAACGTGAATTGGGCTATCGATTTTACTTACATTTTCTTGAATTAACCTTACGTTTTTGTCACTTGACTAAAAAGAAGGGGGAGGGTGCTAAATGAAGCGTTTATCGTATTTCTTATTTTTTATATTGATATGCCTAGTCGGTGCTGGGTGTGCAAAGGATAAAGAAGGAGAGAAATTAGAATATAACGGAAGAGCACTCGTAATTGGAGTTGTTGGAGAAAAGCCGAAAGATACGTTTAGGAATGTAAAGTTTGAGGAAATGAAGTTAGAGGCACTGGAAAAGAAATCTAAGGAAGTGGATGGTTTTCTAATAATGAAAGATCACTTTCAAGAAGCCTCAACAGAGCAGTATAAAAATGTATTTTCATCGCTAAAGAAACCAGTATTTTTTATCGGTTTACAAGATAAATTATATTCAATTTTTATTACAAAAGGGATAGAGTATAACAGTGCACGAAAAGATGTAAATGCGATGTATACGCAAGGTTTTGCGAATATCGGAAGTGGTGAAGGGCAACAATGGGCAATTGGTTTATCAAATGGTGGAAACACAGAAGAAAGTATTCATAATATGTATATCGTAGTATTTCAAACAATTGCAGATTATTTGAATAGATGATGAAGGAGCCTGCAAAAGAGGCTTCTTATTTTTTTAAATAAACGTTTGTTTAAGCTGTATGTTCGGTAGGAAGAAACCGATGTAACTTAAGGGTTAAGAAAGAAAAATGGAGAATTAATCAAACGTTTGTTTAAGCTGTATGTTCGGTAGAAAGAAACTCATGTAGTTCAAAGGTTAACGAAGAAAAATGGAGAATTAATCAAACGCTTGTTTAAGATATATGTTTGGTGCAGAATCTAAAAAAATTATATATTTATTTTTTTCTTAACAAATGGCGGAAAAATAAGAAAAATTCGCAGGATTATTAAAAATTATCACGAAATAAGTAAAAGTTTAGCGAATAATGGTTTGAAATAATAAAACGTTTTCTATATGATAAAGGTAAAGGTTAGTAAAAAAGTAGGTGAATTTATGACAGTAACATTTTATTCATATCCAAAGTGTGGCACATGTCAAAAGGCAAAGAAATGGTTTGAGGCAAACGATGTAGCATATGAGATGATTCATATTGTTGAAAATCCACCATCAAAAGAAGATTTACGTAATTTACATGAAAAAAGTGAATTACCATTAAAAAAATTCTTTAATACAAGTGGAATGCGTTACCGTGAACTTGGTCTGAAAGATAAGTTGAAAGATGCAAGCGAAGACGAAATGTATGAGCTTTTAGCATCTGATGGCATGTTGATTAAACGTCCAATTGTAACAGATGGAACGAATGTAACACTTGGTTTTAACGAAGAGCAGTTTGAAAGTGTGTGGAAAAAGTACCAATAAGGTATTTTTACATAATTAATACATTCACTGGAGGTACAGTCATGAGCATTCCAAATAATTTACGTTACTCTGAAGAACACGAATGGGTAAAAACTGAAGGTAATGAAGTTGTTATCGGTATCACTCACTTTGCACAAGGTGAGCTAGGCGATATCGTATTCGTTGAACTTCCTGAAGTAGGTGCAACAATCGAAGCTGACGAGCCATTCGGAAGCGTAGAATCTGTTAAAACAGTTTCTGAGTTATACGCACCTGTAAGCGGTAAAGTTGTAGCAGTAAACGAAGAATTAAGTGACCAACCAGAACTTGTTAACGAATCTCCATACGAGGGTGCATGGATGGTTAAAGTTGAACTTTCTGATGCAAGCCAAGTTGAGAAGTTATTAACTGCAGAAAAATATGCAGAAATGACAAACCAAGACTAATTATAGTCGACTAAAGGACAGCCTTTGTGCTGTCCTTTTTTATTTTGTGTAAAATAATGAATGTAGAATCATATACTAATTATCGTGTAGGAGAACGTTTTTTGAAAAAACTTTTTCGTTTAATCTTTATGCAGGTCTAGCCGTTTTTGTTTTTCGTTGTCTAGCTCCAGCGACTAGATTGTTCGGTGGCTTCGCTTCTTCCTACAAGGCAAAAAGCGCCTCTACGTCAGAAGCTCCATCCCCCTCACAATCTAAACGAGCCGCTTCCGCTTTTCATTGTCCATCTCCAGCGGCTAGATTGTTCGGTGGCTTCGCTTCTTCCTACAAGGCAAAAAGCGCCTTTACGTCAGAAGCTCCATCCCCCCTCACAATCTGAACGAGCCGCTTGCGCTTTTCATTGTCTAGCTCCACCTCCTAGCCCTTCATGTCTAAGAACCTTCCGCACGAGAAGACAAAAAGCGTCTTCTGTACGGAAGAACCTTAGCCAACAGGGCTAAACAGTCGGTTTCGCTTTTCTTTTGCAAAAATAAACAGGAAACAACATGAAAATAACGAATATACTATATACTAAGTTCAAGGTTATATAGTATATGGTGATCGGGTGATGACATATGATTTATGTAGAAAAAGTCATTATTGTAGAAGGTACATCAGATAGAAGAAAGATTGAATCTATTATTCGTGAACCGGTGGAAATTGTTTGTACAAATGGTACAATTGGTTTATCGAAAATGGATGAGCTCGTTGATCAGTTTTTTGATAAGGAAGTGTATGTGCTAGTAGATGCTGATGATGCTGGAGAAAAGTTAAGGAAACAATTTCGAAAAGAATTTCCGCAAGCCGAGCATATCTATATTGATCGCTCGTACCGAGAAGTGGCAACTGCGCCATCTACACACTTAGCAAATGTATTATGGGGAGCCGACATTGACGTTTATACAGAATATTTACGGTAAGGAATGATAGAAGTGATTGATTGGACAGGAGCCGAAGCTACATCCCTAATAGAGAACGAAGAAAAAACAGTGTTATATGTATATACTCCAATGTGTGGAACATGCCAATTAGCAAAAAAGATGTTAACAGTCGTTGAGATGACAATTGAAGAGTTGAAAATTGGGATGTTAGATTTAAATTATGCTCCACATTTAGCAAAAGAGTATGGGATTGAAAGTGTACCTTGTTTACTTGTTTTTGAAAATGGGACACTGATGAAGAAGATATACGCATTTCATTCGGTTGAATATTTATATACGGAATTAAAGTAGGCGGCAAAATTTTTGCCGCCTCGACATATTTCTTGGGAAATATGTCGAGATGCAGGATGGATACAGTATTTGTCGAGCGAAAATAACAGGATTGCTCTTTAGTGAGAGGGAATGGTATGTAATAGAAAGTGATATGAAGGATGTGATTTAGGGTGAGATTATATTCTTTGCTTCAATCATTTGTAAATTACGCTAATGGTCAATATCATTTAGAGCCGCTTTTAAGACAAGAGGAAAAAACTGTTAATTTCCGTTTGGGAGATGAAAGTTGTTCGTTACAAATTTCAAGAGATTATATAGAGCTGGTACATGAGGAAAGAGGAACGGAACAAATCATTTGCTTAGACGAAAAGGATATAGAACAATTGGTTAATGGAAATGTACGATTGCAAATGTTAATGAACGATGGACGTGTACAATATTCGGGAACGTATCGAACGATGCTATTAGTCGAATCGATGTTTCATATATGTAAACCGATGTCAGTAGGTGCTTAAAATTCTGAAGGTTCATTTTTTGCGAAAATTTCTGTTGACATGGTGTTTGGATATTGATACAATTCAATTCATAAAATATAGACAATTTCATAAATTACAAATCAGACGAAAATTGAATCTGATTTCTCTTATCAAGAGAGGTGGAGGGACTGTGCCCTGTGAAGCCCGGCAACCGTCAACTTATGTTGAAATGGTGCCAATTCCTGCAAAGCAAATGCTTTGAGAGATGAGAGAGAGGGATAATGTTGTTATATACGCACATAAACCTTTCTGCTTCTCTAAAGCAGAAAGGTTTTTTTATTGTTTGAATGTGGAGGACATTCAAACAATAAAAGTAGTGATAACGGTGGACTACACGCATTAAACATAAAAAATTGCGGAATCGACCTAAACAAAAAAAGGGGTGATACATCATGATTCTATTAGAGAATGTAAAGAAAATATATAAAGCAAAAAGCGGTGATGTCACTGCTGTAGATAACGCCAATTTAAAAATAGAAAAAGGCGAAATATTTGGTGTTATCGGATATAGCGGCGCTGGGAAAAGTTCTTTAATCAGATTGTTTAATCAGTTAGAAAAACCGACTTCTGGCCAAATTACAATTGCGAATCGTGTTATATCAACAATTACAGGAAGTGAACTTCGTAAGGCAAGGCAAGAAATCGGAATGATTTTTCAACACTTCAACTTACTTTGGTCACGAACTGTACGTGAAAATATTGAGTTTCCACTTGAAATTGCAGGTGTTGATAAAACGAAGAGAAGAAAACGTGTTGATGAATTAATTCATCTTGTCGGATTAGAAGGAAGAGGAGACGCGTACCCATCTCAGCTGAGCGGGGGACAAAAACAACGCGTTGGGATTGCAAGAGCATTAGCTAACAACCCACAAGTACTTTTATGTGATGAAGCAACGTCGGCTCTTGATCCAGAAACGACAGATCAAATTTTGGATTTACTATTAGACATCAATAAGCGCCTTGGTTTAACAATTGTACTCATTACACATGAGATGCACGTAATTCGAAAGATTTGTAATCGAGTGGCGGTAATGGAGAGAGGAAAGATTGTAGAAACGGGTCCAGTACTTGATGTATTCCGTAATCCGAAGCAAGATATTACGAAACGATTTGTACAGCAGTTAACAGATTCTGAAGATACAAATGAAACGATTGAAAGTTTAATTGAAAAATATCCAGATGGAAAAGTAATTCGTTTGCAGTTTATTGGTGAGGCTGTAGAAAGACCAGTGCTTCAACGATTGATGCAACGCAGTGATATAGAAGTTAGCATTTTGCAAGGAAATATCGCACAAACGAATAACGGTTCTTACGGTAGTTTAGTTGTTCATTTAAATGGTGAGGAAACAGCAATCCAGCAAGCAATAGAAGGAATTCATCAAGATCAAGTAGAGCTGGAGGTGATTGCACATGGATAAGTTACTCGCAAATGTTGATTGGAATCAAATGTTAGAAGCAACGGGTGAAACGTTATATATGACGGCAATCGCAGCTCTTGCGACATTTGTTTTAGGACTAATTTTAGGATTGTTACTCTTCATGACAGCGAAAGATAATTTATGGGAAAACAAATCAATTAATACGGTGATTGGAGCATTCGTAAATATATTCCGTTCTATACCGTTCATCATTTTAATTATTTTATTAATCCCATTCACAAAGATTCTTCTTGGAACAATTCTTGGAGCAAGTGCAGCGCTGCCGGCTTTAATTATTGGAGCGGCACCATTCTACGCGAGAATGGTTGAAATCGCACTTCGCGAAATTGATAAAGGTGTAATTGAAGCTTCAAAAGCAATGGGAGCAAAAACAAGCACAATTATTTTGAAAGTGTTAATTCCAGAATCGTTACCAGCATTAGTATCTGGTATTACGGTTACGACAATTGCTTTAGTAGGATATACAGCAATGGCGGGAGTTGTTGGTGCTGGTGGCCTTGGAACACTTGCTTACTTAGAAGGATTCCAAAGAGGAAATAACGATGTAACAATCGTTGCGACAATTTGTGTATTACTAGTTGTATTTTTAATTCAGTGGATTGGTGATAGTTTAACGACTCGAATAGATAAACGATAATAAAAAACGGGAGGATGTTTCAAATGAAAAAATTATTACTTACGGCACTTATTTCAACTTCAATTTTTGGCTTAGCTGCTTGTGGCGGGAAAGATAAAGATGAAAAGAAGCTTGTTGTTGGTGCTTCTAACGTACCGCACGCTGAAATTTTAGAAAAGGCAAAACCGTTACTTGAGAAAAAAGGAATTGAATTAGAAGTGAAAAAATTCCAAGATTACGTGTTGCCAAATAAATCGTTAGCGGATAAGGATTTAGATGCAAACTACTTCCAGCACATTCCGTATTTAGAAAAAGAAATTAAAGATAAAAAGTATGACTTTGAAGTAGCAGGGAAAATTCATTTAGAGCCAATTGGTGTATATTCTCAAAAATATAAGAGCTTAAAAGAACTTCCGGACGGAGCGACAATTATTATGAGTAATTCTGTTGCTGACCATGGACGTGGTTTAGCAATTTTACAAAAAGAAGGTATTTTAAAAGTTAAAGATGGGGTAGATCCAGTTAAAGCAACTCCAAAAGATATTGCAGATAATCCGAAAAATCTAAAATTCAAAACGGATATCGAGCCTGGTTTATTGCCACAAGTGTATAACAATAAAGAAGGCGACGCTGTTTTAATTAACTCTAACTATGCAATTGATGCAAAGTTAAATCCAGAAAAAGATGCAATTGCAATTGAAGGAAATGATTCACCGTACGCAAACATAGTAGCTGTTCGTAAAGGCGATAAAGATAAGAAAGAGATTAAAGCTCTTGTAGAAGTATTACATTCTAAAGAAATTGAAGACTTCATTAATAAAGAATATAAAGGGGCAGTTGTTCCTGTAAAAGAATAATTGCTGAAAAGGGCTGGTGTATGCCAGCCTTTTTTATAACTACATAACTATAGGGGAGAAGGGGACATCATATGAGAAAGATTCTATTGTCAGTTGTTACAGCGCTGTCTGTATTTACATTAGCTGCTTGCGGAGGGAAAGAAGAGAATAAGCTTGTTGTTGGAGCTTCTAACGTGCCGCACGCTGTTATTTTGGAGAAAGCACAGCCAATCTTAGAGAAAAAAGGCATTAAGTTAGAGATTAAAAAGTTCCAGGATTATGTACTGCCAAATAAAGCGTTAGCGGATAAGGAAATTGATGCGAACTACTTCCAACACATTCCTTACTTAGATAAAGAAATTCAAGAAAAGGGATATAAAATTGTAAACGCAGGAAAAATCCATTTAGAGCCAATGGGGATTTATTCTAAGAAATATAAAAGTTTAAAAGAATTGCCAGATGGCGGAACAGTTATTATGAGTAATAACGTAGCGGAGCGTGGCCGTATGCTCGCATTGTTACAAAAAGGCGGCGTTATTAAATTAAAAGACGGTGTAGATGTTGTTAAAGCGACAGTAAAAGATGTTGTAGAAAATCCGAAAAACTTAAAGTTTAAAACAGATGTAGAGCCTGGATTGTCACCAAAGCTGTATGAAAATAATGAGGGAGATGCTTTATTTATTAATTCGAACTATGCAATTGATGCAAAATTAAATCCAACGAAGGATGCAATTGCGATTGAAGGATCAGACTCTCCGTATGCAAACATCATTGCAGTTCGTAAAGGTGACGAGAAGAAAAAAGAAATTAAAGAATTAGTAGAAGTATTGTATTCAAAAGAAATTCAAGACTTTATTAATAAAGAATATAAAGGTGCTGTACTTCCGATAAGTGAATAATTATAAGGAAAGGACTGGGAATTTACCGGTCCTTTTTTCTTTATATAAATAAGAAGAAAGGTGTATCATATAAAGGTGAAAAGGAAATACTTATATACATTTGTGAAAAAACGGTTACTTTTTTTCGTCGTTTGCGATATCATTTTATTTGATATAAAATTAGAATGAGAATAAAATGAGAATATGAACGTTTTAGGAATTTTTAAAATGTATATATAGGATTAATGGAGGTATTGAGATGGCTGGTTCTACATTAACGGTTAAAGACTTACACGTATCAATTGACGGCAAAGAAATTTTAAAGGGTGTAAACCTTGAAGTAAAAGGTGGAGAAATCCACGCAATTATGGGACCTAACGGAACAGGTAAATCAACTTTATCTTCTGCAATTATGGGTCACCCAAAGTATGAAGTAACAGAAGGTAGCATCATCATCGACGGTGAAGATGTATTAGAAATGGAAGTAGACGAGCGCGCACAAGCGGGTCTATTCCTAGCAATGCAATATCCAAGTGAAATTAGCGGAGTAACAAACGCTGACTTCTTACGTTCTGCAATTAACGCACGTCGTGAAGAAGGCGATGAAATTTCTCTTATGAAATTTATCCGTACATTAGATAAAAACATGGAATTCCTAGAAATGGATCCAGAAATGGCACAACGTTACTTAAACGAAGGTTTCTCTGGTGGAGAGAAAAAACGTAACGAAATTCTTCAATTAATGATGATTGAGCCAAAAATCGCAATCTTAGACGAAATCGACTCAGGTCTTGATATCGATGCATTAAAAGTTGTATCTAAAGGTATTAACCAAATGCGCGGCGAAGAGTTCGGTTGCCTAATGATTACGCATTACCAACGTTTATTAAACTACATCACTCCAGACTTCGTTCACGTTATGATGAACGGTCGTATTGTTAAATCTGGTGGCCCTGAGCTTGCACAACGTCTAGAAGCTGAAGGTTACGACTGGATTAAAAAAGAATTAGGTATTGAAGACGAAACAGCAGAGCAAGAAGCGTAAGAGAGGAGCATAAACATGACAATCGGTACATTACCTTTCGATCAAGAAACAATCCGTCAGCGCGCAAGCGAAGTAAACGAAGCTGCTTGGTTGACTGAGTTCCGCTTACAAGCTCTTGCACAAGCAACAGAACTTCCAATGCCAACGCCTGATAAAACGAAAATTGAAAAATGGGACTTTATCGGAAAAGGCGACGCTGCTAAGCAAGAGCCTGTAAGTTCTTTAACAGAGCTTCCAGAAGCAGTGAAAAACTTAATCGATGAAAATAACAGTGTATTAGTACAACGTACTGGTACAACTGCGTTCGTTTCTTTAGCAGACGAAGCAAAAGAAAAAGGTGTTATTTTTACAGACATCGTAACAGCTGCAACAGAGCATGCTGAACTATTACAAAAGTATTTAATGAAAGACGGCGTGAAGGTAGACGAGCATCGTTTAACTGCACTTCATGCTGCATTAATCAACGGCGGTGCATTCGTATATGTTCCGAAAAACGTTGTTCTTGAAACTCCACTTCAAGCTGTATTCTTAGTAGACGGCGAAGAAGCTAACGTATATAACCATGTATTATTCGTAGCTGATGCGAACAGTACTGCAACTTATGTAGAAAACTATGTTGCAAATGAAAATGCTAAAGGTATTGCAAATATCGTAGCAGAAGTAATCGTGGAACAAGGCGCACAAGTTAAATTTGGTGCGGTTGATCTATTAGCAAAAGACGTAACAACTTACGTTAACCGCCGCGGTGTTGTTGGACGCGACGGTCGCATTGATTGGGCTCTAGGCCTTATGAATGACGGAAATACAATTTCAGAGAACGTTACAAACTTAATGGGCGACGGTTCATATGCTGATACGAAAACAGTAACAATTGGCCGTGGTAACCAAACACAAAACTTTACAACTAAAGTTGTTCACTTCGGTAAACACTCTGAAGGTTGGATTTTAAAACACGGTGTACAAAAAGATAGTGCAACATCTATCTTTAACGGGATTGGTAAGATTGAACACGGTGCATCTAAATCAAACGCACAACAATCTTCTCGCGTTCTTATGTTAGATGAGAAAGCACGCGGTGATGCAAACCCAATTCTTTTAATCGACGAAGATGATGTAATGGCAGGTCACGCAGCTTCAGTAGGCCGCGTAGATCCGTACCAATTATACTACTTGATGAGCCGTGGTATTCCAAAACGCGAAGCAGAACGTTTAGTCATCCACGGATTCTTAGCACCTGTAGTAAATGAGCTTCCAATTGAAGGAGTAAAAGCACAGCTTGTTGAGGTAATTGAAAGGAAAGTTCGCTAATGAATATTCATGAAATACGCAAACAGTTTCCAATTCTTGATCAAAAAGTGAACGGCAAACAACTTGTATATTTCGATAGTGCAGCAACTTCTCAAAAACCAATTCAAGTCATTGAAACGTTAGAACGTTACTATAAAGAATATAATTCTAACGTGCATCGCGGTGTTCATACGCTCGGTACGAAAGCTACCGACGCGTATGAAGGTGCACGCGAGAAAGTTCGCAAGTTTATTAACGCGAAATCAATGGAAGAGATTATTTTCACGCGCGGAACGACAACTGCATTAAATACAGTAGCGGCTAGCTATGGTCTTGAAAATGTAAAAGAAGGCGATGAAATCGTTATTTCTTACATGGAGCACCATAGTAACATCATTCCGTGGCAACAAGTTGCGAAGAAAACTGGTGCAACTTTAAAATACCTTCCGCTTCAACCAGACGGTACAATTTCTTTAGAAGATGTTCGTCAAACAGTTACACCGAATACAAAAATCGTTTCTATTATGCAAGTTTCAAACGTGCTTGGAACGATTAACCCTGTAAAAGAAATCGGAGCGATCGCACACGAAAATGGCGCAATTATGGTCGTTGACGGTGCACAAAGTACACCTCACATGAAAGTAGATGTACAAGATTTAAACTGTGATTTCTACGCATTATCTGCTCATAAGATGTGCGGACCTACAGGCATCGGCGTATTATATGGTAAAAAAGAATTGCTGAACAATATGGAGCCAATTGAATTTGGCGGTGAAATGATTGATTTCGTAGATTTACAAGAATCTACTTGGAAAGAGCTTCCGTGGAAGTTTGAAGCAGGTACACCGATTATCGGTAATGCAATCGGACTTGGTGCGGCAATTGATTTCCTAGAAGAAATCGGTCTTGATAATATTGAAAAGCATGAACATGAATTAGCGCAATACGCTTTAGAAAGACTATCAGAAGTAGATGGCGTTACAATTTATGGTCCAAAGCATCGCGCTGGTCTTGTTACATTTAATATTGAAGACGTACATCCTCACGATGTAGCGACTGTATTAGATGTAGAAGGCATTGCAGTTCGTGCAGGACATCACTGTGCACAACCGCTTATGAAGTGGCTAAAAGCTTCTTCAACAGCACGTGCGAGCTTCTATTTATATAATACAAAAGAAGAAATTGATACATTTGTTGAATCGCTAATCAAGACAAAGGAGTATTTCACAAATGTCATTTAATAATTTAGATACGTTATATCGTCAAGTTATTATGGATCATTATAAGAATCCTCGTAACAATGGCGTGTTAGAAGATAGTGTTACTGTTAACTTGAACAATCCAACTTGCGGCGATCGTATTCAACTTACGATGAAAGTAGAAGAAGGTATTGTGCAAGAGGCGAAGTTTGAAGGCGAAGGATGTTCAATCTCAATGTCTTCAGCTTCAATGATGACACAAGCAGTAAAAGGTAAGAAAATTGAAGAAGCACTTCAGCTTTCGAAAATTTTCTCTGACATGATGCTAGGAAAAGAGTACGATGACAGCATCGATTTAGGAGATATTGAAGCATTACAAGGCGTATGCAAGTTCCCTGCACGTATTAAATGTGCAACATTAGCGTGGAAAGCGTTAGAAAAGGGCTTAAACGAAGATAAGTAATGTTAAAGGTTCCTAAAAATGAGGTTATCTAAGGAGGGACACACCAACATGGCGAAGCAACTGCCAGATATCGGCGATTACAAATATGGTTTCAAAGACAAAGACGTTTCGATTTTCCGTGCTGGACGCGGTTTAACAAAAGAGATCGTTGAAGAGATTTCACGTATGAAAGAAGAACCACAGTGGATGTTAGACTTCCGTTTAAAATCACTGGATAAGTTCTATGAAATGCCAATGCCACAATGGGGCGGCGACTTAAATGACTTAGATTTCGATGAAATTACGTACTACGTAAAACCATCTGAGAAATCTGAGAAGTCTTGGGATGAAGTACCTGATGAAATTAAAGCAACATTTGATAAATTAGGTATTCCAGAAGCTGAGCAAAAATATTTAGCTGGTGTATCTGCACAGTACGAATCTGAAGTTGTATACCACAACATGAAAGAAGACCTAGAAGCTCTAGGAATCGTCTTCAAAGATACAGATAGCGCATTAAAAGAGAACGAAGATATTTTCCGTGAGCATTTCGGAAAAGTAATCCCACCAACAGACAACAAATTCTCTGCATTAAACTCTGCAGTTTGGTCTGGTGGATCATTCATCTACGTTCCAAAAGGTATTAAAGTTGATACACCACTTCAAGCGTATTTCCGAATTAACTCTGAAAATATGGGACAATTCGAGCGTACGCTTATCATCGTAGACGAAGGTGCACACGTACACTACGTAGAAGGTTGTACAGCACCTGTTTACACTACTAACTCACTTCACAGTGCGGTAGTAGAAATCATCATTAAAAAAGATGCGTATTGCCGTTATACAACAATCCAAAACTGGGCGAACAACGTATACAACCTAGTTACAAAACGTGCGGTTTGTGAAGAAAACGCGACGATGGAATGGATTGATGGTAACATCGGATCTAAATTAACGATGAAATACCCAGCAGTTATCTTAAAAGGCGAAGGCGCTCGTGGTTTAACATTATCAATCGCGATTGCTGGTAAAGGCCAACACCAAGATGCTGGTGCGAAAATGATTCACTTAGCACCAAACACGTCTTCAACAATCGTTTCTAAATCGATTGCGAAGCATGGTGGTAAAGTAACTTACCGTGGTATCGTACACTTCGGACCAAAAGCGAAAAACTCTCGCTCTAACATCGAGTGTGACACGTTAATCATGGATAACCAATCTACATCTGATACAATTCCTTACAACGAAATCAAAAACGATTACGTTTCACTTGAGCATGAAGCGAAAGTATCGAAAGTATCAGAAGAACAATTATTCTACCTAATGAGCCGCGGTATTTCTGAGCAAGAAGCTACAGAAATGATCGTAATGGGCTTCATCGAGCCATTCACACGCGAACTTCCAATGGAATACGCAGTTGAAATGAACCGCCTAATCAAGTTTGAGATGGAAGGTTCTATTGGTTAAATAGAGTATGTGTTTTAAGGTGTGAAATTTTGGTATGTGGATCTCATACCGATTTGAGTGAAGGAGGCGAACTTTTTAAGTTCGTCTCCTTCTATTTTTTCTGTGATACAAAGGTAAGGTATCTACCGTTGTTTTTATTGTATTAGAATTCAATGGATTTGAAACATAATCATTTTCCGTGCGTATGTATGTTCCTTTTTCCGTGCTATAATCAATTTAATTAAAAGGTTTAAGAGGTGAATACTTTGTACAAAGATTTATTTGATACACTAAATACTGCAAAAAATAAATGTGAGAACGAAGAGGAACTCAGGATTAGTTGGATTAGGGCTCTTTCAGATTCGCTTGGCATAGACCTTCAAGCGGAAAGAGATCGTAATGATTCTAGTTATAACGAGGTAATTATAGAGTTTAAATCAAAAGGATTGTTTAAGGGGAAAACAACAAGTCGTGCTTTTAAAGAGGCAATTTATAGTCGTTTGAAGCCTTATATTGAAAAAAAAGCTAGAGCTGAAGGGTTAAGTGAGGAAGACTATATAGGTATTGCGATTGATGGTGAACATATTTGTTTTGCAAAAATGTTAGATGGAGAAATCAAACATGATGAATTATTACCATTTTCACCTGAGTCAGTAACTATGGTGGCTAATATTTTAAAAGGTTCTTCTAGAAGAGCTGTTACAGCAAAAAACCTAGTAGAAGACTTTGGATTGGCATCTGAAACGGGGCATGAATTGATGCAGGCATTATCAGATGCTTTATCTATAAATTTATTGGATGCAAAAAACAATAAAATAAAGATGCTTTTTGAAGAGTGGAGAACGCTTTTTGGTCAGGTCGCTGATTTAACTAGCACACAAATAAGTGGTATTAAAAAATCCATTGGTTTCAGTGTTTCGTCGAATCTTCCAGTTCATCTTCAAATTCCTTCCAGTCTTTTTGTAATTCATTCTTATAATTCCTTAATTATCAAATTATTGGCTGCTGAAATAGTTTCAGCCCATGGAATGACCTCTAGAAAAGCATTTGCGCAAAATGCTGCTACTTATGATGATCAGAAACTTATGAGTAGTTTAAGTCAAGAAATTGAAAAAGGGAGGCTTTTTGAAGCAGCAGGTATTAATGGTTTTGTTGAAGAAGCTATTTTTGGTTGGTACTTAGATGCTTGCCAGCATAAAGAAATGAAAGAAGTAATTTTATCTTCTTTGCGTAACACCTTGGTTAAAATGTCTGATTATCGTACGGATGTACTTGTGGAAGCAAGAACTCAGGATGTTCTAAAAGGTTTTTATCAAGCGTTGGTGCCAACAGAATTAAGGAAGTCACTTGGAGAATATTATACTCCTGATTGGCTTGTAGAGTTCACGTTAAATAAATTTGAAGAGATTAATTGGCTTGGAAATCGTTTTTTAGATCCTACATGTGGATCAGCCTCCTTTCTACTAGGGTTAATTAAGAAAATTAGGAGTGAGGCTGAAAATGAGAGGTTATCACCTCGGCAAACGGTGCAGTTAATAACAGAGAATGTATGGGGATTTGACCTTAATCCATTAGCAGTTCAAACCGCAAGAGTAAATTATCTTATTGCAATTGCTGATTTGTTAAAGCTTTCACCTGGGCGAAGTATAGAAATACCGATTCTGATGGCAGATGCTATTTATGCTCCAGCTGATGATCCGAAAAGTGATGAAGAAGTGGTAACTTATTCGATTGGTAGTCAGGTAGCGAATTTAACAGTACAAATCCCAAAAGCTTTGGCTTTTGATCGGAATAGGCTAGATAGAGTATTCGAGATAATGGGAGAACAAGTAGAGCAAGGGATAGAGTTTGAAAAAGTGATAGAACGTTTAGTTAGAATTAGGGTATTAAGCGAAGATGAGTGCAAAAATTGGACAGAGCCTTTAAAGGCGACTTATAATCGCATTTTAGAATTACACAGAGAAAATTGGAATGGTATATGGTTCCGTATTATAAGAAATTTCTTTTGGTCAGCTAATGCGGGTGAATTTGACATTATTGTAGGGAATCCACCTTGGGTTCGGTGGTCCAAATTACCGGAATTATATCGTCAGAGAGTAAAACCAACATGTTTACAGTATGAGATATTCTCAAGTACACCATATCATGGGGGGAATGAGCTAGATATATCAGGAATGATAACATATACAGTAGCAGATAAATGGTTAAAGGAAGGTGGCTATTTAGCATTTGTTATCACACAGACACATTTTCAGTCTCCTTCATCTGAAGGGTTCCGGAGCTTCAGAATCAATGATAAGGAAATGCTTGTGCCAATTTCTATTGATGATATGAAGGAATTAAAGCCTTTTAATGATGCAGCCAATAAAACAGCAGTTGCCCTTTTTAAAAAAGAATTTAAAAATACTATTGATTATCCTGTTCTATATAATGTTTGGAGGGCAA
The DNA here is from genome assembly GCF_053345735.1 of Bacillus sp. D48C. Classification (NCBI taxonomy): domain Bacteria; kingdom Bacillati; phylum Bacillota; class Bacilli; order Caryophanales; family Bacillaceae; genus Bacillus; species Bacillus sp. D48C. The sequence goes on from NZ_JBKFAQ010000003.1 coordinate 508,546, forward strand.
GAACTGGTTGTAAGAGAGCAATCCTTCCTTATTTATCTTTATGCAAAGTATATGAACAAATTCAAATGTTTGAGATGGAAGCAAATCCAGTAAATGAAAAGAAATCGCCATGGGCAATCCTTCCTACAGGAAGATTTGAAGATATGAAAAATATTAATGGAAAGAGTAGTTGGGTTCAGGGAAGAAAAGGAATTACTGCAGATTTAAATGGGGTTTATTTTGTTAATATAGTTGCTGTAAATGAAGAGGATGGTTTGGTGCAAATAGAGACTAGACCAGAAGCAGGTAAAAAAGATATTGGTCCTAAAAGCAGGTATTGGATTGAACCAGGTATGTTACATCCATTGTTAAAAGGAGCAAGCGACTTTAAAAAGTTTCAAGTCCAGCCAAAAAATAATCTGTACGTACTTTTGCCTAACGAGGGTATAAAAAAAGATCATTTTGAGATAAGTGAAGAACTTTTAGATACAGAATACCAACTTACTAAGAGATATCTTGCAGACTTTAGGGATTTGCTTCTGCAAAGATCTACGAGAAAACTTTACTTAAAAGACAAACCTTACTATGGAGTTTATAACGTTGGAGATTACACTTTTGCACCATTTAAGGTTGTTTGGGCAGAACAATCGAGCAAGTTTGTATCTGCTGTAGTTACAGAAAAAGATGTTCCTTTGGTAGGGAGTAGGCCTTATGTTCCGGATCATAAAGTGTTTTTCGTTGACTTTATGGTTGCTGAACCAGCGTATTATTTGTGTGGTTTACTGAATTCTAATTTAGTCCGAGAGTTTGTAGAGAGCCATAATATCGCAATACAAGTTGGGAATATTTTTAAACATATGAATTTACCGTTATTTGAACAAGATAATGAACAACATGTTGAACTTGCCAATCTTGTAAAAGAAGCGCATTGTGCAGGTCTTACAAAAGAGTTAGAGCATGACATCGAAGAACTGTCTGATTTGATATTAAGGCTATAAACTATTATGTATAAGAAGCGAATGAAAGATTGAATTGTAGTAAAGGGAATGAGATTGATATAGAAAAGTGTAGAAATTGAATTTAATTTGTCTTGTAGGTTCTTAAAGATTTGATTGCTTATTTTTTAATATATTAAAGAAGCGCCCTGCTATGCAGAGTGCTTCTTTATGTTGGCTGAGTTCCGTTCAGCCAAATATATCGACGATTCAACAAGGGATGTCCATTTATCAACAAATTAAGAATGGTGGAGAGGGAAATATCCCCCGAACCTAAATCGTATCCACCTTATCCACAGACTTAACACGTTCCAAAATATACTTCATCCCAACAAAAGAACCATATCCAATTAAAGCACCTAACATATTCAATATGATGTCATCAATATCGAAAACACCAGTAAAAGTAAGAAGTTGTAACGATTCAATTAATAAAATAAACTTAATAAAAATTGTAGATGCCATTTTTAAATTGTTTATTTGTTTAAATAATAAAGGTAGAAGGAATCCGAATGGGATGAATATGATGACGTTTCCTAATGTATTCATAAGTACGATGTCTATATTATAAGGATCTAGTAGATGAGTAGGATCGAATCCACTTAAATAGCTGATTGTACTTCTGAAAGGAATTAAGTTTATTAATCCGCCGTGTATAGAATGCCAGTCACCTGTTTTAAAGAAGTACTCCAGATTACCAAAGTAAAAAGCTGGCCTCCCGAGCAACAGTTTAAATAACAAAACAAATGAATACGGTAAAAATAATCCCCAACCAAGCCACTGTACATATTTTTGTGTAGAAAATTGCATCGCTTTTTCAATTTCAGTTCCTAAAGTAGAGGCTTCTCCAAAATTTTGAATGGCTAATGTAGTAGCTTCTTCTTCAGATTTTCCTTGATCGAGAAATTCTTGTTTTAAGCTTGTAAGATGATCATAAATTTCGAAGTATAGTTCGTCTCTATCAGATTGGGATAGGTTTGTTTTTTGAACGATACTCTTTATGTATTCTTCAATCGTCATTAATTTAAAGCTCCTTTCTGACAAGTTTTAATAAGAGCTGTAATTGAATCCCACGCTGTTAGTTTTTCTTCTAAAATTTTCTTTCCGCTCGTAGTAATGCAATAAAACTTTCGTTTCATACCAGTTTCAGATTCACCCCAGTATGAATTGATGAAATCCTTTTGTTCCAAGCGTTTGAGTGCGGGGTAGAGTGTACCTTGGCTCATCGTGTATAAATCATTGCTGTTTTCTTTTAGCTTTTGAATCATTTCATATCCGTACGTATCGTGCTGTTTAATGATGGAGAGAAGTAAAATATCAATACTTCCTTTTAATATCTCTTTATCCATTTTATGGTTCACCACCTTATGATGAGATTGTAACACGACATATGTCGTGTTACAAGGTATAAATGTAGAATAATCTTCCATATAGGAGTTGGCAAAACAATCTTCGCCAAGCCACCCAACAAACTTCCTGACAAATGTCGCCCCTCTGACTAATCCACAGATTTGAAAAAATAAAGTTTCTCATATTAAAAGGGCAATCTTTTGCTTTTTCTCTCAATGCGAGTACAATGTAAAATAGCAAGAAAAGACGAAAAGTATTTACAGGATTATTGCGTACGTGTAGCGTAAATGGCAGTAAGGAACTGAGAGGAGGTTTTTTCTCTGAATATAAATAAAGAAACAATCATCCACCTTTATCATACAAACGATATACATAGTCATTTTGAAAATTGGCCGCAAATTTCTCGGTTTGTACAGGGAGAGAAAAAGCGAAGACAGGAAGCGGGAGAGACCGTTTTGACGGTTGATATCGGCGATCATGTGGATCGTTTTCATAGTATTTCGGAAGCGACGAATGGGCTTGGCAATACGAAGCTTTTGAATGAGGCGTTATATGATTATGTAACGATCGGAAATAATGAAGGAATTACGTTAGCGAAGGAGCATTTGAATCGTCTATATGATGATGCTGGATTTGAGGTGCTCGTTGCGAATTTATTTGAAAAAGAAGGGGTACGTCCAGAATGGGCAAAGCCTTATAAATTACATACAACGACAGATGGGATTACGATTGCTTTTATCGGGTTAACGGTAGCTTATCCAGAGTTTTATCATATGCTCGATTGGCATATTGAAGATCCGCTTATCCATTTAGAGTTTATTTTAGAAGAAGTGCGAGATGAGGCTCATATTACAGTTGTCCTTTCTCATCTTGGTAAAAGCATGGATGAGTATATGGCGGAGCATTATGATATAGATGTTATTTTAGGGGCACATACGCACCATTTATTTGAGCGTGGCGTTCTTATGAATAATACGTTACTTTGTTGTTGTGAAAAGTGGGGGCGTTACGTTGGTCACGTACAGCTTACTGTGGATATAGAGACGAAGAAACTACTGAAAAAAGACGGTAGAGCAATTAAGACGGAACGGTTAGGGGCTTATAGCGAGCCGTTATCCACAATTGAAATACTGCAGGAAGAAAGTAAGCATATAATGGCAGAGCCTGTCGTTCATTTAAAAGAGTCATTACCGGTTGATTGGTTTCATGAGGCGCCGTTTTCTCATATGTTAGCAAGTGCGCTGAAAACATGGTGCAGTGCAGAAATTGGAATGGTGAATGCTGGTGTACTTCTTGAAGGATTAGAAGAGGGTGTTGTAACGCGCGGAGATATTCACAGAATTTGTCCACATCCAATTAATCCGTGTGCTTTGAAAGTTCCAGGAAAGATATTAAGAGAAGTTATTTTGAAAGCACGTAAACCGAATATGGAAAACCTTGAGGTAAAAGGATTCGGATTTCGTGGAAAAGTGATGGGGAAAATGATTTACGCTGGTGTAGAAGTAATTCCAGATACGATTCCTGGGAATAAAATTTTATTAGAAGATGTATTGATTAACGGCGAATCGCTGGAGTTAGACCGTATATATACAGTAGGAACAATTGATATGTTTACGTTTGGATACTTATACCCAGAGCTATCCACACTTTCTAGCAAACAATATTATATGCCAGAACTACTTAGAGATGTGTTAACAGATATGTTAATAACTTATACATCTTCCGTTAAACTATAGGCTAGTTAACTTGTAACACTCATTTTTCTCTTGTCATACAGATAAGAAAGAGAGGAGTGTGAACTATGGTTAATGTGGAGCCAATTATAATTGATAATTATACGTTTATTGCGGTTAGCGTCAAACTTCCAAAGACGAATTTGCTAGCTGTAATGAGCGATAAAGGATATATTATGTGTGGTGCATTAGATGTAGGTCTTTTAAATGAGAAGTTAGGTGATCGAGGAATTATTGCTGGCCGTGCGGTTGGTGTAAGAACGATTGAACAACTTCTTGAAGCGCCACTAGAATCGGTAACGACTGGAGCTGAAGCATTAGGCATTCCAGCAGGAACGATTGGAAAAGAAGCATTATTAAAAATGAGATAAGCATATATCGTCCCTCCTTCTTGCATAGAAATGATATAAGAAGGAGGTTTTTTTATGAGTATATTTCGCTCGAAAAACTCGCGGTTTCGAAAGGGACCTATCGCCTTTCGGTATATACTGCTTATGTCGTTTATTCTTTTTGTTATATTACTTACGCAAGGGCTGTGGATTGTGAATAATAGTATTCAGCCGACCTTAATTAAATATGGAGAAGTAGAGACAAAGAAAATGGCGACGGCAATTATGACGAAGGCGGTAAAGGATCGAATTAATGAAGGATTCGATGTCGATTCGTTAATGAAAGTACAAAATGATAAAAACGGGAAAGTATCCACAATTAATTTAAATACGAAGCAAGTAAATGAAATCGTAACGTCAACGACTACGTACATAGAAAAATATTTGCAGCAAGTAGAACAAGGGAAGTTGAAGGAGCTAGGTATTTCTGAAAAAAACGGGGCGACTATGGCAGTTCCTTTTGGGCGTGTAACTGATAATGCGCTTCTTGGTAATATAGGACCAGATATTCCGATTCAGTTCACGCCAATTGGGCATGTGAATACAGATATTAAACAAAAAATTGAGCCGCACGGGATCAACACTACAGCGATTCAAATTGTTATGGAAATGGAAGTAACGTTGCAAGTAATCATTCCATTTCATACGAAAGAGATAACGGTGAAACAAAATGTTCCGATTGCGACGCGTATCGTTCAAGGGGAAGTGCCTACGTATTATGGAAGCGGAAGTGTTGCTGTACCTGATAAAAAGAAAACAGATAGTTAATTGCATATAAAGTGAAACTTGAATCAATCGGGCTTTTACTGGATAAAAAATAACCGTAGCAATGCGCTACGGTTATCGTTTTGTATTTGCTCGTTCTTTGCGTTCCCAAAGGCTTAAATGCATATATGGATCGAAGGCCCATTCTGTATAGCCATTGTCTTTATATATGCCAAAATGTAAGTGGGGTGGGAATTTTCCGGCTGTACCAGGGGGGCCATAGCCAGTGCTACCAACAAACCCGATTACTTTTCCGGGCTCAACAATTTGTCCAAGCTGTATTTCTTTTGAGAACCCGCCTAAATGAGCGTAATAATGGTAATTGTTATGAAGGTCGCGAATACCAATGCGCCATCCACCAAGGCGGTTCCAACCTTTCGTTTCAATAATGCCATAGCAAGTCGATCTTACTGGCACGCCATATCCGGCAAAAATATCGGTTCCTTCATGAACTCGTCTGCCCCCAAAACTTCTTCCAGCACCGAAAGTACTACGGTAGCTATGGTCACTACGAATCGGAAGAGGAAAAGCATTTCCTTCTAAATTAATACGTCCATAATGTTTATAAATTTGGGCGTATTCGCTAATTAAATCAACTGTTTTTGCACGTCTATAATATTCCCAAAGCATAATTTTAATACGGTCTTCTGACGTTCCTTGTTTCCTTAAAATAGTCGCTGCGGTATGCAGAAGATCACGGTCGCTATTTGCATTTGCAAATCCATCTTTGTCACCATCTAAACCTATTCCGCCAAATAGAGAAATTGTATGGGGGAGAGTGTCGTTACTATTAACAGGTCCAGCCCATATTTCTGGTTTGAAATAAAGGGAAATGATGGCATCTGGTTTTTTTGGAATATCTTTTCTTACGCTCCGTATATTTCTTTCATATTGATCCATTGCAGCTAAGTAATACCATGGAATGCCTGAAGACTGCTCGGTTTCTTTATATAGTACCATGCGCTTTTCGTATATGCTTTGCTGATTATCTTCACCGTAGGCGATGTTTTGGTGGAGAAGAAAACAAATAGAAAGCAAAAGAGAAATTTTTCGAAGCATGAAATAGACTCCTTTCACAACATCACTCTTTTTAGTGTGGGATATACGGAGTATTTCATTATAGGGAACGATTGGAAAAAATCTTAGAATCTTCATTTGAGCAAATCGCTTTCATACGTTAGAATAGATATGTTACATTGAAAGAAGCGAACACGGTAAACTATTTCATATTGTGCGGAGTTGATAACCATGACAAAACAAACAGAATATAAGCGCAAGCCCGAATGGTTGAAAATTAAGTTAAACACGAATGAAAACTATACAGGCTTAAAGAAAATGATGCGTTCTAAGAATCTTCATACCGTTTGTGAAGAGGCAAAATGTCCGAATATTCATGAATGCTGGGCTGTAAGAAAAACAGCAACATTTATGATTTTAGGTGCGGTTTGTACACGCGCTTGTCGTTTTTGTGCGGTTAAAACAGGCTTACCAACTGAGCTTGATTTACAAGAACCAGAACGCGTAGCAGATTCAGTAGTACAAATGGGCTTAAAGCACGTTGTTATAACAGCGGTTGCACGTGATGATTTAAAGGACGGCGGAGCAGCTGTTTTTGCTGAAACAGTACGAGCAGTACGTCGTAAAAACCCATTCACGTCTATCGAAGTATTACCATCTGATATGGCTGGGGTAGAAGAAAACTTAAAAATGTTAATGGATGCAAAACCAGATATTTTAAACCATAACATTGAAACAGTACGTCGATTATCTAACCGAGTTCGCGCTAGAGCAAAATATGACCGTTCATTAGAGTTTTTACGTCGAGCAAAAGAAATGCAGCCTGATATTCCAACTAAATCGAGCATTATGGTCGGCTTAGGTGAAACAAGAGAAGATTTAATTGAAGCAATGGATGACTTACGTGCAAACAATGTGGATATTTTAACTCTTGGACAATATCTACAACCATCTAAGAAGCATTTACCAGTTATTAAATATTATCCACCAGCAGAATTTGCAGAGCTTAAAGAAATTGCACTTAGCAAAGGATTTAGCCACTGTGAAGCTGGCCCACTTGTGCGTTCTTCTTACCATGCGGACGAGCAAGTACGTTCTGCAAAAGAAAAAACAGCAGAAGCTAAATAATGAAAAAAGAGAGCTAACGATTAGCTCTCTTTTTGTTTGTACTCTAAAACGGTATTTGGACATGTTAATAAAATCTTTTTTAATTCTTCTGTGGATAATTCAATTGTAAATTCAGGAACACCAGGTGTAATTAAAATTTTATCGTACGCATAAACGGAACTGTCCACAATAATTGTTACATCTTGTGAATAACCAAAAGGAGCTACACATCCTGGAGTACAGCCAGTTTCCATTCTTAGTTCATCAGGAGAACAGAGCGATAAGCGTTCTCCAGTTATTTCTTTCATCTCTCCTCGGTTAAGCCGAGTTCCTTCTAACGTAAAAAACACGTAAAAATTTCCAGATGTTGATTTTAAAAATAAGCTTTTACTTGGAGTACCTTGTAAGCCAAGTCTTTCACGTACAATCCGATCTGTCTCATAATCGAGTACCGGTTCGTGTTCGAACTTTTCATAAGAAACATTTGTTTTATGTAGTAAAGCAAGTACGTCTTCGTACATATGAAATAATACCCCTTTCTATTGTTAGAACAGTCTCTTCTCGTGGCGTCAACTGAATGTTTTTGAAAGGGATATTACTTGGACGATGCTTTCCATAAGCGTGTTATGATACATTGTTCGTCGATTGTAATTTCGTAAATATCAGGATTCGTTAAAGCTCTCCATTCATTAAAGCCAATCGTATGATCAAAATGCTTTAAAATGAGTGTAAGTAAATTGCCGTGTGTAACAAGTAGTGTTGTCGTATGGTTTAATTGTAAAACGTCTTGAATAAGCGATATGGCACGGTCTGTTGCTTGTTTTGTTGACTCTCCGCCTGAAAAGGCAATATCTATGTTCGTAAAAGTGGATTCTAGTTTTTGCATCCAATCATCCATTGGAAAGTTGCTCAATATGCGTTCAGTTAATCGTTCATCTTCTTGGATAGATAAGCTAGCTTGGAGCGCATAGGGCCGAATGGAATCGATAGCTCGGACAAATGGGCTTGAAATAATATGATCGATTTGTAGATGATTTTCTAAGAGGAATGTAGCAAGGTTATTTGCTTGATCTTTCCCATCGGTCGTTAATTCAGCATCACGTTTTTGCCCAGTTGCTGAACAATGTCGTATTACAATAATTTTCTTCATAATTCATCCCCATCTTTCAAGTTGACGCTATATACTTCGACAAATGTGGAAATAATTCCTTTTTATTGGAAACGGCATATGGATTTAAATATGTGGAAAAGTAATGTGGATAATAAAAAATTGAGGTGCAATGATGAAAAAAATGATATGTATCATATTCATTATTTGTTTTCTTACGCAATTGTCCACAACATATGCAGAATCCAACCAAAAACTAAATTATCCAAGCAATCGAAATAAGTCATTTGTGAGTGAGGATGTTTTTTATAAACAGTTAGATAAGAAAATCTATAAAGAATATAAAAATGCAGCATATAGTGTTCGGAAAAAAAATCTTATTTAAAGAAGTGCCTGATGAAGAATTTTCTTTCCTAAAAAAAACAGCTGTCGGTTGTCGAAGTAGAGTGGTGCTTCAAGATTTTTTTGTTCACCCTGATCGCCAAGTTTATTTTTTCGCTTCTTTTACTCAAAATGAAGTAGAAGAGTTTCATAAGTACATCGTTATAGATGCAGAAACAAAGAGGGAGCTAAAGGAGGGTAAAAGTTATCATCATTGTGATAGTCCTTATAAAAAATAACCCACCAACCGGTGGGTTATTTTTTTACTCTGGTACACTCATTAATTTCTCTTTCATTTTGCGAATAAGAACGACAGCACCAATTGTACAGAGAAGTGTAATTCCTTCGGCAACAAAGATATTGATTGTCTTTGTTTGGTAAAGTGCCGCAAAGAAGTCTACAAATGCGTGGAATAGTATAGCGTATACTAGGAAGATATATTTCTTCTGTTTTACTGCGTATAAAACAAGCATTGTAAAGGCGATTTGAAGCACGAGTGCCATAATTCTTTCTATGCTACCAAGGAAGTATAAGTAGGCAGGTTGCTGAATTAACATGTCTTGTAAAATGCTGAGCTCGGGCTTTTGTTCAATCAGTCGAGAGAAGCTACCATCGTTAATAGAATTAGCAAAGATTAATGCTTGTAATGCAGAAAAACCGCCAATTAAAATAGATTCAATTCCGCCGTGACCAATTCCATAAGCGAAGCCATCTTTATATTCTAGATATTTTTTTAGTAAGAAGAAGAAGGCAACGAAGCGTCCTAATTCTTCAAAAATACCAGCAGTCAATCCGCCATAAATTGCGAAGGCAAACGGATTTTCTAAAAATGGAGCGATTGTTGGATTACCGCGCATAAATAGGTGGAATGGTGTTTCAAGAATTTGGGTAAATCCGATAAAGATAAGAACACCAATGCCGACCACTTTCCAATTAATATTATATTTTTTACGGAAATAAACGAGTACGATAATTGGGACCAGAATCGAGACAATGAGTTGAAAGATGATGCTGGCAATTACAGTATTTGAAACCATACTTTCACCGCTTTCTAATATATGTACATATCTATTATGCATGAAATACAGGAGAGATGAAACTTTTAGAAAGAAAATGAATTTACTTATTGACTCTAACGTTGCGTCATACTTTATCGTATGTACTAAGGGGGAGATACACATGACAATGAAGGTAAAAGAAGTAGCTGATTTAGTTGGAATTAGTGTGCGCACACTGCATCATTACGATGAAATTGGGTTGTTAACCCCAGACGAGACGACAGAGTCTGGATATCGTCTGTATTCCAATGAAAATCTAGAGACATTGCAGCAAATTTTGTTTTTTAAAGAGCTTGGCTTCCCTTTGAAGAAAATTAAAGAAATTATCATGTGTCCATCATTTGATCGCGAAGAGGCACTACAGCTTCATAAGAAAATGCTTATTGAAAAGCGTGCCAGATTAGATAAGGTGATTGCGACGATTGATAAAACAATTCAGCATACAAAAGGAGAGATTGAAATGACGAACAAAGAGAAATTTGAAGGATTCGATTTCAGCCATAACCCATATGAAGAAGAAGCACGTGAAAAATGGGGAGACGCAGCTGTAGATAAAGCGAACGAATATGCAAAAGGTATGTCAAAAGAGAACCAAGAAGAGTTTAATACTATTTATAGAAATTTAGCGGTACTGAGACACGGTGCACCAGATTCTAAAGAGGCGCAGGGAGCAATCAAAGTATGGTACGATTACTTGCAAAACTTTAGTCACTATTCATTAGACGCTTTTAAGGGACTCGGTCAAATGTATGTCGCTGATGAGCGCTTCACGAAAAATATCGATAAGTTTGGCGAGGGGTTAGCGCAGTTTATGTGTGATGCGATGGAAGTTTATGCGGATCGTAATAAAAAGTAAAACAGGTGGAGATTTTCTCCACCTGTTTTACTTTTTAATCATATCATTTAAAGTTTGATCCCCCGTATTGTTCAAATGAGGATTTTTACTCATTTCACGTTTTAACATATCGAGGCTTTGCGTATATTCTGTATCATTTAATGCGCCAGATTGAAGGCCTTGAATTTGGGAAATCAACTTTTGGTCTGTTGATACATATGCTTTATAATAGCGAGGGACGATGGACAAGGCAGCTCTATATACTTGATCCGCTACAAGTTTCGGATCCGTTGTGTTTGCACGGTATACAACGAACACTTCATCATCAGTAACGAGTGTAGCAGCGTTTGTAACGTCAGGAAGTTTGACTGTCATGCTTGTAATCATTTCAGCGACTTTCTCGCGATTAATGGCCCCTACTTGTTTGTTAGATACTTCATGCTTTTGTTTAGAAGAATAACCGACTCTTGTGAGTCTTGTATTTGTATTTTCCGTATGATACATGTCGTTTTTATTGGAAACAAGAACACGGCTTCCTTCTTCACGTTCCATTTCAGCTTTGTTCGCTGATTGGCACCCTGCAAATAAGGAAATAGTGAGAAGGGAAAGTAAAATTTGTTTTTTCACGATGTATCACCTCCTTCTCCATAGCATGCACTAATTTTCAATTTTTTGTATTTGAAATTGTTGGTTGGTATGCTTTGTGATACGATAAAAAGAAGAATGCTTAGAGAGGAAGTTAATGATGGAGCAAAAGCAAGAGCAAGAGATTCATGCTACGGTGAGCATTAATAATGTTCAGTACGAAGTAATTAAAAACTTTCGTGACGGTTTTAGTGAAGAAGCATTTAAAGAGCGCTATGCAGAAATTTTAAATAAATATGATTATATCGTTGGAGACTGGGGATATGAGCAACTTAGACTGCGAGGATTCTTTGATGATAGTAACCAACGTGCGACATATGATACGAAAATTAGTACGTTAACGGAGTATTTATACGAGTACTGTAACTTCGGTTGTGCACACTTCGTATTACGAAAAGTGAAGAAATAAAAAAATCCTCTTACAATTGTAAGAGGATTTTTTACATATTCTCGCTTATAAACAAATCGAGATATGATCGCCTTCAGAAAGTATTGTATTTGGCTTCATTTGTTGTCCGTTCAATTGAATATCCCCATTTTTAATTTTATCCACAATGAGTGTACGGCTCCAGTCAGAAATATATGTGGATAAGGTCTTATCCATTCGGTGAGAACCAAAAATGAGGTCTAATACAATCGTGATTTCGGCTATGCCGTTTTCTTTATGTTGCATAATGGAAATAGTAGTACTTGTTTCCGTTTGATCTTGCTGGGTCATATCGATCGTTTCAACGTGATCAGTAAATGATTTATAAATACGCAGTTTTTGATTCCACGTATGATCTTTCGGACATTTATAAATAGCAAAGCGGTATATGTTTTTTCCATTGGCGTTATGCCTACGAATATTCGTATCAGTAAATAGGGTAGTACGTCCGCAATTTTTACAATATTTTTCGATTGTGTGTTGCTGATTTTCATATAAACTCCAAGAAAGTTGTACTTTCTGCATTTTCCTTCACCTCTTATAGTAGTGGCAAAGAAACGTAATACAGCTATTTGGATGTCTTGTAGTATGAAGACATGAGAAAAAGACAAAAATAAAAGGAGGTTCCCCAAAGAGGAACCTCCGTAAACATCATACTACAGATGCAATACGTTCCTTTGTAATGGGAATGGGCAGACTACTCCCTTGAAAAAGCGTGGTGCTTTTTTGAGAGTAATGCTATCCAATTGCTGGTCCATTACAAAGTAAATGTTGGCATACGTAGATAACGTCCTTTCTATCCAAATAGATTTATTCTTAATTATAACATAAAAAATTGAAAATTCGAAACTCTTATAACAGAAAAACACCAGCTAAAATAGCTGGTGCATACGATAAATTATATAAGTTCAAATAAAAATGAGCGTAACTCTTCTGCAATTTCTTCAGTCATAGAAAATGCGTGCTCTAAGTAGCCTGGTTCGTTTAAATCGTCAGCACCGATAATTGCAAATTTATTACTTTGCATATCAAGTACAATTGTTTTACCGTAATGACGATCGGAATATAAAAGCGCTAAATCATGACGCTCATTTTCTCCCATAAAGCTAACGAAACGAGTTTTTGTAGCGACAGTGTCGTCGTACAGAAAGAAACGTTCTTCCATACACATGGCTCCTTTATTAAATATCTAAGTTTAAGTGTGGTTTATGATCTAAATGGTGATGCGTTTTAATGAATCGTACTGTTCTTGTTTTGTAACGCATTACGATAGAGTATGTTTCAGCTAAATCTCCGCCAAGGAATTTAACACCGTCTAATAACTCACCAGCAGATACACCAGTTGCTGAGAAGATTGCATCATCACCAGATACTAAATCGTCTAACATAAGAAGTTGACGAGGATCTTCTAATCCCATTTCACGACAACGAGCTTCTTCTTCTTCGTTCATTGGAACTAAGCGAGCTTGCATTTCACCTTCAAGGCACTTTAATGCTGCTGCAGAAATAACACCTTCTGGAGCTCCGCCAATACCTACGAATAAGTCGATACCCGTTCCAGGTAGTGCTGTTGCGATTGACGCACCAACATCACCGTCACCAAATAATTTTACGCGTGCACCTTTTGCACGAACACGGTCAATAATATCTTGATGACGCTCACGTTCTTGAACGATAACTGTTAGATCACGAATCTTTTTATTGTTAGCTTCTGCTACAATTTCAATTGTTTTTTCAATTGGATCATCTAAGCTAATTTTACCAGCTGCTTTTGGACCAACCGCGATTTTTTCCATGTACATATCAGGAGCATGAAGAAGGTTCCCTTTGTCTGCGATTGCAATAACTGCCATTGCATTTGCAAGACCTTTTGCAACGATGTTTGTACCTTCTAATGGGTCAACGGCGATGTCTACTTCTGGACCGTTACCTGTTCCTAGTTCTTCACCAATATACAACATCGGTGCTTCATCAAGTTCTCCTTCACCGATTACAACTGTACCTGCCATGTTTACTGAATCAAACATATCACGCATTGCTGTAGTTGCTGCATCATCTGCTTCGTTCTTCTTTCCGCGGCCCATCCACTGTGCGGATGCTAATGCTGCTGCTTCTGTTACACGGACAATTTCTAGTGCGAGTTCACGTTCCAAGATTTCATTCCTCCAATTTCAAAAATCATACAAATATAACTATAACAAATAACGGAGAAAAGGTGAATTCGAAAAATTGTCGATTTTTTCAGAAGAAAGCGTTACAATTAAAATGTAAATGCTTTAATTTCCAGGTAGGTGACATTCATGTATTTTGTAGACAGAAAGAAAATAGAACAAATGCTAGTATGTTTAGAACGAGCAACAAGTACATTTCAAGAGAAAAAGATATATGAAACCGAGTTTGAATTTTACGCATTAGAGCGCATAGCCCATCTTATTATTGATACTGTATTAGATGTAGGAAATGCGATGATTGATGGATTTATTATGCGCGATCCAGGAAGCTATGAAGATATTATTGATATTTTAATGGATGAGCGAGTGATAAGTGAAGAAGATGGACAAGGGATGAAAGAAATTATCCTTCTTCGAAAAATGCTTACGCAAGATTATATTCAAATGAATCATGATGAATTATATAAGACGATTCAAAAACATATTGCAGTGGTAGAAAAATACCCAGCAAATATTCGCAGTTATTTAGAAAAGGAATTAGGACCTGTATCTGCATTTGTACCAGAATAATTATGCTTATAAGATCCCCAGAGAATGCCTTTTGGGGATCTTATATTGTATGTGAGAAAGAAAAGGGAGAAGGGTGAAGTATGGGGGAAGCACGTACTACGAAAGACGAGATTGTACAATTGTTGAAAGTAAAGGGAGAGCACACAGTAGCGGAACTAGCTGACGTTTTAGAGATTACAGAAATGGCAATCAGAAGACATTTAAGTAATCTTGAGAAAGATGGACTCATTTATTCTAAGATGGTAAGGCAACATGTCGGAAGACCAACTTATTTGTATGGATTAAGTGAAAAGGGAGAAGATACATTCCCGAAAGAGTATAAGCAATTTGCGATTGATATGCTAGAAGATTTAGCTCGGATGGGCGATGAAAAAATACTTCAATATGTTTTAAAAGAAAGAACGAAGCGTATGGAAGAACAGTTGCAAAAGCGAGTGAGTAATCAAAAGAATTTAGCATATAAAGTGCAAGAGATAGCAGCTATGCAAGAGAAAAATGGTTATATGGTTCAAATAAAGAGAGATGGAGAGAAATCTTTCGTAATTGAAAAACAAAACTGTCCGTTAAAAGAAATTGCAGAGAGATTTCCGCAAGTATGTAAAGATGAAAAAGAGATGTATAAGCGTTTATTTACGAACGCAGATGTGAAAACGCTAGCAAACATGTGCGAGGGCGATTGTAGTTGTTCTTACCAAATAAAAGAGAAAAAATGAACGTTATGGGGCGCTTTAAGGTAAAGCGTTTTTTTCTTTTGGAAAAGCGGGTAATATAAGAGTGGTATGATAAGGTGAGAACGTTAGCATAAAAGGAGAGACATAATCGATGTATAAAGGTTACTTAATTGACTTAGACGGTACGATGTATCGCGGGGAAGAACAAATTGAAGAAGCAAGCGACTTCGTCAAAGCATTAGGAGAGCGCGGCATTCCATATTTATTCGTTACGAATAACTCAACTCGCAAACCAGAACAAGTGGCAGAAAAGCTTGTTCGTTTCGATATTCCAGCGAAAGCGGAGCAAGTATTCACAACGAGTATGGCGACTGCGAACTTCATTTATGAACGTAAACAAGATGCAACTGTATATATGATTGGTGAAGAAGGCTTACACGATGCACTTGTGGAAAAAGGATTTGAACTTGTGGATGAAAATCCTGATTTCGTTGTTGTTGGTTTAGATCGTGACATCACATATGAAAAATTAGCAAAAGCGTGTCTTGCTGTGCGTAACGGCGCGACGTTTATTTCTACAAATGGAGACATTGCCATTCCGACTGAGCGCGGATTGTTACCAGGTAACGGCTCATTAACATCAGTTGTAGCAGTATCAACAGGTGTGGATCCAATCTTTATCGGAAAACCAGAATCAATCATTATGGAACAAGCTTTAAAAGTTCTTGGCATAGAAAAAAATGAAGCATTAATGGTTGGGGATAACTATGATACAGACATTTTAGCAGGAATAAATGCTGGCATGCATACGCTTCTTGTCCACACTGGAGTCACAACTGTGGAGAAGTTAACAGAATATGAAGTACAACCAACGCAAGTTGTGCATAACTTGACGGAGTGGATTGAGAAGATGTAATGAAAAACAGGTAACCGAAGAGGTTACCTGCTTTTTTTATTAAAACGCACGATTCACAACATCTTTAACTTCTTCAAGATATTGTTTACGCACACCATCATCCACAGAAGGAACACTCGTATAGAATGTGTGCTCAATTGTTTCAATGCCTGTAAATTCAAAAATACCAACATCTGCTGTTTTCTTCATTGCGTCAAACATCCCGCCTGCTGTGTATGCCTCTTTCGTATTACCCATTGTAGATAATAACAATCCTTTTTTACCGCTTAATAACTTTTCAATGCCGTTTTCACCGTAAGCATAAGCGAATCCATGGCTAAATACACGGTCAACGTATCCTTTTAAAATAGCAGGAAGTCCCGCCCACCAAACTGGATAAATGAATGTAATGCTATCAGCCCAAGAGATATGCTCTTGCTCTTCTTTAATATCTTCTGGTGTGTTTCCTTGAGAAAATGAGATGAAATCGGAAGCGCTTAATACTGGATTGAAGTTTAATTCGTATAGATCGCGAACGCGTACTTCATGACCTTTTTCTTCTAATTCACTTTTTACCGTTTCTAAAATTGCATGGTTGAAGCTTTCTGGATTTGGGTGTGCATAAACGATTACATGTTTCATTGTTCTTCCTCCTATTTTGTGGATATGTGAATAGTTATTTGTATATATGTAACCATTATGGTTACTCCTTTTATGGAAGTCAAGTAATACATATGTATAAAAAGACGCTCAAAAATCGCCTTTTTATACCCCGCTCATACAAAGTACAAAGAAGACAAATAAAATAATGACAAGACCAATGCCGAAGTTAAATACGAGAGTGCTATCCATATATGTAGCCTCCTTGTTTGAAAGTAAAAAGCACTCTAGTTAAGAGTGCTTTTTTATTTTGAATCTACTTTATAACTTTTAGAAAGTGATTCATGCTTGTAATGATTTACATTATTTTATGTATTTATACTTTGAAATGAGTAAGTCCTTGTTGGATATAGAAAAAAAGACACTCTTTCGAGTGTCTTTTAAGATGACAAAATGTGCCAATTGCTTGAGGTTGATAAGACGCTAATTTCCGTGTTAGCGCCTTTTCTTTAATCAAGAAGTGTAGCAACAGCGATTCAAATAAATTGTACCATTTGTTTAATTGTGGTGCGTATGCAATTGTGCATATTTTAATCATGAGGTAGGTAATGAACTGTGAATAATTTGAAGTGATTTATTTACGATTTCTTCTGCGGCATATATGCCGATTGCGTCTGTTTTTAAAATATAGGATTGTAAGTTATCATGCATTGCTCCTAACTCACCATGAAGTGGTGCGAAGGCATGGTTCGCCTTTTCAAGCATGCATAAATCAAGTAAAGAATCCCCAGCTGTAATAATCGTATCTATTTGCAAAATTTCTTTTATATATTGCACGGCATCCCATTTGTTAATTGGTTTTGGTACAAAGTATAGCTTCCTACCTTGAAGTGAATAATTCCAGCCTTGTTTGTCTAACCAGGAAGTGAAGGATGATAATTCATCATAAGGAATGTTCTCCCGCTTAATGATGCAATAATGGAATAGATCATCGGCTGTTTTTTGTGATATAACCCAATCTTTATGAGCAATTTGTCCAAATTCCTTTAGTATGTCGTTTCTCTCTATACATTCAACCGATAGTCTTTCTTTTACTGTCCTGTTCCAAGTACCATCTTGTTTACCGTTATGAAGGATATTACCGCCGTTACTTGTAATGGCGTATTCGGGAATGATTTCGTTTTGGAATAAAGTAATACGCTGAAACTGCTCAATAGTTCTTGTTGTAACTGGGATGAAATGTGAGTGCAGTTGTAATTTTTTTAGTAGTGAAATGGTTTTATGTGATATGAAAGAAATTTCTTTCCCATCTAAAGTTTCAATGAGTTGAATTGATTCATCTTCTATAGGGGCACGAAACGATTTCCGGGAATAAATAAGCGTTTGATCAAGATCACTGGCGAAAATCATAACGTTTCCCTCCTAAGAGGCTTAATGAGCCCGCAACATGAATAAGTCATATTCTCATAGATTTCAATAGGGACATTCTTTTCTTTAGCGAGAAGTAAAATATGCTTTAAATCGGGATTGTTTTGCTTACATATTAAAATTTTCCACGGTATTCTCCGGAGTAATACGCGAGTTGTTTCGCCGACTCCTGGTTTGATTAAGTTAATATCGTCAATTTCAAAGTGACTTTGGATAGACTGTATATCTTTTAATCCTTGCCAAGAGGGATCAGTGTAAGTTGAAGTAATATAACGTAATTGATTATCTATATGAGAATGAACAGAAGGGAATAAATCTGTCACCTCATCAACGAAGAAATTTGATAAGTCTTCTTGTTCTAGCTCTTTATAATATTTAACACCATGAAAATCATTTGGACCAATATAGGTATCATTTAGTACAGTGCGGCTAATGAGTCCAGAGACGGTTGCATTTAAGCAAGCGCTAGGAATAAGAAAATCTTCACGTGTACCGTAAATTGAAGTACAGTAACCGGGATCAGCAAGCACAGCCATACAATGAGAAATGTGTGTATTATTTCGTTCGTTAAATGTGTGTACTGCATATTCTAATTCTTTTTTTATTGCACCTTTCCCAGTCCATCCATCAATGAATTGAATTGTTTCTTTAGGGTGATGTTCCAAAATATAATGGAGTGCATTTTCATCAATACCGCGTCCGCGAACAATAGAAATACAATAGTGAGGTACATCAAGGTTGTATTGATAGCGTATGTAGCGTTTTATAAGAATGCCAATAGGTGTACCAGCACGAGCTAATGAAACGAGGACAAGGTTAGTTCCTTTAGTCTGTATAATTTGTTCGGCGACAACTCCAACAGCGATGGCTAGTTTGTGTTTGTATTGTTGCAGAGAAGAAAAGAATAAATCCATATACGCTTTAGATGGTTTATATTCCATTGGTAACATTTCAGAATAATGTGTGCCAGCTTGAATTGCTTGTTCTCTAGTTTCTGTGGAACTTTCTTTCATTAAATCACTAATATCTTTTAATAGAAAAATAGCATCATTTGGATCATAACTACTAATGTGAGAATTTACTTTTACCATAATTATCAACCTTCCTTTTCTATGCTATTTGAAAATGAGACGATATGAATAAAAGGAATAACTGTTTGTAACTGCTGTAGAAGAGGAGATAGGGCTTCTTCTCCTAAATCACGTTCAATAAAAACAAATACTTCATCGTAATCATGAGGTGAAATATTATAAAAGTAATTTGTAATAGTAGAATCTTCAGGACTTGGATATGAGAAATGATTATGAATGGCGTAGTTCACATCATTTGAAACAGGATGGATAGGGCTTCTTGTTGTAGATTGATATAAAATATTATCACCCATTTCAGCAGCAATTTTCATTGGGATATACATAAATTCACCCGTTCCGAGGCAGAGTGTTCGTTTTCCAATTCTTTCTCTTTTTAAAGTTTTTCCTGCTTCTTGAGCGAAAGAATGAATGTGCTGTTGTTCATATGCTGAAATGCCAAATCGCCCAGTATATTTTATATAATTTGATGTATAGGGTAATTTTGGGCAGGTAAGGGTATGTTTTTTGAAATCAGGTTTTGTTTCTTCAATTTGAATATCTGTTTTGGCAATATTCAATGGTTGGCCAGTTGTATGAATACTGCCTTCTAATAAAGAAATAACATGAATCTTAATTTGAAGTTCGTCTTCTAATTGTTTAAATTGTCTTCTATTAGTATGAGAACGCCAGTCTAATAAAGAAGCAATAATATATTCTTCTCGTGGGAATTTATTTTGAATCGATCTAATAATATTTAATGCTGTTTTTCCTGTTGTCATCTCATCATCTACGAGAACAATAGGATTGCTGTTTTGAAAAAAGCTTTCATCCACATAACAACGGTGCGATGTTGCATGAGAATGTTCTTCCTCAAATGTAATGACAGATTCTAGGTGGGGTATCGATTCCCTAGTTGTATGTACATACTTTGCATTTTGAAAGCATTGAAACATAGAATGACCAAGTGCTGTCGCTGTCTCAGCGAATCCGATGAACAAAACTTCTTCTTGCAGAGGATATTGATAACGAAATACTTCCTCTGGGATTTCATGAATTTCTAATGAAATGAGATTTAAAATTTCTTTTTGAAATGGATGAGAAGTATTATGTAGCATTTCCATATATCTTGTAGCGAGAGCAAATCCACTTGATAGAGAGACTGCAGGTTTAATAGGAAGATGCTTTCCAAGGATTGTACTCACAAATAAAAAACTACGTTTCTTATTTATTCTAGCAGCCATTTGAAAAAGATTGTCTAGCGCTAAGTTATATGGATTATCACGTACTTCTACATGAACTTGTATATTATTTAAAACGTTATACGTGTTGCTTTGCGTTTGTAATAAGGAGATCGGTGAATTGTTTGTTTTCATGTAGCACCCCATAAATATTAGATTTTAAAATGGTTTTGCGAGCCCAGCCATAATGCGGCTTTACTTCATTCATTTTGTTAGAAAAACTGCTTTTTAGCACTCCATTATACGTATCTGCATTTTGTAAAATTGACCTCGCATCTAAATAATCTTCCATTGTGACAATGTGCATTGCCTGTACAACTTTAATATGAGATGGGTGAATAACTGTCTTTCCGATTAAGCCATTTGCATGGTCAAGTGATACCTCTTGAATGAGCCCTTCTTCATGATCATTAGAAAAATATTCCCATACACATCCTGAAATAATATATTCATTTGTTGCCCTTGAGAAAACGTTAATAATGTCTGAAATACAATCACGGACAACAGTAATATGATAGATAGGTGTGTATTTATTGCGCCGAATACTAAATATACTTGAAAAATCAGTAGCACCAATACGTACATTTAAGATGTAATCGTGATAAGAATCTAGTAAATCTTTTATTTGTAATAATGATTCTGCCCGTGTTTCCTTATACATAATTTCTGGTGATTCTAAAATCGGCATGCCATATAGCGATAATGAGTATAACTCGTTTATACATGCAAGCTGATCGATATAAGTCTTTCCGTTAATCGGTGTGAATTTTGGAAAGACAAAACCACATAAACAATGAACAGCACTACCTAATTCAGTAACAATTGTCTTCATTTGACTTGGCTGTCGAACTCTAATAAAAAGAAGTGGGATGTCTGCTTGATTTAGTATGTTGGCACTGACTAAGTTGGCTATTTGCTGTATTTGAACGACGATGTTTTGCTCTGCAAGTTTTACTTCTTCATCGCTGATAGCGTCCTCTAGACAAAGAATAATTGAGGTAGCATCCACATGTTTCTTTCTAATTATATCTTCCGCAATCGTTTCTTTCGTGCCAGGAGTATATAGTGTAGCGCCTAGTGCGTAAGCTAGTTGTTCTTTTCCTATATTTTTTGAAAAACTAAGAGGTTCTTTATAGAAAAAATTTTGCCGTTCTTCTGAGGAGAGATAAGAAAAGTAATTCAAATTGTCACCACCTTATTTGTAATGATTCTGTTTAATCGTAACATAATAAGAAAAATCTTCCATAAAATGAAGCGAGAAATTAAAAAAATATATTGAGAAAGATGAATTATAAGATGAATATCGAATATTGTTAATAGAAATATAATAGGGGGAAAGAGAAAGTGGATATACATAAGTTAACAGAGGAAGAAGCAAATGAGATAAATACGTGGGCGTACGAGGAACCATATAATTTATATAGTTTTTCAGGCGAGAAAGAAGTAATAAGAGAATTATTAGATGGAACTTATTATGGCTGTTGTAACGATCAAGAAGAGTTCATCGGCTATTTTTGTTTTGGAGAAAATGCACAAGTACCAGGTGGAAGAGATGCTAATTTATATGGTGGAGAAGATGTGATTGATATCGGACTTGGCATGAAGCCAGATTTAACAGGGAAGGGAATGGGAGAAATGTTTTTTCAAGCTGGAATAGCGTTTGCTGCTAAGGAATTTAATTCGAAGATGTTTCGATTAAGTGTAGCAACATTTAATACAAGAGCGATTACGTTATATAAAAATATCGGATTTAAGCAAGGGTCTATTTTTTTGAGTCGTGGAAGAGAATTTATGCTTATGGAATACGAAAGACCGTCAGCATGAAACTGACGGTCTAGAAAACATTATTATTCCGAGTGATCAGCTCGGTGCGCTAAACGGCTTGAGGCAGCGGCAGCAATTCCGCCAACGATATCGTCAAGGAACGTGTGCACTTTTCCAGTTGATTTATCATTTAAGTATTCTAAAATACCAGGTTTTAATTTATCGATATATCCAAAGTTCGTGAAACCGATAGATCCGTATACATTCACGATAGAAAGTGCGATAACTTCATCAATTCCGTATAAGCCTTCATCACGTTTTACGATATCTTGTAACGGCTCACTTAGCATTCCTTTTTCAGCAAGAACATCGAGTTCGATACCTGTAATCAGTGCGTTTTGTACTTCACGTTTTGATAGTACACGTTCTACATTATAACGGCATTCTGACATCTCTAAATTTGGATGATATTTTTTTTGAAGAAAATGAACAAGTTCAGCAATATCGTCAATTGTTACACCGCGTTCTTGTAATAGTTGTAATGCTCTTTCTTGTAGTTGATTTGATTCTTTCATGTTTATCACCTTTTTTTCTTTTTAGTATTTGTATACGTTTCGTTGCTTTATCATGTGCATAGGAATGAAAGGCGAGCACAAGCTCATATATATAAAGAAAAACCATAGGTGGCGACTGCGATGATTCAGCATATTTATGAGCATTATCACATGCATGTTAAAGAATTAATCCCCCTTGGCCCCTATAAAAGCTTTTGGATTCGCAACAAAATTTATGTACTTGTTCCAATTGGAGAAATGGAGGAAGAAGTACTTGTAGAGATGAAAAAGCTCAGTGATTATATGAACCAGCAAGGGGATATAACTGTAGCGACTTTCGTTCCGACTATACACGGCTACTATGTAAGTGAGATAGAAGAACAAAATTACTGCTTATTAAAAGGTATGCGCACGTTAGAACGACATGCTATGTCATTAGGAAGTGAGCTTTCTATATTCCATAAACGAGGTGCATTCTTTCCAGAAGAAATTGAGCAATTAAGCCGTATTGGTGAATGGAAAGCGTTATGGGAAAAAAGGCTCGATCAATTAGAAAAGTTTTGGCAATCACAAGTGATGAACCACCCTTCAGATGTATTCGATCAATTGTTTATTGAATCCTTCCCGTATTACTTAGGAGTTGCAGAAAATGCAATTCAATATGTTGTCGATACAGAAATGGATGATACGCCGCAACTAACGGATGCAGCAACAATTTGCCAAGAACGATTCACACCTTTATTATGGCATCAAACGAAGCGGCTCAAACTTCCTTTTGATTGGGTGTATGATCACCCAACTCGAGATATGGCAGAATTAATTCGCTATATGATGATAGAAAAAAAGAAAGACTGGGAGCAAACAATAATTCAATTTGTTACAGATTATGAACGTAATTATTCGCTATCCTCATTTGGCTGGCGCTTATTATTTGCAAGGCTCTTGTTCCCGCTGCACTATTTTGAAACGGTCGAACGATATTACCAAACTGGAAACGAAGAACAAAAAAGCATATATAGAGATCGCTTAGAAGCCATTTTACACGATGTGAACCGCTCAGAGCAATTTATGAAGCATTTTTATGGCTCACTTCGTTTACCAGTAGATAAGCTTGGGATTAGAAAATTAGATTGGCTATCTTAAACGTATAAAAAAGAGACCGCTGGAGGTCTCTTTTTTATACCACAATTTTATGTAATACATTATGCCCCTACCTGTTGATCTGTACATATATTTAAAACGAATTGATGTTTTTCGAGTTTTTCATTTACTTTACCCAATAATTCTTGCTGGATTTCTTTAAATAAAAATTGATAGCTTGTATTCCATGTTGGTATAACGGATGAAAGGCCTAATAAATACTCTTTTTTCTTTTCTAGTTCTTGAATTGTTAAAAAAGTGTTCCCCATTTTTGGCATGTGTCATCCCCCTATGTTTTCTTACTTTATATGTGTGAACGATTCACTATATAGTATTAATTATCGCATTTTTTGAGAAGGATTTCCAATTTTGTTTTATGATGTTAACGGATAAATGTGATTTGAATAAAAAAGAGACCAAATTTGGTCTCCTTTTAGAAGGCGATTCTGAACGAGCCGCTTCCGCTTTTAATTATCCAGCTCCAGCGGCTAAAATGTTCGGTGGCTTCGCTTCTTCCGCCGAGGCAAAAAGCGCCTCTATGTCAGAAGCTCCATCCTCCTCACATTTTGAACGAGCCGCTTCCGCTTTTAGATTAAAATACTTGTTCTACTTCGATAACGCCTGGTACTTCTTCAAGTAACGCGCGCTCGATACCAGCTTTTAGTGTGATTGTAGAACTTGGGCAGCTTCCGCATGCACCCATAAGGCGTAGTTTTACGATACCTTCTTCAATGTCTACTAATTCAACGTCTCCGCCATCGCGAAGTAAGAATGGACGTAATTTATCTAATACTTCTAATACTTGTTCTTGCATATGTGGGTTTTCCATTTTTATCGACTCCTTTCATCAGTTTTATTATAATCAAGATAGAGGGGAAAATCTATTTTTTCTCTTCTTGTTTTATTGTCGAAATATTGTATCGTGTTTTTTCAGTATAGGGGTATGGGATAAGATTGTAAAATGATGTGCTTATGTAATAAGACATCTGAATATACTGTTGGAACAAGAAGTGGGGGAGAAGAAATGGTTAATGTTCAAGTGTATGGGACGAAAGTAATTTGTGCGAGCTGCGTCGGAATGCCATCTTCAACAGAAACGTTTGAATGGTTACAAGCGGCAATTGGTCGTAAATATGAAGGACAAGAAAATAAATTTAATTTCGAGTATATCGATTTCCAAGAAGAACAAGAAGATGCAGATAAAAAAGCATTCGCAGAGCGCGTAGTGGAAGAAGATTTATTTTATCCGGTCGTTCTTGTAAATGGAGAAATTGTTGGAGAAGGAAATCCTCGTTTGAAGGATGTTTACGAAGAAATCGAGAAATATTTATAAAACAAGAAGTCTTTGCGAATTTGCAAAGGCTTTTTTTATTGGAGGGATAGATATGAAAAATGGAGTGAAGCATGCGTTACCAACGGAAGTACAACAGTTAATGGAGCGGTACACAGTAGAATTAAAAGAAATTTTTTTAGATGAAAAAATAGTCGGGGTATATATTTACGGATCCATCGCACTAGGTGCATTTCATAAGGAAACGAGCGATGTTGATTTTGTTACAGTGATAAGTGATTCCGTGAATGAAGCTGAAAAACAGCAGCTTGTGGAACTACATAAGAAACTTAGTGATAATACGCTAGGTAAAAGAATGGACGGTATGTATATTCCGCTTGTTGATTTAGGGAAATACAATGATGAAATAAACGAGTATGTGTATTGTGCAGATGGTAAAGCTAATGTTGGTCATTGGGACATTAATGCGGTCACATGGTGGACGTTGAAAAATCAAGGCATTACAGTTACCGGAAAAGAAGCAGAAGATCTTCCGTTGCAAATACAATGGAATGATGTAGTAAATACGATGAAATATAACGTAGAACAGTACTGGAGTGAAAAGGCGAAACAACCATATTTATTCTTTGTAGAAGAGTGGGTAGAATCAGCTGTCGTTACGATGGGACGTATTTTATATACACTAGATTATAAAACAATCGTTTCAAAAGATAGAGGATTGCAATACTTGTTAGAAAGTTCAGCGGAAGAATGGGAGCTTTTATTAAAAGAAGTAGAGCGAATACGGCACAATCCAAAAGAAAAGCGAATGCTCTCAAGGTGGAGAAGGGCAGATATGACGAAGAGGTACTTACTGCATTTAATTGAGACGTGTAGAGAGAAATGGTAGTAGCTTTTTATTTTGCATAATTTCATTTGCAAAAATGTCCTATATAGTTGAGGTAGGACTTATAATAAGTCCTATTTTTTGAAAAATTAACAATAGATTAACGAAATGTGGAATTAAAGTTATGAAATAACAAATTGTAACCCCCTGTTTTTATTTAACAAATCTAAAAATTAAATCATCCCCTAAACACCTTACTTCCTTGCGAATAATGAGTTACTATTAATATATCTATATAATACATTTAGTATTGAACAAGACAGAAGGAGACATGTTATGGGATTTTTAGAAGTTGTAGGGAGTTTGTTATTTTTTGCATCACTTGTTTTATTAGTAATTTCATTAGTAAGTAAAATTAGAAAAAAACCAGCAAAAATATGGATAAAAAGAGCTATTATTTCATTTGTATTAGCAATGGTAGTATTAGGATTTAATGTCTCATTTTTAGGTGGAATAGCGGTAATATTTTTCTTTATGGGCTTATATGGTTTAGCTAAAATCATTCAACTATTGGTTAAAAAGAAAGATGGTAAAAAGAAATTTGCTATTCTTATGGTCATAGGATTTGTAGGATACTCTATTTTTGATAGTTCTTTTTTATTAAATGCAACTTACAATAAGCCTGCTGAAAAAGTTGCAAATGCAAAACAAGAAGAAAAGAAAGAAGAAAAGAAAGAAAAGGTTACATACAAGAAATATGGTATCGAAGAAATAAAATCGATGTTTACAGTCGGAATGACTAAAGAAGATTTTTCTAATAAAAAAGAAGAAGCAAGTCTTAATAATCGCTCCTTTGAAGATTACGAAGGATATTCTGTATACACTTTCAATTCCTCTGAAGGTAAAATAGCGGCTGTTGTTTTAAATAAGACTGCTGTTACAAAGATTGAAGTTTTTGATAATGAGGATTCTATTGCAAACTTTATTAAAGAGGAAGAAGTTAGAATTAAAGAAGAGCAAAGGATTATTAAAGAAAAAGAGCAGGAAGAGTTAAAGAAAAAACTTGAAGAATCATACAATAATAGTAAACAAAAACTAGAAGGATCTGGAGATTCTGTTACAAGTAAAATTAATTTGAATTCAGGTTTAGCATTCTTTGAGTTTACCAATCAAGGTTCAAGAAACTTCATCGTTCATCTAAAAGATTCTTCGGGTACAGCTACTCAATTATTAGTAAATACTATTGGGAGCTATAAAGGAACAGTCCAAACAACGGTTCCTTCATCTGGAGAGTACTATTTAGAAGTGAAATCAAGTGGAGGTTGGAGTAGCTCGGTAACCCAAAAGGCTTCTCCAAATACAGAAAAAGCACCAGGCACAGTTAGCGGTCATGGGGACGATGTGGTATTTATCGAAGTACCAAGTGGTAACCACATAATTAAACTTAAACATACGGGCTCAAGAAACTTTATTATTAAAGTGAATGATAAAAACTTGCTTGTTAACAAAATTGGAAGTTATGAGGGCTCAGCTTCTCAAGTATTCCAAGACACAGGAATGTATAGCTTTGGTGTTAAAGCTGACGGAGATTGGAGCATTACAATAGAATAAAAAAAGCGGTCATAGGGATATGACCGCTTTTTTTTATTTGAATGAGATTATAATCAATACAATTTATAGAAGTAATAAAGCATCGGAATTTCATTTGAAATTTCACCTTAAAAAAATCGTTTACTGTTATTTCATGTTGTTACATACCGTAAAAGTACTTTACAAGGAATGAGAATTCGACAGATAATATAAAAAAATATGTAGGCGGGGAAGCGGATGAGTAAATATAAATTACATATAGATAAAGAACAACTATGGAAAGGCTGCGTTTTAAATTCGATTGCCCATGCAATTAATGTAGCACATTGTCCAGATTTCTCACATGAAAGTTCATGGGATGGATTTAACTATAGTATGCAAAATACTCAAGGCGGACAAGGGACAATTACGTTTCATCCGAATTACACGATCGTATGTCTTCAAGATGTGAATAGCGAGAGAATTGATGAGTGGATTGATGCGAAAGATTATTTTGAAGGGGCACCTTCGGAAGTAATAGATATTGCGAAAGAAGAAGCACTTCAATACGTATTAGAAGAAGTAGAAGGCGAAACAGTTCCTTTTATTACAACTGCATTTTGGATTGAGGATAGCGGTGCGTATTCAATTGATTCATTTGAAGAGATGGAAGAGCACGGCGGATTCTTATTAGAAATTCCATTACTTGATACAGAATCAGCAATAGAAAGACTGGAAGAAGAGTATGAACTGACAGAGGAACAAATAGAGCTTTTACAACTCGTGTATAAGAAAAAAATCCAAAGTCCAAATGAGGAAATTAAGTTGTCTAAAGAAGAAATAGCAATGATTGGAACGGAAGATAGCGAAGGATTGGAAGTTAGTAAGGAGTCATTTGAAGAAATGAATATTACTTGGGAGTTGTAGGGGAGGATAACATGTTTCCGATTGGTGATCAGCCCAAGATTATGAAAGACTTAGCAAGTATAGCTGGTGATTTAGAAGAAGTAGCGATTGAGGGGAAAACAAAAAATATAGAACGACTAGCATCTTTGCAAGTTAAAAAGTTATGGGTGTTCACAGTAAATCAAAAGCAGTTTGATCATATTCTTACGTATGTTTGTCCCGATATATTATACGTTTACGAAATGAGGGTCGAGGATTTAAGTAGCCTTCAGAAATTGTCTAATTTACAACAGTTGTATATGTGCTGGAATACAAAAGCGAAGACGTTATGGGATATTGATTATAATAAAAAGCTCAAATCCTTACTAATTGATGATTTTTCTAAGTTAGAAGATTTAAGTGCTTTAAGTAAGTGCACACAACTCAATACTTTCTATATGGGTGGTGGGATAAATACAGCGATGAAAGTACAAACTTTAAAACCACTCGCTGAATTACAGCAGTTGCAAAAGCTTACTTTGATGAATTTAAAGGTTAAAGATGATTCATTAGAACCGTTAATGCAATTGAAAAATTTAAAAGAGTTAAGCATATCTAATCAATTTAAGGTGGAAGAGTATGCAAAACTTTCTGTAGCATTGCCATATACGGTATGCGAGTCTTTTAAACCTTACGTATATATGAACGATGCAATAGATGGGAAAAATATAATGGTGACTGGGAGAAGAAGGCCAGTCCTTAATTCAAAAACGGATACTGTGAAGATGCAAAAATATGAAGAACAATTTAAAAAGCTACAAAAGGAATATAAAGCACTAGTAGAAAGCAAAATGTGAAATCATATTGCACTTTCTACTAGTTTTTTTATATACATATCAATTTCATGAAAGAATACGAGCTCTTTTTCCTCGGTATTCAGATGCACGGAGCAATGTAAATATTGCTGTAAATAGCGATTAGCTTGTTCGTACTGTTTTAATTTGGAGAAAGAAAAACAAGTAAGAAGCAGAAACGCTTTTTCTCGTAATATTGAAACGACAGCTAGTACCGGAGTAATGGAATGTATATTCATTTCCACTAGATTTTCATAAGACGCTCACGTTTGAAACCAGTCGAAAATAGTAGAAAGGTAATTCGGAATAGCGATAGTTTCATGTGAAACATTATGCAATAACTGGTTCTGTTTGATATGCATAGGCTCTATTCTCGTTTGTAGAATGCAATCGAATATTGAAATGTTTTCTTTTAATTGTAATTGGTCCGTAATAAGCTGCGGGAGACCGATAGGGTGGACTCCTATATTTATATAGAATTCATCTCCAAACTGGCTTTTTTGTATGTTAATGAGCTTATAAAATCCGTTTTCAGCTTTGAAAAATGTATGTCTTTTTTTCTTAAAGCCGAGTGGTTTTAAAGTGGCGTGTAAATTTGTAATGAAATCTTGATCCTTTTTAGAGCGAGACTTATTCCTCGTCATATTCATACGTAGTTAAGTTTTGTAAGAAACTTTCAAAGTTAGGTGCTAATTCAATAATTTCCTCAAACTCATTATCGATAAATATAACTGGAGGATTTTCAGCTACATTTCGATAGTCTAATGCAATCCATGTATGTCCATCACCAGATAAAAGTACGATATTATCAGGCATTTCCCATTCTCGAATTAAATAGCGACTCTCTAAAATACTAGATTCATTTTCATCAAAAGAAATACCATATAAACCAGATACATTAACGTGATCGTCTGCCCAAGAATTTGGCTTTGAAGTAGGGTGAGTATCAAGACGAAGAGTTCCCCCATTTTGTTCTTTTAGAAGGTTTATGTATGATTCTGGAAGCTTTACGTTCAGTACCTCTTCTGCTTTTTTGATTAGTTCGTCGTTAATGGGTGCTAGTTTTAAATAGTCATCTTCTGCCCAAATTGTACTCTTCATATTCGGTCACCTCAAAT
Organism: Bacillus sp. D48C; assembly: GCF_053345735.1. Lineage (NCBI taxonomy): Bacteria > Bacillati > Bacillota > Bacilli > Caryophanales > Bacillaceae > Bacillus > Bacillus sp. D48C. The sequence continues at coordinate 538,979 of NZ_JBKFAQ010000003.1, forward strand.
AATAGTTTTAAGAATCTTATGTCATATATTATAGTTAGTTTAGATAACGCGCAATAGAGGGAGAAAATAATGAAAAAGTTTCAAATCGAACTAAATAAACTGCCAACAGAAAATGTCGGAGAAATAGTACTTAGTATAGATGAGAGTATTGTATTTCAAGAAAAGACGGACATAATAGACCCGATTTGTCAGTTGTTTGATGCTTGTATCGAGGTTTTTAAATATGATGACGCTACAATTTTCTTAAATGAATATGAAAAAAAGATGGAATTTAAGAAGAAAGATGGGGAGTTTCTCATTATTAATCAGAGAGGCAAGAAGTTAGCTAGTGTTGATAGCGAGCAATTTTTACGAGTACTCTTTTCGTTTCTTAAAAAGGAGATAGGGCAGATTTACATGAGTGGAGTTGATTCTTTTCGAATCAAAGATGCTTACCATAGAATGTTAGGAATTGATCCATTTGTTCCTAAACTTGTAAATGGAAATGATGAAATTATGTATCGAACTTATCATTCTACAAGTGACAAGTATGAATTAAAATGGAAGTATTTAAAAGGGAGAGAGGTTGACCCGATATTTATTCCGGTACTATCTCATGATAAGAAGAGTATCTTTTATGTAGAGGGAAATAACCACAGAATTCGTAAACTCGATAGTGAAACGAAAGAAGAAATTTGGCAGTGCCATATTCCAATAGTAGAAGATTGTAATTGCATAACTGTGAATGGTGTCACAATTATTTGGCATGCGAATCGATTTGGAGAAAGTATGGCGAAATTGTACGCTATTTCATCAAGTTGTGGGGAGCTTCTATGGGATTTAGAAATAGAAGGGCATATTATACAAGATGTAAAAACTACGGGAGAAGAGTTACCACGTTTACTAGTTATTACACAAGAAGGCTACAATGTTTTATTAGAGCTTGAAAGTGGAGTGAAATTATGGGAAAAGAATGTCCGAGTCGGGGGAGAAATGGCGCAGTGTCATCTTGGCTCAGATTACTATGTGTTAGCAGGAAATTCTTTTGATGAAGATGGGGAAGCTGATGTATATAGTAACGTTGCAATTGCCATTCAATTATTAGACGCTTCTACACTATGGAAACAAATGATGGAAGATTGTAATCCAAATGAACCAGTTACTTTAACTAATGAACATTTTATATGTGTAGCAATAGATTCATTACAAAAGTGGGAATATGGAAAAGAAGGTTGTAACTTAATTTTTGAAAAAGTCTTTGATGAGGTACAGTATTCTTACATTGCATCAATGGAATCAAAAATACTATTAACAAGAACTGAGTATGAATATGAAGATGTAAGTAGACAAATACAATGTTATGACCATAAGAGCGGTCAAAAATTATATGAAGTAAATATGCCTTTTGAAATTGAATTACCTCCATTTCTTACTGGAGAGATGATGGTATTGTCCTTAGGAGAAGGCAGAATTTGCGGTATTAATATTCAAACAGGTAAAGTGATTTGGAACAATACGACTCTACATGATGTTACAAAGGTTCTGTTATATAAAGATGGAGAAATTTACATTGCTACTTCAAATTTAGAATTAATCATACTTGATGCTGAATGTGGCGAAGTGAAAGATATAATTAAACTCCCTAAAAATGTTGTTGTAATAGATTTTATTGTATCAATTGAGGAAGTTAATAATGGACTATTCATTAGTTGTGTAAGTGGAAATATGTTTGAAATAGTAGAAGGCTAATTTGTGAGTTTTCTTAAGTCGAGATGTTTGTTTTAAAATAGTAGTATATATTCACTAAAAAAGATGTATAAAAATGATTTTGATGCATCCTTTTAGTGAATATATAAAATAATTAACTTGGTGTATTAAAGGTATGATACATGATTATTTTAATATATTTAAAAGTAAAATGAAATAAGAAACAGATAATTGTCGGAATATATTCGATTTCCGTTCATTTTTATGAAATATGTGTACTTTTTGTTAGATTCCTTTATTTTGTACATATACAATAAATGTATATAGAAATAAGAAAAGGATGATGTACGTGAAGGACACTGTTTTACAAGAAACAATTTCTCAGCAAGAATTACATAAAGTTGTTCAAAAAAATACAGCTTATTATGATTTTAAGTGGGGTAAAGTAGAAAATCCTGCGCAAGGGAATACATGGAATTGGGTAGCCTTTTTCTTCCCAACCTTTTGGTTAGCTTATCGTAAAATGTATAAGTTATTTATTATATTTGCGTTATTGGCTATACCTAGTATAGTTATACCCCCTTTTATAGATATTCCAGATGGGATTTATGTAACATTTAGTTTAGCTCTTCAATTAGGAATGATGATATTTACTGGATGGCAAGGAAACCGTTTATATTATAAGCATGCTGTTCGTGTTTTTCGTAAGGGAGAAGATGCGTCTGATCATGAGAAGGCGTATTTCTTACAATCAAAGGGCGGCGTTAGTGTAGCTGGTATGATTGGTTTACAGATTATAGTCGGGATTGTGTTTGGTTTAGCTGCGTTAGGGCTGTCCTTTTTACCAACTGAGCCGAATATTAAAAACGTTGTTCGTTCAAGTGATGAAGGGGTTACTTTAGAGATTATGACTGATAATCCAACTTGGAAGTTTGTGAAGAAAGAAAAAGAGTATGACGTAGTAGAGTTTACTGGTTATGATTATACAGAGAAGAAAAATGTGAAAATTAAATTTGCTGTTTATTTCGATGAAGATTATTTCGAGTGGCAAGAGGTATATGAAAATAATAAGAAGTTAAGTGAAGAAGAAGTAGAAGAATATCAAATTTATATTGAAGAAAATAATTGGGGTTTCTAGAGGGAACTCGTTCATTTTGAAAAGAAGAATCTTGTGAAGATTCTTCTTTTGTTTATTAGGGGAGAGAGAAATGATTTCAGCATTAATAGAAGCTCTAATAGGATCTATTAGTTTAGGTACGGGTTTACACACGAAAAAGATTGATGCTAACATACTTTATTTGCAGCAGTATGAGTGGTTTCGAATGATGTATGAAGACGAGAAGTATCAAAAGTTATTTATTACGAACTACAAAGTTCGCTCATATTTACAAAGTAAGCTGAGAGTTCGATTGCTGGTAAAAAATAAAAATGCACAACGAAGATTTTTAAAATTAGTAGAAGAGCAAATGGAAAAAAGGCATACGAATTGAAATTTTGTAAAATACAATAAAAAATGAGAATTTGAGGTAGGGTTGTCAATAACGTGAGACTATGGCACTATAAAGAAATGCTATACAAATTTTATTTATCGAGATGTAAACATCAATTTTGATTTTTACGTATAAATAATGAACGGAGGAAATGAATTTATGGCTACTTTACCAAATTGTCCAAAATGTAATTCAGAATATACGTATGAGGATGGCGTTCTTTTCGTATGTCCAGAATGTGCTCATGAGTGGGGCCAAGACGCAGAAGCTGAAAATAATGATGGTGCAAAAGTTGTAAAAGATGCGAACGGAAACGTTCTTCAAGATGGCGACGCTGTTACTGTTATTAAAGATTTAAAAGTAAAAGGAACTTCTTCAGTTGTGAAGATCGGTACGAAAGTAAAGAGTATCCGTCTAGTTGATGGCGATCACGATATCGATTGTAAAATCGACGGTTTCGGAGCTATGAAGTTAAAATCACAGTTCGTTAAGAAGGCGTAAGACAATAAAAAGAGGGGGCGAATAGCCTCCTCTTTTTATTATGTCACTTTTTGTCGGTAAATCGATATTTCGTGCAAAATCGTTGATATATTCTAAGTTATGATAGATATATTTGAAAAATCGTTGATATATTGCAAGTTATGATAGATATATTGAAAAAATCGTTGATATAATTTCACTCACCGAGAACAGGGCATCATTTACTGAGCGAAAGTTACGATTCACTTCGCATCATAGTCAACCTCTTTCAACTGACATCGCTTATTAAAGAACGTTTTATATCCAAGCTGTAAAAAGGTAATGACAGCGAAAGCGGTACTTCCTGAAATACCGAGTATGATAGCGATTTGATATTGAATGGCTGTGAATGGTGATACACCGGATAATATTTGACCAGTCATCATGCCTGGTAAGCTTATAATTCCCATTCCGACCATAGAATTAATTGTTGGTAAAATAGCAGAATCAAAAGTGTCTCGAATGAGCGGAGCAGCTGCTTCTTTCGGTGTTGCGCCGAGCATAAGTGCACCTTCAATTTGACCTCTTTGCGATTTCATATTGTTTAAGAACGTATTTGCGCCGAGAGAAACACCAGTCATGGCATTACCGACTAACATTCCCGTAATAGGGACGATATATTGCGGAGCATACCAAGGGTCATGACCGATAATAACAAAGATAAATAGTAGAAGTGGCCCAATTGATCCAGCGACCATGGAAAGGGCGGCTACTCGTTTTAATTCTTTAGACATTGGGATATTAACTCGTTTATAAATATTAAAAATTGCAAAGGTAGTAATAGAAGTAATGAGAGCAATTGTATAAAATGGATTACTGTTTTCAAATACGTATGTAAGGACATATGCAACAAGTACGAGCTGAATCGTCATACGGAATGTTGCGAGCGCGATTTGTTTTTCACGAGGTATTCCTTTTAATTTTACAAGTCCAATTAAGATAAGGATAAAAATATAGGCAGCCGCCAGTTGCCAAATTTGGAGTTCAATAACGCCCTTCAATAGAGAGCACTTCCTTTCTAGTTGCACCGTTTGTTTTACTAATTTCAATAATGTCGTCTGCAATTTCTTTTGGAAGTTGTTGCGAGTGTGTGATGAAGATAACTGTTTTTTTCTTTTTTCGTGCTAGTTCAGTAAATTGTTTCATAACGCGGCGTTCTGTATCATTGTCTAGTGCTGAAGTGGGTTCATCTAATAAATAGACAGGCGGATCCATAAGTACAATACGAGCAAAGGCAAGTCTTTGTTTTTCACCGCCGGATAATGAGGAGGCGCTATCTTCTAATTGCTTGTCTAAGCTAACGGTTTGTAATGCACTCCGCAGGGCATCATCATTTGGAAATGGTTTTTCAGAAAGACGAAGTCCCGTTAATAGGTTTTCTTTAACGGTTCCATCAAAAATAGGTGGAGTTTGCCCAAGCATAACTACGTCACGACGTAATTGAATAGGCGGATAATCAGAAATTAACTTTCCGTTATATTCAATTGTACCGGATGTTGGAGATTGTAAATCGTTTAACATGCGAAGCAATGTGCTTTTTCCACTTCCACTTTCACCGATAATGCAAGTGATTTTTTCATTTTGAATCTGTAAATAAGGAATGTGTAGGATATCTTTATATATAACGTCTTTTAATATAAACATAAATCGCTCCTTTCTGATTCTATTTATATCGTATCAAAAAAGGGAGGATAAGGGTTATAAAGAGCAACGTTTTTTCTTCATCTTGAGTTTTATTAATAAGTTAAGTAAACGATCTAATTCTTGGCTGAAAGAAATCACTTTATTATGAGTTAATCCGTATCGTTCACCGAGATAGATTAACTCTTTCTTTTTCGCTTCTATTCGATTGTTTAGTTTCGATAAGTTCATAAGTTGAATGTAATGCCTCCTACAAAAGTATTTATCACATAAAAAATAAGACCGAATGAATTCGGTCTTAAAGGAAATAATAAGACAACTTACAAATAGCATACACTGTTTATCAATAGTTTTTAATATAAAAATGAAAAATAAATCATTATACATATTGAGAAAGATGTGTCTGATAATTTTTAAAAACTGATGCAAAGAGGCTGTCTACATAGTAGACAGCCTGTAAGATATTAACCCTTATGATATTTGTACATCCAAAGTAGACCGGATTTTAATAATCTTGGTACACGTCCCATTAATGGTTGGTTTGCAAGTAAACCGAAGCCATGCTTCTTACCAAGAGAGCCGAGAACACCTTTTAATTTGATTATAGGTAGTTCGTCAGGAAGTGGTTCATTGTTCCAACGTTTTAATAATATTTGGACAATTTGCTCTCCTTGACCTTCAGCAAGTTGGGCAGATGGAGCGTGTGGAAGTGCTGCGCAATCTCCTACAACATACACGTGCTCGTTATTTGGAATATTATGATATTTAGTTAAGACAACCCGTCCGCTACCATCTTGTTCAACTGGAAGGTTTCGAACAACTTCATTTGCTTGAATACCAGCTGTCCAGACGATTGCATCACATTCAAGTGGTTCATCGTGGTTATACACAATATTTGGTTCCACTTTTGTAATGTTAGAGTTTCTTATAATAGTAACTTTATGTTTTACGAACCATTCTTCTACGTATCTACTTAATTTCTCTGGATACGGGAATAAAATTCTATCTTTTCGATCAAATAAATAGATTTTTAAATCAGAACGGCTTTCGCGAAGTTCACTGGCAACTTCCACACCACTTAAGCCAGCGCCAACGACAGCTACTGTTGCATTTGGTTCTAGACTATTTAATTGTTCATATGTCTTACGTGTTTGTTCAATCGATTGTAGGCTATGTGTATATTCTTTCGCCCCAGGAACGTTATGATATTTATCCTCACAGCCAAGACCGATAATTAAATCATCATATTGGATCGCTTCGCCGCCATCGAGATGAACAGCTTTTTCTTCGAGATCAATATTTGTTATTGTGCCGTATTGAATATTGAGTCGTGGGTGCTCGGGAAACGGTATACGAATATGTGTTTCTGAAATAGTACCCGCAACTAATGCATAATATTCAGTTTTGAAGCAATGATATGGTACTTTGTCGATTAATGTCACTTGTACATCATCTGGAAGTTGGTTGCTTGGAAGTAGCCTTTGTAGAATTCTCATTCCACCGTAGCCGCCACCTAGTATTACGAGGTGTTTCATGATGGATTACCCCTTTTCTGTTGAAATATCCCCTAATCATAAAATTTTATATTAATAAAATATTTTGACTTTACTCAATCAAATTATATCGAATTTGTGAACAAATAACAATGCATGAATGAATACTCTGTTGTACAATAAGAAGAAAAGTAAAGTAAACTGTTTTGCCTTTTTAGTTACTATTTTATTGCAAGTAGCATGTTATATAAAATAAAACCATCTACTTTGAAGTGAAATAGTGAAGTAACTAAATAGTTTAGGATGTATAACGAAAACAACAAGAGACAGCTTAGTTTTCTTCTTATAGATGGAGTCAGAAGGTAATTTGTTTTGTAGTACAGGGGGGAGAATTTTGATTAAACCATTAATTGAATTTTGTGTAGGTAACCTTGCAAGTGGTTCACAAGCAGCTTTAGAGAAATTAGAAAAAGATCCGAATTTAGATGTAATGGAGTATGGTTGTTTAGGATATTGTGGCATTTGTTTTGAAGGACCGTTTGCACTTGTAAATGGTGAAGTTGTACAAGGTGCTACAGTAGAAGAACTGGTCAATAATGTATATGATTATTTGGATGAAAATCCAATGTTTTAAGGTGGTGCAATCAGCAGCACCTTTTTCATTAGATAAAATGTTATTTCGTAGGGGAGTTTAATACTATAGATAAATAAAAAAAGGCCCTTTTTAGAAGGGCTTTTTTCTTACACAATGTGTGTAAGAGTGGCTCATCGCCAAACGTTGTCAAATATGAGAAACGGGGGACATTCATATTGTGTTCTAAAAGCATGCATTCTATACTTAAAATAACAAATTATTTTTGGAGTGAATATAAATGAGCCAATTTTCTTTTACAAAAATGCATGGTCTTGGCAATAGTTATATATATGTAAATATGTTTGAAGAACAAATTCCTGAAGAAGATTTAGTTCTTGTGGCGGAAAAGGTTTCAAATATTAATACTGGTATTGGAGCAGATGGGATGATTTTAATTTGTCCATCTGACGTAGCTCCGGTGAAAATGCGCATGTTTAATAATGATGGTTCAGAAGGAAAGAGTTGTGGTAACGGTTTACGATGCGTAGCGAAATATGCGTATGAGCATAAACTAGTAGAAGAAACAGTTTTCACAATTGAAACGTTAGCTGGTATTGTAACAGCGGAAGTAACGGTAGAAGAAGGGAAAGTTACATTAGCGAAAATCGATATGGGAGCACCGCGTTTAACACGTGCAGAAATACCGATGCTTGGTGAAGGTGAAACACCATTTATTCGTGAAAACTTCTTATACAATAATCATCGCTATGCATTTACAGCTGTTTCAATGGGGAATCCGCATGCGGTTATTTTTGTTGATGATGTAGAGCAAGCACCTCTTACAACACTTGGTCCAGTCCTGGAGACACATGAAATGTTCCCAGAGCGAGTAAATGTTGAATTCATCGAGATTTTGAATGATGCAGAGATGAATTTCCGCGTTTGGGAACGTGGATCTGGTGTAACGCAAGCTTGCGGAACAGGAGCGTGCGCTGCAGTTGTCGCTGCTATTTTAAATGGAAAGATGGAACGTGGTAAGGAAATTACAGTCCATTTAGCTGGCGGCGATTTAATGATTGCTTGGACTGAAGAAGGAAACGTGTTGATGAAAGGGCCTGCGGAAGTAATTTGCCGCGGAGTGTATGAGTACAAGATAGAAGCGTAAAGATGTATAATAGAATGAGAACAGAAAGGATGGTGTATTTCATGATTGAAGTAACAGAACAAGCAGCTTTTCAAATTAAAGATATGTTAAAAGATGCTGAAGATGGAGAGAAGTACGTGCGCCTTGCTGTACACGGCGGCGGATGTACTGGCCTTTCTTACGGCTTAGGATTTGAAGTAGAACCAAAAGAAGACGACACAGTTCTTGAGTTTTTCGGTGTTGAATTTGTTATCGATACAGAAAGTGCTCCAATTGTTAAAGGAGTAAAAATTGATTATAAACAATCGATGCTTGGCGGCGGATTCACAATCGACAATCCAAACGCAATCGCATCATGCGGATGCGGATCATCTTTCCGTACAGCGACGAATGCTGGTAAGCCAGAAGAGTGCTAAGTTTTTAGCCGAAATAGAAAAAGACCTTTTTAGCGATGGAATAAAATCGTTAAGGAGGTCTTTTCTTTTGCCGTAAAAGCCCGATTACCAAGGCTAATCAATATTTCACTTTAGTTTTGCATAGATGCAAGTATCAGTTAGTTGTTTGCCGTCAGATGAAAAATCTTCATTACGTAATATCCCTTCAAGTTCAAAGCCTAGTTTTTCAGGGAGTGCACGACTTTTCGTGTTATTACATTCACATCGTATTTCAATCCTTCTAAATTTGAATAACTGAAATCCAAGGTTTGTTAACGCACTTACTGTTTCTGTCATATATCCACTGCCACTAAATTGCGTGTTAATCCAGTATCCAATTTCACATTTAGAAACCTTCCAATCAATTCGATGAAGGCTAGCTGTTCCAACAAAATCATTCGTCTCTTTATGATAGATAAGATAGCGAAAGCTTTCTCTTTTCAAAAAATCTATATGCGCATTTCTCAGAAGAATTTCCGTTTCTTCAACAGTAGGAATGGACTGGAATAAAGACAACCATGGCTTTAATTCACGAATTGAATCTTTAATAGCTTCATGTACTACATTCCCTTCACCTGCTTGAAGTGGTGCTCGAAGAATGAGTCTGTCTGTTTCTATTTGTAACGGAACATCTAATAAAATAGGATTCATATTATTTCTCCTCTCGAAACCTTTAAATTATGACAGAATGAAACTTATATCATAAAAAAACTTTCACCCAAAAGAAATAATTCTTGAGGACGAGAGTCGCAATTTATAATAAATGAATTGAAAAATACTTTATCTCACTAATAGAAAATCACGTCACAGCATCACTATTAGTTATTATAGAACTGTGTGAAGTACAGGAATATAGTAAAGCTTATCTTCCCATAAAGGAACCTCTCAAAAACGAGTAAACAATAAATATATATTCAATTCATCATTTAGAAATCCCTTTTCACATATTGAAAACTAAACTATCAGTTGGTACAGCAGCATTAGGTTGTTAAACTAATGCATATGTTAATTGAATAAGGAATTATTATTTTTTAACCTGCTTTAAATTGAACGCATAATTCAAGATTGATTATCTATACACAATCGCATCATGCAGATTTGGATCATCTTTCCGTACAGCGACGAATGCTGGTAAGCCAGAAGAGTGCTAAGTTTTTAGCCAAAATAGGAAAGACCTTTTTAGCGATAGAATAAAATCGTTAGGAAGGTCTTTTATTTTGGCGTTAAAACAGAAAATGCATGTAAAGTTACTTTAGAATTTAATTTAAATGTTATTATATATGGGATATATGATTAATCGAGTTTCATATTGTTCGTTTTAAGATAAGATTATGCAACAGAAATGTAAATGAATAGGAGAAATATACTATTTATTAGTTATATTTAATGTTAATATTTGTAACGAAGATGATTGGTGACCATGTTTGGATTAGCTGTAGCTGCATCGGTTATGACTAATAGGTAGATTTATTCCATAAAAGCCCGATTGGTGAGGGCTGATTAAAGTTTCACTTTATATAAAAAAGGTGCATGAGGGAGAAGGCTATAGCAAATTGTATAGAACTGAATAGTTCCGTATTAATTAAAATACGTTGATTACTAAATATTAAAAAATACCGGGGGGATTAGAGTGAAGTCATTTAAGAGAGTACTTATAGTAGGGATGGCGTTGACTACAGTATCGATTTTGGGAGCTTGTTCTAGCGATACAGACGTATTAACAAAAGTAGGAGTAAAGCAACCAGCGAAGGCGGAAGGTGACGTACTAAAAGAACAGAAGAAAACACCTATGACTACGAGTAAACGTGAAAGTATTAAAAATGAGGACGCTCCATCATCACAGAAGCGTTACATTTCTCATGATGAATCTAAAAAGATTGAGGAAGGTATGATGTATACGGATATTCTTAATACGATTGACTACGGTGGTGAGAACATAAAACATTATAATAACAATGAAAAACGCGTATTTTATACTGAAAAAGATACGGATGGTACATATGAAATTATGGTTGAATTAAATACATATGGTTACGTTGTGAATATTGAACGTACTGCTATAAAGGATACAGAGAAAGATACAGAGAAAGATACAGAGAAAGATACAGAGAAAGATACAGAGAAAGATACAGAGAAAGGTAAAGAGAATCGGGTATCTACGAAACGTATTGAAGAGCCTGTAAAGGAATATGAAGAAAAAAACGATCGTGTACCGTGGTATAAAGATGTAAATAACAATTCGGCAGCAGTAAGTTACAATCACTATTTGAAAATCAAAAAAGGTATGCCTGCGAATCAGGTAAAAGCTGCAATTGGACAGCCACATGTGATTGAGAAATATAAATCTTATTCAGTATATGACTATACTGGTTATGGTGGAGAAGGATCATTACGTGTAATCTTTGAACCGAATGGAACTGTTACGGATGTAGTGGAAGACGGTTTACCACGATAATAAATTAGTTACGGGAAGAGTTGTAGTAAAGTTTTCGTTGATTTTATAAAGTTTTTGGGAGCATACCCGAATATAGATGGAAAGTGTTTTTATTAGCCATGTTAACTATAGTATCAGTATTTACCGAAGTTTCTTCCAAATTCAATAGCGTTATTGTGGATGTTGTTGTCGTATTATTCTTGTTGGTATATATCGCAGTAGGACAGCGGTTGTAACTGAACGTAAGAGGACGCGTAGTAGCAGCTTCCTTTTGAAAGAAGGAGGAAAATATGATGGAGGATATTCTTGAATTCATAGGGAGATACGTAATTAAACCTATTATTAGTTTAGTGAGATATCTTGTAATAGAGATTATAATTGAGGGCATAATAGAAGGCGTAATAAACGGTATAAGGAAATTACGTGATAAGTGGCGAAATTGGCGTGAAAGACGTTATTGGCGGTAGTGTAGGTGATGAGTGTGCGAAACAAAAACGTTATACAGAAGTTATGAAGAAGTTTAATGAAATAATAGAAAACGACTTGCATTTAGAATCTGTACTCGTTCCAATTGGTGATGGAATGACGATTTCTAAAGTGAAGAAATAATTATTATCTTACAAAAGTGTAATGTTCATGTCATGTTTTTGAATTTCTTCTTTAAGCTCTGCGCTTTAAGATAAGAATATAAGAAAAACATATGAGGTGAAGGAAATGAAAAGATACATTGCACTATTTAGTATTTTAGTTGTATTTGCAAGTCTGTTAGTTGGTTGTGATATTAATCGTTTAGGAAAAGATGAGTATTATCTTCAAATTAAAGCTGATGGAATTGAAAAAAATGAGAAGTTTGATAACGGAGAGCCACATAAATATTTCGAGTATAAATTAAAAGGATTCGATAAAGGTGGAGAAGAAAAAGAATTGGAATTCACAGCACAAAAAAACCTTCGTAAAGAAGCATTCCTACGCGTATACAACTCAGATAAAAAAGGTGTAACAGCTTGGGAAGAAGTGAAGAAAGACGAGCTTCCAGCGAAAGTGAAAGAAAAATTAGGCGTGAAATAAGACAGATAGAAAAGGAATTGACGAACAGGGTCAATTCCTTTTTTTGCTTTCAAATTCTTCTTCTGAAAAGACTTTAAATCCGTATCTTTTAAATAAAGCAGTAGTTACCCCGTAACCAGTTTGCTTATTACCGTTAAATTCTCCAGTATAAATCGTAGAACTACCACAAGATGGACTACGTTCCTTTAAAATAATATATTCTGGTTGTAAATTTTTAATTTGTTCTAATGCTTTATAAGCGCCATTTACGAAAGCTTCTGTGACATCTTCACCATCTTTTGTCATCACTTTCGCTTTTCCGTCCAAAACGTCGTCGCCATTCCCGCCAATAATTTCAGCGGAAGGACGAGGCGTTGGTAGTCCCCCTAATACTTCAGGACACATGAGGACGGTATCTTCTTTTTGCAGAAGCTCCTCTATTTTTGAAACGAGATTGTCATTTCCGTCATATCGACAAGCGATACCACCTAAACAAGCGCTAATTACGATCATATTTTCATCTCCATTAAAAAAATATTAAATTCCACGCCAAATTCTCTTCCTGCCTCTTACTTATAAATGAGGTGATATAAATGGGAAGCTTATATAATTTAATGAAACCATATAGTGAATTTCGAAGTAAAGAAGAGTTTAATACATATCAAAAACAAGTTTTGAAGTGCTACCGATTTCAATTGAATAAAACTGATTCTATCATTATTCATTTTTTAGGAAAGTATGCGGTGAATGAGAAACAAAAAACAGTAGGAGTCGCCTGTCCGTTAATGGAGACGATTGCGAAGAATGTTGGAAAGAGTATTCGTACAGTACGCCGTTCAATTGCAAAGTTAGAGGGACTAGGAATTATAAAGCGTGTTGCAACAAAAGAAAGACATAAGCGCGGCGGGTATAGTGCGAATTTATATATTTTTCTTATATCTGCAATTGACCGCATGGATGACCGTATGAAAATGTCCGCTTGTAAAAGTGAGGATTATGCAGCTGGCTGTAGCGGAAAGGAACAAGAAAACGAGTGGGAAACAATTCTTTCTAAAAACATTCCACAAATAAAAGAGAAAAGAAAAATAACGTACGAGCTTGATGAGACGTATTGCCGTCATGATATACCGAAGCCTTTTATATACGCACTTCTGCCGATGACGAGTAATCCGAAGAAGATTAATATATTTTGGAGTAAGGTAGAACTTGCATATAAAAAGAGCGGATTGCTAGAGCAAGGTGTTTTACTAGAGCAAATATTAGCTGATGAAGAAGTGTATGGAAATTTCATTTGGCGAGTGAAGAGTGTCGTGAGAGCTTATAAATACGGGGAAATCCGTAAAAATGTGAAGGCACTTTTATATAGTACAGTGCGAGATTTATTTTTAGAGGTTGGATTAGAATGGGGAGCAGCACTGAGAAGAAGTAAGGGGATAGCGTTATTTGATCCATTTAAAAAGGAGCCATGCGTATAATACATGACTCCAAGTAGCTAGTCGAACTTTCTTACAACTGGAACACGAATCGCTACAAATAGTACGAAGACGATAACAGCAATTGCACCGCTTTTCATAACGGTTACGATTGGAATTCCCAGTGCAAGTGCGATTGATGTGAATGCATAAGAGAGCGGGATAAAGCCCATTGATGATAGCATAAGTAAGCTCATTACGCGTCCCATCATTTCCTCTTTTACTGTCGATTGAATCATCGCCATAAGCGGAACGATAGCCATTGCAATTGTAATACCATAAAACATGCCGGCTAATAGTGCTTGCCAAAGTACGGTGCTAAAGTTGATGGCTAAGAAGAATACACCAGACAATAGCATCATGATAATACAAAAAAGACCGCGCCTACGATTAATATTTCTTAAACCGACAATGACAGCACCGATTGCCATTCCGCCGCCTACAGATGCTTCTAAGTAACTAAACTGGAGTGAATCACCATGCAGCACGTTTTTAACAAAAAGCGGGAAACCAACTTGCATCGGGCCGATCAAAAATAAGTTTAAAAAGGCGCTACAAATAAGGAAAGTTGAAAGGAATGGTGATTCCTTTACATATAAGATTCCTTCTTTAATGGAAGTGAACATACCTTTATCCGTATCTTTTAGTTCTGGCATCGTAAATTGTATTTTTTGAACGAGTATGGCCGCGACAATCAGTAATAAAATTGTAATAGAAAATATTGTCTCGTAGTTTGTGAATTTGATAAGAATTCCGCCAAGTACAGGGCCTAAGATGACCGATGCTTGGTTCGTCATTTGTGTAAGTGAATTCGCTTGTGTTAACCGGCTTTTTTCTACCAATTCCGGTAAGATAGATCCATCTGCTGACCAGAAGAAAGCATCGGCAAGTCCAAAGAATAAAGCGAATAAAGCAAATGTATATAGTGTTACATCACCAACGATAAACCATGTGAGAATGGTTGCAACAAGAATCGCTCGAATAATATTGGAGTAAAACATAATGTTTTTTTTCGGGAATTTATCAGCTACAGCGCCGCCGATAATCATAAAAATAAGCCTTGGAACACTAAGAGCTACGAAAACAACACCGAGTGAAGCTTCAAGGTTTAATGTTTTTGCTATGTACCACGTTTGTGAAAAAGTAAAAAAGGCTAAAGCAAAGCTTGAAAAAAGAGTAGCTGCCCAAAGAAAAAGGAAATTCGTATTTTTTAATAACGGTTTTCCGCTTCCTTCTAAAGCAGTTTTATTTTGTTGTAGTTCCTCCATATTGCTTCCTTTCTATGTGACAAATTTAAACTAAAAAAACAGTAAACGCCCGATTGGTGAGGGCTAATACTCAATGAGAGATGTCCCTCGCTGATTATAGTTTCACTTTATACAGTTTCTAATATTTCTATACTGCACTTTCTCATTGTAGACAATAATAATGAATTTGCACAGTGGCTATTTAACGACAAAAAAGAAGATACCAAATGGTATCTTCTTTTTTGTCGTTCAGGCTAATGCAATATAAATATCCAATTGTACGTTGGTTGGATCTGTTGCTTTTTCATCATAAAGCTCAAAGTCTGTTGTAAAAGCACGTTTATTTTCTTTCGACCATTTCCAAATATATTCCCAAGCTTCGCAAACGACTTCAGCAACTGGTCCCTTTCTCGTTGTAAATACCGCATACGTAGCGGCGGGTATTGTTAAAGTTGTCATATTTTCAGGAACTTCTTTTAGTGAAGAAACGGGCATACCGATTGTAAATGTATATGTACCAGTTTCATCTGATTCGTAGTTGGAGTAGAAAGCGAGTGTTTCTTTCGTTTGTTGATTTGGGATGTGATGCATCATTTGTTCTTGAAAGTATCGGTTCCAGAGCTCGGGAATTTTTCCTTCAGTAGATGCTTCTTTTTCATTAGTCGTCGTAACCGAAACGCCGATTGCTTGGAAAGCTTCTTTTTTTACGATAATAGGTTCTTTCATCTTTAAAATATCCCCCTTATTAAATAGAACGTTTGTTCTGTTTTATTGTAACATATTTTGGAAGGATACGGTAGCACAATAATAAAAAACTCCTTCGCGTAAAAGGAGTTCTTTTCATTGCTATATTAAAACATACTTGAGCTATGCATCGGTTGAAGTTTTGCATTTGGATCGAAGTAAGCTTTTGCATTGTTTACTGCTGTCGGTGCTTCGCCAAATCCACAAGCGATAAGTTTTACTTTTCCTTCATATGTACAAATGTCACCAGCAGCGTAAATGCCAGGAATATTCGTTTCCATTTTTGAATTCACAAGGATGCTATTTTTTTGTATATCTAAGCCCCAGTTTTTAATTGGACCAAGAGAAGAAACGAAGCCGTAGTTTACAATTACGTCATCAACATCGATGATAACTTTTTCTTCAGTTTTTACGTGCTGAAGAACGACTTGTTCAATTTTGTCATCACCAATGAGTTCAACTGGAACATACGGTGTACTTACTTCTGCACGAGAATTCATTAAGTTTTCGACGCTATGTTCATGTGCACGGAATTTATCACGGCGATGAACGATTGTAACTTTTTCAGCAATCGGTTCTAACATCATCGTCCAGTCTACTGCGGAGTCGCCACCGCCAAATACTACGACGCGCTTGCCAGCAAATTTATTCATATCATCAACGAAATAATGTAAGTTTTTCTTTTCGTATTTTGCTGTACCTTCTAATTCTAAGCGGCGTGGTTGGAAAGCACCATTGCCGGCAGTAATGATGACTGATTTAGAATAGTGAGTTTGTTTATTCGTAACAAGTTTAAATATACCATCAGCTTGTTTTTCAAGCGTATCAACCGCTTCTTCTAAGCAAACGGTTGGATCAAATTTCTTCATTTGCTCTTTTAAGTTATCGACTAATTCTTGTGCACGCACTTTTGGAAATCCAGCCACATCATAAATGTATTTTTCAGGGTAGAGTGCGGATAATTGTCCTCCAAGTTGAGGTAAGCTTTCAATGATTTTTACACTTGCTTGTCTCATACCGCCATAAAATGCTGTGAACAGTCCCGTTGGACCACCACCAATAATTGTTATGTCGTAAACTTTTTGATTTTCTGCCACTTTCATTCCCCCTATAGATGGAATTTTGATATTGATTTCATATATTGTTCATATGTACACGAAAATCCTGCAAATGATGACACTTTCAAATAAATGATAGCATATTTGAGTTCATAATACTTCTGAAAACGACTGAATTGTGTGTAAGTTTTCGCATAGGTTCTTTTTTATTGTATAAAATATACAGAAAGGAAAATACATGAAAAAAAGGCTGAAAAACCCTTGAAAACGCTATGTTATTTTAAAATATTGATAATTCGCCAGATGCTTGAATTCTGGAATAAAACCGACTAATATAGGGAAGTATTATGTTAAATTTCTATGACAAAATTCGTACGATTTTTTGACTGCGTTTTGTTATGATATAGAATGTGATAAATTCCACATTCTTGACAAATAGAGTTTTTAGTACTTGGTATTATTTCTCATTACTATTATATAAAGAAAAGGGTTGTGATTTGGTGAAGACTCCAAAAATCGTAGTTTTAGGTGCAGGTTATGGCGGGATGATTACGACTGTTCGTCTGCAAAAAGCATTATCTGTAAATGAAGCTGAAATTACGTTAGTAAACAACAACAGCTATCACTACCAAGCGACTTGGTTACACGAGAGCGCAGCTGGTACATTACAAGATGAAAAAATCTGTCTAGATATTCAAGACGTTATTGATACAAATAAAGTGAACTTTGTACAAGACACAGTAGTAGAAATTAAAGCTGCTGAAAAACGTATTATCTTAAAAGACGGCGAGTTAGAGTATGACTACTTAGTAATCGGTCTTGGTTTCGAATCAGAAACATTCGGAATTACAGGATTAAAAGAGCATGCATTCTCAATCGCTAACATTAATGCAACTCGTGAAATTCGTGAGCATATGGAAGCTAGTTTCGCTAAATATGCAGATGAGAAGCGCGATGAGTTAGTAACAATCGTTGTTGGTGGTGCTGGATTTACTGGTATCGAGTACGTAGGTGAGCTTGCAAACCGTGTTCCTGAACTTTGCAAACAGTACAATGTACCACGTGAAAAAGCACGTATCATTTGTGTAGAAGCGGCTCCAACAGCACTTCCAGGTTTCGATCCAGCATTAGTAGAATACGCTGTAAAACAACTTGAGAAAAAAGGCGTAGAATTCCGCATCGGTACAGCAATTAAAGAAGCAACTGAAGAAGGAATTATCGTTGCAAATGGCGATGATACGGAATTAATTAAGTCTGAAACAGTAGTTTGGGCTGCAGGTGTTCGTGGTAATGGTATTGTAGAAGAGTCTGGCTTTGAAGCAATGCGCGGACGTGTAAAAGTTGATGAGTACATGCACGCTCCAGGATACGAAGAGGTATTCATGGTTGGTGATGCCGCGTTAATTATTAACGAAGAAATTAACCGTCCATACCCACCAACAGCACAAATTGCAATTCAACAAGGTTACAACATTGCACACAACTTAACTGTATTAGTTCGTGGCAAGGGCGAAATGAAAAAATTCGCATTCGATAATAAAGGATCTGTATGTTCTTTAGGTCATGACGATGCAATGGGTGTTGTTATGGGTAAAAAGTTAACAGGTTGGAAAGCTTCCTTCATGAAGAAAGTAATCGATAACCGCTACCTGTTCTTATTAGGTGGACCTTTATTAGTTCTTAAAAAAGGTAAATTAAAGTTCTTTTAATATATAGTAGAAAAAGCAGAAACGGCTAAGCGCTGTTTCTGCTTTTTTCATATTAAAAATATAGTATAATATATAAAAAAGAAAGAATATTCTGTCCGTTATGATGGAGGAGGTTATTACATCATGGAGAAACGAGGGAAGGTATGGCTAGCTGTTAGCGGTCTAGTAGCTACAAAAGATGGCAGGTGGCTATTCGTTAAGAAGAAATACAGTGGATTAAAAGGGAAATGGTCTTTACCGGCTGGTTTTGTAAATGAAGGTGAGACAGTTGATGAAGCTGTGAAACGCGAAGTGTTAGAAGAGACAGGCATTGTCGCTCATGTGAAGGGGATCATTGGTGTTCGATCGGGTGTTATTCGTGATGAAATTAGTGATAATATGATTATTTTCCTTTTGGAGCCTGAAGGAGAAAATATTATTGTACAGGAGAAAGAATTGTCTGAAGTGGCGTTCTTACATCCAGATAAGATTGCGGACGATCCGAATACGTCTGTACTTATTAAATATTTGTTAGAAGGAAGATCAGAACTACATCTTGAAGTGGACAAAACATTAAATCCAGGAGAATCATTTGGTTATACAGCTTATCACGTATTTACGGCACGTGCGAAGGAGAGGGAAAAAGAGTGAGTATACCGGTACTACTTATTTCAATGATGTTATTCTTTATTTTGTTCTTTGGAATTGGATTTTTACTCAACATGATTTTGCGGGCTACATGGGTAATGGTTATTGTGTATCCGATTGTTTGTATGCTTATTATTAATAAAGCGAGTATGTGGGATTATTTTTCAAAGCCGAAAGAAACATTTTCTTCATTTGGGACAAGTGTATCGCACTTAGGACAAGCAGACTTATTTATTCTATCTACTGGATTAGTAGGGGCTGCTTTAGCAGGAGTCGTAATCAAGAAACTTCGGAAAAGCGGATATCAAATGTTTTAATCTCCAATTCATTTGGAGATTATTTTTTTGCATATTCCTTCATCGTATAGGGAATGATTAACGATGAAGGAGTGTGGAATATAAAAATGTTAAAACGATATTGTATTCGCATTATGATGACTTGTTTACTTGCAATTGCATTATGCGTAACATGGAATGCTTTCACAGGAGTTTCTCTATTAGAGATTGTAAAGAAATATGAGGGAACGAGTGCAAAAGAAGTACATGCAGCAGAAGTTAAGAGAAATGTTGCTCCGAGTAAAGAAGTGATAAATGCTTTAGAGCAGGCAAACGACTGGTCTAAATATCGTTCAATTGAAATGACTGCAACAGGTTATACATCGGGGATTGAGTCAACTGGTAAGAGGCCAGGGCATCCAGAGTATGGTATTACATATTCAGGTGTTAAAGTGAAAAGGGATTTATATTCCACAATTGCTGCGGACTTACGCGTATTCCCGATTGGAACGATTCTCTTCGTGCCAGGTTACGGGTATGGTGTAGTAGCTGATAAGGGCGGTGCAATAAAAGGAAACCGTCTTGATCTATATTATGATACGGTGAAAGATGTTTATAGCCAATGGGGTAAGAAAAAAGTAAATGTGTATGTAGTAAAAGTAGGAAATGGTAAGTTTACAGAAGAAGAGTTAACGATGTTAAATCAAGACGAAACGATGCAAGTGTTTCGTGGTCAATATTTAAAACAAAGATAGTCTAGTTGTAATTACACTAGACTTTTTTTCTTGGCTTATTTCATAATAGAGGAGATTTTACACGTCATATAACTGTAGTTGGAATTGTCGCATTTTATAGAAAATAAAGTTATAATGGTGGTAGAGAAATTTAGGGGGTCTGAACATGTTTCAAGTACAAAAAGAATTAGCAGGTCATGAAGTAGTGATTGTTGCTCTATTTGAAGAAGAGAAAATGAGTAGTTTTGTACAAGAACTGGACAAAGCGTTTGAAGGACAATTACAAGTTTTACTAGAAGAGAAAGAATTATCTACGAAGAAAAAGGCCATTTCGAAAGTACATAGCTTAGGAAAAACAAATGTGAAACGTTATTACTTTGTTGGTTTAGGCAAGAAAGAGTCTTACACGACAGAAACGTTACGTGCGGCTCTTGGAAAAGCGTTTAAAACATTACAAGTAGCAAAAGTACAAGATGCAGCGATCTTACTTGATTCTTTCGTAACAGAGAAATTAGATGCGATTGATGTAGCTCATATTGCAGCAGAAGTACAAGGCCTTGGTACATATGAGTTACAAACGTATAAATCAGATAAAAAGGATCGTGAAGAGTTAGAGAAGTTCACGGCTATTACAGCGGAAGATGCACAAGAAATTGAAGCCGCATTAACAGTTGGCTACGTACATGGACGTGCAACAAACTCGGCTCGTACACTTGTAAATATGCCGCCAAACGTATTAACAGCGACAAAGCTTGCTGAGTATGCTGTTGAGTTAGCGGAGAAGTATGATATGGACTATAAAGTTCTTGAGAAAGAAGAGATGGAAGATCTTGGTATGGGTGCATTACTTGCAGTAAACCAAGGTAGTGTAGAGCCACCAAAAATGATCGCTCTTATTTATAAAGGAAAAGAAGAGTGGACGGATGTCATTGGATTCGTTGGAAAAGGTATTACATACGATACAGGTGGTTATTCTTTAAAACCACGTGAAGGCATGGTTGGTATGAAAGGTGATATGGGCGGTGCAGCTGCTGTATTAGGTGCGATGGAAATTATCGGAGAACTGCGCCCAGAACAAAATGTGATCGCTGTTATTCCTTCAACTGATAACGTTGTAAGTGGTACGGCATTTAAGCCAGACGATGTAATCACATCTATGAGCGGAAAGACAATTGAAGTATTAAATACGGATGCAGAAGGTCGTCTAGCTTTAGCTGATGGTATTACGTATGCGAAAAAACTTGGTGCAAACTACCTTGTTGATGTTGCAACATTAACAGGCGGTGTAATTGTTGCACTTGGAAACTATACGACAGGCGCAATGACAAATAATGAAGAGTTATTTGAGCAAGTGCTAGAGGCTTCTATGGAAACAGATGAGCCAATTTGGCAACTACCGATTTTTGATCGTGATAAAGAACGTGTGAGAAACAGTAAGTTTGCTGATTTAAATAACTCACCAGGCCGTGAAGGACATGCGGTTATGGCAGGTACATTCCTAGGCGAATTCGCTGAAGATACACCGTGGGTACACTTAGATATCGCTGGAACATCAGAAACAAAAGGCGCGCACGACTTAGGTCCAGCTGGAGCAACTGGTGCAATGGTACGTACACTTGCAACACTTGTGGAGCGTTTCGGAGAAGAATAAGAGTATAAGTGAAGACTGTTCCAATATTTTGGAACAGTCTTCTTTTTTATAGGTTTGTTTATCTAGCTATTTGCCGGGCAGTAAGACCCTCACCTCAAAAATTCAGCGGAAGCAAAGAAGTTAAGTGTGGATCGAGCTGCTCGTAAACTCTTGATTGGTGAGGGCTGATTAAAGTTTCACTTTATAAAGAAATCGTATACAAAATCCCATTTAAGGCAAAAGAAGTACGGCCCGTTTCTTCAGAGACAACTAATATAAGTGCATCACTCTTTTCTGATAAGCCAATTGCAGCTCTGTGCCGTGTTCCCAGCTCAGGATCAACTTCTGTACTTTTCGTTAAAGGAAGAATATTAGCAGCTGAGACAATATGATTATTTTTTACGAGAACGGCACCGTCATGAAGAGGGTTACCTGGATAAAATATTGATTCGAGTAATGGTGCAGTTAAGTGAGCGTTTAATGTCGTTCCAGTTTGAAGGAAAGCTTCAAGCGTCTCGTTTCGTTCCACAACGATAAGAGCACCATGTTTTCTGACGCTTAAATGTTGGATAGCTGTTGTAATAAAAGATGAACTTTCCGTATAAGGTGATAAATATGCCTGAATATAGTATGTAGCTGCCAATGTTTGTACATTTGCCAACATATGATGAATATCTTCCATTTTGCATAAAATGCATTCATCTTCTTTATCGATTGCGTTCCTCATAATCGATAGTTCTCTTTCAGCAATTTCAATCATTTGCTTTGTTTGTATTTTGAGCTCTTCTGACAAGCCCCATTCGTGCATAATCCTCATTCCCTTTAGTGGAGTATTTAACAATAGTGTATACAAATATTCCTAGTAAAATCCTGCTAGATTTTATAAAATATTGAGATACGGCATGTTTTTTTCATATAATAAAGGTATGACGAGCGAGAGGAGAGAGAAGAATGAATTGGAAACAAGAATTTAGTCGCTGGCTTTCTTACGCACAATTAGATGCAGAATTAAAAGAACAGCTAGAAAACATGAAGCAAGATGAGAAGAAAATCGAGGATAGCTTTTATAAAAACCTAGAGTTCGGCACAGGTGGTATGCGTGGTGAACTTGGTGCTGGTACGAACCGTTTAAACGTATATACAGTTCGTAAAGCAACAAAAGGATTAGCAAGCTTTATTGAAAAGTTAGGTGAGGAAGCGAAAAAACGAGGTGTTGTTGTAGCCTATGATTCTCGTCATAAATCACCTGAGTTTGCAATGGAAGTCGCTGCTACACTTGGTGCACGTGGTATCACAACATATGTGTTTGAAAGCTTACGTCCAACGCCAGTACTTTCTTTCGCAGTTCGTCATTTACATACAGTAAGTGGAATCGTTCTTACGGCAAGCCATAATCCGCCTGAATATAACGGATACAAAGTATACGGTGAAGATGGTGGACAGTTGCCGCCAAAAGAAGCGGATGAGTTAATTAGCTACGTAGATGCAATAGAAGATGAATTAACAGTTGAAGTCGCTGATGTAGAGCAATTAAAAGCTGACGGTTTATTACATATTATTGGACAAGAAGTAGATGATGCATATGCTGCAGAATTGAACAATGTCATCATTAATAAAGAAATGGTGGAAAAGGCCGGCAAAGACTTAAAAATCGTCTTTACACCATTACACGGAACATCAAATATTTCTGTACGCCGTGGTTTAGAAGAAGTTGGATTTACAGATGTAACAGTTGTAAAAGAGCAAGAGTTACCAGATCCAAACTTCTCTACAGTAAAATCACCGAACCCAGAAGAGCACGCCGCGTTTGAGTATGCAATTCGTGACGGTGAAAAGGTAGGCGCAGATGTATTAATCGCAACTGATCCTGACGCAGATCGCCTTGGTGTAGCTGTTCGTAATCATAATGGTGAGTTCCAAGTATTAACAGGTAACCAAACAGGTGCATTAATGCTTGATTACTTACTATCTCAAAAGAAAGAAAACGGAATACTTCCAGAGAACGGTGTCGTATTAAAAACAATCGTAACGTCTGAAATTGGCCGTACAATTGCAAAAGCATACGGTTTAGATACAGTTGATACGTTAACTGGATTTAAATTTATCGGTGAGAAAATTAGACAGTATGAAGAAAGCGGACAATACGAATTCCAATTCGGTTATGAGGAAAGCTATGGTTATTTAATCCGTCCATTCTGCCGTGATAAAGATGCAGTACAATCTGTCCTATTTGCATGTGAAGTAGCTGCATACTACAAATCACAAGGGAAAACGTTATATGATGGTCTATTAGAAGTATTTGAGAAGTATGGTTTCTTCCGTGAAGACCTTGTATCGTTAACGTTAAAAGGAAAAGATGGAGCGGAACAAATCCAAGAGATGATGGCGACGTTCCGTGAGAATCCTCCGAAAGAAGTAGCAGGCTTAACAGTCGTAGCAGTTGAAGATTATAAAGCAAGCATCATTACA
The DNA here is from genome assembly GCF_053345735.1 of Bacillus sp. D48C. Classification (NCBI taxonomy): domain Bacteria; kingdom Bacillati; phylum Bacillota; class Bacilli; order Caryophanales; family Bacillaceae; genus Bacillus; species Bacillus sp. D48C. The sequence goes on from NZ_JBKFAQ010000003.1 coordinate 563,406, forward strand.
TCTTTACAAGATGGACATAAAGAAGAGATTCACTTACCGAAATCAAATGTGTTAAAATATCAATTAGAGGATGGTTCATGGTTCTGCCTACGTCCATCTGGAACTGAACCGAAGATTAAGTTCTACTTCGGTGTACAAGATAGTTCTTTACAAAATAGTGAACAAAAGTTACTTACTATTAAAGAAGACATTATGAATCGTTTATAATACAAAGTAATTTTAAGTAGTAAGGAACAAAAGGGAGCGAAATCTCCCTTTTGTTTTATGTAGGAAATGATTGCTATTAATTCCGACAGGAGAGAGGGTATTTTGTGATGAAAAAAGTAAGAAAAGCGATAATCCCAGCAGCTGGATTAGGAACACGTTTTTTACCAGCAACGAAAGCAATGCCGAAAGAAATGTTACCGATAGTAGATAAACCAACGATTCAATACATTGTAGAAGAAGCAGTGAAATCGGGAATCGAAGATATTATTATCGTTACTGGTAAAACAAAGCGCTCTATCGAAGATCATTTTGATAACGCATTTGAACTAGAACAAAACTTATTAGAGAAGAAAAAATATGAGTTGCTTGAAAAAGTACAAGCTTCTTCAAAAATGGTAGATATTCATTACATCCGTCAAAAAGAGCCGAAGGGACTAGGACATGCTGTTTGGTGTGCACGTAAATTCATTGGTGATGAGCCATTTGCAGTGTTACTAGGTGATGATATTGTCCAAGCTGAGAAACCATGTTTACGTCAATTAATGGATGAGTATGAAAAAACACTTTCTTCTGTTATTGGTGTACAAACTGTTCCAGAAACAGAAACACACCGTTACGGAATTATCGATCCATTAGAACAAGAAGGTCGTCGTTACCAAGTTCGCAATTTCGTTGAGAAACCAGCACAAGGTACAGCACCTTCAAACTTAGCGATTATGGGCCGTTACATTTTAACGCCTGAAATCTTTATGTTCTTAGAACAGCAACATGTCGGTGCTGGCGGTGAAATTCAGTTAACAGATGCAATCCAAAGCTTAAATGAAATCCAACGTGTATTTGCTTACGATTTCGAAGGAAAGCGCTACGATGTAGGTGAAAAGCTAGGATTCGTTCAAACGACAATTGAAATGGCCCTGCAACACCCAGAATTACGTGATGACATGGTTGCGATGATGAAGAAAATTTTAGAAGAACAAGCGAATCAAGAGTCTTAATATAAAAAAGAGTTATTTCAGCTTGTTGAAATAACTCTTTTTTTATTATGAAATCGTCGAATGAGAATGCTGATAAGCAGAACGACGCACAGCATAGTATATGCGAGGTGCGATAATAGCACCGATAATTGTAAATGCAATATCTTTTACTGCGAACCACATCATAATCATCCAAGCAGCTTTATAACTCATATTACCGCCCATAAAGAGATTGACTGCCCCGTACATGTAAGTAGTACCGATTATATAAGTTAAAATAATTCCTGTGAAAGAGGCAATAGCAAATGTAATGAATGTTGGTCTTTCTTTTTGTTCTACTAGTTTTCCCGATACGTAAGCAACGATAATAAATGCGATAATAAAACCACCAGTAGGATCTAAAAGTGCTCCAAATCCAGCTTTGAAGTTAGCAAAGATTGGTGCGCCGGCTACGCCAACGAGCATATATACAGTCATGGATAAGGCACCAAGTCTACTTCCAAGAAGAAGACCTGCTAAAATTGCGAAAAATGGTTGCATAGATAATGGGATGCCCGCTACTTGCAGGAATGGTGCCCAAGATACAATATTTGCACCAATGGCCATAAGAGCGACGAACATGGCAGCTAATGCTAAATCTAAAACATGAAATCTCCTCATAATGTTAACCTCCTGTTGTTTTTAGGTTAACATTATCGTAGCGAAAATATTTACTTGTTGTCAATCAAAATATTTTGATAAGAAGGCTTTAAATAGTCTCTTAGCAATGTATATGGAATACGAAATTGCGGAATTCCACTTGAATACGGAGCAATTTCATATAAAGGGAAATAAATGACGAGATTGTCTGGCTCTAAAAAGAAGTGAAACTTTTTCATACTCATTACCTTTTCAGTTGCATCAGGAAAATAAATACTTTCATTTTGTTTAATTTGTCTTACGATCTCTGCACGGATTACATCTTTATATTTATCTTTTTGTTGAAATAAATCGTCTAAGTGCAGTAGCTTTTTTTCGTTTAAATCAAATGTATTTGCCTTCCACGTATAAAGACCATGTGCTCCGCCAGTATATTGATAGTAATTCACATATAGGCTAAGAAAAGGTGGTTTGTTTAATGAGACTTTATAATCGACATTTGCTACGTACGGATGAAATGGTGTACTAGATCCTTCTGTCTCTTTATAATATTTTTTTGCTTCTTTTTCTAATTTTTTTTTAAATTTGTCAGTGGATTTTTTGTAATATAAATTGAGCTTATTTTGAAATTTAGAGTCAGAAAAGTTGTGAAAAGAAGGCCTATTTATTTGATATTCTATATAAGGTTTCTTACCTTTTTGCGTTACAGTCTTAACATCGATTGTCAGGTTAGATGCTTTGGCTGTTATTGCACAATTTGGTACAATAGTCAGCAAGGAGAACATAAGCAGTAATATACAAAATTTCTGTTTCATTTAGGTGAAGCCTCCTTATATAAGTGTTATAAGTAGTTTGAAAATAAATAGGTAAAATTATACATTTAATTAAAGTAAGAGAAGGAGGAAGCGATATGGCAAAAACTTTAATGGATTCACTTGGAATTGAGTTGTTAGAGATGACAGAAGAAAAGGTGGTTGCTACGATGCCTGTTGATGAGCGTACGCATCAGCCGTTTGGATTTTTACATGGTGGTGCATCGGTTGCATTAGCAGAAACAGTGGCAAGTGTTGGTTCATACAATTTGATTGATCAAGAAAAATGTATTTGTTTCGGATTAGAAATTAATGCAAACCACATTCGCTCAAAGAAAGATGGAATTGTAACAGCGATTGGGACACCGATACATAGAGGACAATCGACAATGGTTTGGGATGTTCGCATTATTGATGAAAATGATGATTTACTATGTATATCAAGATGTACAGTAGCAATTAAAGAAAAACGTGAAAAGTAAAAAAGAGGCGCTCTTATGAGCAGCCTCTTTTTCTTATAATTAGAACTGGATTTTCTTCTCTAAGAAACCTTTTAGTTCGCTAATTGGCATACGAACTTGTTCCATTGTGTCACGGTCACGTACTGTAACAGCTTTGTCTTCAACTGAGTCGAAGTCGTATGTGATACAGAATGGTGTACCGATTTCGTCTTGACGACGGTAACGTTTACCGATAGAACCAGTTTCATCAAAGTCTACCATGAAGTCTTTAGCTAATTCTGCAAATACTTCAGTAGCACCTTCAGATAGCTTTTTAGATAATGGTAAGATAGCTGCTTTGTATGGTGCTAAAGCAGGGTGGAAACGAAGAACTGTACGAGAATCGTTTTCTAATTGTTCTTCTTCATATGCATCACATAAGAATGCTAATGTTACGCGGTCTGCGCCTAAAGATGGCTCGATGCAGTATGGTACGTAACGCTCATTCGTTTGTGGATCGATATAGTTAAAGTCTTCGTTTGAGTGTTCCATGTGACGTTTTAAGTCGAAGTCTGTACGAGATGCAACGCCCCAAAGTTCGCCCCAACCGAATGGGAATTTGAATTCAATGTCAGTTGTTGCATTACTGTAGTGAGATAACTCTTCTTCACCGTGGTCACGAAGACGCATGCTCTCTTCAGTCATACCAAGTGAAAGTAACCAGTTTTTACAAGTTTCACGCCAGAATGCGAACCACTCTAAATCTTCACCAGGCTTACAGAAGAATTCAAGTTCCATTTGTTCGAATTCACGTGTACGGAATGTGAAGTTACCAGGCGTGATTTCGTTACGGAAACTCTTACCGATTTGGCCAATACCAAATGGAAGCTTTTTACGCATAGAGCGTTGAACGTTTTTGAAGTTTACGAAAATACCTTGTGCTGTTTCAGGACGAAGGAAAATTTCGTTTGTGCTAGACTCTGTAACACCTTGGAATGTTTTGAACATTAAGTTGAACTGACGGATTTCAGTGAATTCTTCACTACCGCAATCAGGACATTTTACTTCATGTTCTTTCATTAAGTCAGCCATTTGGTCGAAAGTAAGACCGTCAACAACCATTTCAATGCCTTTTGCATCTAAAGCATCCTCAATTAATTTGTCAGCACGGTGACGAGCTTTACATTTTTTACAGTCGATCATTGGATCGTTGAAGTTACCAACGTGACCAGAAGCGATCCAAGTTTTAGGGTTCATTAAAATAGCTGCGTCTAAACCAACGTTGTGTGGAGATTCTTGAATGAATTTTTTCCACCAAGCTTTTTTAACGTTATTTTTTAATTCGATTCCAAGTGGACCGTAATCCCAAGTGTTTGCAAGACCACCGTAAATTTCAGAACCAGGGAAAACAAAACCGCGATGTTTCGCTAAGTTTACAACTTGTTCCATTGAATACATAAGAAAATCCTCCTTTTGAAAGTTAACGTATTGGCGATGATATACTCTGATACTTTGGAAACGAGCAGTATATGCTAAAAAGAACATAAAAAAACGCTCATCCCAAGGCTTATTTGCCTAGGGACGAGCGTTTGCCCGCGGTTCCACCCTAGTTGATACACAAAAGGTGCATCCACTTTATCATGTATTGCTCGGGACTGCCGTTTCCTTGCGGCTTCAGGCTTTCACTATCCCTGAATCGCTTTTTATGCAAGTACTTATAAGTCCGTCATCGCTACTTATATTAATAATAATGAACATATTCTAACACGTTCTTTTTTAAATCTCAATAGAGGAACGTGTCTATCTATGATAGAGTCTCGCCTATTTTTTCATTATTTATTCCGTAATTTTGTTTAATATGCTTAATTGCTTCACGCTTACTTAATGGAGCGAGTTCATTGTTTTGCACGTATTCCCAAACTACATCCGGATTTGTTTTTGCATATTCACGAAGGACCCAGCCAATCGCTTTTTGAATGAAAAATTCTTTTGAAGAATGTAGTTGCCCAATAATCCAGAAAAGAAGTTCTTCATCCATCTTTTGTTTATATTTCAGTTGGAATAAAATAGCGGCACGTTGTAACCATATGTTATCTGATGCAATCCATTTTGGAATATACGCAGAAATTAATTCTGGGTGTTTTAAAAAGATAGTACCTAAGAATGTAGGGACGATGCTATCGACAGAGTCCCACCAAGATTTTGTGACAATAAGTTCTTCTAAGAAGGGGATATGAGTTTCGTTTATATGCTTTTTATATTTTTGCATGATATCAAGTGCGGCCGCTTGGAATTCACGTTCTGGTAAGTCCCAAAGCTCGCGTACAATAATTTGGAAGTCTTTTTTATCTGGGAGAGTATGTATTTGAATGACGTCTTTTAATAATTGACGCCTTTCCGGTGTTTGAATACCTAGAAATGGGAAGTGATTTTTCATATAACGAGTCATAGGTTCTGCTTTTTCAGGATTTTGATGAGCTGTAAAATGCTCTTGTAATGCTTTTACAAATGGATGCATACGTGTTTCTCCTCTCTTATTCTCTTTCTTCTCTTATTATACAAAGAGTTTGGATAAATTTTAAAACATAACTTGCAATGTAATGAAATATGTTGAAAGTAGAGAGGAGAGGATAAGATGGAGGATCAAGGCGTACTAGCAGGTTTCTTTGCTCTTAGTTTTGCGTTTATTCTTGTTGTATTGATTTGGGCAATTATTGCGTATTTATTAACGGCTTTTGCACTGTATACGATGGCGAAAAATGATGGTGCAACGGATGGTGCTCTTGCGTTTATTCCTTTTTTAAATAGTAAGATATGGGGTGATTTAGCAAAAGACAAATTACCGGATTTCTTAAAAGAAGAAGCGGGATGGAAAGTATTCGGCATATATGTCGCATGTTTCATTTTTAACTTCGTACCAATTCTATATTTATTAGCAACAGCTGTATCGATTGTGCTGTCTATTTATCTTATCTACGCAATTTTAGATAGATACGGAACGAATTCTATATTGTTTACGATTATTCATACAATCACATTTTCGGTTTTCTTACCGATTCATTTATTTATTATTCGAAATGAACCGGTGAGATATAAAGAGTAGATTTTTCGTTTCTGTTGATAAGTCGATATATTTTAGATATAAGTAAAAA
>NZ_JBKFAQ010000003.1:569771-584029 GCF_053345735.1 Bacillus sp. D48C
CCGACTTTTAGGAATTCCATGTAACTAAATTTATGCCCTTCGCGGCTCGCGATACCTGCAACGATTACGTTAGCAGAAGCTCCGATTAATGTTCCGTTTCCGCCGAGACAAGCACCTAGTGCTAATGCCCACCATAATACATCGATTTGTGCGTCAGATGGTGATAAGCCTAGCCCAACTGCCATATCGTTAATAAGTGGAATCATTGTTGCGACAAATGGGATGTTATCAATTGTTGCAGAGGCGATACCAGATACCCATAAAATAAGGATGGATGCGTAAGAAATATCTCCGCCTGTTATACCAATTACTTTTTGAGCTAACATTTTGATAAGACCGATATCGATAAGTCCTCCAACAAGTACGAATAGCCCTGCGAAGAAGAAGATTGTTACCCACTCTACGCTTGCAAATACTTCTTCAATTTCATGCTCTTTCACACCAATTAACATAAGTACAGTAGCACCAGTTAAGGCAATGATAGCCGCATCAATATGGAAAATAGAATGAGTCATGAAACCTACAATTGTAAGTCCAAGTACCGTTAAAGATTTTTTCATTAATACTGGATCTTTAATGTATTGTTTTTCATCTAAGCTCATTAATTTTTTGACTTGTACAGGATCGGCAATTAATTGTTTGCGGTACATGAAGTAAAGTATTGTTGCTGTAACTCCAATAATAATAATTACGATTGGTGCTAGATTCAATAGGAAAGCATTGAAGTCTAAATGTTTATTGGCAGAACCAATCATAATGTTAGGTGGATCACCAATTAATGTTGCCGTTCCCCCAATGTTTGAAAAAATAATTTCAGAAAGTAAATAAGGAACAGGATTTACTTGCAGTATGCGCGTAATAGATAAAGTAACTGGAACAACAAGAAGTACAGTTGTAACGTTATCTAAAAATGCGGAGCCAAGCGCAGTAAGTAGGGAAAGGGAAATTAAAATTTTAATTGGATTTCCTTGTGCCCTTTTTGCTGCTTTAATGGCAACGTATTGGAAAACACCTGATTTACTCGTAATGTTCACCAAAATCATCATACCGATGAGTAGCGTAATCGTTCCCCATTCAATATGTTTCGTAAAGGCGTTATGTAAATCGACGACCCCCACAATTACCATGAGTGCTGCACCAAGAAGTGCGATGACAGCGCGATTAATTTTTTCAGAAATAATAATGGCATATGTAATTAAAAAGACTGCGATAGCAAAATAATACTGCCAGTTAGCGAGTTCTTGCGTTGTTTCGTGCAAAAATCTCATCTCCTTTCATTCATTTTTCTTAGTGTGTCAAATATTAACTAGATGAAACACACATAACGTCATTATAAAGTAGAAAAACTGCGGATGTAAATGAAAGGAGGGATTTTGTCATATTTTCTGCATAGGTCATTTTTTCTTATTTTTTAAAATATTTGTGGGCATTTGACATATATATAAGATACATCCAATCTGAATATTTAAAATGGAATTAGCATTCGAGCTTGTTCGTGTAGGAGTGTCAAATAGAAAGGAATGACAAAAATGATAAGGAAGGGATCGTATGGATGAACAACGATTTTTATTTTTAGACTTTGAGTTTACGATGCCCCAGCATAGAAAAAAACCGAAAGGATTTTTTCCGGAAATTATTGAGGTAGGACTCGTTTCAGTTGCTGGCTGTAAGGTGGAAGATACGTATTCATCACATGTCAGGCCGAAAACATTTCCCTCCTTAACGGATCGATGTAAGAAGTTTTTAGGAATAAAACAAGAAGTCGTGGATAAAGGGATTTCATTTCCTGAACTCGTTAAGAAGCTTGCAGAATACGAAACGAAATGTAAACCGACAATTGTAACGTGGGGAAATATGGATATGAAAGTGCTGAAGCATAATTGTGAAATGGCAGGGATAGCTTTTCCATTCTTCGGGCAGTATCGTGATTTATCGCTTGAGTATAAGAAGTTTTTTGGGGAAAGAAATCAAACAGGATTATGGAAAGCAATTGAGGCGTACGGAAAAGTAGGGACAGGGAAGCATCATTGTGCGCTTGATGATGCGATGACGACGTACAATATTTTTAAACTAGTAGAAAAAGATAAAGAGTATTTAGTAAAACCAGCACCACCAACATTAGGAGAACTCGTTGATTTTTCAAAAGTGTTAAAGAAAGTGAGCACACAGTAACGACCAAATTGCACATTATGTAATTTGGTCGTTTTGTTTTTTTAGAGTTTGTAGTCCTTCTTTAACTGTTCTAATGTTTCTAGACTACGCTCTGCAAAAGGTGAATCATCTTCAGAAAATGAATTCATTTGAGTTTCTAATGCTAATTTTAGTGACTCGGTATAATCAGGAATTTCTCCTTCATATTTCTTTACCATTTGCTGTGGAATGTTCGTTTGCTCACGAAAAGCTAAAGCGCGTCTTTCATGGAAAAATGGTACGTCAGCTTGTTTTACGTTATGTAAGTCACCTTGCACCGGATGTTTTAAAACAGCTAATACTTTTACGACATAACTACCAGGACGGCTATTTGTAATTTCGCCGATGTATTTTCCTGTTTTATAAATACCAGTAACGATTTCACCAATTTCAAATGTTTCTCTCATATTTTTCACCTCAAGTTTATAGTAAGGAAAGTAGGAGGAGGAGTCAAAGAAATCATTCACTTTCGGAACGCCTCTTGAGAATATGAACTGGTTCAACTATAATTTAAAGATATATAACAGAAAATTCTGATGTTTTTTTGAATCCTATAATTAAGGAGTGTTCGTTATGATGCCTTTATATTTTCCGGAAGATAAAACAGAATATATTATTCCAGGGATTGTGTGCGTTCTATTTATTATCGGTGCTATTGCCACGTGGCGCATGTTTATTCGTATATCAAAAAGAGAAGCAGAGCGATTACAGAAAGTTGAAGAAAAACTATTAGCTGAAAAGAAACAGTAACGCATTTTTGTATGTTTCCCTCTATGCTCGGACAATCTAAGGGCAGAATATATTTTGGAGGGAATGGAATGAAGAAACGGCTTTTTTTCAGTTGTTGTTTATTATTTCTGATGGCAGGTTGTGACCAAGGAAAGCCGAAAGAAATTGAAGTGAAATTACATAATGCTTCAGGAGATGAAGTAGGGACTGCGAAAGTAGTTCAGCAAACAAGTGGAGTGAAAATTACGATTAAAGGGGAAGGTTTCACGCCAGGACCACACGGACTACATGTACATGAAATCGGAGAGTGTAAGGCACCTCGTTTTGAATCATCCGGGAATCATTTTAATCCTGATGATAAAAAACATGGTCTTCTTAATCCGAAGGGTGCAGAAAACGGTGATTTACCGAACGTAATTGCAGACGGTTCTGGAAAGATCAAGGCAGAAATCGACGCGCCGCACATAACGCTTGAAGAAGGAAAAACAACGATTCATAGAAAAGATGGAGCGTCTATTATTATTACAGAAAACGCTGATGATGGTATGACACAACCGACAGGTAAATCAGGTGATCGAATTGCTTGTGGTGTCATTGTAAAAAAAGCATCGGATATGAAGAAAAAGTAAAAGCTACCGTGCATGGTAGCTTTTTTTGTGAAAAGTAATTGAAAAGATATGGATAAAGGAGGTTGTCCTAAAATGATTTATGACAGCCTCTTTTCTTATTATGAAAACGTATGACGCAGTCTGTTCAAAATTTCTTCTAAAACAGATCGTGGACAGCCGATGTTAATTCGAATATGTTCTTCCCCACCTAACCCGTATTTCTCACCAGGTTCAACGATGATTTTTCCTTTTTCCTCAAGTAATGCAGTACGCTCGTTTTGAGAAAGCTTTAGACGAGAACAATCAATCCATAATAAAAAGCTACCTTCTGGCTTCGTTACGGAAAGAGCAGGTATGTGAGTTTTGATATATTCATAAGCAAATTGAGCATTATCTTCTATATATAATCGAATTTCGTTTAGCCAATCATTACATTCTGTATAGGCACTTTGCATCGCTGTGTAGGCGAAGATATTTAACCCGTGGAAGCCTTGTCTATATTGGATAGCTGTAAAGGCGTGACGGAGTTTTTCGTTTGGAATGATAATAATCGACGCTTGTAATCCAGCGATATTAAATGTTTTACTTGGAGCCATACAAGTGATAGTGCGTTCTGCTAATTCTTCAGATAAGGAAGCGAACGGTGTATGTGTATGGTCTGCATAAATGATATCGGAATGAATTTCATCCGCGACAACGATTACGTTATATTTAGTACATAACGATCCGAGCTGCACAAGTTCCTCTTTCGTCCAAACGCGTCCGATTGGATTATGAGGGCTACAAAGAAGCATGAGTTTGACGCCTTGCTGAAACTGCTTTTCTAAATGCTCGAAGTCTATCACATATGTATCATTTTGTTTCTGTAATGGACTCACGCATAACTGCCTATTATTTGTTGTGACCATTTCGAAAAATGGAGGATAAATAGGTGGTTGTACGAGAACGGATTCGTTTTCTTTTGTAAAAGCCTGTATGCTCGTACTAAGAGCTGGAACGATCCCTGCACTAAAGACGATCCATTCTTTTTGAATGTCCCAGTCGTATTGTTGTTTTGTCCAGTTACAAATAATATCCCCAATATTTTCAGGGGGAAGTGTGTAGCCAAAAATCGGATGTTCGATCCGTTGTTTTAAGGCAGTTTGAATTGGTTTTGGTACTTCAAAATCCATATCAGCAATCCAAGCATGGATAAGTTCTTCGTTTTTATATGTATCCCATTTTATACTATGCGTTCCACGTCGATTGATTGCTTTATGAAATAGTTGCATAAGTTTGCCCCCTTCTTCTGTAAAACCAATAAGTTACGAAAGTTCTCTCTCTTCTTATAGAATAGCTGATGTGATAGGATAAAGAAAAGTATTAAAAAGTGAAAAGGCGGGAAGCGAATGGGTACATATGAAAAGATGATAGAGGTTGTGAAGAATTGGGATCCGTTTCAAATGGGACCGGAGTTTTATGAAACAGAAGCGAGCGATGTTGTGAACGTCATAAGTGTGTTTGATGATCCAAAATACATCGCAAAGAAGATTCAACATATATACTTTATGTCTTTTGAGGAAGTACCTGCGCTTGAAAAATGTGAGAAGTTAGCTGTGGAATTACTTGTAATAAAAGAAGGCGGAAGTTGTTCATTATAGGCTGTCGGAATTTCCGACAGCCTTTTTTATATTATCCCGCTATTTGCTTGGTAGTAAGACCCCACCTCAAAATTCAGCGGAAGCAAAGAAGTTAGGTGGGGACTGATTAAAGTTTCACTTTATTGCGCAGAAAAAGCGATAATTTCTTCATAAACATGTTTAGGCTTTTCTTCAGGTAGTAAATGTCCTGTATTTTCGTAAGAAATAAATTTTGAATTCGGTAAATCTTTGTGTAGACGATGACCTACATGTACAGGGACGACGCGGTCTTTTTCACCCCAAATGAGCAAGATAGGTGTTTCGATTTTTTGTAATTCAGTTGAAGATAAGTCACCTTCACGGTCTCGTATCATGCGAGTTAAAGCGGGAAATATACGGTCGTCATAAAAAGGAGCGGAGTAACCTTTTTTCATTTCATCGTCAATTAATGAGTGATCATGAACGACATTCATTAAGTTATGAACAATACCGCGTCTAATAATCCAGTTCTTTACGTATAAATGAAAGAACGGTAAATAAGAAGAGTATAGTAAAGGTAAGGTTGCGCGTGCTAAATAGCTAGAGCTGCATAGTAAAATCGTTTTTGAAATGAGTTCAGGACGTATACGGTTTACATAGAGAGAAATTTGCCCACCCATAGAGTGCCCAACTAATACAATGTTTGAGAGAGATAAATGTTCAATTAAATCAATAATAATCGTTGCTAAATTGTGATAAGAATACTTAAACAGATGAGACTTATCACTTTTTCCGAACGGTGGTAAATCAAGAGCAATCACTGTTCCTGCTTTCGATAGTAAGGGAATGAGACGACGGTAACTAAATGAGGAAGATAAAAAGCCGTGAACGAGTACGAAAGTAGGACGTTCTGTTTTGTTATCGTGTTCATACAATTCGTAATGAATAGTAGTGCCGCGAGTGGAAAAAGTGAAATAAGGACAAGTATATTCGTGATTCATTTTTTGTCACTCCATTGATTTTTGTTCATATCATCTCCAAGGAAGAAGAAAATATGTTAACAAAAAAAGGCAAGATGACGATGTCATCTTGCCTTTCGTTTATTCATTATTACCCGCGAACAATATTAGGCGGTGTTTTTCCTTGTAATCCTGCAACTAAATTTTCAGCGGCGGTCATAGCCATTTGCTGCCTAGTTTTTAATGTTGCAGATCCGATGTGTGGTAAAGTCACAACATTTTGTAATGATAAGAGTGGATTATCTTTTTGAATCGGCTCTTGTGTAAATGTATCGATACCTGCTGCAAAGATTTTCTTTTCTGTTAAAGCATGGATTAACGCTTCTTCATCTACTGTTTTCCCGCGAGAAGCATTAATGAAGATTGCTGTTTCTTTCATTAATGAAAATTCCTTTTCTCCGATAAGGTGATATGTTTCATCTGTTAATGGAGTAAGAAGAACAATAAAGTCAGACTGCTCCAGTAGCGTCTGTAAATCACAATATGTAGCATCGAATTTTTGTTCAGCTTCTTCTTTACGACGGCGGTTATAGTAAAGAACATTCATATCAAATCCGAATTTTGCTCGTTTTGCAACGGCTTCTCCAATTCGGCCCATACCGATAATACCAATTGTGCTATGGTGTACATCTAGTCCGAAGTGTTCTTTTCCAATTTCAGCGTTCCATTCACCATTTTTCACATAAGAATCGAGTTCGCAAACACGGCGCCCAGCAGATAACATAAGGGCGAAAACGAGATCAGCTACTGTATCATCTAATACGTATGGTGTATTCGTTCCGATAACATTTCGGTTTTTCATCGCTTGTAAATCAAAATTATCGTAACCGACAGAAATGTTGCTCACTACTTTTAAGTTAGGAGCCACTGTCAGTAATTCTTCATTAATAGCAGATCCGAAATTTAATAACCCATCTTTATCTTGTATTTTTTCTAATAGAACATCACGGGGTACTTTCTCATTTTGATCCCATTTTTCATAATCACAGTGTTCTGATAAATAGTTTTCTACAAATGTTGGAACTGGTTCAGCAATATAAACTTTTGGTTTCACGATTCCATCCCCTTTCGCTTTATCACGCATTTTTCCACTGATTAAAGTTTCACTTTATTTTGACATAATTCAATAGAAAAATCTTCTTTTCAAACTGGAAAGGGTATTTGTATAATTTAAACACAAACGAAAAGGAAGGATGATTTATATGGTGACAGAAAAAGAATTAGAATTATTAGCTTGTCTTGAAAAGAGTAGTCGATTATCTGTAGATACATTAGCGAAGCTGTTAAATATAGAGGTAGAAGAAGTAAAGAAGATGGTTGCGAGGTTAGAAAATGAAAAGATTATTGTGGATTATGTAACACATATTGATTGGACGAAGGTGAAAGAACATACAGGTTTAACGGCAATGATCGATGTGAAAGTTACGCCAAAGCATGGCGTTGGGTTTGATGCGGTTGCTGAACAAATTTATCGTTATTCAGAAGTGAAATCCGTTTATTTAATGTCAGGGACATATGATCTTTCTATTACATTAGAAGGGAAAACGATGGGAGAAGTAGCGATGTTTGTTTCTGAGAAATTAGCAACAATTGAATCTGTTGTTTCTACAACTACTCATTTCATTTTGAAGAAGTATAAACATGAGGGCGTTATTTATGAAAAAGACGATGATGATAAGCGAATTGTGGTGACACCATGAAGCAATTTGAACTATCTAGATCAGCAGAATCTTTAAAACCATCTGGTATTCGAAAATTTTTTGATTTAGCAGCAAATATGAAAGGTGTTATTTCCCTCGGGGTAGGAGAGCCGGATTTTGTTACACCTTGGAATGTAAGGCAAGCATGTATTCGTTCTTTGGAACAAGGGTATACGTCATATACAGCAAATGCAGGATTATTGGAGCTCCGTCAAGAAATAGCAAAGTATCTAAAAAAACAATTTGCAGTATCTTATGATCCAAGTGATGAAATCATTGTTACAGTTGGAGCGAGCCAGGCGTTAGATGTAGCGATGCGCGCCATTATAAATCCTGATGATGAAGTGCTCATTATTGAACCGAGCTTCGTTTCTTATGCACCACTTGTGACATTAGCTGGAGGAGTTCCGGTTCCTGTGGCGACTACGTTAGAAAACGAGTTTAAAGTACAACCAGAACAAATTGAAGCAGCTATTACAGCGAAAACAAAGGCAATTTTGCTTTGTTCACCAAATAACCCGACAGGTGCAATGCTAAATAAATCCGAGCTTGAAGAAATAGCAGTGATTGTTGAGAAGTACAATCTAATCGTATTATCTGATGAAATTTATGCAGAACTTGTATACGACGAAGTATATACAAGTTTCGCGAGTATTAAAAATATGCGTGAGCATACGATTTTAATTTCAGGATTTTCAAAAGGATTTGCGATGACAGGATGGCGCCTCGGTATGATTGCAGCTCCTGTTCAATTTTCAGAATTAATGCTCAAAATCCATCAGTATTCAATGATGTGTGCACCGACGATGTCTCAGTTTGCAGCACTTGAGGCGTTACGCGCAGGGAACGATGAAGTAATTCGAATGAGAGATAGCTATAAGAAGCGTCGTAACTTCATGACGACATCTTTCAATGAAATGGGCTTAACGTGTCATGTGCCGGGCGGAGCATTTTATGTTTTTCCTGCTATATCTTCAACCGGATTATCTTCAGCGGAATTTGCAGAACAGTTATTGTTGGAAGAGAAAGTGGCCGTTGTCCCTGGTAGCGTATTTGGCGAAAGTGGTGAAGGATTTATTCGTTGTTCATATGCAACGTCGCTTGAACAACTTATGGAAGCGATGAAGAGAATGGAACGGTTTGTAGAAAATAAAAAAAGGACAAAACGTAATACGTTTTGTCCATAAAAGGGGGGGAATACTAGAAAGCCATGTGTTAGTAGTCTATCCCAATATTGGAGAATTATACTTCTTTAAGGGAAATTTTTCATGAATTTTGAATGAGTTCTGTCATAGTGGTATAATTTACTAATATAAGGTATACGCATTCTAGATAACGTTATCTAGAATGCGTACTAACCAATCGGATATTTAAAATAAATATATCTGCTTTGCTCTTTATAATTGTAGAGAGAATGGTAAACGTATGGGAGTGTTTCATATGTCAGAACAATATACAACAGGAGTGGTTGTAACAGGGAAAGTGACTGGAATTCAAGATTACGGTGCATTTGTAGCGTTAGATGCAGAAACACAAGGACTTGTGCATATATCTGAAATTACAAATGGATATGTAAAGGATATTCATGACTTTTTAAAAGTCGGCGATACAGTAGAAGTAAAGGTACTTTCAATTGATGAAGAGCACAGAAAAATGAGTTTATCGTTAAAAGCGGCGAAAAGAAAACAAGGAAGGATTCTTATACCGAACCCATCTGAAAACGGATTTAATACGCTGCGAGAAAAGTTGGCAGAATGGATTGAAGAGTCCGAGTTAACAAAGTAAAAGAGGAACGCATATGAGCGTTCCTCTTTTACTTTATCTTATGATATATATTTGCAAATATGATTGCATGCAATCATATTCGTATGTCGGAGGTGAAAGGACATACTGACTATCGAATTTCGTTTGTTTCTGGGTGTGTACCAAGATTTTCAGATGGTTTAAACAGTAAACCAAGATTGATAAGCCCAGATATACCAACGATGCCGTAAATAATACGTGCAAGAGCTGAATTTTGTCCACCGAAAATGGCTGCTACTAAGTCAAACTGGAAAAATCCGATTAGTCCCCAGTTCACAGCGCCAATTACAGTAAAGACTAATGCGATACGTTGCAAAGTACTCATGAAAAAGCCCCCCTTAATTGTGAAGCATGAGCAAGCGATGAGTTAATTAACTCTTTTATAGAATGGGGTAGTTATGTTGTTTTTATACATAAAAAATGTTCGAAAGATGATGTATATACATCTATACCGAAAAATACGAATTTTTATGCAAAAAATGAACTTTTTCTAAAAAATATATATTGGTTACGTTTACAATGGTTGAATCGCTTGATTTACAACTTCAGTTTCGCTAAAGTGAATACAGAAATACATATCCATAATTGGAGGGAAAAAGATGAGTACACATGTAACGTTCGACTATTCTAAAGCGTTATCCTTCATCGGTGAACATGAAATCACTTATTTACGTGATGCAGTGAAAGTAACACATCACGCAATCCACGAAAAAACTGGAGCTGGGAACGATTTCCTTGGGTGGGTAGACCTTCCGCTTCAATATGACAAAGAAGAATTCGCTCGCATTCAAAAATGCGCAGAAAAAATTAAAAATGACTCTGACATTTTACTTGTTGTAGGTATTGGTGGTTCTTACTTAGGGGCACGCGCAGCAATCGAAATGTTAAACCATTCTTTCTACAACACGCTTTCTAAAGAACAACGTAAAACTCCACAAGTGCTATTTGTTGGACAAAACATTAGCTCCACTTACATGAAAGATTTAATGGACGTATTAGAAGGTAAAGACTTCTCTATTAACGTTATTTCCAAATCAGGTACAACAACAGAGCCAGCACTAGCATTCCGTATCTTCCGTAAGTTATTAGAAGAAAAGTATGGAAAAGAAGAAGCTCGCAAACGTATTTATGCAACTACAGATAAAGCACGTGGTGCATTAAAAACACTAGCTGATAACGAAGGTTACGAAACATTTGTTATTCCAGATGATGTTGGAGGACGTTTCTCTGTATTAACGCCAGTTGGTTTATTACCAATCGCAGTAAGTGGCTTAAATATTGAAGAGATGATGAAAGGTGCAGCTGCTGGTCATGATGACTTCGGAACGTCAGAACTAGAAGAAAACCCAGCTTACCAATATGCAGTAGTTCGTAACGCTTTATACAATAAAGGAAAAACAATTGAAATGCTTGTTAACTATGAGCCAGCACTTCAATACTTCGCTGAGTGGTGGAAACAGTTATTTGGTGAAAGTGAAGGAAAAGATCAAAAAGGTATTTTCCCATCTTCAGCAAACTTCTCAACTGACTTACACTCATTAGGTCAATACGTTCAAGAAGGTCGTCGTGACTTATTTGAAACAGTTCTTAAAGTAGGTAAATCTACACATGAACTAACAATCGAATCAGAAGAAAACGATTTAGACGGATTAAATTACCTTGCTGGTGAAACTGTAGACTTTGTAAACACAAAAGCATACGAAGGTACATTACTTGCACATAGCGACGGGGGAGTACCAAACTTAATCGTCAATATTCCTGAATTAAATGAGTACACATTCGGTTACCTTGTATACTTCTTCGAAAAAGCATGTGCGATGAGCGGCTACTTACTAGGGGTAAATCCATTTGACCAACCTGGCGTAGAAGCATACAAGAAGAACATGTTTGCTTTACTTGGTAAACCAGGATTTGAAGAATTAAAAGCAGAATTAGAAGAGCGTTTAAAATAATAAAAAGCGACCGGAATCCGGTCGCTTTTTATTATTTTATCGAAAAGTCCATCAGTATATTCAAGCTAGAGTGGGTATGCTAAAGGAAAAGTCTTGGAGGGATGGACTTGATTCCAATTCAATCAAATTTAGAAGGACGTACATATGCGCTATTTAAGTTAGAAGAGATTATGAAACCACTTGGATATAGCATTGGTGGTAATTGGGATTATGATAAAGGATGCTTCGATTACAAAATCGATGAAGAAGATGGGTATCAATTTTTACGAGTGCCGTTTACAGCAGTAGATGGTGAACTGGATGTACCTGGTGTAGTAGTCCGTCTTGAAACGCCGTATATTCTTTCGCACGTATATCAAGACGAACTAGATGATAATGTGAATACTTTAACCGCTGGAACGAGTGGGATGGATCAATTTGCTGAACCGAAAGATCCAGATGGAGATGTAAAAAGAAAATATATCAATATTGGGAAAGTGCTCATGCAAGAACTAGAGCGTCATTTTATTAATGGTGAATAACAATGAGTATGTCGCTTTCGATAAGAATGAAGGTATGGACTGGATTAATCATATATTGATCATCACGCTTTATACCTAGTAAGAGAATGTTTTGTTTTAGAAGGGTATAGCTACAATTTGCAAAGGTTTGTCCGGTGCAGGACGGAGAAAGCTCCATCAGTTGTAATTTGTTATCAGAGATTTCATCGTAAAGTGAGAATAGTACACCTGAAATAGAAGGGAATAAAAGAGAAGCGGTAAATACATAACTCGTTAATTTATTTCCTTCTATAATTTCTGACGCGCCCGCTCTCGTTGCATTTTGAATTTGTTCAGTAGTAAGTAGTTCGGCGATGCAGTGAATGTTTGGATTGAGTCCTTTCGCAGTTAAAATATTTAAAATGGACTGTGTATCTGCTAAGCTTTCGTTCTTTTCTTTATCCGCTGTTATTAATATGGTGTGTGCCGTTGCAATATTAGCCTTTAATAAAGTTTGATCGTGATGCGGACAACCTTTTATAAATTCTAAATGATGAAAGGGTTTTGGGAGTAAAGAAAGTGTTTCATCAATTAAAACAATATCAAGGTTTGGTTGTAGTACATGCATTTGCTTTACAACATGTTTTGCACGCTCATTCCAGCCAACGATAATCATATGACCGTTAGAGGTAGCGGCTTCTTCACCTTTAACTTTCATGTATTGTTTACTAATCATCTCAGTAGCGAATAGAACCATATAATAAGAACAAAAGCCAGTTCCTAATAAAATAATACTTATACCTATTAGTTTTCCTATCGTTGTATGGGGAGCAAAGTCGCCATATCCAACTGTAAAAATGGTAACAATTGACCACCAAATTCCGTCAAACCATGTAGTGAAATGAGAGGGTTCTAATCTATGTATAAGAAAACCAGAAAAAGCAGTGAGTACAATAATAAAACAAATTAAACGAAAAATAATGGAATCACGAAATGTATCTACTAAATTCGGACGGGATTTCAATAGTAAATTCCTCCTTGTTTTGCAGGACTACATTCATTGTTACCATTATAGAAAAAAGAAAAACTCTCTAATTAAAGAGAGTTTATTTTATGCTACATACTTTCCACTTCAGTTTGTTGGACACTTTCAAGATGCTGGAGAGTATAGTAAACATCAGCGGTATGTCTTTTTTGATCAATGGACAGTTTAAGATGTAAATAGTGAGAACCGTTTTCTAACGTTTTAAGCTTCATATTTTTAACGTTTATATCCATTTCTTTTATCTCCTCGATTACAACCGGGATATTGTCCATATTTCGCACAACAAGTTTCACTGCAATATCACGTTGACGAAATGATCTAGGACCTACAAACTTCATTGTCAATGGTATAAGTTCGACACTAATCATAAGAAAACACATTCCGAAAATTGCCTCGATATAGAAACCAGCTCCAACGGCAATACCAATACCAGAAGCACCCCAAATCATAGCGGCAGTCGTGAGTCCTGCAATGCTATCGTTGCCTCTTCTTAAAATTACGCCAGCACCTAAAAAACCAATTCCTGATACAATTTGAGCGGCAAGTCGAAGTGGATCCATATTCATATGATCGGTATGTGGTAAGTTATAAGCTGCTTTAATAGAAACAATCGTTAGGAGGCAACTAATAATAGAAATAACTAAACACGTTTTTAAACCAAGTGGTTTCCGTTTTAATTCGCGTTCTAAACCAATGGCAAATCCTAAAATAGCCGAGAGACCTAGTTTGATTAATAAATCGGTATAGTCCATATATATTCCTCCTTGTATGATATGGTATATGAATAAAACGCTTATTATAGAAAGAAACGTTTTTTGATAGAGTAACTTTATATAAAATATATGTAGGAATTAATCATACATGAAAGAGATATTTCGTTTAAGTATATGATATTAAAAAAGAAATGTGGGCAGTTTTTAAAAAAGTTTATAAAAGGTGTTGCATTTCATTTTTCACCATGATATATTAATAACCGTCGCTGATGCGGAAACGCAGAAAACGACAAAAAAGAAATTGAAAAACTTAGTTGACATCGAAAAACGAAGATGTTAACATAAGGAAGTCGCAAATGAGCGACCAAGTAGTTCTTTGAAAACTGAACGAAACAAACAACGTGAAACGTCAATTTTTATTT
>NZ_JBKFAQ010000030.1:0-3262 GCF_053345735.1 Bacillus sp. D48C
CAATACTTTGACAGGTAATTGAACACCTGGATTTGCTTTTTGCTGTGCTTTAAATGTATATCCTGTTTCCTCATATCCTTCTAATCGAAAGTAAATCTGTATAAAGTTTTTATGTGGATTGTATTCCCTTTTCTCTACAATCAATTTCCCCATACCCGACAACTTAATTACCTTATTTGTCTCTGTATGGAATAGTTTTTCATCGTTTGGCATGTAAATTTTTGATGTCAAGAAAGCGAAAAAACCCAAAAATAGAAAGCTGATAATTGTTAAGTAGATCCACGACTTATTTTTTCTTAGATTGATTCTTTCACTCTTCTTACCAATCGCTCCTATCACACTCTCACCCCACCTTTTTCGTTATAAAACTTTCATATTTAACTCTTCCACACTTGTAACTCGCCATGTTTCATTTTCTTTTTTCATGATGATTCGTAACACATTGTTTACTTTTTCTTCTCGATTTTGCGTTGCATCTGTCGTGACATTTATAAATTCAGCTAACACATTTACCTCCTCTTTATCGGGTTCATTTTCTTGTAAATAAAACTTCATTTCTATTGGTTTCGTTTTATACGTATCTCCTAATTCGTATTTATCAGTAGGATAAAATTGTTGTAATAGTTCTTCACTCATAATGGATTTTGCCTTTTCTTTTCGCTCACTGTAGCCTTCTTTTTCTCGATGAAATGATAATTGAATAAACGTTTCGGCTGTCGATAAATATGCCCTTCTCTGTTGTTCTTGTGCGGAAGGAAGCACCTTATCCAATCGGTTTTTTAAGTCTTCATTTTGTTTTGTTAGTAATTCATTTGAAAGTTTTAACTGTTTTTCTTTGCCATCACTCATTGATTTTTTGCTCAAATAGATATTAAAAGCTGTCACACCTACAACTAAAATGACAAACACAATAAACAAAAATTTTCGTTTATCTTTCATATCAATTTCTCCTTTACATGAGTCTATAAATTAAAATTCCTGAACAAAAACAAAGAAGACATAACAAGATTAATAGTATTAGTTCTGTCTTCTTTTTAAATAATGTGGTTACTTTACCTTTTGTAGCTTCCTCTAAAATTTCATCATTAACTGCAATAAATACCGTAAGTGCTAAGAACGGAACCGCAACGATTAAATCAATATTTGCACTTACAAGACCTAATACTAAATTGACAGCCATAACTATTAAGAATAGATACACTTTTGATCTATCTAACGACAACATTTTTTCACACTCCTATTTTTCTAGAATCGCCTTACGTGACCAGAAAAGACTTTTTTCCAATACGGATTATTTAAATCTTCAATAGAAACACCTTTATTTGTTTGGCAACCAATGAAAGTATTTTTATCAATTACAATGCCAACATGCCCATCATGTTTGTAAGTATCAAAGAAAATAACATCACCCGGTTTCATATCATTTGCTGATACTTTTGTACCAATTTTATTTAATGTTTCCGTACTTACGGCTCCTATCGGACTGGTATACATCCCTACTTGTTCGAATGCCCAGCGTACAAAACTTGAACAATCAAATATCCCTCTTGCAATGTCATTTGTGTTACGTCCTCCACCAAATACATAGGTAGAACGCCCTATCCATTGGCGACCTACATCGGCAACTTTTGAACCGCTACTTCCTCCACTTCCTGGATTTCCTCCTCCACCAGAAACGACAGAACCCGGCTGATAATATTTTAAAACTGCGTCAACGTACAAAATGTCGCCATAACACGCTTGATATGGTACGGCTTCCGGTCTTAAACAATGGTACATTCCTGTATGTTTCACTTTTTGATATTGTTGTTGTGAAAATTTAATTGCTAATTCTTTCGTATACTTGCCACCATTTGCACCAACAAAATCAAAAAATCCTGTTCCGAAATTGTAAGCTTGAAGGGCGGTTTTGATATGATCCATATCCCCTGGACTCGTTACCCCGGCTCTTTCTATCGCATGTTTAAACTCCTGTACACCAGCCCAAATACTGTAATCTGGATCTGTAATACAGTTCGGTGATTTACAATATTTCGTATTAAATGCGCCTTCGGAACTCTGCATCGGATCACTACCACGTCCTCCACTCTCTTGCATCATTTGTGCAAGCATTAAAGCAACAAACGGTTCCACACCAAAGGCTTTCGCATGCTTCCGAATCGTTGGCTCCCATTTTAAAACTTCGGGCGAAACATTCATGACTTGCCCTTCTCCTGTATACGTAATATCACCTGTGTCTGTTCCACTATCGCTCCCCATTGCTGCTATGAAAATACTAACCACTCCAAGTAAAAGAAAAGAAAAAAGACCCATCACAAGTAGCGCTAAAGTGATGAGCCATTTCTTTGGTATAACTTTTAAAACTAGATGCATAGTATTAAGCACCTCCCCCGAATAACATTAATTCTTCGTCCGTTACCTCTACATGGAAGTGAATGTTTTTTACAGCCCCAATACTTAAGATGACATCCCCTGTTGGCAAATGTGGAATCGCTGCAATTTCACTTTCACTTAACTGTCCTGCAAATACTTTTCGTAACATATCTAAACTGTTATTATCTTGCTGCATAATAAATTTGTACTGTGTAAGTTCAAATAGCTTTTTAATTTCATCAATCATTTCTTGCGAAGATCCTTCCGGTACAAAATCTCGAATTGTATGACTTGCATATAAAAGTCCTGCAAAGTACTTTCGATCTTCACGACTAAGCTTTGTTAAAAATTGTAGTGCATGGGCGCTTTCTTTTTTCGTATTTATAATATGATGCGCCTCGTCAATAATAATGAAATAACGAATTACATCTTCAAAGGCAAGTTGCTTTTTATTAAAGGCTTTTAATTGAGGCGCACCATTTGAAATCATTTCATCCCAAAGGAGATTTAACACATTAAAGATCTGTGCCTGGAATACTTCTGCTTTAAAGCTGGATATATTCCGTAAGGAAAAGGATACAACTTGTTCTTTCTTGAAATCTTCAATTGTAGTATGACCATCAAATAATTCTGCATATGCTTCTACTAAATTTGTAAGATTTAATTCAATTAATTCTAAACGATGAATTCTACTGTCTCCTAAATTATCATGATGCTTTCTAGCTTCTACATCTTGATATAATTCTTTACGAACAAACATTAAAAAGTTAGAGAAAATCGGATATTCTTTTGGTTTTCTTGTTGTAATTTCATTTTTCGCTCCTTTTTCGTCATTCCATAATCCCATACGAATATATAATTTACGAAGCAAATTTTCATATTCTTTAAT
>NZ_JBKFAQ010000031.1:0-3246 GCF_053345735.1 Bacillus sp. D48C
GAACGTTCTTTAGAGATGATTGTAAGTATATTAGGAATAATAAAAGCTGGTGGCGCATATGTCCCACTAGATCCCGCATATCCAACAAAGAGGCTTGAATATATCTTGAAAGATGCCAACATACAAGTATTGCTGACACAAAGTCATCTAACACAGTGGATACCTAAAGAAATAGATTGTATTGATATAAAAGAACATGAAATGAATATTTCGAGAGAAAAAAATATAAATCCTACAATTGAAGTTAAACCAGATAATTTGGCATATGTAATTTATACATCTGGATCCACAGGAAATCCAAAGGGTGTCCTTTATGAACAAAAAGGTCTATGTAATTTTATTAATGCCAGCATTAATTTTACAAAATTAAATACGGGTAGTAAGGTAGTTCAGTTTTCTTCAATTGCATTTGATGTTTCACTATATGATATCTTCGCAACTCTGGTGTCTGGTGGAACTTTATATGTATGTGGTCAACAAGATATTATGCCAGTCGAGCCACTTACCCAGTTTTTGCTAGAAAAAAAAATTACGCATGCATTTTTACCACCTACGGTACTAAATCTGTTAGATGAATCTAAATTTGAGGAATTACAAACTGTTATTTCTGCGGGTTCAGTCTGTAGTGAACAAGTGGCAAAACGATGGGTGAAAAATCACCTCTTTATAAATGCATATGGTCCAACAGAAGCATCGGTTGCTACTATAGACATTTATAGCGGCAAAGGGACACCACCTATTGGTCGATCTATTCCCAATGTAGAGGTATATGTATTAAATGAAGCTAAAAAACTTGTCCCTATTGGGACAGTAGGTGAACTTTATATAGGAGGTATCGCATTAGCACGAGGATATTTGAATCAACCTGAATTAACAAAGGCCTCATTTATCCCACACCCATTCAAGAATAGCTCTAATGATAGATTATATCGGACTGGTGATTTAGTTAAATATTTACCTGATGGAAATATAGAATATATAGGAAGAGCTGATAAACAAGTTAAGATTAGAGGATTTCGAATTGAGTTAGGTGAAATTGAAACAATATTAGGAAATCATCCAGACATTAAAGAAGTTACTGTGGTAGCGCAAGAAGATTCATTTGGAGATAACATCTTAGTAGCCTATATTGTGGGCGAAGGAGATACACAAGAGTGGAGAAAACATGTAGGGGTACATCTTCCAAATTATATGGTCCCGGCTCATTTTATCAAGATAGAATCATTGCCATTAACTGTTAATGGGAAGGTAGATAAAGATGCTTTACCTGCATGGGCCTCTATTATACAAACGAACGAGGGATATATAGCACCTCGGAATAGAGTAGAGCAAAAAATGGTAGAAATTTGGTCAGAGGTATTAGGGATTGACTCCTCTGTCATTGGAATAAACGATAATTTTTTTGAGTTAGGTGGACACTCTCTCCTAGCAACTAAAATAACTTCACGTTTAGGTGTTGATTTTTCAATTCTAGTACAAATACGTGATATATTTGAATGCCCTACCATTAAACATTTCTCAAAACGTTTAACATTTTTATTGGGAAAAACGGGGGAGATCGATGTTTTTACACCATTACAATCAGTTAAACGTGAACAATACGAACCATTATCTTTCGCTCAACAGCGTTTATGGATAATGGATAAAATTGTAACAAATAGTGCGCTTTACAATGTCCCGATTGCATGGCGTTTAAAAGGAAAATGGAACATTGAGATGTTAAAAAAAGGATATAATGCAATAATACATCGCCATGAAATTCTACGGACAGTATTTCATGAAGTTGACGGAAAACCAGTGCAAATTGTTCAACAAGATATAACAGTTCCCTTATCAGTAATTGATTTGCGTTATCTTTCTCCTGAAGATAAAACATCTAAAATAGAAAATATATCAAAAATAGAAGCTAAAAAGCCATTTGATTTAAGCCAAGGACCTTTATTACGTACTCATTTAATAGTAATGGACAATAAAGAGTTAGTACTTCTTTGCACCATCCATCATATTATTTTTGATCGCTGGTCATTAGATACCTTTATCAATGAATGGATGAGTTTTTATCAGGCATTTTTAGAAAACGAAACTGAAAAGCTTCCCCCTTTACCTGTTCAGTATATTGATTTTACAAAATGGCAAAAAAGTTGGTTAACAGAAGACATTATACAAAAACAAATAGCATATTGGGGGAAAGAATTACGCGGTTTACTTCCTATATTGGAACTCCCATTGGATTATCCTCGTCCAATAATACAAAGCTATAATGGAGATACGTATCAAATTGTCATACCCAATAAATTGTTAGAAAAAATAAAAGTATTCAATTCTAAGGAAGGCGTTACATTATTCGCCACATTATTAGCAAGTTATCAAGGGTTTCTTTCTCGTTATACCAATCAAAAAGATATTTTAGTAGGCAGCCCGATTGCAAATAGGAATTATCCAGGAGTTGAAGATCTTATTGGATTCTTTGCAAATACTGTAGTCTATCGTGCAGATTGCTCAAATAATATAACATTTAAAGAATTGGTCCAACAAATAAAGAAAAAAATGTTAGATGCACAAGAAAACCAGGACGTTCCTTTTGAAAAAGTTATAGAAGCTATACAACCAGAACGTGATATGAGTTATTCTCCATTATTTCAGACAATGTTTGTTTTTCACAATCAATTAAAAGAGTTACCAAAATTATTAGATCATAGCGTAGAAAAAATCCCTAGACATATGAATGGTGCAAAGTTTGATATAACTATAGCAACGGAAGAGATACCAACAGGATTACAAGTGGATTTTGAATATAATACAGACTTATTTAAGGTTTCTACAATAAAAAGAATGGCTCAATCTTTTGAAATTTGGCTAGATGAAATTTTACAATTTCCGGAGGAACCTATTGAGAATCTAAGAATACTCACTAAGAACGAAGAAAAGCAATTATTACATGAATGGACTAACATAGAGGGCAATTATCAAAAAGATGTAGTGATTCAAGAGTTATTTGAACAGCAAGTAATTCAGAATCCAGATTCTGTTGCGTTGGTATATAAAGATCAACAGTTAACTTATAAGGAATTAAATGAAAAAGTAAATCAATTAGCTTTTTATCTACAAAAACGAAACATAGGCCCTGAAAGTATGGTAGGGGTTTATATAGAACGTTCTTTAGAGATGATTGTAAGTATATTAGGAATAATAAAAGCTGGTGGCGCATATGTCCCACTAGATCCCGCATATCCAACAAAGAGGCTT
>NZ_JBKFAQ010000032.1:0-1608 GCF_053345735.1 Bacillus sp. D48C
TCTGTCGGTTTCTCTGGATTTGTTGGTTTTTCTGGCTCTGTCGGTTTCTCTGGATTTGTTGGTTTTTCTGGCTCTGTCGGTTTCTCTGGATTTGTTGGTTTTTCCGGCTCTATTGGTGGCTTTGGTTTTTCTGTCCCTGTATTTTCCGTATTACCATTCTCATCCTCCGTTATAATTGGTGGGTTCACAATTGTATCTGGTTTCTTCTCTGGTGGAAGAATATCACCTATACTTGCTACTGAAGAATCAATATTTTGATCACCGAATGCAAAATGATCTCCATTTACGGTGACTTGTGGCTTGTTATCTGTAATAGCTGCAATCACATTATCTTTTGTTGTATCTTGAAGTGTTTTATCTGTTGTTTCTTTATCAAAGAGTGCTAGAACACGAGAAGTGGTGTCATCCCCATTTTGAAGATTACTTACAATAGATTTTTCTTTAAAATTAATTTTTGATTTATCCAGCTCTTCGAGTACATAAGCAACTTCATTATCCTTACTTTGAATTGCATTCTCTGTAATTGCTTCAAAATCTTGTTTGTTCAGATCTTCTTTCTTTTCCTCCTGTTTATTCTTATCTACTTTTTTTGTAATAGCTGATTTACTTTTTGATGATTCCTTACTTCCAAACCAACTGCAACCTGTCGTACTTAATATCAATGAACCACCAAGAAAAACAATTCCCATTTTTTTGTACAGATTCTCGTAATTTAAAGGCATGTTATTCTCTCCCCCTTAGATGTTCTGTAGATCTTTATCAATTTTTTCAATCTTAGCTTTCTTTTCCTCTTCACTTATCGTAGACTGCTGAATATCTCGTTTCTCTAATTCTTTGACCTCTTTAATTACATTTTTATTTCCTTGCGTTTTAGCAAAGGAATAACAATCTTCATATTTTTTTAGATTTACAAAAGCCTCAACAATGAGTTTTTCACGTCTACCGTCCATATTGACTTTCCCCTTAAGCTTAATTACCTCCTCATATTTTTTATTAAGTGCTGCTTTTTCAAAGTCGATTACATCATTTTTGACATCAATTTCATTGATTTTATTCATGTTGTCTATCCCAATAAAATAAGCAACCACACTTTCTGCAAATTTCGGTTCGTATTGTAATGCCTTATTTGCCCTTCCATTTAATAAATAAGTAAATAGAACTGCCTTCTGACTATCTTTATCTAATTCTGTGTAATTGACCTTATCGAAGTATTTAACGGCTTCTCCATACTGCTGAATGGCTGCCTGTTGTAATCCTTTTACTACATATTGTTCAGAGCCAGCATTTGCACTCGAAACTGGTTCGGAAGAGAATAACTTAAAGGCAAATATGGCACCAGCTCCAATTAACACCACGCTTCCTATGACACTCGCAATAATCTTGAATCCTTTTCTATTTTCCTTTCCAGGCTTTACTAGTGTTTTTACTTCATTCGCTGAACTATAAGAGGATTCTTCCTTCCTTTCTGATGATTCTTCTTGATATTCATATTCTTCATGAAAAGGAGAATCATTGATTTCTCTTTCTAATGTTTCTAACAGCTCCTTCTTTTGTTCCTCTTGTTCTGGATCTAATTGCATCACATTCATTTTTTTAGAAATGTGATCA
>NZ_JBKFAQ010000032.1:1618-2370 GCF_053345735.1 Bacillus sp. D48C
CCCAAGCGATAACGTACCGTTATAAATTTCATTAGAATGACCATCTAACAAATCGAAATCAATATGTTCTTGCCGCCCTGCCTCTCTATAAACTCGTTCTAATCGCTTCGTTAAGATATAAGCTTCATGAAACGAATATTGCTTACCCGACTCAATTTCTGTTCCATTGCTACTCTTAAAAATGACAAACATGGCTTCTCCTTTCTCACATCTACTTTAAATTCCAATGAAAAAAGGCAACAAAAAAAGCCATACCTTTTGCATAGCCTCCTCATTGCCTTATTTATATTTTTTCACTATTTCATCCAGAAAAACGGGAATAAGATTTGACCAAATTTCACATTACTATTTACGCTCTCTGCTAAGTATTGGCATCCCATTACGATAACAAGTCCGGCTGCCCCACCAAGAAACCACCATATACATTTATGTCTTCCTCGTTCACCGCCCCAAATTAATAGATAAGCGCCCCAGCAAAATACAATCGCTGTACTAACCATTGCCCCTCTTTGCATCCATGCAATAAATGAATTCCCTGTATTAATTAGACCGTCCATCGCATCACCTAACACTAACATTTGAGATAATGTTTCCAACATTGACATATACATTCACTCCCTTTTCATTTTTAAATGCTTATACGTTACTAAGCTGACTTGATTCATTCGCCTTGCTGTCTTCCTTTACTTCTGTTGATGTTGCTTTATAAGCCTGTAAAGCTTTCATTACTAAATCTTGATTTTCTTCAATGT
>NZ_JBKFAQ010000032.1:2532-3101 GCF_053345735.1 Bacillus sp. D48C
GTATCACCACCTTTCAATGATTATGTGATTACTTCTGATATTGCTCTTTGCAATTTTGAACAAAATAGGTAACTTCTTTTTCAAGTTCGGAATCTTTAAACTTAGAAAAATCAATATCTTTTTTCAATTTTCCTTTTTCATAATAAGCGAGAGAATCCCTTCGTTGTGATAAGCCCCAATCATGAGGATTACTTGAACCTGGAATGTCCTCACGATTTTCATTCAATCCTCTTACTTGAATCTTTTCCTTTTCAGCTATTTTCTTTACAAGAAAGATCCAATCATTACTATGTCTCATATTAGAATTCAACATAACAAAACCTGTTCCATCCTCACTCATGAACTTCTTCATTTCTAACGGACTAAGTTCCATTACTTCCCCTTTTCCCGAGCTAAAGACAAATGTCGAACCAATACCAATTGCAATTAACAGTCCAACAACAGCGGAAATGATCCACCCTTTACGACTCATATGTGTTCCTCCCTATGTCATATTTTTATAAGCGATTTTGAAGTGTGATGAGACACTTTTAAACTCCAACATCTGTCTTTATTTTATAACATTTAAA
>NZ_JBKFAQ010000033.1:0-2986 GCF_053345735.1 Bacillus sp. D48C
GTATGTTCTTTGAAAACTAGATAACAGTGTAGCTCATATTTTTTTAATTTTAGTTTGGTTAAGTTAGAAAGGGCGCACGGTGGATGCCTTGACACTAGGAGTCGATGAAGGACGGGACTAACGCCGATATGCTTCGGGGAGCTGTAAGTAAGCTTTGATCCGAAGATTTCCGAATGGGGAAACCCACTATACGTAATGGTATGGTATCCTTACCTGAATACATAGGGTATGGAAGACAGACCCAGGGAACTGAAACATCTAAGTACCTGGAGGAAGAGAAAGCAAATGCGATTTCCTGAGTAGCGGCGAGCGAAACGGAACATAGCCCAAACCAAGAGGCTTGCCTCTTGGGGTTGTAGGACATTCTATACGGAGTTACAAAGGAACGAGGTAGACGAAGCGACCTGGAAAGGTCCGTCGTAGAGGGTAACAACCCCGTAGTCGAAACTTCGTTCTCTCTTGAATGTATCCTGAGTACGGCGGAACACGTGAAATTCCGTCGGAATCTGGGAGGACCATCTCCCAAGGCTAAATACTCCCTAGTGATCGATAGTGAACCAGTACCGTGAGGGAAAGGTGAAAAGCACCCCGGAAGGGGAGTGAAAGAGATCCTGAAACCGTGTGCCTACAAATAGTCAGAGCCCGTTAATGGGTGATGGCGTGCCTTTTGTAGAATGAACCGGCGAGTTACGATCCCGTGCGAGGTTAAGCTGAAGAGGCGGAGCCGCAGCGAAAGCGAGTCTGAATAGGGCGTTTAGTACGTGGTCGTAGACCCGAAACCAGGTGATCTACCCATGTCCAGGGTGAAGTTCAGGTAACACTGAATGGAGGCCCGAACCCACGCACGTTGAAAAGTGCGGGGATGAGGTGTGGGTAGCGGAGAAATTCCAATCGAACCTGGAGATAGCTGGTTCTCCCCGAAATAGCTTTAGGGCTAGCCTTAAGTGTAAGAGTCTTGGAGGTAGAGCACTGATTGAACTAGGGGTCCTCATCGGATTACCGAATTCAGTCAAACTCCGAATGCCAATGACTTATCCTTAGGAGTCAGACTGCGAGTGATAAGATCCGTAGTCAAGAGGGAAACAGCCCAGATCGCCAGCTAAGGTCCCAAAGTGTGTATTAAGTGGAAAAGGATGTGGAGTTGCTTAGACAACTAGGATGTTGGCTTAGAAGCAGCCACCATTTAAAGAGTGCGTAATAGCTCACTAGTCGAGTGACTCTGCGCCGAAAATGTACCGGGGCTAAATACACCACCGAAGCTGCGAATTGATACCAATGGTATCAGTGGTAGGGGAGCGTTCTAAGTGCAGTGAAGTCAGACCGGAAGGACTGGTGGAGCGCTTAGAAGTGAGAATGCCGGTATGAGTAGCGAAAGACGGGTGAGAATCCCGTCCACCGAATGCCTAAGGTTTCCTGAGGAAGGCTCGTCCGCTCAGGGTTAGTCAGGACCTAAGCCGAGGCCGACAGGCGTAGGCGATGGACAACAGGTTGATATTCCTGTACCACCTCTTTATCGTTTGAGCAATGGAGGGACGCAGAAGGATAGAAGAAGCGTGCGATTGGTTGTGCACGTCCAAGCAGTTAGGCTGATAAGTAGGCAAATCCGCTTATCGTAAAGGCTGAGCTGTGATGGGGAAGCTCCTTATGGAGCGAAGTCTTTGATTCCCCGCTGCCAAGAAAAGCTTCTAGCGAGATAAAAGGTGCCTGTACCGCAAACCGACACAGGTAGGCGAGGAGAGAATCCTAAGGTGTGCGAGAGAACTCTGGTTAAGGAACTCGGCAAAATGACCCCGTAACTTCGGGAGAAGGGGTGCTTTCTTAACGGAAAGCCGCAGTGAATAGGCCCAAGCGACTGTTTAGCAAAAACACAGCTCTCTGCGAAGCCGTAAGGCGAAGTATAGGGGGTGACACCTGCCCGGTGCTGGAAGGTTAAGGAGAGGGGTTAGCGTAAGCGAAGCTCTGAACTGAAGCCCCAGTAAACGGCGGCCGTAACTATAACGGTCCTAAGGTAGCGAAATTCCTTGTCGGGTAAGTTCCGACCCGCACGAAAGGTGTAACGATTTGGGCACTGTCTCAACCAGAGACTCGGTGAAATTATAGTACCTGTGAAGATGCAGGTTACCCGCGACAGGACGGAAAGACCCCGTGGAGCTTTACTGTAGCCTGATATTGAATTTTGGTACAGTTTGTACAGGATAGGCGGGAGCCATTGAAACCGGAGCGCAAGCTTCGGTGGAGGCGCTGGTGGGATACCGCCCTGACTGTATTGAAATTCTAACCTACGGGTCTTATCGACCCGGGAGACAGTGTCAGGTGGGCAGTTTGACTGGGGCGGTCGCCTCCTAAAGTGTAACGGAGGCGCCCAAAGGTTCCCTCAGAATGGTTGGAAATCATTCGTAGAGTGCAAAGGCATAAGGGAGCTTGACTGCGAGACCTACAAGTCGAGCAGGGACGAAAGTCGGGCTTAGTGATCCGGTGGTTCCGCATGGAAGGGCCATCGCTCAACGGATAAAAGCTACCCCGGGGATAACAGGCTTATCTCCCCCAAGAGTCCACATCGACGGGGAGGTTTGGCACCTCGATGTCGGCTCATCGCATCCTGGGGCTGTAGTCGGTCCCAAGGGTTGGGCTGTTCGCCCATTAAAGCGGTACGCGAGCTGGGTTCAGAACGTCGTGAGACAGTTCGGTCCCTATCCGTCGTGGGCGTAGGAAATTTGAGAGGAGCTGTCCTTAGTACGAGAGGACCGGGATGGACGCACCGCTGGTGTACCAGTTGTTCTGCCAAGGGCATAGCTGGGTAGCTATGTGCGGAAGGGATAAGTGCTGAAAGCATCTAAGCATGAAGCCCCCCTCAAGATGAGATTTCCCATAGCGTAAGCTAGTAAGATCCCTGAAAGATGATCAGGTTGATAGGTTCGAGGTGGAAGCATGGTGACATGTGGAGCTGACGAATACTAATAGATCGAGGACTTAACCATATAATATG